>JBOGNE010000054.1:0-157916 GCA_050747005.1 Candidatus Acidiferrales bacterium
GTTACCGGCCGCAATTTTACTTTCGGACCACGGACGTGACGGGCGATGTGAAGCTGCCGGCGGGAGTGGAGATGGTGATGCCGGGAGACAACATATCGGTAGAGATATCGCTGATCACGCCGGTGGCGCTTGAGAAGGGGCTGCGGTTTGCGATCCGCGAAGGCGGCCACACGGTGGGAGCCGGCGCCGTCGCCGAGATCATCGAGTAACCCATGCGCGAAGTCATCACATTACAGTGCAACGATTGCAAGAACCGTAACTACACGACCACCAAGAACCGGAAGAAGCATCCAGATCGCATGGAAAAGCAGAAATTCTGCAACTCGTGCCGGAAGCATACCGCGCACAAAGAAGTGAAGTAGGGCCGGCCTGGATTTAGGGGAGTAGGTTCAACGGTAGACCGCCGGTCTCCAAAACCGGATGTGGGGGTTCGAATCCCTCCTCCCCTGCCAGCTTTTGCGGAGCGAGAATCGGCGGGCGGCGAGAGTCGGTTGCGGCGGGATAAGACGCACAAGGAAGACTGACCGGATGGCACAGGCGGCGAAAACGAACCGGGAAGAGGAATCGCATCGCGTAAGCGGCTTTTCCCTGATGGAGCCGGTTGGGAAGCTGGGCGCTTATCCGCGCCGGTTGCGTCAATTCCTTCACGATGTGCGCGTCGAAATGAAGCAGGTGAACTGGCCGTCGCGCTTCGAAGTGTGGTCCACCACGGTTGTGGTCACCATCACCGTGGCGTTTTTCGGCGTTTTTTTCTACATCACGGATTCGATTTTCAGCCGGCTGTATCTGATCGTGACGCGGTATTTCCACCACTAGGATGAACGGAATGTCAAAGCAGTGGTACATCGTGCATACCTACTCGGGGTTCGAGAAAAAGGTGAAGGAAAGCCTCGAAGGCCGCGTGACGGCGTTTGGTCTCGAGGACAAAATCGGGCAAGTGATCATCCCGACCGAATCGGTGGTGGAAGTTCGCGGCGGCAAGAAAGTGATTTCGCCCCGCATGTGCTATCCGGGATACGTGCTCGTCGAAATGGATATGGACGATTACACCTGGCACGTCGTCCGGTCGACGCCGAAAGTTACCGGCTTTGTGGGATCGGGCCAGATGCCTTCGCCGCTTACCGAAGACGAAGTGCAGAATATTTTGAACCGCGCGACCACCACGGCAGAAAAACCGAAGCCGAAGCTTTCGTTTGACCGCGGCGAGAAAGTCCGCATCGGAGAAGGGCCGTTCGCGAATTTCACGGGCGTGGTCGAGGAAGTGAACTCCGACCGCAGCACGCTCAAAGTTTCCGTCACGATTTTTGGCCGGTCCACGCCGGTCGAACTCGATTTCGCACAGGTTGAAAAAGTCGCGTAGTAGGCCGGGGAAGATACATGGCGAAAAAAATTCAATCCACAGTGAAGCTCCAATTGCCGGCCACAAAGGCAACGCCTGCGCCTCCGGTGGGCACGGCGCTTGGCCCGCACGGCGTGAACATCATGGATTTTTGCAAGCAGTTCAACGCCAAAACGTCCAAAGAGCCGGACGGCATGATTATTCCGGTGCTGGTCACGATCTATAGCGACCGTACCTTTACCTTTATTCTGAAGACGCCGCCGGCTTCCGAGCTTTTGAAGCGGGCCGCCGGAATCGTGAAGGGCTCGCCCGAACCGAACCGCAACAAGGTGGCGAAGGTCACACGCAAGCAGGTGGAAGAAATCGCCAAGACCAAGCTGCCCGACCTGAACACGGCTAAGCTTGATTCCGCGATTCGCTCGATCATGGGCACAGCCCGCAATATGGGCATCGAAGTCGCCGAATAACCGCGGGAGAGGAACACGATGGGCCGCAGCGCAAAAGAAGGCGGAAAGAATATCGATCGCGCCCGCAAACTAGTCGAGGCGCGTCCGTACAAATTCGAAGAGGCTGCGGAGCTTCTCCGCAAAGCGCACTTCGTGAAGTTTGACGAAACCGTTGAACTCGTCCTGAACCTCGGCGTGGACCCGAAGCAATCGGACCAGATGGTCCGCGGCACGGTGGTCCTTCCGCACGGGCTCGGCAAGTCCAAGCGCGTGGTGGTGATCGCCAGCGGCGACAAGGTCCGCGAAGCGCAGGAAGCGGGCGCGGATTTCGTCGGCGGCGACGACATGGTCGAAAAGATTCAGCAGGGTTGGACCGATTACGAAGCGGTGATCGCCACGCCGGACATGATGAAATCAGCCGGGCGTCTGGGAAAAGTTCTCGGCCCGCGCGGCTTGATGCCCAACCCGAAGACGGGCACCGTCACATTCGAAGTCGCGCGCGCCATCAACGAAATCAAGGCTGGTAAAGTGGAGTTCCGCCTCGACAAGACCGGGATCATCCATTCGCCCGTGGGCAAGATCAGCTTTTCGGCGCAGCATCTTGCCGGTAACGCGCATGCGCTGCTGGCAGCGGTAGTGAAGGCGAAGCCCGCGGCTTCCAAGGGCAAGTACATCAAGAAAATCACTTTGACTTCGACGATGGGCCCCGGCGTTCCGATCGACCATACGGAAGCTGATGCGGCCGTCGCGGTTGCGGCGTAAAGGGGAGAATTCGGCATGAAGAAGAAAGCCGAGAAAAAAGTGCAGTCCGAGCAGCTTCGGACGCAGCTCGCGAATGTCTCGACCGTCATCCTGTCAACCTTCAAAGGCATTACGGTCGAGCAAGACACGAAGCTTCGCCGCTCGGTGGAAGCGGCGGGCGGGCGTTACGAAGTCGTGAAGAATACGGTCGCGGAGCGCGCCGGGCAGGGGACGCCAGCCGAAGGCTTGCTCAAGAACCTGACGGGCACGAACTCCATCGCGTACACGACGCTCGATTCCGTGGCCCTGGCGAAAATCCTGACCAAAGTCGCCAAGGATGTTCCGGCGTTTCAGTTCCGCGCGGGGTGGGTGGAAGGCCGCGTCATTTCGATTCAGGAGATCAATCAGCTGGCGTCGCTGCCGAGCAAGGAAGAATTGATCGGCAAAGTCATGTTCCTGCTCAACGCTCCGGCGCAACGCATCGCGACGGCGCTTGCCGCTCTGCCGCGCAACCTCGCGGTAGTCACGAGCGAAGCGGTGAAGGCAAACAAGTTCGGGCCGGCGGGAGCGGGAACTGAAAGCGCCCCGGCGCCTGAGGCAGCTCGGTAATAAGCTTTTCGTCAATTTGAGCTTTTCATTTCGGAGGAGGATAGATAACGGCAATGGCTAGCAAAGTGGAATCGATTCTCGAAGACATCAAGGGTTTGACGCTGCTCGAAGCGTCCGATCTGGTAAAGAAGATGGAAGAAACATTCGGCGTCTCCGCGGCTGCGGCAGCACCAATGATGGCGGCGGGCGGCGCGGCGGCGGGCGCGGGCGGCGCGGCAGCGGAAGAGAAGACGGAATTCACCGTCGTGCTCACCGATGTTGGCGCGAACAAGATCAACGTGATTAAGGCTGTCCGCGAAGTCACCAGCCTCGGCTTGAAAGAAGCCAAGGACTTGGTGGATGGCGCCCCGAAGACCGTGAAAGACGGCGTCAACAAGGACGAGGCCGCGACGATCAAGAAGAAATTCGAAGACGCCGGAGCCAAGGTCGAGATCAAGTAGTGGCAATCAGCAGTCCGCACCGGCCATCGTGCCGCGGCTGCAAGGGAATTCGCGCACGCGCGCACTCCTTTGGAGTTTTGAACTTCACAATTCGTCCTTCCCGGACCGGCGGAGCGGGTGTCTGCCCGCGTCGTCGCTTCCGGCGTGGCCCTGAAGAGGATAGTCAATGAGCAATCGTAACGGTAATCGCGTCGTTCGTGAACGGGAACGCCTGGATTTTGCCAAAATCAAGACCACGATTCAGATCCCGAACCTGATTGACGTTCAGAAGAAGTCGTATCAGCGCTTCCTGCAGATGGATTTGCTGCCCAGCGAGCGCGAAGATACCGGTCTGCAATCGGTCTTCGCCTCGGTGTTTCCGATCCAGGATTTCCGCGGACTCTCGCAGCTCGATTTCGTGGACTACGCGATCGGCAACTGGGAATGCAAATGCGGCCACCTTCGCGGCCTGCATCACTTGCGCGCCACCTGCCGCAATTGCGGCGCATCGGTTGTCACCAATCCGTACAAGACGGGCGACGTTCTCTGCGCCAAGTGCGGAACGTTCAACAAGAATACGCCGACGTTTTGCAACAAGTGCGGCGACCCGGTCACTCTTCAGTTGAAATACGACATGAACGAGTGCCAGGAGCGCGGCATGACGTATTCCGCGCCGCTCAAGGTCACCATCCGCCTCACCATTTACGACAAGGATCCCGACACCGGCGCGAAATCCATTCGCGACATCAAGGAGCAGGAAGTTTTCTTCGGGGATATTCCGCTGATGACCGAGAACGGCACGTTCATCATCAACGGCACCGAGCGCGTCATCGTCAGCCAGCTTCATCGCTCTCCGGGCGTTTTCTTTGAGACCGCCAATAACCGTTCGTACTTCCTCGGCAAGATCATCCCGTACCGCGGCTCGTGGGTGGAATTCGAGTACGACACGAAGAACATTCTGTACGTCCGCATCGACCGCAAGCGCAAATTTCTAGGCTCCATTTTCCTTCGCGCGCTCGGCATGAAATCCAACGAGGATATTCTGCGCACCTTCTATCAGGTGGAGCGCGTCTCGTTGCGCGGCAACGACCTTTTTTGGAATCTGTCCGAGGGGCTGGTGGACCGCAAGATTTCGAAGGAAATCAAGCATCCGAAGTCGAGCGAGGTTCTGGTAGGTGCGCACAAGCGCATCACGGATCCTCTGTACAAGGAACTTCAAAAGGCGCGCGTGACGCAGGTCGAGGTTGGAATTGCCGATCTCGAAGGCGCCGTCACGGTTGGCGAACTCGTGAACCGGCAGACCGGCGAAGTGCTTCTCGAAGCGAATAAGCCGCTCACGCCGGAGTTGTGGGCCACCATCGCTGAATCCGGTATCACGGAAGTCGATGTCTCCTTTCCGGATCGCGATGACGTTGGCGTCATCGTCGGACGCACGCTCGACAAAGATACGATTCGCACTCCGAAAGAGGCGCTGATCGAAATCTATCGCAAGCTGCGCCCCGGCGATCCTCCGACGCTTGAAACCGCTACCGCGCTTTTCAACGGCATGTTCTTCGATCCGCGCAAGTACGATTTCAGCAAGGTGGGCCGCCTCAAATTCAACATCAAGCTCGGTCTCGAGACGCCGCTCGACAAACGCACGCTCGACCCGTCCGACTTTGTTGCCGCGATCAAGTACCTGCTCAAGCTTCGCAAGAACATCGGCACGGTGGACGACATCGACCATCTCGGCAATCGCCGCGTTCGCGCGGTGGGCGAGTTGCTCGAAAACCAGTTCCGCATCGGGCTGGTTCGCATGGAGCGCGCCATCAAGGAAAAGATGTCGGTGTACCAGGAAATGTCCACGGCCATGCCGCACGACCTGGTGAACGCGAAGCCCGTGATGGCCGCGATCCGCGAATTCTTTGGCAGTTCGCAGCTTTCGCAATTCATGGATCAGACCAATCCGCTCAGCGAAATCACTCATAAGCGCCGCCTTTCGGCCCTTGGCCCTGGCGGTCTTTCGCGCGAACGCGCGGGATTCGAAGTTCGCGACGTTCACCCAACGCACTACGGCCGTATTTGCCCAATCGAGACACCGGAAGGCCCGAACATCGGCCTGATCAGCTCGCTTTCTTCCTACGCACGCATCAACGAGTTCGGCTTCATCGAATCGCCGTACCGCAAAGTGAAGGGCGGGCGCGTGATCGACTACGTCCAGATCGTTAACTCAGGGGACAGCGAATTCAAAGCCGGCGAGGTGGTCGAAAAAGAGAAAGTGGAAGATACCAACGAAGAGTTGAAGCGCCGGCGCGTCGTAGTCGAGCCGCATTGTTTCTACCTTTCGGCGTGGGAAGAGGACCGCTACGTCGTCGCGCAGGCCAACGCTTCGCTCGACGAAAAACTGAGAATCACCACGGATCTAGTCAACTGCCGCCAAGCCGGCAACTTCGTCCTGAAAAGCCGCGAGGAAGTCGACTATATCGACGTTTCGCCCAAACAGCTCGTCTCCGTCGCCGCCAGCTTGATTCCGTTCCTCGAGAACGACGACGCAAACCGCGCATTGATGGGATCGAACATGCAGCGTCAGGCGGTGCCGCTCATCAAGGGCGACGCGCCGCTCGTCGGCACTGGCATGGAACGCGTCACAGCCCGCGATTCCGGAGCTGTCATCGTTTGCCGCCGCGACGGCATTGTCGACCAGGTTGACTCCGAGCGCGTGATCGTGCGCGTCGAATCCGACCAATCCGGCGTGCTCAGCCGTGAAGTTGGTTCCGACATTTATTTGCTCACGAAGTTCAAGCGCTCGAACCAGAACACTTGCATCAGCCAGAAGCCTCTGGTACGCGCGGGCGACCGCGTGAAGCAGGGCCAGGTGCTGGCCGACGGGCCATGCACGGATCGCGGCGAGTTGGCTCTTGGCCGCAACGTGCTCGTCGCCTTCCTTCCTTGGCGCGGATACAATTTTGAAGACGCCATCCTCGTCAGCGAAAAACTCGTCGAGGAGGATTACTACACTTCGATTCATATCGAGGAATACGAAATCGAGGCTCGCGATACAAAGCTTGGCCCCGAGGAAATCACGCGGGACATTCCCAACATCAACGAGAATTTCCTCCGCAATCTCGACGAAAGCGGCGTGATTCGCATCGGCGCCACCGTAAAGCCCGGCGATATTCTCGTGGGTAAAGTCACGCCGAAGGGCGAAACGACGCTCACGCCGGAAGAGAAACTTCTGCGCGCGATCTTCGGCGAGAAGGCCGGCGACGTCCGCGACGCGTCTCTCTATTGTCCGCCGGGCATCGAGGGCACGATCGTCGACGTTAAGATCTTCTGCCGCAAGGGCGCGGAGAAGGACGAGCGTCACAAAGCGATCGAGGCCGCGCAAGTCGCGAAGCTCGAAAAGAACCTCGCCGATGAGATACGCATTCTCACTGACGAGCGCCTCAAGCGCCTCAACGATTTGCTGGGCGGCCAGAAGCTGATGGCCGACCTGCACGACGAGCGCACCAACAAGCGTTTGCTCACCAAGGGCGCCGAGCTGACTCGCGACATTCTCGAGAAAATCTCGACGCGCAACTTGAAGCGTTTGCGGCTCAACGACAAGGACCCTCTTCTGATCGAGAAGATCGACGAGATCGAAGAGATGACCTCGCGTCAAATCGACGTTCTCCGCAAGATCACCGATGAGCGCATCGCGAAGCTCAAGAAGGGCGACGAATTGCCGCCGGGCGTCATCAAGCTCGTGAAGGCCTACATCGCCATGAAACGTAAACTTTCCGTCGGCGACAAAATGGCCGGCCGTCACGGCAATAAGGGCGTCATCGCTCGGATCGTTCCAAAAGAAGACATGCCCTACATGCCGGATGGCACGCCTGTCGAGATCGTCCTTAATCCGCTCGGCGTTCCTTCGCGCATGAACGTTGGGCAGATTCTCGAAACGCATCTCGGCTGGGCGTCCAAGGAGCTCGGTGCGATCGTCGGAAAGCTGCTCGACACGGAAGCTCGTGCGGACGTCGTTCGCAAATGGTTCAAGGACGCCTTTGGACCCACGTCGGTGTGGAAGACGATTGCCAATCTCGACGACGAAGCGTTGCTCGACCTGGGCCACAGCTTCCGCGAAGGCGTTCCATTCGCCACGCCGGTTTTTGACGGCGCGCGCGAAGGCGACATCCGGCACCTGCTGAAATTCACGGAGCTTCCGGAAACCGGCAAAATCGCGCTGTACGACGGCATGACTGGCGATGTCTTCGCGCAGGAAGTCACGGTCGGATACATCTACATGCTCAAGCTCTCGCACTTGGTCGACGACAAGATTCACGCCCGCTCGATCGGCCCGTACTCGTTGATCACGCAACAGCCGCTCGGCGGAAAAGCTCAGTTCGGCGGACAGCGCTTCGGAGAAATGGAAGTTTGGGCGCTCGAAGCCTATGGGGCCGCTCATATCTTGCAGGAGCTGCTCACGGCAAAGTCGGACGACGTCTATGGCCGCGCGAAAATTTACGAGGCCATCGTGAAGGGCGAACCGGGCATCGAGCCTGGCGTGCCTGAATCGTTTAACGTTCTCGTCCGCGAGCTGCAATCGCTTTGCCTGGACGTCGAGCTCATGAAGCGCCAGAAGCCGCAGCTCGAAAAAATTGACGCGGCCGATTAGCGTTCGCGGGAATTAGTCCGCTGGCGCTTTGAGATTTCGATAACTTCGTAACGTTTTTTGCCCTGGCGTAGCCGGGGAGGAGGACTGCCCTTGTATCGTTCAAGCCCTTACGATCGCGCCAGTCAGATTGCGGATTTTGATTCGATTCGCATCAGCCTGGCTAGCCCGGAAAAGATTCGATCCTGGTCGCACGGCGAAGTGACCAAGCCGGAAACAATCAATTACCGCACCTTTAAGCCGGAGCGCGATGGCCTCTTTTGCGCCAAGATTTTCGGCCCCGTTACCGACTGGGAATGCTTGTGCGGAAAATACAAGCGGATGAAGCATCGCGGAGTCATCTGCGACAAGTGCGGCGTGGAAGTTACGCTGAGCAAAGTCCGCCGCGAGCGTCTTGGACATATCGAGCTGGCTTCGCCTTGCTCCCACGTGTGGTTTTTCAAGGGTTTGCCGAGCCGCATTGGCTACCTCCTCGATATCACCATGCGCGACCTCGAGCACATTCTGTATTTCGAGACGTTCGTTTGCATCGATCCCGGCGAAGTCGCCAGCCTGAAGGAAAAGGAAATCCTGCCGGAAGAGAAGCTTCGCGAGCTTCAGAAAGAATTTCCAGGCAAGTTCCAATCCGGCATGGGCGCCGAGGCCATCAAGGAGTTGCTCCGCCGCGTCGACGTCGAAAAGCTCTCCGAAGAGCTTCGCGAAAAAATGAAAATTGACCCGAGCTTGCAGAAGCGAATCAAGTTCGCCAAGCGGCTCAAGGTTCTCGAAGCGTTTCGCAAGAGCGGCAACAAACCCGAATGGATGATTCTCGACGTGATTCCGGTGCTTCCGCCGGAGTTGCGCCCGCTCGTGCCTCTCGACGGCGGCCGCTTCGCCACGTCCGATCTCAACGACCTGTATCGCCGCGTCATCAACCGCAACAACCGGCTGAAGAAGCTCATGGAATTGCATGCGCCGGACGTAATCGTGCGCAACGAAAAGCGCATGTTGCAGGAAGCCGTGGATGCGCTTTTCGACAACGGCCGCCGCGGACGTGTGTTGCGCGGAACGAACAACCGCCCGCTCAAATCGCTTTCGGACACCCTCAAAGGCAAGCAGGGCCGCTTCCGCCAGAACTTGCTTGGCAAGCGCGTCGACTATTCGGGCCGTTCGGTCATCGTCGTCGGTCCGGAGCTGAAGCTCCACCAGTGCGGACTGCCGAAGAAGATGGCTCTCGAGCTTTTCAAGCCGTTCATCTACCACAAGCTCGAAGCGGCTGGTCATTGCACCACGATTAAGCAAGCGAAGGAACTAGTCGAAGCGCAGGAAGCAATCGTTTGGGACATCCTCGAAGACGTGATTCGAGAGCACCCGGTGCTTCTGAACCGTGCGCCCACGCTTCATCGCCTCGGCATTCAGGCGTTCGAGCCGGTGCTTGTGGAAGGCAAAGCCATCCGCATTCACCCGCTCGTTTGCACGGCGTTCAACGCCGATTTCGATGGCGACCAGATGGCGGTCCACATTCCGCTTTCTCCGGAAGCGCAGGTGGAAGCGTCCGTGCTGATGCTCAGCTCGCACAACATCCTTTCGCCGGCTAACGGCTATCCTCTCGCCGTTCCGACGCAGGACATGGTGCTCGGCATCTATTACATGACGAAGTCGAAGCCTCACGGCAAGGGCGAAGGCCGCGCTTTCGGTTCCACCGAGGAAGTTCTGATGGCGCTCGATGCCGCCGAAGTCGAACTGCTCACGCCGATTCGTATGCGATATACCGGCGAAGTCCTCGACCTGACCAACGCGTACGATGATCAGGACGTTTCGCACACTGAGCCGGTTCATCTGAACAAGCAATTCCTGCACACCACCGTGGGCCGCGTGATCTTCAACGATCACCTGCCTTCGGACATGCCGTTCGTCAACGGCTTGCTCAAGAAAAAAGGCGTCCAGGCGCTGGTGCAGTATTGCTACCTGCGTTTTGGCCTCGAAAAGACCGTCGTCGCTCTGGATCAGTTGAAGGAACTCGGCTTCCTCTACGCAACCAAGGCCGGCGTTTCCATCGGCATCAGCGACATGGTCATCCCCAGCGTGAAATTCAAGCTGGTGGACGCGGCCGAGCACGAAGTGGTCAAGGTCCAGCAGCAATATCTCGATGGCGCGATCACCAACGGCGAGCGCTACAACAAAGTCATCGCCATTTGGAGCGACGTCACCGAAAAAGTTGCGGACGAAATGTTCAAGGCCCTCGAAGAACAGGACAAGCAGGGGGTCATCAATCCCATTTACGTCATGGCCGATTCCGGCGCCCGAGGATCGAAACAGCAGATTCGCCAGCTTTCCGGAATGCGCGGCTTGATGGCCAAGCCTTCGGGCGAAGTCATCGAGACTCCGATCACGTCGAACTTCCGCGAGGGCCTTACCGTGCTGCAGTACTTCATTTCCACGCACGGTGCTCGCAAGGGGTTGGCGGACACGGCTCTGAAGACCGCCGACTCGGGCTATCTCACCCGGCGGCTCGTTGACGTGGCCCAGGACGTAATCATCAATGAATTCGATTGCGGCACGGCTGACGGCATTTTCGTCGAGCCGATTTTGGAAGCCGGTGTCGAAGTCGAACCGCTGCGCGATCGCGTTGTTGGCCGCGTTTCGCTCGAAAAGATCAAGGACTACGAAGGCAACGTCATCGTCGAGATCAACCAGGAAATTACGGAGGAGCTTGCCAACTCGATCCAGGCAGCCGGCATCGAGCGCGTGAAGATTCGTTCCGTGCTGACCTGCGAATCCCGGCGCGGTGTCTGCGCCCGCTGTTACGGCCGCAACCTGGCTACCGGCCGCTTCGTCGAGATGGGCGAAGCCGTCGGCGTGATTGCGGCGCAGTCCATCGGCGAACCTGGCACGCAGTTGACGATGCGCACGTTCCACATCGGCGGCACGGCTACGCGCGTCACCGAGCAGTCGAAAGTCGAAGCCCGCAACGCCGGTTTCGTCAAATTCATCGACCTCAATGTTGTCGAAGGCCGAGGAAAGACGATCGTCTCGATGAATCGTTCGGGGCTCATCGCCGTCGTCGACGAAAAAGGCCGTGAAAAAGAACGCCACCACGTTGTGTACGGCGCGCGCCTGAAAGTTGAAAACGGGCAACCGGTCGCGCTCGGCCAGACCATGGTCGAGTGGGACCCTTACACGTTCTCGATCCTGACCGAAACGGGCGGCAACATTCAATTCAAGGACCTGCAGCCGGGCGTCACCATCGAAGAGCAAGTGGACGAAGTCACCGGCTTGTCGCAGCTCGTCGTCACGCTTCCCGCGGGCGACGAAAAGCACCAGCCGACGATTCTGGTCCGTGATTCGGCCGGCCGCGTCCGAAAGAAGTACTTGATGCCTTCTCGCGCTCACTTAATGGTCGCCGACGGAGACGAGGTCCAGCCGGGAGACGTGCTTGCAAAGATTCCACGCGAGACCACCAAGACGAAAGACATCACCGGCGGCTTGCCGCGCGTCGTCGAGCTGTTCGAAACCCGTAAGCCGAAAGACCCCGCCGTCATCAGCGAAATCGATGGCGTCGTGAAATACGGCGAAATCGTCAAGGGCCAGCGCAAGATTTACGTCGAAAGCGAAGATGGAAAGACGGTGAAGGAATATTCCATCACGCGCGGCATCCATATCAACGTTCAGGAAGGCGAGCACGTTCAGGCAGGCGAGCCCTTGATTGACGGCCCGCTCAACCCACACGACATTCTCGCCGTCCTCGGCGAGAAATATACGCAGGCTTACCTGGTGAACTCAGTTCAGGAGGTCTACCGTCTGCAGGGCGTGAACATCAACGACAAGCACATTGAGACGATCGTCCGGCAGATGATGCGCTGGGTGAAAGTCGAGGATGTCGGCGACACGACGTTTCTCCTCGAAGAGCAGATCGATAAGTTCCGCTTCCGCGAAGAGAACGATCGCATTATATCGGACGGTGGCCGTCCCGCAACCGGACGTCCGCTCCTTCTCGGTATCACCAAGGCCTCGCTCTCGACCGACTCCTTTATATCGGCGGCCAGCTTCCAGGAAACGACGCGCGTGCTCACCGAGGCGGCGATTTCCGGAAAGGTCGATTACCTGCGCGGCCTGAAGGAAAACGTCATCATGGGCCGCCTGATTCCCGCGGGCACGGGCCTGGACCGCTATCGCAACATCCAGCTTCTCACCGAATTGCCGAAGGATGAGCCGGAAATGTTGGAGCCGGAACTCACGCCCGAGGAAGCCGCGGCGCTTGATTTTCTGCGGAAGGATACCGACGCCGCTGTCGAAAGCTAAACCGTCGCGCCATGTTTCAAACGAAAAGGGCGCCTCGATTCTTGGGGCGCCTTTTGTGTTTGGCGTTGAGACGCGACGGGCCGCTAGCGCCTTTGCGCCAACTCGAGATTTTGGAACGGCGGGGTCTCAACCCCGTGGTAACCGTTTGCGGAAAAATACATGTAGTGCCGCCCTTCAGGGCGGCATTGCCGAGCTAAGCTCCTGTTAAGCAACTTGGCATATCTCAGCGCTTTCTTTCCCAAGCGCGCCCTGGCAACGGTAAAATTATTTGAGGGATCCTCTGCCACGCAGCCTCGGGACGAGGATTCTCGAACAGGTCCGTATGTCTACGCCATCAAACAGCGAGCCGCTGCTAAACGCATCGCCATCTTCGGATTCGCAGCTGCAGCGGCTGCTTGAAATCGTCTCGCGCTCTCAGCTCGCCTACCGGGAATTGATCGACAATTTGGACCATGCCGTGTTTGTCCTTTCTCCCGACGGAATTTTTCGCGTCGCGAACCGGTACGTGGCGGAGCTCTTCGGAGTCTCCTTTCCGGAATTGATTGGCCACCCGTTCGACGAATTTCTCGCCGCGCCCTCGCGATCGCAGGCCGAGCGAGCCCACGCGGTTCTCGCGCGGAATTCCAGTTGGACCGGGCAGCTCTCTGTGCGCCTGAAGAAGGACGGCCAGCAGCGCTTTTTCGACTGCCAATTTTATGTTGGCAACGCCGAAGGAGAAGCCGGCTCGATCATCGGCTGGGCCCGTGACGTCACGTCGGAACATCAAGCTTTAGCCCGCTTTGACGAGCTCTTCGAATCTCTTCGCGAAGGGATTTTCTTCACCACGCCGGAAGGGCAGTTGCTCGATGCCAATCCTGCGTTGGTCCGCATGTTGCGGTACCGGGGCAAGGAAGAAATGCAGGCGTTCAATTTTCGTGAAGTATACGCCGAGCCCTCGCAGCGCGACGCGCTCGTGCAGGAGATGCTCGAAAAGGGATCCGTCCAGGATCGCGAGCTTGTGTTTCGCCGTAAGGACATGTCGCTGGTTCACTGCCTTGTTTCGGGATTCGCGATTCGCGACACGTTTGGACGAGTTGTGCGGTTGCAAGGCACGCTCGTCGACGTCACCGAGCGGCGGGAGATCGAAAAGCGCCTCCATCAGGAGCAGGAATTCGTTCGGCGGCTGATTGCAAGCTTCCCCGACGTGATTGCAGTACTCGATTGCGAAGCCCGTTTTACGTACATAAGCCCGCGGGTTCAAGACGTGCTCGGCCATCCCCCGCGGGAATACATCGGATTATCGCTCGGTGAGCGCGCCGACCCCGAAGACCGCGAAAAGCTTGCCGAAATGTTTCAAAAACTAATCGCGGGCCGGCAAAGCCGCGCCCAGATTGAATACCGCATTCAGCATGCCGATCGGTCCTGGCGGATCCTTCGTGCGAGCGCGGGGCCTCTTTTCGATGCGGACGGGAAAATCAACGGTGTGGTTGCGTCCGCGCGGGATATCACCGAGTCAAAGCAATCGGAACAGCAGGTGTTGCAAAAGGAGAAGCTTGCGTCCATGGGCCAGATGATGGCGGGCGCCGCGCACGAATTGAATAATCCGCTCACCGCCATCCTGGGCGTCGGCGATTTGCTTCGCGAGCGCGCTTCGGATGACACCACCCGCCGGCAGGTGGAAATCGTCCTGCAGCAGGCGCGCCGGGCTGCTGGCATTGTCCAGAACCTGCTCGCGTTGTCGGGGCCGGCTGCCCTGCGACGGGAGAAAGTTCGCGTCGAGGAGATCATCCGCCAAACTCTGGAGACGCACCGCGTGTCTCTGCAGCAGCATAAAATCGCGATTGAGATCCATGCCTCGCCAAATTTGCCAGCGGTTCAAGGCGACGCTAAGCTCCTCTCGCAAATGTTCTCGAATTTCATAGTCAATGCGGAACAGGCTATTTCCGCCGTCCGCGAGCAAGGATTGCTTCGCGTCGCCATCGAACGCACGGATGGCAAGCTCCGCGTTACGTTTGCCGATAATGGTCCCGGCATCTCCCCGGAAGCTCTCGGAAGAATTTTCGACCCCTTCTTCACCACGAAGCGGCCCGGCGGCGGTAGCGGCTTGGGACTGACCATCTGCCTTGCGGTCGCGAAGGAACATGGCGGGACGATTGAAGTGCAGTCGAACTCGGGAACTGGAGCGACCTTTCGCCTGCTTCTGCCTCTCGCGGCCAACGAAAGCCATGCCGAAGCGTCGTCGCAGCGCGCCCTCAAAGCTTCAGCGGATTCCTCCCCGCTGCGCGGCCATTCCGTTCTCGTGGTCGAGGATGAGGAGAGCATCCGTGAAATCGTGCAGGAGGGTCTTGCTGCGCGAGGAATGGACGTCGAAGGCGCGGCGAACGCGGAAGACGCCCTCGAAATCCTCTCGCGGCGCTCTTGCGACATCGTTCTTTGCGACTTCAACTTGCCGGGCGTGAGTGGCCGGCAGTTCTTCGAACAACTCCGCTCAAACTCGGCTGGCGCTCCGATTCCACGCTTTGTGTTTATGACCGGCGAGCTGCTTGAGCCTCCAGCGATCGCCGAACTTAACGCGAAGGGCGCCTCCGTTCTTCAGAAACCCTTCCATATTGCGGGACTGGCAACGCTATTGTCCGATCTGCTCGTCTCAGCGCCAGCGAAAACGAGCCAATAGCACATGATCGTCTCCGGGGTGTCTTTCCTTCCGCTCACTTTTCCTTACCGGCCGCCGCTGGCGAGCGTCCGGGGTCTACCCCGAAATCCCAGACGTAAAGTTCCGTCCCCTCCTCGTTCGTGGTCTCGATAATTGCGTATTCGCCCGGATCGAGAGATTGTCCCACCGTGTAGCGATAGACGCCATGCGCGACGTGCCAGCGCTCAATCGGTATCGTGTCTCGCACGGCCGATCGCTGCTTGAAGAGCTGATCGAGATTTTCGATTCGCCGCCTGTCTCCGTGTACGTTCGCTCGAATTAGTTGCACGTCCGGTTCGCTGTCGTCTGTGACGCGCATATAAAACTCGGGCTGGCTGAATCTGATTCGAAGCTTCGCATGTGCGCCTTGGATTGAAACCGTCTGCCTGGCCGGCACGATCGGAATTGGCACAAGGACTTGCTCGATAGCGCGGCGTTTGCTCAGCTTGCTATCTGTCGCAGCCGGTGAAAGGCGGAACACGCCCTTGCCATCGAAAGCGAATAAGCCTTCGCCGGGTGGCAGGAACACTCCAGGCGCGAGTTCGAGGCTCGCATCGATATCGAGAGGCGGTATCTTGCGCTCGGCGTCCTCGGCGTGAGCTTTCGCGACCACCTCGGCGTCGCGTTTTGCTTCCGCCAAATCCTCTTTTTTTGTGGCGTCCCAATCGACCAGTGCCGCCGGGATTTCTTCCCATTGCGAGCGGTCCACGCTGTAGTAGCGGATTCGATCCCCGTCGACCTGGTATTCGCGCACCAACTGAAAGCTGCCGTCTTTGAGGACCAATTTCTTCCCGCGTGGCAGCGCCGGGGAGCTGGCGGAGGGAGTTGTGGCATTCTGCGGTTGAATTGACGGCGAGTGCGCCGGTCCGGCAATATCCTGCGCTCCCGCCGCGCCGCACATGCAAGCGGCTGCAACCAGCGCGGCGATGACTTGCACGCGGGCGTATGCACGGCGGCAGGTCTTAAACCGGCGTAGATTCCTGGCCTTCATGTCCGATGACCCTTAACAAACCTTGTGATGTCTCCTTCGACATCTGTTTTCCAGTTCCGCTTCAAATGCTCATGCTAGAATATGGCCACTTGCCCATGCCATCAACATCTGTATTGCCCTTTTGTCGGGGTGCAGGGAGTTTCGGAGGCAGATAGTCTCCATAGGATCCTGCGAGTTGATGCCTTCGAGTGGCTCCGGCAGTGTCCTCGGAATTACGTCCATGCCGTCGTGACGGATCCACCATACGGACTAATTGAGTATTCCGAGGAGCACAAGAGAAAGCTTCGTGCTGGCCGCGGCGGGGTGTGGCGGATTCCTCCATCATTCGACGGTTGCCAGCGCCGCCCAATCCCGCGATTCACGGTGCTTCAAGAGCAGGACAAAGTAAGGTTGGAGGCCTTTTTTACCAAGTTTGCCGCTCTACTCATGCCAGTCTTGGTTCCGGGCGCGCATATTTTCGTTGCATCGAATCCGCTGGTATCGCACTTGGCTTTCGGCCCCTTCATCCGTGCCGGTTTTGAGAAGCGGGGCGAGATCATTCGAACCGTCCAAACATTGAGGGGGGGAGACAGGCCGAAGAACGCTCACAGGGAATTTGACATGGTGTCGGTCATGCCGCGTTCCTGCTGGGAGCCTTGGGGTCTGTTCCGCAAGCCTTGTGAAGGGCGAGTGCAAGATAACTTGAGGAAGTGGAAGACGGGCGGGCTCCGCCGGCTGTCGCGCGAAACGCCGTTCCGGGATCTAATCGTCTCAAGTCCGACGAGAAAGAGCGAGTATGAACTTGCGCCGCACCCCTCTCTGAAGCCTCAGCAGTTTTTGCGGCAACTCGTTCGAGCGGCTTTACCCCTGGGCCAGGGGCTTGTCTTGGACCCATTCATGGGTTCGGGGTCCACGGTGGCAGCGTGCTGCGCCCAAGGATTGCAGAGTTTGGGTTTGGAAGTGGATGCGCAATACTTTGAAATGGCAAAGAAGGCAATTCCGAAACTTGCGTCGATAATGCTTCCCTCTCTAACAGCTTGTTGAAAAACTCATTTCGGACGTCATTCTGAGCGAAGCGAAGAATCTCTCTTCCCGGGAATGCCAAGAAAAGAGAGATTCTTCGGGCCACAGAACGGCCCTCAGAATGACGCCCAGCTTTTTTCAACAACCTGCTAAACGAGTTCAGCGCCCGCACGCCAAATATGCCCACGAGGGCTGTCCCAAGGAAAGCCAACTCCAGTTGCTACATCGTGAACTCAGGATTGTAGCTCTCGGACTCAATTCTCGGGTGCGCGGAACCGATCAGTGCTGGCAGCGGGGATAGAGGACGGTCAGGATCATAAGGTCCGAGTGTGTGAACAGCCATTTCTCGGCTTCGGCACCCGCAGCTTCCGCGGCGCGAGCCAGCGTACCCAGATGCTTATTTAACGCCAAGCCTCGCAGATGGTCGAGACATATTCCCGTGAGGCTGCAAACTTCGTCCTCGGTGAAGAATTTCTGGCTCGATTTAATCCGTACCATCTGCCACCTCACGATGTTCGATGCTTCCGAAAGATTAAACGCTGCATTCGATCCCAGCAATAGACCTTCCGTTCCATTCGGTGGCAAACTTCCGCGCTGCGCTGCTCTCGACTAAAACGAATGCATGCCGTTACTTACGCCCGATTTCGCAGCTTTTCTCTGGCAGCCGCATCGCAGCGCAGTTTCCGAACGATGGAATATTTCTAGAAGCTGTTGCATAACCCAATTTCGGCCCAATAGAATCAGTAGCTTAGCTAGCTTGTGCAATACGCATCTACTATTTCATGGAGTTTGCGCAACGGTTTCAGCATAACTCCATGATTCAAGTAAGCAGTTCGAAGCAGCTTGCAGATGGAGTGAGCTTCCTGCGATTAAATCGTAAAGCCACCCGCCCTCTCGAAAGCGCGTGCAATCTGCAGCACGCGGGCCTCATCGAAATGCCGCCCAAAAATTTGCAGCCCGATCGGAAGTCCGGCCTGCGTCTTCCCGCACGGTACCGAGATACCGGGGATACCTGCAAGCGAGCCTGTCACGGTATAGATATCAGCTAGATACATCTGCAGAGGATCGGCTGTTTTTTCTCCGATGAGGAAGGCTGGCGTGGGCGCCGTGGGCGTGACGATCGCATCCACCTTCTGAAACGCGTCGGAAAAATCACGAGCGATCAGCGACCGAACTTTTTGCGCGCGCAAATAATAAGCCTCGTAATAACCGGCGGAGAGCGCGTAAGTTCCCAGCATGATGCGGCGCTTCACTTCCGGTCCGAAGCCGCGCTCGCGGGTTTTGCGGTACATCTCCGTCAGGGTGGCTCCCGGGATTCGTAATCCATAGCGGACGCCATCGTAGCGCGCGAGATTGGAGCTGGCTTCCGCCGTGGCAATAATGTAATAGGCAGCGATCGCGTAGTGGGTATGCGGCATACGGAGAGGAACCCGTTCGCAGCCGAGTGCTTCCAGGAGGGCGATCCCAGCGAGAACTTTCTCCTTTACTTCCGCGTTAATCCCTTCACCGAAATACTCCGCCGGCACTCCGATTCGCAGCCCAGCAATCGGTTTTTCCACCCCCGCCGAGTAATCGGAAATGGGCACATCCGCCGAGGTCGAGTCGTTAAGGTCGTGGCCAGCGATAACCGACATCATCGCCGCAGCGTCCGCGATATTGGTCGTTAGAGGTCCGATGCGGTCAAGCGAGGAGGCGAAGGCGATTAGACCATATCTCGATACGCGGCCGTATGTTGGCATCATGGCTGGGATGCCGCAATAGGCACCCGGCTGACGAATCGAGCCTCCTGTATCGGTCCCGAGAGCCGCCACCGCCAATCCAGCTGCCACTGCCGCAGCTGAGCCTCCGCTCGAGCCGCCCGGAACACGGTTGAGCGCGACAGGGTTCCGTACGGGGCCGTATGCTGAGTTTTCGTTCGAGCTGCCCATGGCAAATTCGTCGCAATTTGTTTTGCCGAGGATAATGGCGCCGGCCCGGTCAAGGTGCGCGACAGCCGTCGCGTCGTAGGGCGGGGTATAGTTCTCGAGGATCTTCGAGCCGCACGTTGTGCGAATGCCCTTCGAGCTCAGGACATCCTTGAGCGCCACGGGCACTCCCGCGAGTGCGGGAAGATCCTCACCTCGAGCGATCACTGCGTCGATCCGCTCCGCTTGAGCGTAGGCGCGCTCCGGTGAGAGGGCCAGGAACGCATTCAATTCGGGATTGCGCCGCTCGATGCGACTATAGAAGTCCCCCGTCAGTTCGCGGGCCGAAATCGTCTTGCTGCGAAGCGCGTCGCGAACG
The DNA here is from genome assembly GCA_050747005.1 of Candidatus Acidiferrales bacterium. Classification (GTDB taxonomy): domain Bacteria; phylum Acidobacteriota; class Terriglobia; order Acidiferrales; family UBA7541; genus Palsa-295. The sequence continues at coordinate 19,413 of JBOGNE010000054.1, forward strand.
CCGTCCACGGTCCAAGAAGCCGACGCGCTCATCGTTCAATCACTTTGGGTACGCGGAAAAAGGGTTTTGTGGCGTCAGGAGCTTCTTCAAGGACCGCTTGCGCCACATCGCACGGGCGAGGCGTGTCTTCGCGCAGAGCATCAAAGCTCGTTCGTTCGATCGCTCCTGTATTCGTGTCTATCACGCCGCGAGTAAAGGCGACTTGGGCCATCGGTTCGACATTCGCCACGTCCAACTGCTTGAGCTTGTCGATGTAGCTGAGTATGTCATCAAGCTGGCCGAGGTACATTTCGACTTCCTCGGGCGAGAGTTCGAGGTGCGCCAATTCGGCGACGCGCGCTACATCATCGCGGCTAATCGTCATTCCTTCTCCAATGCGTCTCGATCGAACGTCGACACAGCCATGTTAATGCAGAGAATTTTCAACGCAAGGTGAACGGAGCGGTGACCTAAATCTTGCGACGGCGAATAAAGGGCGTGTGTTCGTTGTCGTTCTTGCGCGATACCCGATTTGGGGAGCTGTTCGAAGCCTCAAATCTCACTTCACGCACCAGATTGCCTCCCCATTCGCGGTTCACGCGAGCGCAAAATTCTCCGGTCATCGATTCGATCTGGTTCTTCCACGCGTTGCCGTCGGCGATAATTTCAAGGCGTCCCGATTGGCAGCGAACCGGGCGGGTATGCGCGGCGAGCGCCGTGCCGACGATGCCCGGCCACGCCGCCGCAAGCCACGCTAACGATGCTTCGGGGCGCTTGAGTTGCCGAAGCGCGCCGCCCAGAAAATCTCTCGCTCGTTCCATGAATGCCGGAATTCTAGCACAGTCGCCTGTAGTCCTACACAACCTCCGGCACCTGATAGGTCAGAAACTTCGAACCGGAACAGAAATATCACCACGGCCGTCCGGCGGGTGTCTTTCCTTTGTCCAATTTTGCCTGGCGGATTCCGCGCGTTTATGCGCTTTCTGCGTGCCGTGGCAAACCGACGGTTCCGCGGGCCTTCGTCATCCGGCCAAGGAAAACACCGTAAGAATCTTTGCTGATTGACTTGCCGATGGCCGCGTCCTAGCATGACGCCCACGGAGGACTTTTGGACGCCGGCAAGGCCCCAGGAACCCGCCGCATTCTCTTCGCGCTGGCGATTCTGGGCGCGATTCTGTTTCTTTCCTATGAGGGTTCACAACCACCCAACGTCGTCCCCGCTGGCGCGCCCGCCACGCAATTCTCCGGCGCTCGCGCCCGCGAAGTTCTAAGTCTCCTCGTCGGTGACGGGATTCCTCATCCCACAGGGAGCCCCGCGAACGATGCGGTGCGCGACCGGGTTATCGAGGAACTGCAAAAGTCCGGCTACGATCCGCAAGTACAGACTGGCTTTGCGTGCAGCGAGTACGGAACATGCGCAACCGTGAACAATGTTGTCGCGCGACTCGACGGCACGGAGGTTGGTCCCGCGGTTTTACTCGCCGCGCATTACGACTCCGTTCCTGCCGGCCCGGGAGCTTCCGACGATGGCGCCGGCGTTGCCGCGGTGCTGGAAATTGCCCGCGCGCTGAAGTCGCTGCCGCGCCCCCGCCATTCGATCATTTTTCTCATTGATGACGGCGAAGAGGCCGGCCTTCTCGGCGCGCGTCTGTTCGTTGAACAGCATCCGTGGGCGAAAGAATTACGGGCTGCGGTAAACATCGATGCCCGCGGTTCTTCGGGAGCCAGTTTGATGTTTGAAACGGGCAGCGCGAACGAGTGGGTCGTGCGCCTCTACGCGAGGAATGTGCGGCATCCGGCCACCAGCTCGATTTTTTATACCGCATACAAGCGGCTGCCGAACGACACCGATTTCACGGTCTTCAAGGCGGCCGATTATCAGGGACTGAACTTTGCGAACATCGGCCACGTAGCCGACTACCACACGCCGCTCGATAATCTCGGAAATGCGGACCCCCGGACGCTGCAGCATCACGGAGACAACGCATTGCCGTCGGTTTTGGCGCTTGCAAATTCCGATCTTACGAATCCGCCGCGGCGTGAAGCTGTCTTCTTCGATCTCTTTGGGCGACGGACGATCTGGTGGCCGGCGGCGTGGTCCCAAAATCTCGCGTGGGCGGTGTTAGTTCTCCTGGTATTCCAAATCGTATGGATGATTTGGAGCAAGCGGCTGGGTCTGGGCGCCTTCGCGCGAGGATTGTTTCAATGGCCCATCGCGCTATTTGCGACAATCGTCCTGGCGCTGTTGCTGCGGTTGCTCGTTCGGTTGCCGGGAGCGATTCCTGTCAACTGGGTCGCTCATCCGGTTCCGCTGGTGGCGGCTTTTTGGCTTCTGGGCCTCACCATTGTTGTAATTATCGCGCGCAGTTTCAGCGGAGCGGCAGGTTTTTGGGGCTTGTGGGCGGGCGTATGGGTGTGGTGGGCAATACTGTCGCTTGTGCTTGCCTGGCGCTTGCCTGGCGTCAGCTATGCTGTCCTGATTCCCAGCGCGGTAGCGGGACTTGCGGGGCTTCCGTTCACAATGCGCCGTCGCGGCTTCACTCGCGGTTCGTGGATTCCGGCTATTTTGCCTCTCGCGATTGCGGCGATTGTGGGCTTTGCGCCGGTTCTGATGCTTTACACGGCGCTTGGAAACCGCTTCCTGCCCGCCATCGCGCTGGTGATTGCCGTGCTGCTCACGCCTCTCGCGCCGCTGCTGGCCGATCTCGACGACGCGCCTGGTTTGTCGCGCCTCGCGGCGCTGGGAATTCCGATTGCGTTGACGATCCTGGCTGCTTTTCTCGCCGTGGTGGTGCCTGCATTTTCGGCCAAGGTACCGGAGCATGTGAACATCGATTACTGGCGCGACGGCGATTCGGGAAAAGCTCAATGGCTGGTATTCACGGCATCGGGACGTTTGCCGGAGCCCATCGGCGTGGCCGCACCGTTCCACCGCCCGGAGAAGGGGCCCTTGCCATGGTTCATTGATAGCCCGTATCTCACCGCCGCCCCGCAGGTCGATCTTGCCGCACCGACGTTTACGATTCTTGAATCGGCTGTCGCTGGAAATGAACGAAGCTATCGCGCGCTTCTCCGTTCCGAACGGGGAGCGCCTGCGGCGACGACACTATTCCCCCCAAATTCCGGCGTGGATTCCGTTGAAATTGAAGGCCAACCGCTGCAGCCCGAATCGGAATCCGTCAAGCGATTCTTGAACGGATGGACCGCGTACGATTGCGTCACGATGCCGGCGAAGGGCATTGAGATCCGGTTTCGCTTGCCGGTTGGCAAGCCGGTGCAGGTTTACGCCGCCGATCGCTCCTACGGCTTGCCTGCCGAAGGACTGCCCCTTCTGAAATCCCGTCCGCTCACCGCGACGCAGGCGCAGGACGGCGATAAAACGATAGTGAGCCGCCGGGTACAACTCAATCCATAACTCGCGTCCACCAGACAGATCACGCCCGCCGCGTTTGCCGCGAGGCGCAGCGTCCGGTAGAATGACGTTTTTCGATTCGCCCCGAAAATGCGCGAGATACGCCTCCACAACACGCTGACGAACCGCCTCGAGCTTCTCGAACCGCTGCACAAGGGCGAAGTCCGCATCTACACGTGCGGACCCACGGTCTACGACTTTGCTCACATTGGAAATTTTCGCACGTTCGTCTTCCAGGACGTCCTACGGCGGTTCCTGCATGCCAGCGGTTATCGCGTCCTGCAAGTGATGAACCTCACCGACGTGGACGACCGCATTATCCAGAATGCGGCCGCCGCGGGAATTTCGATTCGTGAGTACACCGAGAAATATATTCAGGCGTTCCTCGATGACATGAAGGCGCTGGGTCTCGAAATGCCCGAGGAAATCGTTCGCGCCACCGATCACGTCGATGACATGGTCGATTTGATCGAAGTCTTGCAGAAGAAGGGTTTTACTTATTCGAGGGAGGGCTCTATTTACTACAGCATCGCGAAATTTCCGGCCTACGGAAGGCTTTCGAAAATCGATGTAGCGGGCATTCAGGCCGGCGCCCGCGTGGACGTGGACCGATACGAAAAGGCGGATGCGCGCGATTTCGCCCTTTGGAAAGCTCCGAAGCCCGGCGAACACTTCTGGGAAACGCGCATCGGCGCGGGCCGCCCCGGCTGGCACGTGGAATGCTCCGCGATGTCCATGAAGTATCTCGGCGATACGATCGATATCCACACGGGAGGCGTGGACCTCGCCTTCCCCCATCACGAAAACGAAATTGCACAGAGCGAGGCCGCGACGGGGAAGCCGTTCGTGCGACTGTGGCTTCATGCCGAGCACCTGATCGTTGAAGGCGAAAAGATGTCGAAATCGCTCGGCAACTTTTTCACGTTGCGCGATCTTTTCGCCAAAGGCCAGAAGCCCTCGACGATTCGCTTTCTTCTTCTTTCGGTTCCGTATCGCCGCCAGCTCAATTTCACCGCCGACAGCCTGAAGCAAGCCGAAAGTTCCGTCGAGCGGCTGCGCAATTTCTTCACACGGCTAAAAGAGGAGAAACTCCCCGCGGGTTCGAAGCCTGAAATGGAGCGGCGCGCCGCAAAGGCCGAGGCCGATTTTGACTCAGGGCTAGCCGATGACCTCAATACGGCGGTGGCGCTCGCGGCGGTGTTCGATCTTGTCCGCGATGCCAATACCGCCATGGATCGCGGAGAATTGCGCCAGCAGGACGCCACGCGCCTGGTCGCATCGATGGAACAATTCGATGGCATCCTCGCGGTGCTCACGGACGATGATGCCGAGAGAATGCGCGAGGTTGGCTTTGGCTCCGCGGAAGCGCGCATGACGTCCGATCGGATCGAAGCTCTTATTGAGGAGCGCAACGCCGCCCGCCGCCGCCGCGATTTCAAACGCTCTGACGAAATCCGGCAGCAACTCACGGATTCTGGTATCATTGTGGAAGATACGCGGGACGGCAACGTCCGTTGGAAATACAAATGACAATCTCTGCGAAGCACCCGATGTCGCTGCATAGCGAACCCGCTCACGAACGCCCCAATCTCTACGGCGTTGACTAAGTAACCTTTCCTCTGAGTTTCGTACGCGGCATGCCTCCGGCTGGAACCGGACTGCGCGCGCCGGTCGAAATCGATTTCTGGAGGAAAGACATGCAAGCGATCGAAACGAAAGTCGAATCAAAGCTGCCGCAGGTCATCACGTCGCTACCGGGCCCCAAAGCAAAACAAATCGTTGATAGGGATCATAAAGTCCTATCGCCGTCTTACACGCGCGACTATCCACTGGTCGCCAAGACTGGCCGCGGCGCGGTGATCGAAGATGTGGACGGCAATAAGTTCCTGGATTTCGCAGCGGGCATTGCCGTTGTTGCTACAGGCCACTGCCATCCCGAGGTCGTCGCCGCCATCCAGAAGCAAGCTGCTGAATTGATTCACATGTCCGGCACGGATTTCTATTATCCGAACCTGGTCGAGCTCGCCGAGAAACTGGCTTCCATCGCTCCCGGAAAAGACGCGAAGCGCGTCTACTTCGGAAATTCAGGCGCCGAGGCGATCGAGTCGGCGATTAAGCTCGCGCGATATCACACGAAGCGAGACAAACTTATCGCGTTCAACGGCTGCTTCCACGGACGCACGATGGGCGCTCTTTCGCTCACCGCGAGCAAGGCAGTCCAGCGTAAGGGTTTCGGCTCGCTTCTCGGCGGCGTGTTCCACACCCCCTATCCGAACACGTATCGCGGAGCGTACGGAATTCGTCCCGAACATGCCGCAGCCGATTGCCTTGGCTACCTCGAAGGCGAGCTGTTCAAGCGGCTTGTTGATCCGGAAGATGTTGCGGCAATCGTGATCGAGCCGATCCAGGGCGAGGGCGGCTACATGCCCGCGCCTGCGGAATTCTTGCAGAGCCTGGAAAAAATTTGCAGGAAGCACGGCATCCTTCTGGTTTTCGACGAAGTGCAATCCGGCATGGGGCGCACCGGAAAGTGGTGGGCTGCGGATCACGCCGGAGTCGAGCCGGATATTCTTTGCACGGCGAAGGGAATCGCTTCCGGCATGCCGCTTAGCGCGATGATTGCGAAGGCGAACGTTATGAATTGGAAGCCTGGTGCGCATGCGTCCACGTTTGGCGGCAATCCGGTTTGCATCGCGGCGTCGCTCGCTACGATTAGCCTGCTCGAGCGGGAGTACATCGCCAATGCCGCGCGCATGGGTGAATTTATCTCGAAGCGGCTTGAAGGATGGCGCGAGAGCCACAAGATTGTCGGCGACATCCGCGGCAAAGGGTTGATGATCGGAATCGAATTCGTGCGCGATCGCAAGACCAAAGAAAAAGCACCCGACCTCCGCAATCGCGTGGTTGAGATGGCATTCCACAAGGGACTGCTCGTTCTAGGCGCGGGAGAAAATTCTCTTCGTCTTGCACCGCCGCTGATGGTCGACGAGGAACAGGCGGCATTTGCGATTCGCACGCTCGACGGAATCATCACCGAAATCGAGCGTTCCCTCTAACTTTGCAGAAGGCTTCTTGAGCGGGATCGCCATTCGGAGTGAAGGCCCCGAATTGGATGTATCGCGCACAGCCGCGTGTGTGTGCGGACATCCCACTCTTGCTGATTGGCGTGATTTGCCCTCGGGCCTGACGCGAAAACGCACCGATATCGCCGCTTAATTGTGGATGACAGAATCTATTGCGTTGCACATAATCACAGGCTGAATTTCATCTCCCCCGGAGGATGATTTGCCGAGAATCCTGGACGTTGGCTGCGGGCCGCAGAAATATCCCGGCTCGATCGGCCTCGACATGAATCCGGCGACGGCAGCCGACGTGATTTGCCATCTGGACCGGGGCGGGCTTCCGTTTCGCGACAACTCGTTCGACCACGTTCGCGGGGAACATGTGATCGAGCACGTGGCCGATATCATCGCCACGATGGAAGAGTTCCACAGGATCACGCGCGCCGGCGGCACAATTTTTCTAGCTACTCCGCATTACACCGATTTCAGCTCCTTCCGCGATCCCACCCACCGCTGGCATCTGAACACCTACTCGTTCATTTACTTTTATCCTGGAGGAATGCACGGCCGCGATATGTGGTACACCAAAGTCCGCATGCGCGAAACGCACGTTAAGGTGCGTTTGCTCAAGCTTTGGCGCGCACTCGGCTTCGAATTTCTAGTAAATCACAGCCGCATTTTCCGCCAGTTCTGGGAGCACTACTTGAGTTTCATCATCCGCGGGAAATTGATGGAATTCACTTTCGAGGTCATCAAGTAATTCCGATGGCGCGCATTTTGGACATCGGCTGCGGCAGGAAAAAATTCCCAAGCTCGATCGGTATTGACATGAGCGCCGCGGGGCAGGCCGACGTGCTGTGCGATTGGACGAAAACTCTTCCATTCCGCGACAGCAGTTTCGAGCAGGTTCGCCTCGTGCATATCATCGAGGAGGTGGATAATATTTTTCGCGTTCTCGGCGAAGTCCATCGCGTTGCGAAGCCCGGAGCAGTGGTGACGATCGTTACGCCGCACTATACAGACCACGCGTCCTATTGCAGCCCGGCGCACCGCTGGCATCTTTCGAGCTTTTCGCTGTGGTTTTTCAGCGAGAAGCCCGCCGAATACGATTATTACGCTCCGGCCCAATACCGCGAGCGGCGAGTTCACGTCGAACTGCTGCGAATCTGGCGCGCGTTCGGTTTTCAATTCATGGTCAATCGCTTTCGCTGGTTTCGGAAATTCTGGGAGTATTATCTGAGCTTCGTGATTCGTGGCAAGACGGTGGAATGGAATCTCGAGGTCGTAAAGTGACGCAGCCGCCGAGCATCGCCGTAGCGCGGACTTATCCCTAAGTTCGTCGAAGAGATCTTGTACGTTCGCCTTATATTCGCGATGGTGAACTTCGCCGCCCGCAAAGGTCTGGCGGTGGAATCGCAGGGCAACGACTCCGCGAAGGTCCGCGCGCGACGCACCGGAGTTCGGGGCGAGACCTACGCCTACTGGTATCTTCGCCGCCAGGGATACACGCTCATCGCGCGCAATTTCACGCTCCCCGGGGTGCACGGTGAAATCGACATCGTCGGTTACGACGGGCCCGTTCTCGCGTTTGTGGAAGTGAAAACCCGCTCGGCGACCGGGGCGGGCCAGCCGTCCGCGGAAGATGCCGTGAACATCTACAAGCGCCGCAACCTCGCGCGCATGGCGCAGCAATTCATCCGCGTGCGCCGGCTAGAACCGGCAGCCTACCGTTTCGATATTTTGGCGATCGAGACACGGGCTGGCGCAAAGCCGTGCATTCGCCTTCACAGAAACGCATTCGCAATCGAGACACACTAATTTTGGCCATCCGGATGATCCGTTGAGGATCTCGGCATTTGCGTACATCTAACACGACTCTTTCTGTTCGATGCCAATACCGCCGCAGCGTAGTAAAATGACGCCTGCGCCGAATTGCCGTTTGCAGGCAGAGAAGCAAGGGTAGTCGCAGCGAGGGAGGAACGTTTTGCCGGAACTTCGTAAGGATCCAATCACGGGCCGCTGGGTCATCATCTCGACGGATCGCTCGAAACGCCCGAACGATTTCGCCCGCGAGAGCGTCCAGATCAAGGGCGTTGGGTTGTGCCCATTCTGTCCGGGCAATGAGGGAAAGACTCCGCCCGAAATTCTGACCTATGGACGAAACGGCAGCGGCAAGAACACGCCCGGGTGGTCGCTGCGAGTGGTGCCCAATAAATTTCCCGCGTTGGGCATCGAAGGCGGGCTCGACCGCGAAGGCGAAGGCCTCTTCGACCGGATGAACGGAGTCGGCGCGCACGAAGTGATCATCGAAACGCCGGATCACCAAAGCACATTGGCGGGCCTATCGGACAAATCCGTTGAGGAAGTTCTGTGGGCCTATCGCGACCGCATGCTCGACCTGAAAAACGACCGCCGTTTCCGTTACATCCTGCTATTCAAAAATCACGGGGAGCCGGCCGGTGCATCGCTCGAACACACGCACTCGCAATTGATCGCGCTGCCGATCGTTCCCAAGCGAGTGCGAGAGGAAGTGGATAACGCCAAGCGCTACTACGACGAAAAAGAGCGCTGCATCTTCTGCGATATGATTCATCAGGAAATCGCGGGGGCCACGCGCATGATTCTCGAGAACGAGCATTTCATCGCGCTCGCTCCCTACGCGCCGCGCTTTCCGTTTGAGACCTGGATTCTCCCTAGGCAGCACAGTTCTGCATTCGAAAACATGCCCACGCCGTACTACGGCAATCTAGCCCGCGTGCTTCGCGATTTTCTGAAGCGCCTCGACAACGTGCTAGCATTCCCCTCATACAACTACGTCATCCACACGTCGCCCATCGGCGAAGAGATCAACGATCATTATCACTGGCATATCGAGATGATGCCGAAGCTAACGAAGGTTGCGGGCTTTGAATGGGGTACAGGCTTCTACATCAATCCCACGCCTCCCGAGGAAGCCGCCCGCTTCCTCCGCGAAGCCCGCGTGTAGGACTTCGCCAGGATTTGAGCCTTGCATCGGATCCACCAGCAGGCTGGAGATAGAAACAACAGAAAACGCACGAACGCACATTGGGCTCTGGCGATCGGCGGGTACGCTCGGCGTAGCAATTACTGACCGGTTTGGGTCATTTTTCCGTCAATAACGTCGACGGTAAAATTGGAGCCGCCGGAACCGGTCCAGGACTTGAGATCGAACTTCGAGGCATCGCCCCCGGGGAGTTTGTAAGCGGTGATTCGGCGAACGGTGAGCGGCTTGCCTGGCGCGCAAAGTTCGGGACGATGATCCAGAGTGAAAAAGTACGCCGAGCCCTTGCCCGAGACGGTTGCTTTGCCGTCCCCGCCGATCAGGACAGCCGTGGTTTCGTCGATGCCGATACCGTGTACCTTCTTTGCCCAGCCATCCTGGACGATCCGTGCCAGAAACGCCATGGATCGGCCCATGCGTTCGCGCTGCGAAAAATGGCTATCGGTGATCACGCCTTTAAGAACAGGAACCGTCAGAAATCTCCGTTCCAGCGTAACCCTCGGGTCGTAGGGATTCGCCAATGCCTGTGGACTGGTGACGGTGTCGAGCCGGGACGAAAACACGTATTGCCCGAGCACGGCGAGCCCAGCGCTGAGCCCTCCAATCGGCACGCGGCGCGCCACGTCTTGATCGATTTCCTTTTGCAATGAATTTCCGGACCACATTTTGACGTAGTTGGATTGGTCGCCACCGGCAATGTAGATCGCGTGGGCGTCTCGGACGTGCCGCGTGACGACTGGATTCTTCGCGCCAGCAATGGACGTGATAAGCAGCGTTGTCACCGAGTTTTGCGGACAAAGTTGGTGCAAATACGGATTCATCCCGTCCGCTCCGCTGGCGCGCAACACAACGATTTCGCCGCCTCCCGAATGGCTGCAAAAGGAACGCACGGCGTCGTCGACTTCGCCATTACCGCCGAGCAGGAGCGCCACGAAAGTCGGCGCTGTTGGCGGCGTGGATTTCACTGCGGCAGCGCTCCAAGTTTGGAGACCGTCGTTGGTTGTGGATTGCGCAAGGCACAGGACGGGAGCACTCAAGAAAATTGCGAAAGCGAGACTCTTGAATCGCTGGTTTCGTGAAATCATGGCCGGAGTATACGACAGATTTGCTCTCATCGATTTCGGAAATCGAAAGAGCTTATTCAAGGTTTGAATTGACTTTCAGTCGAAACTGCTTTAATTTGCGCTCATCGCAATCCATATAGCCATGTGCCTCCCTCCTATTTGCGTTCTGCGGTGCATGTCAGAGCTAGCAGTCCGCGTGACGCGGGCTTCAAACATTGACCTTGGGATGTTTGAAGCGGGTTTATAAGGCAGGCCGCCGCACCCAGCCGGTTGGAATTCCGTCGATTTTCCAAAATCATACTTAGATCAGAACCAATAGGTTTACGAAGATTCTAAAATTTTCCCAGACTCCCGGGGGTGGCAGATGAAATCATTTCGATGCTTGGCGCTGTTTTTGGCGATCGCCCTATTCGCACTGCAAGGCGCGTTCGCGCAGACGTCGCAAGGACAGATCAGCGGGAGAGTGACCGATTCGAGCGGCGGCGTGATCCCGGGCGCCACGGTTACGATCCAGAACCTGGGCACGCAGGCGCAGAGAATTCTCAACACGAATCAGACCGGAGATTACGTTGCGCCGGGATTGGATCCGGGGTTCTACTCGGTGACCGTCGACGCGCCGCATTTCAAGACAGAGGTTCGGCAGAGACTGCAAATCGAAGTCGGACTGGCCGTGAGGGCCGATTTCCAGCTTTCGCCGGGCGACGTCAGCCAGACCATCGTAGTAAGCTCGGAAGCTCCACTGACCGACACTATGGACACGACATTAAACGGTGTGCTCTCTAATAAGGCGATAACTGAACTGCCCGTGCAAGGCCGTGATTTTCAGAACTTGCTCATGCTCCACCCAGGAGTGCAGCGCACGCCAGGGGGCGGATTCCAGTCGATCACCTCGAACGGCAATCGGGCGGACGACAACAATTTCTACATTGACGGCGCGGACGACATGGATGTGTATTACGGAGAAAGTGTGATGAATGACGCCGGAATCGAAGGCACTCCTGCGAGCCTCCTACCGCTTGATTCCATCCAGGAGTTCAACACGCAGGAGAGTCCTGACGCTGATTATGGGGTGAAGCCCGGCGTGGTCGTGAACATCGGCATCAAATCGGGAACCAACGAGCTTCACGGCTCAGCATACTATTTCCATCGCAACAGCGCCTTCGATGCGCGGAATTTCTTCGACCCGGTAGGGAGTCCGGTTTCAGCTCTGCTTATGCACGAATTTGGCGCGTCGCTGGGCGGCCCAATCAAGAAAGATAAGTGGTTTTACTTTGTAAATTATGAAGGCTTGCGAGATAAAGTGGGCAACCCGTTCGGAGCCGACAGTCCTGTGACCGTTTCGTTGGAATCGCGGGCGAGCCAATTGCCTTCGGGTAGCTTTCCAGCCGACTTGAGCATAGTCGATGCCGTACATGATCCCGCGATGGGTTGTCTGGCAAATGGAGGCTGTAGCCCTCTCAGCCTAAATCTGGCAAAGCTGTTCCTTCCCAACCCGGGATTCACATTGAGCCAGAGCGATCCGGCTCTCATCGATTTCGATTTCAACAACACAAATCGCAACGACAATTTGGTCGCAAAAACCGACTACATACTGGACGAACATAATACGCTCTCTGCAAGCTTCATTTACGCGAACACCACCGAGATCGAGGAAGACACCGTGCCGCTCCGCCCGGAATGGAGGTCAACCGCGAGTCCTCTAACGCAAGTGTTTGGAGTCGGTTGGACGTGGACGCCGAACTCACAATGGGCCAACCAGGCGCGCTTCAGCTATAACTACTTCTGGGAAGCGATCCAGCCGCTGGATCATAACGTCAATCCGCTAACCGGCTACGGCGTTAATACTGGCGTCACCGATCCGCGGCTATTCGGCTTCCCCCGAATCACTCCAGGTTCAAATTTCAATTACATGGGAGGAAACTCGAGTTGGCCTCTCGAGACGACCCCAAGTCGAACCAAGAACATTTCCGATGCCGCGTCCTTTACAGCCGGAAAGCACAGTCTGCGGTTTGGCGGCGATTTTCGCTATGGCAATGTCAATTATTTTCGCGCCACCGAGGGACGCGGGCGGGTTGACTTCAGATCGCTCGAGGATTTCACTTCGGGTAACGTACGGAAGTGGGAACGTCTCTATGGCGACCCGCAGCGCAACGTCAGCTTGAAGTCCGTAGGTTTCTTTGCGCAGGACGAATATCGGATCCGGCCGCGGCTAACTCTCAACATGGGACTCCGGTACGATATAACGGCCCCCATTCAGGATTCGCGCAATCTCCTCGCTAATTTTGTGCCGACGGGGCCAAATCCGGGAATCATCCAGGTTGGCCGCGGTCTGAGTTCTGTTTACCCGACGAATTACAATAACCTCTCTCCCCGCCTGGGCGTCGCCTGGGATATTTTCGGCAATGGCAAGACCGTGCTCCGCGCGGGAGGCGGGATTATTTTTGAACAGCCCTCGATCCGCACGTTTATGTTCAGCGGCGGCGGCTTGAACCTGAACCCCACAGCCGGGAGCCTCGGCGTGACTCCCGGAAATGGCACCATCACAAGCTTCCTCGATATTTCCAGCGACACGACGCTAATTAATTGGCCGACTGCGGGAAATCCGAATCCGGGACCTATTTTCCCAAGCGGAGTAGGCAAGGGCGCCGGCTGCTCGGCGCCACAGACTTCGGGAAGTACCTTTCCGCCGATCGTGTCCGGTAATCCTTGCAGCATCTTCGCAACAACGCATTTGGCGACACCTTACGTCGCGAATTGGAACCTGAACATTCAACAACAACTAGCGCCAAGCACTTTTCTGCAGGTGGCCTACGTTGCCAACCGCGGGATCGATCTATACGGAAATATTGATGAAAATCAGCCGCTTCCGTCAGTCAGCGCCCCATGCATCAACAATTCGGGCGGATTTTTCAACGGAGATTTTTCTGACTGCGAACAGGCTGCCAGGCCTTTCCTTCTGAATTGTCCTGCTTCACTTAACGTCGGCGGAATTGGCAGAGGAGGCCCGTGTTTCCCTTATCTGGGGCAAGTGGATCTTTTGGATAACCAATCAAGTTCCATTTATCATTCCTTGCAAGCGACGGTGACCAAACGCTACTCGCATGGGATCTACTTGCTTGCGGGCTACACGTACGCGCACGCGATTGACACGGCCACTAACAACGTTGCGCCTTTTCCGCAGAATAGCCTGAATTTCGCGGGCGAGAGGGGCAACAGCGATTTCGATATCCGCAATCGATTCACTTTTTCCGCAACTTACGACTTGCCGTCGGTGGAAAGCAAATGGCAGCTTTTGCAAGGCTGGGAAGTAACGAGCATCGTGATGCTCGAGGGCGGCGAACCGTACACTCTGAACGATTTTGTGGATGACAATAGCGCAACTGGCATATTCGAAGACCGCTGGGATATCACGGGCAGCCCGAAGAACATTCATTGGTCCACCTCAACGCCGATTCCATTCATAGGCTCGGGTGCGTTTCTCACCGACAGCAGCGGAAATGTGATTGGCGGCAACCAACAGTGCATTCAAGCCGCTCAAAAGGCTGGAGGCGCGGGCGCTGTGAATATGCTGGCGAATACCGGCTGTTACATTCAGGATGGAACTATATTGACCGCTCCGGCGTTCGGTACTTTCGGCAATGCCGGGCGCAATATTTTCCGCGGACCCACGTTTAAGAACTGGGATTTTTCTCTGTCCAAGCTTTGGAATATTAACGAGCGATTGAAGCTACAGCTCCGCGGGGAAGTGTTCAACCTTTTGAACCATCCGAACTTTGATGTATTCACGCTGAATAATGATTTGTCTAGCAACAGCAGCGCCGGAATTATTGCTGGTACGCCCGACGTGGCGGCCTCTAACCCAGTCATCGGCTCGGGAGGCTCTCGGCACATCCAACTGGGAGCAAAGTTTAGTTGGTAGACGAAATAGCAGGCTGAAGCGTCAGGACAAAAATAGATAGCCGGACAGAAGGCGCTTCATTTCTTCGACGGTGCGCGCGCGTTCCGCGGCATCGGTTTGCTCGAACGCGTAAGCGAACAGGCGTTCGCCTGCCTCGATGGCGATTCGGAGGCGCAGATCGAGCCCGGACACGTCCTGCATTCCGAGCGTTTCAACCATAAACCGTTTCACCAATCCCGCCCCACCAACATTTGGATTCGCCTGTCGCGTCCTGGTGCCCGCGCTGACTTGCCCGAATGCGATCGTGCGGAAATCCGGATGCGATTCGAGAAATGCGACGAAGGCGTCGACCACAGCTCCCAAGAACGCGGGGCCATCGCTGAAATTGACTTCCGCCATCCGGCTCTCGAACGAGGCGCGAAATTCCTCGATGCGGCGAACGGCAATGGCGTCGATGATGGCTTGCTTGTCGGGGAAGAAGCGATAGAGGGCGCCTACCGATACCGCCGCTTCCTGTGCGATCCGACTGGTGGTGATCTCGTCGAGCGGTTTCGTTGCCAGGAATTTCGAGGCCGCTTGAACGATGCGCTCCACGGTCTCATGGCTTCGCCCTTGCACCGGATTCCTGCGGGCATTGCTCCGCACATACGACGAAGAATCTCGATTGCGGAGTTTTTCGATTGGAATGGGCTGGTCCATGTTCTTGGATTCTACGTCGCGAGTGTCACAAACACGAAAGAGACTTCGCTTTCGCGATCGATTTGTACTATACTCTGTTCTTGGCGAAAGATCACGGCTACTTCGCAGCAGGTCGGCAAGGCCCTACAGGCTGCTGGAAGAACTCACGTGGCGGCACCCTTCAGGATGGGATGCCGAGCTAAGGCTCGGCGCTGCAAAAACCAAGCGATTCGTGAGTTGCAAGAAAACTCACTGCATCAGGAGGCGTTAGAGTGCCTGTTCCGGTGTCACAGATGTGGACGGTAGCAACGTACGTCGTGAAGCAGAAGATTAAGGGCCGAAAGCGGTACCCGCTCGTGCTGATGCTCGAGCCGTTATTCCGCTGCAATCTGGCGTGCGCGGGATGCGGCAAGATTCAATACCCGGCGCACATCCTGAAGAAGGAATTGAGTCCGGAAGAGTGCTTCCGCGCCGTGGATGAATGCGACACGCCGATGGTGTCAATCCCGGGCGGGGAACCATTGATGCATCCGAAGATCGACAAGATCGTTGAAGGACTTGTGGCGCGCAAGAAGTACATTTACCTCTGCACGAACGCGCTGCTGCTGAAGGAAAAAATTCACCTCTTCAAGCCCAGCAAGTACTTGACGTTCTCCGTTCACGTGGACGGCCAGCGCGAACACCATGATTTCTCAGTGTGCCGCGAGGGCGGTTTCGACCAGGCCATTGATGGCGTGAAGGAAGCGCTGAGGCGCGGATTCCGCGTGACCACCAACACGACCTTGTTCGACGGCGCCGACCCGAATAGTGTGCGCGCGTTTTTCGACGAGATGATGCAACTCGGCGTCGAAGGCATGATGCTTTCACCCGGGTACTCCTACGATAAAGCTCCCGATCAGCAACACTTCCTCGGCCGGGCGCGGACCCGGCGATTGTTCAACGCCATTCTCTCGAATCGCAAGCCAACCTGGCGTTTCAACCAGTCGCCGCTATTTCTCGAATTCCTGATGGGCAAGCAAGAGTATGCCTGCACGCCGTGGGGCATGCCGACGTACAACGTGTTCGGCTGGCAGAAGCCGTGCTATCTCCTGCAGGACGGATACGCGGATACCTTTCAGGAATTGATCGACGCGACCGAGTGGCAGAATTACGGCACGGAATCCGGCAATCCGAAGTGCGCGAATTGCATGGTTCACAGCGGCTACGAAGCGTCGGCAGTGAACGATACGTTTAGTTCGCTGCGCGGACTTTGGAACACGGCGCGGGCAACGTTGTCGTCAAAATACGCGGACAAAGACGCGCTTCGCCTGCTGACGGAACCAACCCGGCCCGTGCATTCTTATAATCCGCTCGTGAATATCCAATCCGGTTCGGGGCAGTTGGAGGAGACGCAGGTATGAGCGGCACGAGCCAGGCGGATCGACCGATGCATTCTGGCGGGGCGCCCAAGAATTACTCGACCGGGGCTTCCGCGGATCCCAATGCGCTTGAAGTCGCGCCCGGAACGGCGCGCGCAGAGGTCGAGGGCTGGGTGCCGGAGCTGGCTACTCAGGACGACCTTCGTGAGGCGCTCGAGCAGGCGTTTGATTACCGCGGCGACGTGACCATCACGCGCAAGGATGGGACGGCAATCGAGGGCTACATTTTCGACCGCCGAACTGGGGCAACGCTCGGCGAATCTCTTGTGCGTTTGCTGCAAAAAGATTCCAACCAGAAAGTATCGATCTCATATGCCGATATCGCTGCCCTCGCGTTTACCGGACGCGATACCGCAGCCGGAAAGAGCTGGGAAGCCTGGGTTCGGAAGTTCTGGGAGAAGAAGGCCGCAGGTGAGCGGGGAATTGGTCTGCAGCCGGAATCCCTCGAATAGATTCGCTTGCTGGAATAGGTTCCCCGCGAGTCGCCAGGAATTCACTCTACCTGGTCTGTCAGCGCCCAGCAAAGCTGCCATCCGTATCCTGCTTTTGGCGTGCTTCCTTTGCGGAGCGGCGCAACGCCGGCGAAATGGTTGCCAGCGCGAACACGCCCAAAAATGTCGCGAACAGAATCGCGAGCCCTCGTTGTAGTGTGCCCGAAACCACCGACAAATAGCCCACAAGCCACGGAACGGCCGCGGCTCCCAGTTCCGCGATTGCCAGCATGCGCCCTGCAACAAGGCGCGCGTCAAATTCGTAGTGAACGATCAGCCACGCCATGAGGACCGGGAAAATCGCGGCGCATCCGAGCCCCGCCGTGAACGCGCCGGCAAAAATGCCGCGCAGGGTTGTGACTTGAATCAGGATCGCGGTCCCCGCGATGCCGAGCACGGCGCCAACCCGGACGATCGTTGCTTCGGAAACGCGCTTCAGGGCCGCCGGAGCGAATGCCCTGCCCGCCAGGAGTCCCGCCCAGAAAAAAGAGGGCGTCACAATCCAGAGGTTACCCGTCCCGGCAAGAATGCGGCGCGAATACGTGGCCAACCATCCGCCGAGCGCATTTTCGGTGCCCACGTACAAAAAGAAGAGCAGGCCAAAACTGACTGCTACCCGATCGAGCGCGACGGTCGTTGCGGCGGATGCTTTTCGCGAGCTATCTTCGGGCTGAGATCCGCCTAGAGGGATGGCAGCAAATACGAGCGCGAATGCTCCTGAGACAATCGCCAAGACGGCAAGGAACTCCATGAAGTGCGCGCCACGAAAGAATTCGATTAGAAACGGACATGCCACAGCTCCTACCGTCCAGGAGAAATTGATGAGACTCAGCGCTCCCGATTTCCCGTCGAGATTGGCTTCGCCGACCCAGAGGTTTGTGGCGGCCGTCAGAAATCCGGTGCCGCCGCCATAGAGAAAAACGGAAACGAGCGCCGCGATCCAGGAGCCGCGGGCAAGCGTGATGGCTCCCATGGCCATCAGGAAAAAGCCGAGAACGAACGACGAGCGAAAGCCGCGGCGGGGAATCAAAACGCTCGACAGTGCGACACCGCCGAAGGTGCCGATGAATTGGGCGGCAAAAAAATCGGCCGCTTGCGAATCGACCAGCGACCAGTGAGCAGCAAGGATGGGCAAGATCGGACCGAGAAGAATCGTGAAAATACCTGTCAGGACAAAGCCGGCGTGCAGCAGAGGCGCAGGCCGCAATAGGCGATTTTGGCGTGGCGTCAACCCTTTCACGCACGGATATTCGCACGAAACGCACATCCCCTGGCAAGAGAATCAGGAGTTTTGCTGACCGCCGTTCCCATCGGCCTGCCGGTTGTTTTTGCTCACGACATCCAAATGTCCTCTGGCGGCGTACTAGGGATGGAAGCCAATCCAACTCGAGAAGGGATTACGAAATGAAAATAAGATTGTTGTTTGGACTGTTAGCTATGGTGCTGGCGAGCGTTTCCATCGCATCCGCGCAGAAGGACCCGATGGTGGGCGGCGCGGCCATGTATCCGTCGAAGAACATCATCCAAAATGCAGTCAATTCGAAGGACCACACGACGCTGGTCGCGGCAGTCAAGGCGGCGGGCCTCGTGGATACGCTCGAAGGCCCCGGCCCCTTTACCGTCTTTGCTCCAACGAATGAAGCGTTCGCGAAGCTTCCGGCCGGCACGGTGGACAATCTTTTGAAGCCGGAAAATCAGGACATGCTCAAGAAGATTTTGACCTATCACGTCGTCGCCGGAAGGCTTTCCACTTCCGACATCAAGAAAATGATCAAAGAAGGCCACGGCAAAGCCGAACTCAAGACCGTAAGCGGCGGTACGCTGACGGCGATGTTGCAGGGCGGCAAGATCGTATTGCAGGACGAAAAGGGCGGGACCGCGACGATCACGGTGCCGAATGTCTACCAGTCCAATGGCGTCATTCAGGTGGTTGACTCCGTTCTGCTTCCGAACTAACTCCCCACGCGTTGAGCCGGGCGGTGGCAATCTAGCCGCCTGGTTCGATGCTCTATTCCCTTGTAATGTTTACCTTCGTCGTTGCGACCCGCCCCGGTCATTGCGTGTGGCTGTTTTCGCCGAATGTAGGGACCGGCTGCTTCCAACGGCGCGGATGCGCATCTAAGTTAGGGTAATCTGCGTACTGCTATCGAATGCCAAGTACTCATGGAGAGTGGGATGCTCACGAAACGCGGGCCCGAGTTGACGTATTCCGATGTTACGCCGAAGGGGCTCTACGCAAACCGGCGTAGTTTTCTGCTGGGATTGCTGGCAACGACCGTCGCCGTCGCGGGATGGAAGAAGTTCGAAAATTTCGTTGCCGGTCCGGGAACCGGCTCGACGCCGTCAAAGCTGAACAATTTCACGAAATGGCCGTACAGCACGACGGAACAAGTGACTCCCGAAAAGGATGTTACGCATTACAACAATTACTACGAGTTCGGAACGGGGAAGGAAGACCCCGCCGAGAACTCGAAGAATTTCGTTACGTCGCCGTGGAGCGTTTCCGTCGAAGGCGAAGTGAAGAAGCCGCGCAAATTCACAATGGATGAAATCATGAAGCTCGCGCCGCTCGAGGAGCGTATTTACCGGCACCGCTGCGTGGAGGCATGGTCGATTGTGGTGCCATGGATTGGATATCCATTCAACGCTATCGCGAAACTAGTCGAGCCAACTCAAAAGGCGAAATTCGTGGCCTTCGAGACGTACTACGATCCGCGGCAAATGCCACTCGGAGGTCAGGCCGGCATCGAGTTGCCCTACGTTGAAGGGCTTCGCCTCGACGAGGCGATGCATCCCCTCACTCTCCTGACGGTTGGCATGTACGGCGAAACGCTGCCGAATCAGGATGGCGCTCCGGTGCGCATGGTCATTCCTTGGAAATACGGTTTCAAGAGCATCAAGTCCATTGTGAAGGTAAGATTTGTCAGCGGCCAGCCTCCCGCCACATGGAACATCGAGAATTCGCATGAGTATGGCTTCTACTCGAACGTGAATCCTCACGTGGATCATCCGCGATGGAGCCAGGCGAAGGAACGCCGCTTGGGTGAATTTTTCCGCAGGCCGACGCTGATGTTTAATGGCTACGGCGATCAGGTGGCGGGCATGTATCGCGGAATGGACTTGCGGAAGTACTTCTAACGGCTTGTTGAAAAAAGCCCCGCGTCATTCTGAGGACCGTTTTATGGCCCGAAGAATCTCTCTTTTTCTTGGCACTTTGACAAAGAGAGATTCTTCGCTTCGCTAAGAATGACGACCGAAGAAGGTTTTGCAACAAGCTGCTAAGGCGAGAGTGAGTGAAAGCAATCCTTACAAATAGGTGGACGAAGGTGGTGGTGTTCGCGCTTTGTCTGCTGCCGCTCGCGGATCTTGTCTGGCGCGGAATTCACGGCGATCTCACCGCGAATCCAATCGAGTTCATCACGCATTTCACCGGGGATTGGACTCTCCGTTTTCTGGTCATCACGCTTGCGATCGCGCCCCTGCGAAAGATGTTGCGCTTGCCGCAGCTCATCCGGTTCCGGCGGATGTTCGGTCTTTTTGCGTTCTTCTACGTCTGCTTGCACTTCAGCACATGGATCGGCATTGACAAGTTTTTCGACTGGTCGGAGATGATGAAGGACGTGGTGAAGCGGCCGTTCATTACCGTTGGATTCACGGGCTTCGTGCTGATGATTCCACTGGCGATCACGTCCACGGCGGGATGGATTCGGCGGCTTGGCGGGAAACGCTGGCGAATGCTGCACCGCGCGATCTATTTCAGCGCGATCGCCGGCGTGATTCATTACTACTGGCTGGTAAAGTCCGATGAGAGAAAACCTCTCGAATATGCGTGGATAGTGGGGACTTTGCTCGCCTGGCGTATTGGCGCATGGCTCTATGAAAAATGGCAGCGATCGACCGTGGGTGCCGAATCGCGCGGACGCCCCACAACGGCATAGACGCCAAGTGGCGATGGCAATAGCGGCATCAAATTCAGTCAGGATCGAGCATTCTGTATTTCAATTGAGACATGCACGTGTCGTGGTGCAGACTCGATTCCTTGCGGTCGGGGAGATATTGCCTTGGTTCCTCGCAAACGAAAGGTTCGGCTTGTCCGGGTATTGGCTATGGCCGCTATGTTCGCGGGGGGCTGCGGCAGCTCCGGCGGCAGCAAAGCAACCGCGCCCTCGATTTCCGCACAGCCGGCCAGCGCGTCCGTAAGTGTCGGTCAGATGGCGGCCTTTTCGGTGACGGCAATCGGCACGTCGCCGCTGAGTTATCAGTGGCAGAAAAACGGCGCCAACATTTCCGGCGCAAATTCATCGAGTTATACAACTCCCGCGACTCAAGCGAGCGACAGCGGTTCGACATTTGACGTTGTGGTGTCAAATTCTTCCGGCACGATAACGAGCAATACGGCTACGCTCACCGTACAGCCCCCGGCGCCTCCGGGTGCGATCAACGTCTTCACCTATCACAACGATAATGCGCGAACCGGCCAGAACCTGGACGAGACGAGCTTGACGCCGAGCAACGTGAACTCGACAACTTTCGGCAAGCTTGGGTTTCTTCCTGTGCGAGGGCTTGTGGATGGGGAGCCGCTGTACGTGTCGAATGTCGCCATTGGCGGCGCGAAGCACAATGTCGTGTTCGTCGTGACGGAGCACGATATGGCTTACGCCTTCGACGCGGATACGTTCGCTCAACTGTGGGCGGTGTCGCTGCTCGGGCCGAACGAAACCACGAGCGACGCTCGCAACTGCGGTCAGGTAGCCCCGGAAATAGGAATTACTTCGACGCCCGCGATCGATCCGACGGCGGGCCCGCATGGAACGATGTGGGTGGTTGCGATGTCCAAGGATAGTTCATCGAATTACTTCCAGCGGCTTCACGCGCTCGACATCACGACGGGGGCGGACATCGAGCCTCCCCAGACAATTCAAGCTACATTCCCCAACGCGAGCGGTCATACGACGTTTGATCCAAAACAATACAAAGAACGGGCTGCGTTGCTCTTGCTGAATGGCACGGTCTATTTGAGTTGGGCGTCTCACTGCGATATCCCGCCGTATACCGGATGGGTGATGGGTTACAACCCTTCCACGCTGCAGCAAACGAGCGTGTTTGATTTCACTCCGAATGGCAGCGACGGGTCCGTCTGGATGTCCGGAGATGGCCCGGCCGCTGACGGCGCGGGCAACATTTATTTCCTGGCGGCGAACGGAACGTTCGACGCCACACTCAACGCGAACGGATTCCCCTTGAATGGAGATTTCGGCAACGCGTTCCTGAAACTTTCCACAAGCGGTAACAAGCTAGCGGCTGCTGATTATTTCACGATGCATAACACGGTCGATGAGTCGTCGAATGATGCAGACCTCGGCTCGGGAGGCGAACTGCTTCTGCCCGACATGACGGACGCGGCTGGTGTGGTCCGGCATCTCGCTGTGGGCGCGGGAAAAGATTCAAATATTTACCTGCTGAACCGCGACTCGATGGGCAAATTCAGTTCAAATAATGACAGCGCGATTTATCAGGAACTCGATGGAGCGCTTCCAGGCGGTGTTTTTGCAACGCCTGCGTACTTCAACAATACGCTTTACTATGGTTCGGTAGGCCAGCCGTTGAAGGCTTTTGGATTTACAAGTGCAAAATTGGGAACGGCGCCAACTTCGCAGACCGCAGCCTCCTTCGGCTATCCGGGCGTCACGCCCAGCGTTTCCGCGAACGGGACTTCCAATGGAATTGTATGGGCCGTCGAGAACGGGCCAACAGCGGTGCTTCATGCCTACGATGCAGGCGATCTCGGCCACGAACTTTACAATAGCAATCAGGCTGGCAGCCGCGATCAATTCGGCGGCAACAAATTCATAACGCCGATGATTGCGAGGGGAAAGGTCTACGTCGGAACGCCAACGGGCGTCATCGTCTTTGGCCTCTTGCCGTAAGCGCGCCGAGCCGATCGTTGTCTTCGCCGGCTGCGAGCATGCGAATGCAAAGGTCGGTCCAGTCGGCCCTGCACTGATAAATCTGATAGGCCGGCAAGTCTTGCGGTTTAACCATATAGGTTCCGGCTTCCATCTCCGTTGTCGATTTGAAGTCGTTCATGGCGTATGGATTCGGACGATCGACTCGAATACGAAAAGCGTGGGACGCCGGCTCATAATTTCCGTAGCTGAAGCAGCGGCCGATGCAGGCCCGATCGACGATGTGCTGAACGAGCACGCGAGATCCAGACGGAGGCCAGATCGTCGCGAAAACACGCTGCCCAGGCGGCAACACGTTGAGCAGACGCTCCACGTGCGTTTCCATCCGGCTAACAGTTGCCGTGTCCTCGTAAAGGAATGTGAAAAACACGATCGCGATTGCTGAAAATCCCGCCAGATGCCATTTGCGCGGACGCCCAACGCTCGCTAAACAGCAGAGGAGCACCAGAGAAATCGAGGTCACGCGTTCCGTAATAAGCGCCAGTGCGGCAGGGAACTCAGGCAAATGAATGCCGTCTGGAAGCCATAGGATGCCGAGCGCGACGAGCAAATAAAGTTGTGCTGGAAGGCTCAATCGAGGCCAAAGGGATGGATCTCTTCGCTCACGGATGAGACAGGCTCCGACGATAGCCGCAACGAAAATTAGAAATGCGGCAGCGGGAATCCAATACCGGATGCCATAAAGAATAAGCTGATCGGCCCCGTTGAAGAAGTACCGGGGTCCGGCGTTTGCGTCCGCGATGTAACGATGAAAGAGAAACCGGTGAACCAGGAAAATCGCGGCTGCCGCGGACGGAAAGAGCAACCCCCGATACCACAGTGGAATGATCCGGCACAACTCGATGTAGATAGCCGCGCCGAGCATCCAGGCAAGTCCAATCGGATGCGCGAACCAAACAAGCGGCGCTAGCAAAAGCAGAATCAGCCGCTGCCACCCTTTGCCCCGCCAGAAAATCGCCAACCCAAAGAACGAAATGCCGAGCGACAAATAATAATTGCAGAATCCCATCTCAAAGGTCCAGCCATAGGCGGCCATGGCAATCGCCGGGGCCAGATACCAGGGAGGACGCTTCGCCGCGGCTGCCACGAAAGTAAACGCACCCCAGAAAAACACCAGCACGATCAGCGAAACGGCAATTTTTTCCGCTATCAGCAGCGGCAACAGTTTGGCGAGGCCATTCAGAAGCAGATCGAAGAGCACATTGTCCCAGATTCGGGCGATATGAAGCCCGGAGATTTGCCCGTGGTCGATCAACTGCGCGAGCCACGCATTGTACGTGTGGCTGCCAAGGTCGCTCGCCTCGATGTGACGGTGCCAAAAGCACGGCAACAGCACAATCGCCGATATCGTTATCAGCTTGCGCCAATTTTCGCGGACGAAAAGAACGGACAACGCGATCGTTGTCTCGGCGGGAGATATTTCGTTGGCGTCAAGGTGCTGATTGGTTTCGGAGGGTTCGGCGATGCGGGGAAGATCGGTCATCCAATTCCCAGAAAAAGCTGAGGGCGATTGCCAGCGGACCAACATATCATGAGCGAATAATCGTTGATAAGGCCTGGCGACCAAACGCTTACTCATCCAAGCGAAATTGTTTGAATCACGGTCGTGCTCCGCTGACGATTCATTCGGCAAAGCTCTTGGGAATAATTGTGGGAATAAAGCTCAGGCGTCTTGTTCTTGTTTGACGGGATGCGGATAAGGATGATGAGACTTCGGGGTATGCGCGGCGCGGTAGTCTTCAAGCTCGGCGTTCGTAAGATCGAAATGCGAATCCAAGGGATGGTTGGCGGCAGAGGCCAGTTCGCGGTATAGCCGTCGCGAGCAAACATCGGGAGCGTCCTGGAAACGAATTCGGCGGGTGTTGAATGCTTCGTTCAGGATGGTGAGAGTAAACTGCCGAGGTTCCGTGTCGCGTTCACGGACGGTAAACGTGTACTCGCGAACGAGTGGTTTTACCTCAAAACCAACGAATTGGACGATGACGTGATCGGTCATGGCGCGTGACACCGAATATGGCCCGTCGACGGTGCGACATCGCCGGTAAAGCTACCGCGAAAAAAAAGCGAGCCGGCGGTCGGCCGGCTCGCTTTTAAGGCTTAGAGGCCGGTGACGTTCGATGCCTGCAAACCCTTGGGGCCGCGCGTGACTTCGAATTCAACCGCTTGCCCTTCGTTCAGGGACTTATAACCATCCGACTGGATCGCGGAGAAATGGACGAAAACGTCCTCTCCGGATTGTCGCTGGATGAAACCAAATCCCTTGCTGGCATTGAACCACTTCACTGTTCCTTGTTCTCTCACTTATTTTTACTCTCTTCTTTTTTAAGCTATTTGATGCTGCTCGACCGCCTCCAGCCGCAAAAGCAAAAGGGGACTGCAGGTGTTACTTGCAGCCCCCTTAAAACGAATCTAAAGGTTGTTACAAGAGCAACAAACGCAATATCAGAATAGCATGTATGCCTCCATACTGCTAATCAATTATTTGACCTATATCGGTCAAGTTACGCTGACTGGACTGTGAGCGGTCACGACGCGGGGCGCTTCGTCATAAGATTCACACACTGCCGATGATTCGCTGCCGGGTACGAAGCATCTGTTACAATCGGACGCCAGTTCGAAAAGGATACCGTGGACCTGATGTCGGTCAAACTGCCCGGAAAGTGGCAGCATTACGTGGCTTCCTTTGGCGGCATAGGGCTGTTTGCGGCGGCCTTCCTCGATTCATCCGTGTTGTCGTTTCCCTTCGTGATGGACATTCTCGTAATCGAAGTGACGGCGCTCAACCGGAATTTGATGCCCTACTACGTGGCCATGACCACGGCCGGGTCGCTGAGCGGAGCCGTTTCGCTCTATTTTCTGGCGAAAAAGGGCGGCGAGAAGTTCTTCAACCGCAAGGCAGGCAAAGCCGGCAAACGCATCCGGCAGTGGGTGGAAAAGCATGGATTCTTGAGCGTGTTCATTCCGGCGGTTCTCCCGCCTCCATTTCCCTTCGAACCATTCATCATCGCCGAAGGCGTCTTGCAGGCTCCGCTGAAAACGTTCGTGATCGGCGTGCTGCTCGGCCGCGGCTTGCGGTATCTGGGAGAGGGCGTGCTCGCGGTTCACTACGGCGACGCCGCTACCCGGATTCTGGTGCGGCACAAACTGGCCTTCGCGGTGACATTCATCACCCTTTGCATCGGAGTTTTTTTGGCGGGCCGGTTGCTGAACCGCAAATCCGCCCCTGCGATCTAATTCAGCACTCAGTTCTCGCTCCGCTACAGCGCTGCAATCCCTAGTTGGAGCATTCTTCTTCCGGCCTTCCCAATCTTGTTTGCGCATATCGCTGGGTGGGTTCTCTGGCAGTCTGCAAGCCCCATATTTCACCCGATTGCATCGCAAGTTGGCCGGAGAGTATGATAACCATCCGCTACGAGAGTTGAGGTTCGACCCTGGCCAGGAAGCTCTCCTTTGGAGGTTCGCCATGAAAAAGAGACCCTTCATTATCGCAGGCATCGTGATTGTGGTGTTGATTCTCATAATCCTATTGCTGCCAATGTTCATCAATGCGAATCAATTCAGGCCTCGCATTGAAGCCGCGCTTCAGAGCTCGTTGGGGCGCAACGTCCAGATTGGAAACATCTCGCTCTCTATTTTTTCCGGCGGCGTGACCATTCAGAACGTTTCGATTTCGGACGATCCCGCTTTCAGCCAATCCGCCTTCTTGCAGGCGAAGGATTTGAAGGCCGGCGTCAATTTGATTCCTCTGATTTTTTCGAAAAAGCTCGAAGTTCGTTCTTTCACAATCGACCAGCCGGTAGTCACGCTGCTCAAATCTCCGTCAGGTGTGTGGAATTTCGCGAGCCTCGGACAAGGCGCCACCGCGAAAGCGCCGGCCGCAAACGCGACGAGTACAACGGCGGCTACGAATGGGCCTTCGGGTACGGCAGACTTTTCGGTTCAAAAACTGAAGATTGCCAATGGCAGAATTATCGTCAGCACTCCCAGATCCAAAGCCAAACCCAGCGTCTACGAAAACGTGAATTTGAATATTTCAGATCTTTCCTACACATCGCAATTTCCGTTTACTCTCACGGCTACCGGCCCGGGGGGTTCAGCCCTGAAGCTAGACGGAAAGGCCGGGCCGATCGATCGTACGGATACATCGGCAACGCCGCTTCAAGCCAAAATTGACGTCGAACACCTGAATCTCGCCACAACGGGGTTTATCGATCCCTCGGCAGGGATCGGAGGGATGCTTAATTTTACCGGCGATTTGGCGTCCGATGGACGCCAGGTGACGTCGAAAGGCAACGTCAAAGCGACCGGGTTGAAGGTAGCCAGAAACGGTTCGCCTGCCAGCGTTCCGGTAAACGTTGATTACAGCGCGCAATATCAGATGAAAGGGCAAAACGGACTGCTTCAGCAGGGAGACATTCACATCGGCAAAGCGCTCGCCCGGCTGACCGGCACCTACGACGTTTCCGGGGAAGCAACCACGGTCCAGATGAAGCTCGCGGGTCAGAATATGCCGGTTTCCGATCTCGAAGGCGTCTTGCCGGCCGTTGGCGTGGCGCTTCCATCGGGCGCTTCTCTTAAGGGCGGGACTCTCGATGCCAATCTCCTCGTGACTGGCCCTGTCGATAAACTCAACGTCGCTGGACCGGTGAACCTATCCAATACCAAGCTCGCCGGCTTCAGCCTTGGGTCGAAACTCACGGCGATTCAGAGTTTCATGGGCCATGCAAAAAGCAGCGGCTCGGATACGGATATTCAAACTCTCAGTATGAATTTGCGCGTCGATCCAAGCGCGACGCATGCGGACAATTTGAAGCTCGTCGTGCCATCGATCGGGACGATTACCGGTACGGCAGACGTCAGCGCAACCGGACAGCTTAGAGGCAAGATGCTGGCGCAGCTGGGGAATGGCGCCGCGAATCCTGTCGGCCAGTTGACCTCGCGATTCTCGCCCCTCGGTGGCGGAAGCGCACAGTCCAGCGGAATTCCATTTCTGATCGAAGGCACCACGAAAGCGCCAATCTTTCTGCCGGACGCGGCGGGAATGGTGAAGGGTCTGATCAAGGGCCAGACGGGCGCGCCATCCTCGAATCCCGCCGCAGGGGTGCTCCAGGGAATTTTCGGAAAGAAGAAGCCACCGCGATAGGACACCATCCGCTGATCCAAACCGTTAAGGCATTCAACTCATACGAGCTGAATGCGTCAGGCTGCTTTCGGCATTACGGAAGAGATTGCGCATCGCGCTAACGATCGCACGAACCAGCAGCAGGATGATTGCAATCGCCGCGAGTGCAATGATTGCTGCCGCGTAGGCATGCTTCGTTGCAAACCACATCAAGAACACCACCGCCGCATCCTCGCTCAGGCTGAGCGCGATATTTGAAAATGGTTCGGGCGAAGTTGCGATCGCGGCGCGAGCCGCAGTCTTGCCTCCGTGCGCGACCAGAGCGATCGCCGAGCCTGCCAGTGTCGCGAGGAGTTGCTGCCACGCGGGCAGATGCGACGTTGCCGCATATGCGAGAAACCCCGCAACCGGAACGCGCACGAACGTGTGCGCGGCGTTCCACAGCAAATCGAATACGGGAATCTTATCTCCGACAAACTCCACGAGAAAAAGCGCGAGACAGATTCCGATGACGTACCAATTCTCGACGCCGAGCAGCGTGGAAGGCAGCGCCAGCAAATTGACGCGCCCGAGCAATCCGAGCATCGCGACGGTCGCATAAACATTCAATCCCGCGGAAAAGCACACCACCACTAGAATTGCCGCGAGTTGATCGCCGGTTGGAATTCGCATGGTCAAGCTGATCAGGTGCATGGCTTGTCAGGTGTTCTGGCAGCGATCAAGTCTAACTCGCCGGAGTCATTTTGGGTTGCGGCGCGGCCGAAATCCTTATAAGCCGGCGCGACGAGACGGAGGAGATACAAATCTCTTTTCGAGCCATGCGCGAACTTCCTGCGGATGGTAATTGAACGGGCCCAGCCCTCCGCGATATACGATCGTTCCCGATTCATCAATGACGTAAATTCTTTCAGGCCATCCGGCATAGGCATGGTTGGCATCGTCGTTCATGTCGTCAACGCCCATTGGAAGAGGAAAGTGAAATCTCTCGATGAAATCCTTGGCGATAGCAACTCGCTGCGAAAGCGTATGCGGCTGTGGGTAGCAGACGTTTTGATCAACGTTCGATTTCATCTGCCATTCATCCCGCGGATGAGCTTCGCGGATGTAGACGGTTAGAAAATCGGCGCGGTCCTTGTAGTCCTGGTAGAGATTCTCGAGGTAGCCTACCTCGCGGCGGAACGGCGGTCAGGTGTAGCTCCCGAAAATCAAGACGAGAGGACGCGCGCCAAGGCCGTCGCGAAGGTGAAATGCCGTCTGGCCGTCGAGCGAAACCAACCGGACGTCCGGCGCGCGGTCTCCGACGCGAAGATCTCCCCGGCGCCACTGCGGCAGCGCGTAGCGCAGAAACCCATAAACGTCGCGCGGCCCGCCCATGAAGTGACTGAGCGCGCCATAGCCAATGGCAAGTACCACCGCCAATGCCAGAGCGATCCATCGCCACTTTCGCAAGCCGAGTCCTCCCGGCACCGAAGTGAGCCTGGGGCCTGCTACTGTACGTTTACCGTCAAATTTAGCGTGTGAGTCGTCGTTCCGCTAGTGAATGTCAAGACCACATTGGAAGTGCCCGTTGGGGTGCCGGGGTTCTTAGGCGCGCTGCCGCCGCCTCCACAGCCCGCGATACCGAGCGCCGCCGCGAACGCCAGCAAAGCGAACACCGCCTCCCATCGCCGCCTCTTCCCGGCCGGGATCAGCAGGAAAAGCAGCATAATTCCCGAGCCGGCGATAGCCGCGAGCCAGCCGATTCCTTTCGGATTTGCAAAATCAACGGGCGCGGTAACCGCTGGGGCGGAGGTTGTGACCGTCAACGTGGCTGTGGCGCTGGTCGTTGTGCTGCTGAGGGCCACGGAGCTTGGCGAGAAACTGCAAGTGCTTCCTGCGGGAAGGCCGGAACAAGAGCTCGCGGAGAGTTTTATAGTGCCGGAGAAACTGTTGACGCCTGTGAACGTCAGGTTCGTGGATCCAGAGGTTCCCGGGCTGCCAATGTTAATGGTTGTTGGATTTCCTTGCACGACAAAGTCGGGAGTTGTCGAGACGTTCACGGTGACAACCGAGGAGGTCGAATTGGAATAATTGGTGTCGCCCGTATACTGCGCGGTGATGTTGTCCTGCCCCTTCGGCAATTGCGTAGTAGTGAAGACAGCCGTGGACTCCGCGATTCCAGGTTGCGAAGAGGTTGCGGCGGCCGCCGGAACCACGCCCAGTTGAGTGCTGCCGGAGAGGAATGTCACGTTACCGCTGGGAGCGACGCCAGTGCTGCTTGCGCTGATCGTGGCAGTCAACGTGACGCTGGTTCCGGGAATCGTATTGGTCGTGCTGGATGTGAGAGCGGTTGCGGTTTGGGCCTGGGTGATCGTTATGGAATCCGTCGCGTTGCTGGCGTTGAAACTATTATCTCCGGCGTAGTTCGCCACAATATTGTGAGTTCCCGCCGGAAGCTGGATGAGTTGATCTTCAAAGTAACCCAGGCTGTTTAAAGCGAAGTTGCCATCATCGAGCGCGAAATTGTTGTCCGTAACGCTCACAATGCCCGTTGGACAGCCGGATTTTTCCTGCGAGTTCTGCGCGCAGGTATCGCCCGAGGCGCTCGTGACGTTTACCCGCAAGACGTAGGGAGAACCGTAAGCAGCGGAAGTGGCATTCTGATTGATTACCTGGCCATTTTGATTGAACTCAACGATCGCCGATTGCGTCTTGCTGGCTTCCGGGGCCACGGTGACGGACACGCCGCTCGAGTCGCCACCGAGAAACGTGCCGTCGCCTTCGTAATGCGCTTTGACGGTCGAAGCGATTGGCGGATTGCCACTGCCTGGCAGCAAGTTCGTGGCGGAGGAAATCGACCCGTTGCTCAGAGTGAAGCTCTGGATCGTCTGCGGAGTGCCACTGCTACCCGTGCTTGCGATAAGCGCAATATCGCCGGTTGGAGTACCAGTGCCGCTCGCTGGCGCGACGGTTACGTTCACGCTCACGGGTGAACCGTGCGTGATGCCGGAAGTCGGGTTGATGGTGAGGGTCACCGCGGATGCCCGCGACCGAGCCGTACTCCATTTCGTTAGCAGGTTGCCCACGTTGGGGGAACCGAGACCGGAAGCGAGATCGTATCCCGTCGTGCTCTTGTAGCTCGCGCCGCTGGTCCCGAAACCTACTTCACCCGGCACGGCGTTATTTCCGGCGGTCACGTCGTGAAATATGCAGGAAGAGGCGGGCAGGCCAGATTGGCTCGAACCATTGCACTGAGACAGAGTCTCCCCGCGCGCAAGCGCGTAGAGCACGTAATTCGCCTGACCCTGTCTGCCGCCCATTTTTTGATCGACCAGGGCCATGATGCCGGCAAAAGATGGCGACGAAGCAGAGGTACCAAAAACGGCGAAGAGTTGGAACTCACCTTGGCCGTTCGGGGTGCAAGAACCATCGATGCAAAACAAATATGGATCGTGGCCTGCGGCTGTAAGAGAGACGTCGGGCAAATCTCGAACGCCGTCTGCGAGAATTCCCGATACTCCGATCTGCCACACTGGCTTGGCCACCTGAAATACTGCGCCCCTAGTACCGCTTTTCCCCCCGCCTCCGGCCAAAATGTTGGGTTGAGTAATATCGGGACCGCACGGCGAGGTTCCGCCTCCCGTACAACTCTCGTTCCACACGTCCTCTGGAACGTAGGAAAGAGCGGAGCCGCCGTTCGGAAGCGGTTTGTTTGTGGCGCTCCAAAACTTCGTCGGAGTTGCGCCTTCGTTAAACATCGTTCCGCCCACGGCTACCGTGAACTGCGTCGACGCCAACGCGTTTACTGAAATCGGACCGCTCGCGACCGTCGCTGAATTTGGATCGCAGCCCTCAGCGCCGCTATCACCGCTCGAAACCATATAGGTGATTCCCTGCGCCGCAGCTTGCTCCGCCAGAGACGAAATTTGGGTTGCCTCCGCGCTGGTGATCGCGGCCTCGCACGTTCCGAAGCTTTCGGACATCACGTCGCCAAGATTGTTGTCGACGATGTAAAGCTCCGAAAGGTCGATGCCATCGGTACTCTCGGTTGACTGCGAAACTACGAGCACGACATTAGCGCCGGGCGCGATGGCGCCAGACCATGTGGTGTCGAGAACGGCTTCTGCCTCTTCGCCACCGCCCAAGTCAGTTGGGTCTGATCCGTCCAACTGAATCCGCGGACTAGTAGCGGCAAATGCTAGCGGCAGGAAATCCTGGCGAAAGCTTTGGACATCCTGCAAATTGATGTTCGAACGCCCAACGATGGCGATCGTGATTCCCGTGCCAACGATCGAACCTCCCGTCGCCGGATTGGGGATGTTGTAGATGGTCTCGTAATCCGCAGGCACGAGCGCGTGCATCCCATTCGCGCCATTGGTAAATTGTGGCTTGCCCCCAGGAGTCAGCGTCGCTGTGAAGCGCTGGTTTGATCTCACCAGTTGCGGTTTCTTGTAAAAATTGTGGAGCGTAGCTACGCCCGCGACCACCGGCGTGAGCGCGGATGGAATTTGAGGATCGCTGGAGTTGGCCCAATGCTCTTCGCCGTTGACGACGTACTTGTGAATCTCCGTGTGAAACGCCTCTTTTACCTGCGAAGCGCTGCCGGAGAATTCGATCGCGGTTCGTCCGTTCGTCACGCGGGCGATTTGAAATCCGTGCGATTGCAGCCACGATGTTACGGTCTGAATGTCGTCATCGCTGGGGCCGAACTGGCGGCCGAATTGGGTCGGCGTGAGCCATTTGTGATAGTCCGACGAAGACTTGTCCTGCTGCATACCCAGAAGTTGCAACAGAGCGGTCTCCTGCGCGGGACTTCGCTTGAGAACCAGCAGCATGCGATCCATGGGCAGATCGGGAGGCGCTGCGCCGCGGTCAAATTCGGGACGCGCCAGCGGATGGGTGTTGCCTCGCAGAACGGTGAGCTGATTTTCGTCAACTGCCTGAGTGATTCGCGATTGCACGGGAGCGTTTTGCTGTGCGAAGCCAAACAATGGGAAGAACAACGAAATCGCGGTCATCAGCCAAATCTTCGCTCGAAACTGATCCAATCGCGTCATGGCACGGTCTCCCGGAAACCGGTTCCAAGTCCGGCTCACACCGATTTTCAACCGCGGACAATTTCAGCATGCCTCGCGAACGCAACCGCCCGGTAATGGGTTTACCATACCGTTCGGCGAGTGGCATTTCCTAAAGATCAGACG
This sequence comes from Candidatus Acidiferrales bacterium, assembly GCA_050747005.1. Classification (GTDB taxonomy): domain Bacteria; phylum Acidobacteriota; class Terriglobia; order Acidiferrales; family UBA7541; genus Palsa-295. Next base: position 52,705 of record JBOGNE010000054.1, read on the forward strand.
TTTCCACCCCGCTGCGGCCCGAATTCAAAAGATGCCGGTGGCCCTTTTGAACTTGGCTACGTGTCGAATCGAGAAGTATCGTCAACCAAAAATTAGTGCGCATATTGCCGTTCCAGTTCAAAAACGTCAAGAGAATTCTTTCTCAATGCGGGATCGAGCCCGATTCAATCGGCCGATGCGGGTATGAGATGCCTGGTCCGCAAGGAGCGCTGCACGGAGCGGTGCCATGCATGGGTTCGTGACTGTTTGACGGATATTTGTGCTAGATTAGCGCCGTCTCAAGGGAGCTGGGGAACAACCGCGCATTTGCTGGTCTGATGCCCGGCCAGGAGATTGGTCGTGACCTGTCCACAATGTTCCAAGCGCGTGCCGGTTCGGTCTCTCTGGATGGCCACGAACGTTTCCGGTGTGATTTGCCCTCATTGCAGCGCAAACCTTTGCCCCGGGCCGCTGTGCACGATTTTCCTCGCCATAATTGCTTTTGGAGCAGGGGAGATAGCGCTGCTGTTGTTGAGGCGCGCCGCCGCACCGCTATGGGTCGCGATTGCTGGATTTGTGGTCGTGGCAGCAGGTGTCTATACGATCATCGCGCCCAGGATCATCCGTCTGAGAGCAAAGGAGAAGGGCGGCAGGGATCCCCGCCTTTCTGGCCGTCACGCCTGATTCTCCCGGGCAGTGCTCCACGAACCAGAGGCTGCGTGCTGTTGAAGCTCCGGCCTGCAACCACCCTTGTCCGCAGCTTGCGTCGCTTGGCAAGCGGACAACGCTGCGGCATTTTCGCGCAGCCTGCTAGAGCATCTGCCGAAGAACGTACTGCAGGATCCCGCCGTGTTGATAGTAGGCGATTTCGAAGGGTGTATCGACGCGTGCGATCGCCGTGAAGGTCATTTCTTTTCCGCCGGGTTCTTTCGCGCGAACTTTCATTTTCTTCCGAGGCTCAAAATTCTGGCCGAGTCCTTCGATTTCGAAAATCTCGAGGCCGCTCAGGCCCAGTGATTTGGGATTCTGTCCGGCCTCAAATTCGAGAGGCAGCACGCCCATGCCCACCAGATTGCTCCGGTGGATGCGTTCGAAGCTTTCAGCGATGACGGCGCGAACGCCGAGGAGCAAGGTTCCTTTCGCCGCCCAGTCGCGTGATGAACCCGAGCCGTATTCCTTGCCCGCGATGATTAGCAGCGGCACTCGTTCGTCGCGATACTTCATTGCCGCGCCGTAGATGGACATCTTTTCGCCGCCCGGTTGATGGATTGTCCAGCCGCCTTCGGTGCCGGGGGCCAGTTGGTTGCGAAGGCGAATATTCGCGAACGTGCCGCGCATCATCACTTCATGATTGCCACGCCGCGCGCCGTAGGAATTGAAATCCTTCGGCTGGATGCCGCGCTCGATCAAATACTTTCCGGCAGGCGAGTCCGCCTGGATCGATCCGGCGGGCGAAATATGGTCCGTGGTGACGCTGTCGCCCAGCATCGCGAGGACGCGCAAGCCATGCAAATCTGAAATCGCCGAAGGCTTCAGCGGCATCTCGTCGAAAAATGGCGGCTGCTTGATGTACGTGGACTTGGCGTCCCAGGCGTAGAGGTCGCCTTCGGGAATCGGCAGCGAGCGCCATTGCGCGTCCCCCGTGAGGACGTCCGCATATTCCTTGCGAAACATGTCGCTTGAAACCGACGCGCGCATCGTCGATTCCACTTCCTTCGGCGACGGCCAAATGTCGCGGAGATAAACCGGCTGTCCTGACTTATCTTTGCCGAGCGGCTCGTTGACGATATCGAAATCCATGCGCCCGGCGATTGCGTAGGCCACCACAAGCGGCGGCGAAGCGAGATAATTCGCGCGGCAATGCGGATTGATTCTGCCCTCGAAATTGCGGTTGCCGCTTAGAACGGAGACCGCAACGAGGTTATTTTCCTTGATTGCTTTGGCGATGCTCTCCGGCAACGGTCCGCTGTTGCCAATGCACGTCGTGCAGCCGTAACCCACGAGATGGAATCGCAGCGCTTCGAGATAGGGCCAGAGGCCCGCCTTCTCGATGTAGTCCGTGACGACTTTCGATCCGGGCGCGAAACTCGTCTTCACCCACGCCTTAGTGCCGAGCCCGCGTTCGACCGCCTTCTTCGCGAGCAAGCCTGCCCCGAGCATCAGCGACGGATTCGAAGTATTCGTGCAGCTCGTGATTGCCGCGATCACCACGGATCCGTCGGACAACTCGAACCGGTCGCCATTATTTTGCACGTTTACATGTTTCGGCGGCCCGTCGAGCGATTTTTCGAAGGAAGACTTCGCTTGCGTCAGGGGCACGCTGTCCTGCGGCCGCTTCGGGCCGGCGATTGTAGGGACGACGCTCGCGAGATCGAGCTCGATCGTGTCCGAAAAAATCGGGTCAGGAGTTTGATCGGTGCGGAAAAGACCCTGTTCTTTCGTGTACGCTTCAACCAGCCGCACCTGCTCTTCGCTTCTGGCCGTGAACCGAAGATAGGAAAGTGTCTCCGAGTCGACGGGGAAGAAACCCATCGTCGCGCCATATTCCGGCGCCATGTTGGCAATCGTCGCGCGGTCCGGAAGCGTTAGGCTCGAAAGTCCGGTCCCGTAGAATTCAACGAATTTTCCGACGACGCCTTTTTTGCGCAGCATTTGAGTGACGGTCAGGACCAGGTCCGTCGCCGTGGCGCCCCCGGGCAGCCGCCCATGCAATTTGAATCCGATGACGGCGGGAATCAGCATCGAAAGCGGCTGGCCAAGCATTGCCGCCTCCGCTTCGATTCCGCCCACTCCCCAGCCGAAAACGCCGAGGCCATTGACCATCGTCGTGTGCGAATCCGTGCCGACCAGCGAATCCGGAAACGCCGCCCGCGCTCCATTCTGCTGCTGGCTGAAAACCACGCGCGCCAGGTATTCGAGATTCACCTGATGGCAGATTCCGGTGTCCGGCGGAACGACTTTGAAATTCTGAAAACCTTTCTGTCCCCAGCGAAGAAACGCGTAGCGTTCGATATTGCGCTGCATTTCGCGACCGGCGTTGAAGGCGAGCGCGTCCGCGGTGCCGAATTTATCTACTTGTACCGAATGATCGATCACGAGTTCGGCTGGAAGCAGCGGATTAATTTTCTTCGGATCGCCGCCGAGAGTCCGCATCGCCTCGCGCATTGCCGCCAAGTCCACCACGGCCGGAACGCCCGTGAAATCCTGCAGCAGGACGCGCGCTGGCATGAAGGAAATTTCACGCTCGGCAGGATCCTCCGGATTCCATGCCGCCAGGGCGCGAATGTCGTCGGCGCGGACGAAACGGCCGTCCTCGTGCCGGAGAAGGTTTTCGAGCAGCACTTTGAGCGAAAAAGGCAATCGCGCAACGTTGCCGATGCCGGCGCGGGTCAGCGCCTGCAGCCGGTAAATCTCAAACGACTCGTCGCCGACGTGCAGCGTCCCGCGGGTTGAAAAGGAATCCTTGGAAGAGACGCTCATACCAGGTTTGATCTCCTCTCGGCCGGAACTCCTCCGAGCTTTCAAGATACTGCAACGAGAGGACAAATTCCAGTTTGCGGAGCGAACACATGCTGCGTCGCAACGTGAAGCGGCCCGGATTACGATCGGACTTCGTTCCTTAACATCAACCCTTGATTGATAACAGAGCGGGGGGCGGGCCACGCTACCATTTCTCGGCGCTCCATTGGTCTAGGTGAAAAATGGCTTGCTGATGAATAATCAGCCATGGTCAAAGGCAGGGGCACGTTGAAAGCAGCGGCAATTCTCGGAGGCATCTTTCTTTTCGAGGGGTTTTTCGTCGGGATGTTCTCCTACGGCCGTTCCTATCGGTTCTTCATCTGGCTTGGCTTCCTTCCGGGACCGCATACTGCGCCGTTGGCGGGTTGGTTTTGCGCCGCCCCGACGGCGGTGGCTTTCGTGCTGCTGAGTGCGCGGCTTCCATCCGTCCGCGAGAACCTGATTCGGCCATCCTGGCTGAAATTACTGTCTCTCGGAGAGGCCTTTGTTGCCTGAATATTGGAAGAGATAGCTTTCAGACAGCTACTGGTGGACTCGGCTCGCCACCGTGGCGCAAACGCTGCTGTGTCTACCTGGCGAGCGCGAGAAGCCTTGCACCTTGCGTAACCGCCCATTTCTTCATCAATGTTTTCGCTGAACCCGGCTTGGTTCTTGCTGCGGTCCGAGGCGAAATGGGGCGGCGAATCCCATTTCTTCGCCGAGCGCGAAATAGGTTTACCGACTCAGAGATAAGTAACGGCAGGCAAGAGCACTGAATGAACTATTTTACCGGCGCAGGGCCGGGGATAGGAATGTGATAGGCTCTTACGCGGCTGGCTATTTTTGAGAGAAAGAAAGAAGACAACAGCACTCCAATCTACAGTAGGGTCCCTTCCGATGGATACCCGTTCAACGGATGTAGCAGAAGCAACTCAAACCGACGCCTATTATTGCGAAGTTCCGAACGACCCTTGCCTCATCGTGATGTTCGGAGCATCGGGCGATCTGGCACGGCGCAAGCTTCTGCCCGCGCTTTACGATTTGGCGCTTCATTCATGTCTGGCGCCGCGATTTCGTCTGCTCGGATTCGCCCGAACCGGGATGAGCGACGATGATTTCCGTAAGTCTGCGAGCGAGTTCCTGCCAAAAGCGGAGGAACCGGGCGGTACCGTCGAAAAGAAAAACAGTTTCTTGAAGCACCTACAGTATTTCAAGGGCGATTACGACGATCCCGGTGCTTACGAACGGCTGAGGAAGCGCCTCGACGAACTCGATCGCGAGGGCCAACTCGGCGGCAACAGGCTTTTTTATCTGGCCGTGCCGCCCGAAGTCTATATACGCATCGTCGAGCATCTCGGGAAAGCCGGCCTCACGAAACCGGTAAGCGGCAGAGCCTGGACTCGAGTGATCATCGAAAAACCGTTCGGCCGCGACCGGGCGTCGGCGCGCGAGCTGAACGCGAAGGTCCTCGGCGTTTTCAACGAGTCGCAGGTCTATCGCATCGACCATTATCTTGGCAAAGAGACCGTGCAGAACCTGCTGGTCTTTCGCTTTGGGAATGGGATTTTTGAGCCGCTCTGGAACCGCAACTACGTTGACCACGTGCAGATCACTGCCGCGGAATCGCTGGGCGTCGAAAGCCGCGCCGCATTTTATGAATCTGCGGGCGCGCTGCGCGATATGATTCAGAGCCACGTCTTGCAACTTACCTCGCTTGTGGCGATGGAAGCGCCCGCCAACTTCGATGCCACCTCGGTGCGCAATGAAAAAATCAAAGTGCTGCAATCCATTCGGGCTTTTGCGCCCGAGAGTATCTGGAAATCGGTCGTTCGCGGGCAATATGGACCGGGAAATGTGGACGGCAAGCCGGTTCCAGGCTACCGGCAGGAGCCCGGGGTGAAACCCGGCTCGGCCGCGGAAACGTTTGTCGCTCTAAAACTGTACGTTGACAATTGGCGCTGGAGCGGAGTGCCGTTCTATCTGCGAACGGGGAAGCGTCTGGGGCGTCCGCTCACGGAGATCGCGATTCGATTCCGGCAGGCGCCGCATCGCGTCTTTCGCGGCGAAAACATCGAGGAAAATTCGCTGGTTCTCAATATTCAGCCGGATGAAGGCATTTCGCTTTCTTTTGGCGCGAAATCTCCCGGCGCGCAAATGCACATCCAATCGGTGACCATGGATTTTCAATACAAGCGCGCCTTTGGCGGCGGACCGCGCAGCGCTTACTCGACACTGATTAACGATTGCATTCGCGGTGAGGCCACACTTTTCGACCGTGCGGACAGCGTTGAAGCAGCCTGGGCTCTGGTCGACCCAATTCTGGATGCCTGGAAAGGGGCGTCCGCGCCGCCATTCCCGAATTATCCGGCGGGAAGCGACGGTCCTCGCGCGGCCGATGATCTGGCTTCGTCAGACGGCCGCCGGTGGCGCGCGCTCTGAACTTACACGCAAACGTCTAAAATCCAGTACGATTCCATTTTCATTTTGGAGGGGCGAATGATTCTCGCGGGCGACCTGGGTGGAACCAAATCCAATCTCGGGTTGTTCGATGTGCAGCAGGGAAAGCTCGTAAAGGTCGCTCATCAACGCTATTCGAGCCAGAACCATTCAGGGCTTCAGGAGATCGTGACGGATTTTCTCAAGCTCTCTGACGCCCCCATAACCGCCGCGTCTTTCGGCGTGGCTGGTCCCGTGGTCAGCAATCGAGTGCAGGCCACGAATTTCCCGTGGGTCGTGGATGGCGCGGCCATGGCTTCTCATTTGAAAATCAATCGCGTCCGGCTTTTGAACGATCTTGAGGCGACGGCCTACGGTCTTGGGGTGCTTGACCCGAACGATCTGGAAGTGATTCATCCGGGAGTTGCGGCGCCGCAGTCGAACCGCGCGATTATCGCCGCCGGCACAGGCCTTGGCGAAGCCGTGCTCGTCTGGGACGGCAAACAGCATATTCCGTTGGCCACGGAAGCCGGCCATTCTGATTTTGCTCCTAACACGAATCAGCACGCGGACCTTTGGAAATTTATCGGCGCGCGCGAAGAGTTCGTGAGCGCCGAGAGTATTCTCTCAGGCAGCGGCTTTCAGCGAGTGCACGAATTTCTGGACTCGTCCGTTCGCCATCCAGGTTTTGACGATCGCTCGATCGATACGGCGCCTGTAATCACCGCGAAGGGCCTTTCTGGCGAGTGTCCGGTTTGCGTTGAGACGCTGAATTTGTGGGTTGAAATCTATGGTTCGGAAGCCGGCAATCTCGCGATGCGAGCCGTGGCGCGTGGCGGAATCTACGTAGCGGGAGGAATCGCGGTCAAGATTTTGCCGAAGATGACGGACGGGCGTTTCGCTGCCGCTGTAAAGCGCAAGGAAAAACTCGGCATATTCCTTGAACAGATATCGATTCAAGTCGTCCTCAACGAGGATTGCCCGCTCATGGGTGCTGCGTTTGTCGCCTGGAAGGGTCTGTGATCATCCCTGTGACCGTCCTTCTCCCACTCTTTGTCCTTCTCGGCGCCGCGTGGGGCCTTCGCAACGACTTGGTCCGTCGCCGGCTTTCGCTGACACAACCAGCCGGTTGGAACCTGCCGACCTTTCTGGATGTTGCCTCCGTTGCCGCTGTTTGCGGCGTTGCTGGCGCCCTTCTGTACGCCCTGATCGATGCGGCGGTTTTCGATCGAACTCTCCCTCTATTTTCTCGGATTCCATGTGGAAGCGTCGCGACCCTAGTGATTCTGATTTTTTTGAGCAAAGAAAGGCGGCGCCAGGTTCAGTTCCAGCGGCCGGCCGGCATCATTTGTGCCGAAACGCTGATTTTGGGAGGAGCGTACCTGCTGATCGAGGCTTTGATTCTTCCAGCCGCCGCGTGGTCGCGCGTCCCGCACGGTTCGAGCGCGCTCGTCGAGTGTGCTGCCGCCATCGTGATTGGCGGCGCGATGATCGCGATTGTTGTGCCGCCGTTTGTAAGAGGCTACGAAGGCCATCGGATTCTAGCGCGCGTCGCAGGGCACGGGGAATCGGTCCAGCCCGAATACACTCCGCCGACCTGGGAATGCCCCTATCCGGAGCGCTGGAAAATGCTGGATTCGCAGACCACCGAACTGGAAGTTATCGACTTTTTGAAAGCGATGGTGATCGCAGTAAAGCCGCAACTAATCGTTGAGACAGGAACGTTCCTTGCCTACAGCACCCTCAAGATGGCCGAGGGGTTGAAGTCAAACGGATTCGGCAAAATCGTTACCATCGAATCCGATCCTCAGATTTTTGAGAAGGCCAAGGAAAAGCTGGATGCCTCGGATCTTGGCGAGTGGGTCGAATACCGCAACGCCTCCAGCCTCGAGACGAAAATCGATGGGCCGATCGACATTCTTTTTAGCGATAGCCACCTTCCGATTCGGGAACAGGAGATCCGCCGCTGGTTGCCCCAAATTGATCCGCGCGGCCTGATCCTGGTGCATGACGCGAGTTCGCATTATCAGATCGTTCGCGAATCACTGCTGCGCATGGAGCAGGAAGGCTTGCTGTCGGTTGTGCTGGTCTCGACGCCCCGTGGGCTCGTAATCGCACAGAAGCGCGAAGGCCGCAAATAGCGGAGGTATTGCGATCGGGACACACAATCGAGCCATGACGATGAGGCCGATAGCGTGAATGATTTTAGTCTCCGCGGAGACGTATCTCTCCCGCTCATCTTCTTGGCCACGCATGAGCGAACGCCGCCAGGGCCGACGGCCCGCCCGTTCGCCGCGTACAGCCCCGCAAACTCCGGCCCCAGCTCTTTCAACACCGCATCCACCATCTCGCGAATCACCCGCAGCGGATGACCCTGCGGCACGCGCTGCTCCGGTGACAGATAACTAAACATCCCTCATGATTTCTGCCCTTGGCACGTCGACGAAATCCGAGATCGAATGAAGGCAAAAGCCGCGCCGACTGCGGGTTGAGAATTCAAATATAGGTTCTTTCAATATTTGGTTACAATAACGTGAACTTGGGGCATCTGCATTTTCACTCAAGAGCTAACCCGAGCGATCCGATAAAAGATGAAGTGTCGCCACAGGGTAAAGCACCTATCTTCTCTAACAGGTTGTTGAAAAACTCGTTTCGGCCGTCATTCTGAGCGAAGCGAAGAATCTCTCTTCGCGACAATGCCAAGGAAAAGAGAGATTCTTCGGGCCACAAAACGGCCCTCAGAATGACGCGCCGCTTTTTTCAACGATCTGCTAAAGGTTGCTTTACCCAAAACGACTCTTAAGATCTGAATGTCGGTGTCTCTCAGACGTGCCGAAGTGTCCTTCACAATTCACGAAGCCAAGCCCAGAATGCGCCAGTCAGATGAAAGCCCGCTCATGAGTTGCTCAATTCTCCAATACGCCCTTCGGTTTTTCAGTTTTCTCTTCGGCAAGCTTCTTCAGCCTATATGACGTGCTTCGTCCTCCCGCTTCCTCTTGTTCTAAGATCGCGAGGGCAATCAATTCTTCGATATCTCGAAGGGCCGTCCTGGAAGAAGCCTTCGTGATTTTCATCCACTTTTCTCTCGTCAGCTTCCCTTCGAATCCACTAAATAATTTGTTCAGGACTTTCGTCTGCCGACCATTCAGCGAGATCTTCTTTTGCCTCAAGCCCTTCCAGAACAATTCCTTCTCCAGAGCGCTGCTGGTAATTTGATTCGATTGTTCAATGGCCCTGTCCAGGCAACCGAGAAACCACGCCAGCCATTCCGTAATGTCCAGCGAACCAGCCTGCGTTTTCTCAAGAACTTCGTAATACTCTTTCCGCTCTTCGAGAATTTGCGAGGACATGCTGTAGAAGCGCTGAGCGCTTCCATCTGATCTCGCTAAGCACATTTCAGCGATTGCTCTGCCAATCCTCCCGTTGCCATCCTCAAATGGATGGATCGTAACGAACCACAAATGAGCTATTGCAGCCTTCAGGAGCGGGTCTTCTTCTTCGTCACCGTCGAACCACGCGAGAAACTTTCCCATCTCGCCCTCGACGCGATCAGCCGCAGGTGCTTCGTAGTGAACTTTGTGACGACCGACCGGCCCAGACACAATTTGCATTGGGCCCTGGCTGTCATCACGCCATGCGCCAACCCGGAATTTATCGCGCGTCGTGCGAACGCCCGGAAAGAGATGCGCGTGCCAGTCAAACAACCGTTCTTTTGTTAGCGGCTTGGTGAATTGTTGCGTCGCGTCCAACATCATTTCGACCACGCCGTCCACGTTCCGATCCTTATGCGCCGTGAGCCCACCGATCTCCAGCCCCAACCTGCGAGCGAGCGAAGAACGAACATTCTCTGGATCAAGCATCACGCCTTCGATTGCGCTGGATTTGATCGTTTCTTCGGTAAGAACTTTTAGGGTCGCGGTCCATCGGGAAGCGAGGCCATAGCCACGCATCTTCCCGATCAACAATCCCTGACGTAACCGGACTTTGGAGAGCAAGGGGGCAAGCGCCTTCGAATCCCATGTAAATTCGGGCCAATCACGCAGTTCGTTGATATGTTTTTTCGCCATCATCTCGCCTCTAATCTCGCCACAATTCTATCATATTCTCGCCGCAATCTCGCCATTGTTATCGCCACCACCGCCCAATTTGCTGCTCATAGTGGATGGGCCCGCAGCTGGTGATCAAATCAAAAACGACCAAGCGGAGCCCGGTCTACTATGTCACGCCCGTTGCCATCCGCTCCAGCCGCAAATATCTGCCCGCTCCGCTCTCTGTCCTTTCAGTGATTCCGTTGTGACTTGGTTCCCCCGTCTGGTTGAGGGAACCAAATACGAACTCTGGCTCATCTAGGGCCGTTATGTACCCGACGAGTTTTATCACCCCCGGCATTTCTTGGTCGGGCAGCAGGCGCAGCTAAATTATCTTGGTTCGCATCGCAGCCTGGCATGGATTCGCATTCTGTTTTTGTTCGCCGTTGCGATCACGCCGTTTTCCACCGGGTCGCTGGCGGAATCCACCGTCTATCGGACCGCGCTTCTCAGGTCGGCAAGGGTTCAAGGCCCATCCCTGGCCCAGAGTGCCACCCCTCAAACTGCATCTATGTGCGAATCCCTGTACCGTAAAGCCTGTATAATCGTTTGAGAACATGAGCGCGGCTCGCCCGGAGCGGCGGTTTGCCATGTATTAAAATGGAACGTCGGCTTCCCCTCGCCGATGTGGATCGATCTTCGGGGCGCTTCCGCCCAGGAGGTTCAGTCTCATGATGCAGATTGCCGGTTTGGCAGACTCCCCAGGACCCTGCTTTCCGAAATCATGAAGTTCGCGCATACAAACGAGATTTTTGCCGGCACAGGCGGCCCATCCGGCACCCGAGCGCCATTTGCGGCATCTGAAAGACATCCGGCTCCGACGCCCGAGACGCAAGCTGTTTACGTTCTCGCCGGCCATGGGAGCGGGAGGGATCGATGAAGCGCGACGAATCGGAGGTCAAATCTTCTCGAGAGAAGCCTTTGCGCCTGCTTGTCATCGAAGACGAGCGCACGGATTACGACCTCTACCTCAGGCAACTCACCAAGGCCGAGCTCCGTTTCGAATCAGATCTCGTTCAGACGCGGGAGGAATTTCTCGCAAGTTTGAGAAAAAAAGAATACGACATCGTTCTAGCCGATTATCGCCTCGGCGATTGGACCGGCATGGACGCGCTGCAATTGATGCGAGAGAAGGGGAACCACACGCCATTCATTTTGTTGTCGGGAGTACTCGGTGATGAATTGGCCGTGGATTGCATCAAGCAGGGAGCGTCTGATTACGTGCTGAAAAGCCGCCTGGCACGTCTGCCTCTGGCGATCTCCCGCACCCTGGACGAAAAACGCCTGATCGAGCAGAGAACTCAAGCGACAGATCGCCTGCGCGAAAATGAAGAGAAATTCCGCACGCTTGCGGAAACGATTCCATCGGCGATTCTGATCTTTGACGGGAAGACATGCTTGTACGCAAATCACGCCGCGGAACTCATTACCGGCTACTCTCCGGACGAGCTCCTTGCGATGACTTCTTGGGAGTTTATTCATCCGGAGTCTCGAAACCTGGTCCTGCAGATGGGACTTGGCGGGACGGCCGGCGAGAAATTGCCGCGGCGCTATGAAATCCAGATCGTGACCAAGTCCGGCGAAGCCCGATGGCTCGATCTCACTTGGAACGTTGTCGAAATTGAGGGCAAGAGCCGCGGCTTGATGACCGCCTTCGATATCACCAAGCGCAAGAAAGCGGAACAGGAAATCCGCGAACTCGTCGGCAGCGATCCTTTGACGGGACTCGCGAACTACCGCCGGCTGCTCGATGCCTTCGATAGCGAGCTTGAACGTTCGCGCCGCACGGGACGCCCGTTTGCGCTCATACTCTTCGACCTCGATGAGCTTAAGAAAATTAACGACGCCCACGGCCATCTTGTCGGCAGCAGAGCGCTTTGCCGCGTCAGCAACGTTCTGCGGAATCAGTCCCGCGGCCTGGATACTCCGGCTCGTTACGGAGGTGACGAGTTTGCATTGGTGCTGCCGGAAACCACGGTCGAAGCCGCTCTGCACCTGGCGAACAGAATTGCAGCGGCGGTGCGGGCGGACGCTGAATCTCCGGCGCTTTCGGTCAGTTTTGGCGTCGCCGTTTACCCCGACGACGGCGAATCCTTCCGGGATATCTTGCGAATCGCCGATGGGGGACTTTACCTCATGAAGGGCCAGCAACGATGGGAGCACGACCGCCGCTTTGAAGCAGCCGGATCGTAAAAAAAGAGAGAAAAGCATCCTCTAATATTTAGCGGCTGCGACCCTAGCGGCTTCAGTCTGCTGGCTTCGGGTTAGGCGGAATTGCCGGCCCTTCGCCCTTTACGTAGTGATTCATCCAGAATACATATCGCACATCGCGATCTCTGATAAACGATGGCCGCCGGAACTCGTGATATTCGCCGGGATACACCACCAGGAGGGTGGGCACGCCGAGCCGCTTCAGGCTTTGATACATCTGTTCGGAATTGATGATCGGAACGTTCCAATCGATGTCACCGCCCATCACCAGCGTCGGCGTCTTGATTTTCGTAACTTTATTGAAGGGAGATAGCCGCTCCCACAGCGCGCGATTTTCCCAGGGCAGGCCGAGCTCGAGTTCCCACAACCGCTGGTAGAGATCGTGTCCGTAATTCGTGACGTACAAAAATTCGCCTGCATTCGAAATCGCGGCTTTGAACCGGGTCGTCTGCGTGATGATGAAGTTTGTTGAAATAGCGCCGTAGGAGTGTCCCGCGACGCCCAGCTTGTCCGGGTCGGCAATTCCCTGCGCGATCGCGTAGTCCACCGCGGCCATGTCGTCTTGAAAATCCTTGTCGCCCCAATCGGCGAAGATTGCTTCGGAAAACTTCTGGCCGTAGCCGGAAGAGCCGCGCGGGTTGGGCGTCACCACGGCGTAACCATTGGCCGCAAAAAGCTGCGCCTGGAAATTGAATTCCGCAAAATATTCCCACACCGGACCACCATGCGGGATCAACAACGCCGGGTAGCGTTCGCCCGCTCGATACCCTACCGGTTTTGTCAGGTAACCTGCAACAGATGTGCCATCCTTGCTTTTGAAGTGAACGTAGTTGACGTCGCCGAGAATTATTTGTGACATGAGCGCGTCGTTTGTCGTCGTCAACCGCCGCAGCTTGGCCTCGCCGCTTCCCGGCAACAAATAAACTTCATCCGGGCGCTCAGTGACTCCTATCTGCGCGGCGATCGCGCCTTCGCGGTCCATCGAGAACGCATCCACCATCAGTCGCCCGCCCACGGGACGCGTGATCTCGCCGCCCATCGCCGGAATCCGTGCGACATTTTGCGTCCCGTCATCTTCCAAAATAAAATAAATCCATTTTCCGTCCGCCGAAAATCGCGGCGCAATCACTCCCCGGTCGATCGAACGCGTAAGAACCTGTTCTTCTCCCCCGGCCGAAGGCGCGATCGCCAGGTTCTGCGTGGCGTAATCGATGGCGTGCGCATCCGTCTGGCTGACGAACGTGATCCATTTCCCGTCGGGCGACCATGACGGAGTATGATCCGCGCCCGGGTTCGTCGTCACCCGCACGAGAGTTTTGCCTTTGTCGGTGTTGTCCGCGCTGACAACCCATATATCGGAATTGAAATTGCGATCGGGATCCGCGGTTCGGTTGCTCGTAAACGCGAGATTCCGGCCATCGTGCGACCACGCCGGCTCGCTGTCGTCGTAATCTCCCGAGGTAACCTGCGTGACCTTGTGGCCCGCCATGTCAAAAATGTACAGGTGCGTGCGGCGGCGGTCGAGATAGCCGATTTCGTCTTCTTTGAATTGCAGCCGATCGATCACCCACGGGCGAGGTTTCGGTTTTGGCTTTTCATCTTTGTCCTTGAACTTTGCGGCGTCAATTTCTTCCGGCGAGGGATCCTGCAGCACGAGCGCCAGGCGGTCGCTTCCGGGCGACCACGCGAAATCGCCAACATCCTGAATCGTGTCCGTCAGTTGTTGCGCCTCGCCTCCCTCGCGATTGAGCAGCCAAACCTGTGTCTTGTCTCCTTTGCGCGCGGAGAGAAACGCGAGATATTTTCCGTCGGGACTCCAGCGCGGATGTGACGATGATGCATCCTCCGCCGTGAGCGGAATCGCATCTCCGCCGGAGGCCGGCGCCATCCAGATGCGATCTTCGTTCTTGTCCTTCTTTAAATCGCGCGTCGTTATCGTATAGGCCACCCACTTTCCTTCCGGGCTGATCCGCGGGTCGGTTACATCCTTGATCCGGAAATAATCGTCCACGGTAATTTTGCGCTTCGCTTGCGGCGTGTTCGTGGAAGCCGGCTCCGTATTGGAACTGCGTGCAAATGTAGAAAACGGCAGGAATGCGAAAAGAAAAAGAAATATCAGGCTATTGCGGATTCTCATGATCGAAGCTCCCCCCGTAGACGCTGAGGTCCTGCGGTCGCGCAGTATATCAGACGCTCGAGACCTCGTGGCGCGTCAAAAAGAAAACGGGCAGGAAGTGATCCCCTGCCCGTAACTCAACTCACGGTCACAAATGTGCGAGGATAGGTTTCATACGGCTGCGGCTTACTTTCCTTTAGGCATCGAAATGGAAGCCACGTGGATCGTATCGCCGTCGAGCGTCCCTTTGACCGTCACTTCATGTCCTGCGTGAGCGGCCGCCTTATCCTGCGGATCGAGGACGTAAACCTTCTTGCTGGACTTATCGTACAGCGCGTATTTCGCGCCATGTTCTTTCACGCACTTGGTCGTGCATTCGGCGCCCTTGGCGTTCGGACCGTCCGCCGCGCCACACATGTCGTTGGTCACCCACCCGGACCACGAGCCTGTCTTTGCCGTGTCATTCGGACGAGCCATCGCAACCGTTACAACGAAAAACATCGCGACTGCACACATCGCTAAACGCTTCACCATAACCATTTTCTCCTCGCACCCGCAGTAATCCAGCTTTTGCGCGGCTGCGAGAGTACTTTGTCACTCACGCACGAATTTGTCTAGCAGCCGAAAACACCTGGCCGAACCCCGCAGTTCCGGTGGCGAACGGCCGATCGATCTTGAACCGCAAAGTTCTGGCCGGCGTGGCCGATATGCGCGTTGACACGCTCGAGCACACCGCTTACGCTCACCTCGTTATGCCAAATGCGAGCGCTCCTTCGGGCGAATTCCCTACGCGAAAGCATCCGCATCTTTACGAAATCAACACGTGGGCGTGGCTTGAGTGCCTTTCCCGCCGTGCAGGCAAACCGGTCTCGCTCGATGCCGTTCCCGATTCCGAATGGGATAATTTCGCGCAGATTGGATTCAACGTTATCTGGCTAATGGGTGTGTGGAAGCGCAGCGAAGAATCTCGCCGCATCGCTCTCGCAGATCCGGCGAATCGGCCGCTGTACGACCAAGCTCTGCCGGGCTGGAAACCCACCGATGTGATTGGGTCTCCTTACGCAGTCGCGGATTACGTGCCCGATCCACGCGTCGGTACTTGGGAAACGCTCGACCGCGTCCGCGAAAAACTGCACGCTCGTGGAATGGCTCTTTTCCTTGATTTCGTCTCGAACCACACAGCGATCGACCATCCTTGGACGCGTGAGCGTCCCGAATTCCACGTCCAAGGTACCGAGCAGGATTTCGCCAAAGACTCAGCCGGATTTTTTCGCGCAACGACTCGCAGTGGCGATCGCTTTCTCGCGCGAGGCCGGGACCCGTATTTCCCTCCGTGGCCAGACTCCGCGCAGATAAACCATTTTCATCCCGGCGCTCGCGCCGCGCAGATCGCTACGCTTAAATCGATTGCCAATCATTGCGATGGAGTCCGCTGCGACATGGCGATGCTTCTGCTGAACGACATCTTTCGGAAGATTTGGAGTGCTCGCCTGAAAGGCTTACCAACTCCCAGGGAAGAATTTTGGCTGGAAGCCCACGCCGCCGTTCCGAACCTGATTTTGCTCGCGGAATCTTATTGGGGAACGGAGCAGCGTCTGCTCGACCTGGGGTTTTCATTCGCCTACGACAAAGAGCTCTACGATACCGTTCGCGCCGCGCGCATCGATGAAGCGCGCGCTCGGCTTGGCGCCAGCATGGATTATCAGAGCCGCCTCGCTCGCTTTCTCGAGAACCACGATGAGGCTCGCCGCGCGATCGCATTCCCGAACGAACGTCTCCAGGCTGCCGGAACTTTGATGGGAACTCTCCCCGGAATGCGCTTCTACAATGAGGGCGAGCTCGAAGGCCGGCGAATTTTTCTTCCAACCACGCTTCGCATCGCTGCCGATGAACCGCTCGATATTGCCAGCCGCACGTTCTTCCAGAAGATTCTTGCCATTACGAACGATGAAATCTTTCATTCGGGCCGCTGGGATCTTCTCGAAATCAGGTCCCAAGGCGACGCTACATCCCTGAATCTGATCGCCTATGAGTGGCGTTCCGAGAAGTCATGGAAGCTGATCGCGCTCAATCTAGCCGCGAGCGCTTCACAAGGCCGCATCCCGCTCGGCAAACGCATCTCGCCAGCCAGAAACTACGTTTTTAACGATGAACTGAACGGCGTCAGCTATCCGCGCGGCGGCGGCGAACTCTACAATGTCGGATTGTTCGTGCGCCTTGAAGCCGGGCGCGCGCATGTGTTCGATGTCACGATTGCGTGAATTCCGTGGCGGCCCTTCTTAATTTCTTGCTGGAGGAAATTGCCAAGGGGCGGTCAGTTTCGCCTGTCGATTGGCCGGAGACTAGCGCTTGACGAGTCATAACTGTGGAGTTATGAATGTGGCATGTTTTCCACGTCCAGCGAGGTCTTCAAGGCTCTTGGTGATCCGACGCGCCGAACGATTTTCGAACGCCTAAGCCGCGAGGGTGAGCAAACGGTGTACGTGCTCACCCGCCACTCGGGCGTCTCGCAGCCTGCGGTATCGAAACATCTGAGAGTCCTCAAGCACGCGGGCCTGGTGCGCGATCGACACCAGGGACGCCAGACCCATTACAGAGCCCAGCCGCGAGCCCTCGCGCCGCTGGTGGACTGGATGAGTTACTACAGCCGCTTTTGGCGCGACCGGTTTGACCGCCTCGAAGACTTACTCAAAAGGATGGACCAATGACTACCACGCGCTCACTTGCGATCAAAAAAGAACTGCCTCACCCGCTGGAAAAAGCCTGGCGGCTCTCACGCAAGGCCCGCTGATTAAGGAGTGGCTGATGGACAACGACTTCCAGCCTGTCGTGGGCCATAGGTTTAATTTCCGCGTCACACCCATGCCCAATTGGAATGGCGTAATCGATTGTGAAGTCCTGGTCGTCGAACCCAACAAAAAGCTCTCCTATAGCTGGAGCGCGTTAGGGCTTGAGAGCGTGGTCGTCTGGACGTTGGTTGCCACAAAAAGCGATACGCTCGTGCGCATGGAGCAGTCTGGCTTCCGGCCCGATCAAGAGGCCGCCTATAAGGGCGCGAACTACGGCTGGCAGAAGTTCATCGGCGGCCTGGAGCGAGTTGTCGCCGGCTGCAATAACGTCGGCATCGAAAAGGACACTTGACCCTGAAGGCAAAGGTCATTGGTTACTGGATTACCGCCAATTCTCTCATTCAGCATCGGCAGCGGGGGCGTGGCGCAATTGGCGCATGGGCAGACAAACGTTGAGGGCTATGCTCCCCTTGCCAGTATAGGGCCGGCTGGCGAAACGAGGATCGGAGGGAACATGAAGGCGACAAGTCGTCCGAATGGCGAGGCCGCTTCAGCGAACATCACCAAGCGGATCCAAGAGCTTGGGGATTGGAGAGGAGAGGCCCTCGCTCATGTCCGTCAGTTCATCCACGATGCCGACCCCGACATCCAGGAGGAGTGGAAATGGGAGAAGCCAAAATCCCCCGGAATCCCCGTCTGGTCTCATGACGGTGGCGTCTGCACGGGGGAATCGTACAAGCAGGTCGTGAAGCTCACCTTCTTTCGCGGAGCCTCCATCAAAGACCCGAAGAAACTCTTCAATTCCAGCCTGGAAGGGAACACGCGGCGTGCGATCGACCTCCGCGAGGGGGAGAAGATCAACGAAGCCGCCTTCAGGCAACTCATCCGCGCCGCAGTGGCGGCTAACTCCGCAGCGCGCGCTCAACGGGCAGCCAAGAAGAAGTAAGCCCGGCTCTCAGGGATATGACGTACGAACGGCCTTTCGCAACAGAAGGGGAGTTATGGGACGCAGGCCGGAGTTGGCGGATCCCTCCTACGAGCGTAATCCTACCTGGGCATTGTGCATGTTCTGGGATACCCTGTATTTCCTGACGATCATCGGGGTTTGAAAGGCGCTCGGAGCGATAGCCATACTTGTGCCGGGTTTCGCGCGGCTCAAGGAGTGGGCCTATGCCGGCATCTTCTTAGGGAACCCTAGCCATTCTACCGTTTGCCTGCGAGGCCATGCTGGCCTATATTGGGTGTGAGCTGGCGAGTCCCATCGGCCGGTTCAACCTATGCCGAGGCAATTTCTTGGTGTCACCCTCCGACGTTGGATCGAATACCTCGCGGCGATTCTAATCGGCAACGCGATTTATTATTTTTCCCTCGTTCCTCACCTTCCCACGCTTCTGAAGCATCAAGGCTTTCAAATCGACCTCGGCGTCGCCGTTGATTTTACGGTTTGCGTGGCCGTGTACGGATTGATCTGGATCGGCTCGCGGCTCTAATTCTGCGAAATCCGATTGGCGTCGTCCTTGCATTGATATAAATCCGAGACAATTTCCGTACTTTAGTCAAGTGAACCCGCGACCTGCGAATACGGTGGCGGTTCCGAGGATGCTCGCCCGGCGGACCGCCGGAAGCAGGGGCATTTTGCCGGTTTGTGGCTTTAGTCGCGACATAAGGGCTGTGTTTCCTTAGGGGCTCCGGCGACGCCAGGATTTTCGCGGGCTTCTTGCGCATGCGGTTAAGGCAGGAAGCGTCATGACGTCAAACGGTTGAAGAGCGAACGCTTTGAGCGACATGTTCGATACTGGGAAACGTCCGTCCGCTGATGCTCACCATCGGCCAGTGGACCCGTCTATCACATTGGCATCTACAGACAGGCAGGACGCCACAGAAAGCGCGAATCGGGGTCTGCACCGGAGCGGCCCTGACAAAAACGAAGCACGGGCGGCGGTTAACACGATGGGGATGAGCGTAGCACTCGAGGGAGATGCACGCCAGGCAGCGGTGAAAGCGTCCGAAGAGCGGGCGTTGGTGCAAAGCGCCCAGGCCGGCGATCGCGTGGCATTCGAGGAATTGGTGCGCCGCCATGACAGGGAAGTCTTGCGGCTCGCGCTAAACCTCGTGCAGCGCGCGGAAGACGCGCGAGACATTTATCAGGAAAGCTTCCTGCGCGTTTACCGCAATCTCCATCGGTTCCGGTTTGAATGCAGCTTTTACACCTGGCTTTACCGGATCGTGACGAACGTGGCGCTCGATCATCTGCGCCGCCGGGCGAGCCGCCGCGAGGATCAGGCGCCCGCCCTCGAAGAGACCGATGGTGGAACGCGAGATTTCTTCGACCGCCAGCCAGAATTGCGGGCGGGAGCCAACCCCGAAAAGAGCTTGCTTGGCCAGGAACTGGGAAACCATATTCAGGCGGCGCTCGAACGACTTTCGCCGCGCGAACGCACCGTTTTTGAGATGAAGCATTTTCAAGGCATGCGGTTGCGTGCCATCGGCGATATGCTGGGTACCTCGGAAGAGACGGTGAAGAATTCGCTCTTTCGCGCGACGCGAAAATTGCGCGCGACACTGGACGCCGTTCGCTGATTGCGGTAAGTATCGGGGAGAATAGGACGTCGAAGATGCAGGCAGACCGCGAAAACGGCAAGATCGGCCAGGCATGTGGTGAATTCGAGCCGCTGCTGGTTCTCTTTGCGGCCGGTGAGCTTAATTCCGCCGAACAGGCCCGAGTCGCCGCGCACCTCGCGCACTGCTTAGGCTGCGCCGCAGAACTCGAAAGCGAAAATCAGCTTCTCGCGTTACTGGCGGAAAATCATGTGGAACCCGGCGCGTCTTTGTTGGCGAGCTGCCGCGCGAATCTTCTCTACGCTCTCGATCTGGAAGAAGGGCGAAGCTGGTTTGGCCGCGCGGCGGGCGCTCTGCTTCCCGCGAGTTGGCTGGCCCCGCGTCCCGCGTGGGGAGCGGCAGTGCTGCTGCTCGTGGGATTTTCAGTGGGAATGTTTGGGCCGAGGCTGCTTCGTCATCCGGTGACTCCCCTCAGCCCGACCGACGCCATCGCGGAATCGCCTGCGGCTTCGGGCGCCGCCGATACAAGCGCCCCGGTTGCATCGCCCGTTAGCACTCTAGATCTTCACACCGCACAAGTCGCTGGAATCAACGTATTCCCGTCAGGCGAGAACCAGCCGCCGCAGGTGGAATTGCAGCTCAATGCCCAGCAGCCCATGACGGTGCATGGAACCGTGGACAATGGCGACGTCAAGCGCGTTCTGCTCTACGTGCTCCGGAACAATCAGCGGTACGATCCCGACGTGCGGCTCGATGCGGTGGACCTCCTTCGCGCGCGCAACAATGACCCCGAGGTGCGCTCTGCTCTTTGCCATGCGGTTCATACGGACAACAATGCGGCGGTCCGTCTGAAAGCGCTTGAGGCTTTGAATGGCGCCGAGCCTCAGGATATTGTCCGCCAGACATTACTTGACGCGCTTGTCGATGACCGGAATCCCGGAGTTCGCGTCGAGGCTATTAACGAACTGCGTTCCATGGCCGCCAACGGCCAGGTTTCCTCCGACAATCACATGCTTGCTGTTCTCCGAGAGCGCATGCAGAAAGATCCGAACACGTACATCCGGCTGCAAAGCGCCGCCGCCATTCGCGACCTTGGGCCGCGCGCGAAATTCTAGTATGCGAATCACTCCTTTCGTCGCGGGCTTGCAACGCTTACGTCCGATGCCCGGGCGCCGTTCGCTTCCCGGCTGTCTGATTTTTGTCGCGGCAGTTATTGCGTGCTTTGCGTGGCCCACCGCCGCTTTCGCGAATCCGGCGCCGCAGTCCAGCGCACGGAACCGCCAGTCATCGCGTCTCACTTCCGATTTGAGGGGCACCGCGCAAACACACGACGGTCAGCATCTGCGCCTTGTGACCGACCTTGGGAATATTGTCATTCACACGCAGGACTCGGGAAAAGTTGATTACGACGTCCATCTCGAAACGGACGCCTCGCAGAAAGATGCAAAACGATTGCTCTCGAAGTTCAGCATGATCTCTCGGGTAACGCCCGATGGAGTTGTGCTGCGAGGATCGACTTCCAGCCGGCAATTGACAGGGCGGCTCTGGGTGACCATCACCGTTAACGTCCCGAAAAATTACAGCCTCGATGTCTCGACGGGCGGCGGAAACATCAATATCGATGACGTCCGCGGTCGCGTGAGCCTTTCGACTTCTGGCGGAAACATTACGGCAGGAAATATTCGCGGCGCTGCGCATCTCGAAACCGACGGCGGCCATATCGCGGTAAAGAACGTCGCGGGCGAATTGGTGGCTGCCACTGGCGGCGGTCACATTACTGCGGGCGACATCGCTGGAAACGCCGCGTTGCATACCAGCGGCGGACACATTCGCGTCGCATCCGTCGGGGGTTCGGCGCGCCTCGAAACTGCTGGCGGCAACGTGACGCTCGAACATTCCGGCGGCGATCTAGTCGCGGAAACTCTCGGCGGCCAGATTGATGTAGGAGAAGCGTCCGGGATCGTGCAAGCGAAAACAGGAGGCGGCGGCATTCGAGTGGTGCATCTTTCCGGACCGACAAACTTGAAGACCGATAACGGAAGCATTTATCTGACGCAGGTAGATAGTTCGGTGAAGGCCTCGACCGACGCGGGCGGAATTACAGCGTGGTTCGCGACTCCAGTTAAATTGCGGAGCACTTGCGAGCTGCAATCGGGAGACGGCGACATCGTCGTCTACCTTCCGCGGCAATTGCCGGTGACGATAGACGCGCAGATTCAGCTTGGCGACCAGCACCGCGTGATCGTGGATCCGGCGTTCCCGCTGAAAGTTATCTACGACGATGGATCGAATGGCGCGCGCGTGGTGCGAGCCGAAGGCGCGCTCAACGGCGGCGGGGAAATTCTCCGTCTTCGAGCGGTATCGGGAAACATCCGCTTGATTGCCAGCGATCTGAACAAGCAGATGCAACTCTACAAGCAGCAGATGGATCAACTGCAGCATCAGTTGGAGTTTCAGTTGCGCGAACTCGAAGAATCGCAGACAACTGGAAATCAACCGCAATGAGAGGCAGCGTTCCGCGCGCGACGCCGCCCAATCAAAACACTGCATCCGGCCTGGCAATTGCGATCGGGCCGAGCGATCGAAAATCGGGAACTTTACCCGAGGGGGCGACCGTGCAAGCATCCATGGATAGTATTGGGCCCCAGGCCCGTTTCCTGAAAGCAGTGCAGCTGGCCGGGAGCGCGATGCCGCGTGCGCTTCTGTTTCTGGTTTTTGCTCTTTGCATTTCGATTCCGAGTTTCGCGGCGACAACGAACAGGGTATTCGACCAGATTTTTCCGCTGCACTCCGGCGGCAATTTCATTCTGGACAATGTCAACGGCTCCGTTCAAGTAGAGGGTTGGAACCGCGATGAAGTGGAAGTGAGCGCCGTGAAGACGGCCAGCGGCGATCCTGAAGATGTTGACCGCGTTAAAATCGAAGTGGATAGCCAGCCCGGCCACATCGTCGTGCATACGCGGTATCCCAAGGGCGCCGGCGCGGAGGTAGCGGTGGAATATCACGTGCATGTGCCGTATCGAGTTTTGCTGGGAAGTGTCGGAACCGTGAATGGCAGCGTCGTTGTGCGTGGCGTGGAGGGCTTTGGCGATCTTCGTTCCGTGAATGGCAACGTCGAAGTGCTCGACAGCTCCGGCCGGTTCAACGCTAGGACCACGAACGGCGACCTGCGTCTCGAGTTGCGCCGCCTGGTGGCCGGCGGTCCCATGGACATCGAGACGGTCAACGGTTCAGTCATGTTGGGACTTCCATCCGACGGTCGTGCGAATCTCAGCGTTCTCAGCATGAACGGCGATCTCAATTCCGACCTGCCCATGAAATCCACCGCGGGCGCGCCCGCGAAACATACGTTCCACGCGAAGTTGGGCGATGGCAACGGCGGAGATATTTCGGTACGAACGGTAAACGGCGGCATTCGCCTGGTGGTGCAGCGGCCAGGCGTTTGACGGGGCGTAATTCAATAGAAAGCGAGGACGGAGAGAATGAAGAACGAAATTCTTTCGAGCCTTGCGGGCCTCGGCGTCTTGTTGATGGTGTTTGCGATTGCGCCGGGTAGCCTGCTCGGACAAACATCAAGCCAAAAATCAGGCCAGCCAGTCCTACCAAGCGCCTCTTCAGCGGATTCTGCGACGTCAAGCGCTAACTCCTTCGATTACAACTCCATGAATCTCCGCTCGGCCGAGGAACAATTTGACCGCGAGGTTCGTACCATGGAACAGAAGATGAGGTCGCAGGTGTCGGACCTGCAGCGCATGGCGAAGGAGGTCAGCATGAGTTCGCCGCAATTGGGAAAGATCGCAGGACTTTCGGCCGAACTCCAGAACGAGAGCGGCGAAATCGAATCGCGCGCTAACGAACTCGCCGCACAGGCTCAAGAGCTTGCCGGCCAGGCTCAGGACAAAATTACGCAGGAGTTCGATCGGCGGCCGGACTTTTTTGGCCGCTCGACGGACGATGACAGCGGATGGCTCGGCATCGAAATCGCCGACGTCACGCCGGAGACGGCCAAGAACCTGAACCTGCGAGCCGTTCGCGGCGCAATCGTGAAGGATGTCGAGCCCGATAGTCCGGCGGCGAAAGCCGGGCTAAAGGAAAACGACGTAATTACAAAATATGACGGCGAGACCGTCGAAAGCACGATGCAATTCCGGCGCCTGGTCCGAGAGACTCCGCCTGGACGCAATGTCGACCTGGTGGTTTCGCGTGGCGGCCACACCCAGAATATTTCCGTGGCGCTTGGAGATCGCGGCGCATTCATGCAGAAGCAAATGGAAGGGAAGATGCGCGATTTTGGGCGCGCCTATGAGTTTTCTCCGCGGAATTTCGATTTTCACTTCGACATGCCCGAGAGCGTTGATTTCCGGACGCCGGTGCTTGGCATCAGCGCCGAGGATTTGACCAGCCAGCTTGGCGCGTATTTCGGCGCGCCAAACGATGCGGGCGTTCTGGTCCGCGAAGTTCGCCCGGACACGCCTGCGGAAAAAGCGGGAATCAAGGCGGGCGACGTGATCGTCAAAGTGAACGGCAACGCGGTGCGCTCGTTGGCGGATTTGCGTTTGCAACTGCGCCAGAAGAGCGATGAGAAATCCGTGAATCTCGGAATTCTGCGCAAGGGCGCCGAGTTGAGCGTTTCAGTGACCATCGAGAAGCCACACCCGATGCAACAGTCGAACATGATCCACCGCGCTCAGTTGTAATTCTCAAGCGTTCGCCGCAAAGCGCAGCCGCGATCCGTGCGCGGCTATCCTGCGAAGTGCAAAGGCCCGGGTTTGCGCCCGAGTCCTTCTTTTCTAACCCCTGTTTGCTACGGCCCGCAAAACGGCGAAATTATTGGCGGAGGATTTCGGCGTTGGAACTGGGAACTACGATGCGCATGAGGCGAAGGTTGTCGAGGTAGAGGTCCAGTTCGATGTCTTCGGTTTTCACGACCAGCTCGTCGAGTTTTTTTCCGTTCACATCCTGCTTGCCAACAGATTGTACTGTGACGGTCCCGGGAGTCATTTCCTGCGGGACGAGCACGGAGAACGACTGCGTGCCTTTCTGGCTCCAATCGTATAGGTGCGCGAGGATCGAATACTGATAATACAAATTATTGTCGAGAATCACGACGCGCGGAGATGTGAACGTGAACTGCTGCGTATAGGGCCGCGCGCCCTGCAGGCGCAGGTCGACGCTGGCCGACGCACCGTTGAACTCAATCGTCGAAGATGCTTTCTTGGGACCGGAGGTCGACCATTCGTAGCGCACCGGCGTGCCATCATCATGCAGCGTGAGAGTCCCGGTGACGTGCATCGCGCCTTGCGCGGATTGGATTTCGGTGGTTCCGTGGGCGACCCAACCGCCGCCGCCCGGTGCGATGTCGAAATCTTCTTTGCCGACATCCTGGCCGTTGACGAGAATGCGCAGCTTGCCTTTGTCGGAGGTCAAGACCGACGGAGGAGAAGCTGGCGGCTTTGCAACGGTTCGAGCAAGCAGGGCTCCTACGGAATCCGATGCGAGAGAGATTTTCGGTGCAGCCGCGAGCGCAACTGCAGCGAGAACCGCGGCGCCGATGAAAGCGAAGAACGGCCCGCGACAGAGAGAACGTCGCGCGAAATTCATCTTCATGCGGTCACCTTGGGGAAAATGCCCAGCGCGAGGATTTGCTCCACGACGCGCAATGGCTCGATGTTGCTCTCGACACGAAAATCGGCAAGTTCGTAGGCGGGGCGCCTTTCGTGATAGAGCTTGCGGAAGCTGGCTTCGTCTCGAAAGAGAGGGCGATCGGTGATGCGAGCGCAGCGGCCGAGTAACGCCTCGAGGGGACAATCGAGCCAGACGATCGCGGCGCCGCTGTCGCGCAACAGCGCGACGTTCTGCGGCTGCGCGGTGGTTCCCCCGCCCAGGGAAACGATCCGGCGTTTCTGGAGCTCGACGGTTTCGCCGACCACGCGCGCGAGTTGGTCGCGCTCGATTCTGCGGAAGCCGGCTTCGGCCGCCTGCGCGAAAATTTCGGGAATCGAGCGCCCGGTGATTTCCATAATGCGCTTGTCGAGGTCCACGTGCTCCCAGCCGATCTGACGCGCCAGCAGGCGGGCGACCGTGGATTTACCGGTGCCCATGAATCCGGTGAGGCAGACGAGCCTCCGGTGTTGTGGATCGGGCGTCATGGATTCGAGGTCATTTTATCGATGGCTTTGAGTCCAATCGCGGCACTGTCCCTTCAGGGACGCATGCCGCCTGAAACTACCGCGCGCCACACGGCCCTCCGATGCCAGGCAAAATTTTCGGTGCGAAATCGCGCGATCAATCACGCTTCAGGATGTTGATTGTACCATCGAAGGAGCTCAGTTCGACCTTGGCGCGGCCGGCGTTAAACGTGCCGAACAGGCTGTTGCCGAATTTTGAGTAGAAATGCTGCGGGTGGTCGGGAGGCGTAAGCGTCGCTTCATTGTTCACTTTGCCTTTGAGCGAAGTGGCGCTGAGATCAAAAGAATCGGCGGGAGAAAAGCGAACTTCAATTACGCCGCTGTAGTTCTTCAGGCGGTAGAGTCCATTGGGAAGAAACTCGCCGGTAAAAAGAATGTTGCCCGTGGAAGTTTGCGCGCGCACATGATAGCTACGAAGGTCGAGGAAGCGGAAACTGCCGCTGATCGAGGAAGCTTCGACACGGCCAGCGCACCGCAAGCACTGAAACGATCCGCCGACGGTTTTCACGGTCAGGTAGCCGGCGGCATCTTCGAGATCAACGCCCGCCGCCACGGTTTCCACGTTCATGTCGCCGAGAACGTTGGTGACGTTCACTTCACCCGCGTCGTTGTGAATCTGAAGTTCGGCGTCTTCCGGGACGCTGAGGACGTAATCGGCTCGAAGGTCCTCGGGCGAAATGTTGTCCGAAAGCTGATGAGTGAGCAAATCGATGCGATTTCCGGTTTGCTCGGCGTCCACTTCGACCTGCGGGCTCGCGTGATCCGCGACGATCATCACTTCCTGCTTGGTCCAAGCCTTGACCGTAATTCTGCCGCTGGGATTATGGATGGTGATCACCGGCTGCGGCTGCACCTTGAAATGCTTCTCCATATGGTGAGCCGATGCGGGCAGCGCGCCGAAAAGCAGCAAGCTCGGCGCCAGAAGACCGGCGGCTCGCCAATTCCACTTGGCTGGGAAAAACTGGGTGGCGCTCATCGAGTGTCGTCTCCGCGCTCGCTCATTTGCGCGAGCAAGTCCGCTTTCTGCTGATACGCGTCGTAGAGATAGTCGCGCGCCATCTCGTTTTCGGGTTCTTCGCGAACGCTTTTTTCACACAACGTAATGTAGTTGTCAACAATGGCCAGATTCTTGCGCAGGGAAACGGTCACGGGTGAATTGGATTTGGGAAAGGCGGCAACGGTTGCCTCGGCTGTGTCAAGTTCCGCAGTTAGAGGGGAGGAAGTGTCTAGCGCCGTCTCGCGCCAGCGCTCTTGGTTCACATGGCTGCGGATAGGACCGCTTAAGCCCAAAGCCAACGCCAACAGAACGGCCACGTAAGCGCCGGCGAGCGCCGGCCGTGGAGCTGGCGGAAGCCAACCCACGAACCACCCTTTCGATGCGCGTCGCGGCCGGCGGATCAGGCCCTCCATCTCGAGTTGGGCGCGGAGCGAAGTCCAGATGCGCGCTGGCGGTTCGGGCTCGTCGGAAGCCCAGTTGCGGGCGCTGCTCTGAATCAGTCCCAAGTCGTCAACGACGTTGCGGCAGCGCGGGCAGCCGCTCAGATGGGCCCGGCCCTCGGGCGAGCGTTCGCCTTCCAGCCAGGGTTCGAGTTGATTTAGAAATTCGCTGCAGCCGATGGTCGCCATTTTCTCATTCCTCGCCGCCGGAACCGCTTCCGGCAGCTTTGCGCTCCGCGCGCGCTCTGTCTCGCAGGGTCTCGTGCAAGAGTTCGCGGATTCTCATTCGCGCCTTGTGCAGTTGCGACTTCGAGTTGCCGATCGAGCAATGCATGATGGTCGCGATTTCGTTGTGCTCGTAACCCTGCACGTCATGCAGCACGAAAACCGTCTTATAACCCGGCGGCAGTTGCTCGACGGCGCGTTGCAAATTCAGCCGATCCACGGAACCGCTGAGCCGAAGGTCGGGCCCGCCGAAATCCCGGCGCGGGCCATCCGATTCTTCATCGGGTTCGGTAACTTCTTCGAGCGACATTTCGATCGCCGACTTCTTCCGCAAGCGCATCAGAACCACGTTGACCGCCAGCCGGTGAAGCCACGTCGAGAAAGCGGACTCGCCGCGGAAGGTAGAAATCTTGCGGAAGAGCTGGAGGAAAGCCTCCTGGGTCAAATCCTCTGCTTCCGCCGTATTCCCGACCATCCTCAAACACAACGAATATACACGGCGGTTGTGCAAGCGATAGATACGCTCGAACGCTGCCGCGTCGCCCTGTTGGGCCAGCCGGATGGCCTCGGCTTCCGGCAATTCGCCAAGTCCGGTTCGTCTCAATCGGGCCACGCTACCCGTTGGGGAGGCACCCATAGCTGCGATGCTTCGGTCGGCTTAGAAGTTGTACTTGCGGTCGTTAACACGGAGCGATCCTCGCACACAGCGCGCCGCAACTGGCGCCTCGCGCATCCGGTTGGATGCAGCGCGGGTTTTGCTGGTCTCGGCTATTTTGGTCCGAATGCGGGCTGGCGTCCAGTGCGGCGAGCATCTCAAAAAGGGAAGAGCCGTGGCTTGCGCGGTCCGCTAACGCAGGTCAGCGTCTTACGCTCCACGAGACGCAGCTACGCGGAAACGCGAGACAGCGCAGGTTTGGTGTGCGCGCGCTTGGGCTGCCTTACTATCTCGACTTCGCTAGTGAATGCGGCAAGTTGCGTGGAGGGCAGCGCGCGGAGAAACGATTTCAAGATGACTTCCTCCTCGCGCAGGCACGTCGTGAAGTCGTAGTGGAGGCATTCGAGTTTTTGCCAGCAATCCAGCGGGTCGAGCGAAGTGCCGTGAGAAATCTGCGACGCGTTTTCGTCGAATTGCTGCGCAAGCTCCTCGATAGTACCGGAAAGAATGCGAACCTTATGAAAGAAGCGCGCGCGATCGCCGAACAGGACGCGGTGCAGAAGGCCGTTCCACGTCGCGGCGCTCCGCCCCGTGTCTCCGCGAAAAAATTCCTCTTTGAGCGGCTCGACGACAGGAAGATTCGCGATATGCCGGCCGCGATCCCCCAGTGAATCGCACGAACCCATGAGCGCTGCGGCAAGCCGGCGAAGAAGGTGTGCCGCAATGGAAACTTGCTGGCGGGCGCAAACCAATTCTCCCCGTGCCCGCAAGGAGAAGGATTCATCCAGTGCCACGCTCATCATGGCATACCCGGATTCCCATCTCCGCACGACGGTCTCGAATAGCTGGTTCTTGTCTCGCGGCAGCGGACACGCCCAATCGTCCGCAACCTCATGCCGCTGCGGGGCGCTGCCCCGGTTGCGCCCAAGGAACACACCTGCCTCCAAAACGTTGCGGGATTATACACCCGGTTTCGCCCTTATAGTTTTTTGCGTATCTGACGTATGTCTCAGATCGGGGATTACGGAACGAAGGCGCGCTGGCGCTCCCAACTTGCCGTTACGATGCTAATGTGATTATACTAACCGGTTAGTTAAATAATTACATGCGAGGAGGATCGAGCCGTGAAATACCGCCGCTTGGGAAAGAGTTCGCTCGTGGTGTCCGCGCTGGGGCTCGGCTGCATGGGTATGTCCGAGTTCTACGGCCAAACGGACGATAACGAATCGATCGCCACCCTCCATCACGCCATCGATCGCGGCGTCACGCTGCTCGATACCGCCGACATGTACGGCGTGGGCCGCAACGAGGAGCTTGTGGGCCGCGCGATTGAAAAGCGGCGCAACGAAGTGGCGATCGCCACGAAGTTCGGCAACGTGCGCGGGGCGGATGGTTCGTATCAAGGCGTGAGCGGACGCCCGGAATACGTGCGGAAGGCGTGCGAAGCGAGCCTGCGCCGCCTTCGCATTTCCACAATCGATCTCTACTATCAGCACCGCGTCGATTCGGACGTACCTATCGAAGAAACCGTCGGCGCGATGGCGCGGTTGGTGGAGCAAGGCAAGGTCCGTTACCTCGGGCTTTCGGAGGCCGCGCCCCAAACGATTCGCCGCGCTCACCAAACGCATCCGATCGCGGCCTTGCAAACGGAATATTCACTCTGGACGCGCGATCCGGAAGACGAACTTCTCCGAGTCTGCCGCGAGCTCGGAATCGGATTCGTTCCTTACAGCCCGCTCGGCCGCGGGTTCCTGACGGGCCAGTTCCAAAAATTCGACGATCTCGCACCGGATGATTTCCGCCGCCAATCTCCGCGTTTTCAGGGCGAGAATTTTCGGAAGAACCTCCAGCTTGTCGATCGCATCAAGCAGATCGCCGCGGAGAAGCGTTGCACGCCGGCGCAACTCGCGCTCGCATGGGTTCTCGCGCAAGGCGGTGACCTGGTTCCAATTCCAGGAACGAAGCGCCGGAAATATCTCGACGATAATCTGGGCGCGCTTGACGTTTCTCTTTCCGCGTCAGACTTGGCGCGGATCGACGAAATTGCTCCGCGCGGCGCGGCGTCCGGCGCGCGTTACCCCGAAAGAGCGATGGCTCGCGTAAATCTCTGAGTGATGCGCGACTTTGTGAGCAACAAACGATGAAGCGCGGGCGTAAGAAGGTTGAGAATCCGGCGACTGCAAAGCGAATTCTGGCCGCCGCCGAGGAGCATTTTGCCGCGCAGGGCATGGCGGGCGCGCGGACGGACCAGATAGCCGCGGCGGCCCACGCGAACAAGGCGATGCTCTACTACTACTTCGGCGACAAACGGCGGCTGCACCGCGCGGTGCTCGAGAATCTTTTTCGTCAGCTTAAGAGCGGAGTCTACGGAGCGCCGCGGGTGGCGATGCCTCCGCGTGACCGCTTGCGGGCGTTCGTGACCGGTTACTTCGACTTTCTGGCCACGCATCCGAACTATCCGCGCCTGGTGCAACGGGAGGCGATGGGCGCAACGAAGAATTTCCGCTGGATCGTGCTCGAGTACTTGCGCCCGTTTCACAAGCAACTCTCGCGAACGATCGAGGAGGGAATCACGGCGCGTGAGTTCCGCCGTGTGGACCCGAATCACACCGCGTTTACGATTGTCGGAATGACGACATCCTATTTTGCGGCGGCGCCGATTTTGAGCGAAATCGTGGGGCACGATCTGCTGGCGCCGGCAGAATTGGTTGCGCGGAAGCGGACGCTGCTCGATTTCCTGGATCATGGGTTGATTTCGGGGGAGGCAAAGCCTCGATGAATGGCCGAAAGTTTCTCGTGTTCGTCGGTTTCGTGCTTGTTATCGCGCTGGCGGTGTACTGGTTCACCGCGCCTCACACCAGCGAAATCGCGCTGATTGGCGTTGTTGACGGCAACGAAGTGATCGTGAGCCCGCAGATCACCGGCCGCATCATCGACCTGACGGTTGACGAAGGCTCGGAACTGGAAAAGGGCCAATTGATCGCCGAGCTCGATCCGGCTGAACTGCAAGCCAATCTTGCGGCTGCGAAGGCCAACGTGACGAGTCTGGAGGCGACCGTGCGCGAAGCCGAACATAATGTGAACTTGACCAACGGCCAGACGGATGCGTCCGTGACGCAAGCCGGCGCGATGGTGACCTCCAGCGACGCACAACTGGAACAGGCGAAGGCAAGCTTGTGGCGCGACCAGATGGATTTCAATCGCACGAAGGAGTTGTTTGCGAAAGGCGAAGTATCCGCGCAGGATCGCGACCACGCGCAGGCGGCGGTCCTGATGTCGCAAGCAAACGTGAAAGCCCTGCAAGACGCCGTGAAAGCGCAGCAAGCCGGTCTAGCCGTTGCTCACGCGAATCGCAAGCAGGTGGATGTGCGGAAGAGCGCGCTCTCCACCACAATCGCGCAGCTCGAACAGGCGCGCGCGACCGAAGCGCAAGCGTCGACGCAGCTTGGGTACACCAAAATCTTCGCGCCGATCAATGGGATCGTTTCGGTGCGGGTCGCAAAGCAGGGCGAAGTTGTGGCCGAAGGTTCGCCTATCGTCGTTGTGGTGGATATCGATCATCTGTGGGTCCGCGCGGACGTGGAAGAGACGTACATCGATGCCGTCCAATTCGGGCAGCAACTTCGCGTGCGGCTGCCTTCCGGCGACGTTATTGAAGGACACGTATTTTTCAAGGGCGTTGAGAATGATTTCGCCACGCAGCGCGACGTCAGCCGCACCAAGCGCGATATCAAAACGTTTGCGATCAAAGTGGCCATACCGAACCCTCAGCGGCGCCTTTTCACGGGAATGACGGCGACGGTCCTTCTGCCGCCTCCGCCGAAGAAAAGCTGGTTCGCAAGACTGTGAGCGGCCCGGGAATTCATGCCATGAACGCCATCGAAGTGAAAAACTTGACCAAGCGATTCGGGGAACTCGTCGCCGTGAATGGGGTGAGCTTCGATGTCGCGGAACGGGAACTTTTCGGCTTGCTCGGTCCGAATGGCGCCGGAAAGACCACGCTCATCCGCATGATGACCACGCTCACGCCGCCCACTTCCGGCACGGCGCTGGTGGCGGGCCACGATATTTCAAAAGATGCGGATGGCGTGCGCCACGCGATTGGCGTGATTCCGCAGGCTTTCACGTCCGATCCCGAACTCACGGCCGATGAAAACATGCTGATCCATGCAAAGCTCTACGGAATTCCTTCAAACCGGCGCAAATCGCTGATTGATGAATTGCTCGAATCGGTTGATTTGGCGAAATTTCGCGGCGCGCTGGTGCGCACATTTTCGGGCGGCATGCGGCGTCGCCTGGAAATCGCGCGGGGATTGATTCATTCGCCGAAGATTCTGTTCCTCGACGAGCCGACTACCGGCCTCGATCCGGTGTCGCGCTCGAACGTCTGGGAAATGATCCGCATGCTGCGCGAAAAGTCGCGGCTTACGATTCTGCTGACCACGCATTACATGGAGGAAGCGGACAGACTTTGCGACCGCATCGCCATCGTGGACCACGGAAAGCTGGCCGCGCTCGATACGCCGGCCAAACTGAAGGACAACGTTCCGGGAACCGACGTCGTGGAAGCGGAATTCGACCGCGCGCCACAAGACTGGCTCGACCAACTTCAGGGGCTCGCGCAGGCGGCGGGCGTCAGCGAGCGCGGCGGCTTGGTACACATCGCCTCGCACGATGGACCGGCGACCGTGGCCGCGCTGATGGATCTCACGCGAGCTCGTGGCGTGACGGTCCGAAAAGTTTCCGTGCAGAGCACCACTCTCGACGATGTCTTTTTGCACTACACGGGCAGCGAATTGCGCGATGAGACGCACGGAGGAGGCTATGACATCAGCCATCTCTACCGGTAAGGGCGGGCGACGCGCGGCGCCGAAACCCGCCGGCGGGAGCCTGCGACGATGAGATTCTACCGCGTTTGGGCGCTAATGGAGCGCGACATGCGGAAATTCTTCCGCAGCCCCGCGCTCATGATGAGCTCGATGATTTTTCCTCTCGTTCAACTCGTCGTGCTCGGCTATGCCTTCGGAGGCGTGATTCGCGGCGCGGTTGTGGCGGTCGTCGACCAGGACCACTCGGTCGAATCGCATCGCATTGAGGAAATGTTCAACGGGATCCAACAAGGACCAAAGACATTCCGCGTCGTCGAATACAGCTCCTTGCCACAGGCAATTGACGATTTGAAGGCGGGATTCGTCCACGCCGTGGTGGAAATTCCCATCGACTTCTCTCGCCGTTATTATCAGCACGACCGCCCAAGGCTGGTCTTCGCCGAAGATAACACCGACCAGTTCCTCTCGAATTCGATCGAGCAGCGCGTGCAGCAAATGGTGGAAGCGCTGAATGCGCCCGCCGTCGAGCCCCGCCTGGATGCGCGGGTCGCACTCAATACCGTTGAAGTGTATCCCTACATCGAATACATCAAATATTTGCTGGCCGGCTCGACGGCCATGTCCATCTTCATCGTCGCGATGATCGGCGGCGGCATCACGTTCATTGACGACAAATCGCGCGGCCTGCACGAAGGATACCTGGTAACCCCGATTCACAAGTCGGAGCTCGTCTTCGGTTTGATTGGCGCCGGGGCGCTAAAGGGCCTCATGGCCGGGATGGTCCTGATCATTATCGGCGGCTTGATCGCGGGAATTCCCGACCTATGGAATCCCGTTCGATTGCTATACCTGGCTCTCGTGGTGCTGGTCGCTTCCATCGCCATGATCAGCTTCATGTTTCTCGTAATGGTGCGCGTGGACGATCCGCTGGTGCCGCGCGCGATTTTCGGCGTCCTCAATACGCTGCTGTTCTTTCCATCAGGCGCGGTCTACCCCATTCAGGGTTTCCCCAAGTGGCTGCGCTGGATTTCCGTGGTCGATCCTTTCACCTATACGGTGCATGCGCTGCAGAACCTCACTCTTAAGAGCACCGGCATTGAAGGAATTTACCGGGACGTGATAATTTTGTCATGTTTCGCGGCGGTGATGATTGGGTGCAGCATGATGCTGTTCAAGCGGCAGTTGTAACCGTAGAAAGAAGGAGTTTTTCGTGGGACTTTTTGATTCGACCGAAGAAGAACCGTCGTCCAAGGTCCGGCGTTACGTCATCACCACGCTGGTTTTCATCGCACTGATCCTGGGGGGCTGCTGGTATCTGCTGCGCTTCCACACCGAAAAGGACACCATCCGGCACTTCATGAACGATGTTATCGCCGGAAATATGCAAGAAGCCTATAAGATTTGGCAGCCTTCGCAGTCGTACGCCTTCAAGGATTTTCTCGACGACTGGGGCCCGAATGGATATTACGGCCCCGTGAAAAGCTACAACATTGAAGACACCGAGCGTCTGAAGGATTCCACAGCCGTGGTGATCGTCGTGGACGTGAGCCCGGACCAGCCATTCCCTGATGACCGCGACGCCGTAAAGCAAAACAGGGTGAAGCAGATAAAACTCTGGGTGGAATTCAAGGACCAGTCGATCAGCTTTCCGCCTTTCTGACCCTGCGGCATCGGGTCTTCTGCCTGCCGGCTTTCGTCCTCGCTCGCCTTGGATTCGGACTCCCGCTTCCCATGCGCACGATCTTCCGGTTGGCCGAAGCAAAGCATTGCCTCGTCAGGCAGCGGCAAACTCAGTTCTCGCTTCAAATCTGACGATTCGTTTTCGGGGGCGGAGCTAACAACTCCTCGCATGCAGTGCGCACTTCATCGACGCCAATCTCTCCGATCGGCCGTTTTTGGCTCACGAGGACGCACTTATCGCCGCGCCGCCAATCGAACGTCGAGCCCGTGTCTACAACGCGGTAAACGCCCTGCCATGGACGCCACTGTACTGGGTTTGTGAGGCCAAACAGGACGACGCTCGGGCAGTTCGCTGCCGCGGCTATATGCGCCGGCCCTGAATCATTACCAACGTAAAGCCGCGCGCCTGCCAGCAATGCAATCAACTCGCGTGCATTGAAGCAATCAAACACGGCGGCGTAGCCTTGTATTTCACGCCGCACTTCCGCGGCGATCTTTCTATCGCTTGGACCAAGGTTCACTACACTCGCGATTCCGTGAGCCTGCCGCAACCGCCGAGCGATCTCGCCGAATTTGGCAGCTGGCCAACGCATGCCCGCCAGCCTCGCTCCGGGTTGGATCACGGCGTACGCATCCCCTGGCGCAATACCCATCCCGGCGAGCGCGCGTGCAACAGTTTCCATCGCATCGGCCTGGGGAAAAACCTGCGTGGAGGGAATTGGCCCGCGAGGAAGTCCGCACCAATAAAACTGCGAAATGCGATGTTCGACGGTATGTACGCCCCACGTCCCGTAAAACTCCTTCGAATCCGGCACGCGTACATTGCAACGAGACGAAAATTGAAAGCCTTCCCAGCCTACTCGAGCACGCGCGCGAGAAACCGCCGTCAGAAGCGCGCTGCGCGGACCTCCATGCTGATTGAATGCCACGGGGAACTTGCGCCGGCGAAGCGTCGCTGCATCCTCGCGAAAGCCGCGCGAAAGAATTAACTCCGCGACGCCCGGATTTCCTTCCAGGGCCGCCGCGCACCAGGGCTCAACGAGCACGCAAACTCGCAGATCGGGACGCCACGCGTGCACTGCTGCGATGGCGGGAGTCTCCAGGACCAGGTCGCCCAGCGATCTCGGACGTACGATCAGAATTTCCGCGCCCTCGGGAAGGCCAGGGAGCAATCTGGAGGGATCACTCAGCTTCAATGCGAGCTTCGTCCACCAGCATAACGGGGATATCGCCGCGAATCGGGTAGACGCGGTGGCACTTCGGACACTTCAAGCCTTGCTTATCCGAAGTCAACCCCACCGGCGTTTTATCCAAGGGACATGCGAGGATGTCGAGCAATTCCTGCGAAACAGCCATTCGATTCCTCCCTGTTGTGCTGCACTGTATCAGAGCCGTGTTTGGTCCGCAATATTTCCCCGGAGCTGCGCCCGATGCGCGGCGCGTCAGGTGAGATTTTCCACGCGCAAGCTAATTCGCCCGCTCCACTCCGAACCGGGCGCAAGTTCGACTGGCCACACTGCCAGGACCTGCGATCCCTGGTAAATCCTCTCGAACCCTTCTTCGGACTCCGAGACCGTTTCGATCGGCGAAATCCAGTAATCCTGCGCCTTGGGCGCGTTCAATGTGACGCTGATTTTCTGCCATTCGTCCACCACGCGCAATTCCGACGCAGGCGCCGAAGCGGCCCATCGGAGCGGATAACGTTTTCCTGCCGATTCGAAATACCGGTCGGGCGCTGAAGGAGCGAGAAAATTCACCACCGTTTCCATCCCCACAAAAACGGACGCCGCACCTTGCGCCTTCCGTCGCAACGCAACGTCGCACACAATCTCGAATCCCAAAGGCGTCGCCGCAAAACTGAAATGCTTCCCGGCTGGCCAGTCCACGCTGTCCTGCGAGGCGAGGCTTGCGCCGCGCTGCGAAAACTGGGCAACCCGATACTTCCCGCCGGCGAGCGCGGCATCCGCCTCCAGTCGCACCGTAGCGCAATCCTGATAGGTTTTGTTGCGCCCAAACAGGAGAAGCCGGAAGGAATGGCGAGGCCAGCGGTCGTAGTTCAGCCAACGATCGAGACCCTCTTCCTTCGCGCGCGTCTGCTCGTGAATCGACGCCACGCCAGCGCCTTTTTTGCCGGCCTCCTTCAGCCGCGCATGGTAGGGCTCCTGCCGCCGCATGAGTGAGTTGATCAGATTCGTACCGGCGCCGCGGCAATCGAGCGCGCAGATGGTGGCGCCATCGCTTGGCTTCAGAAGCGCGGCGTAACGGTCCGAGGTGAAATACAGTTCGTCGTGGCCGTCGGCGTCGAAATCGAGCTTCGTTGCGCTCTCATACGACGCGCCGCGATGCGTGAGCCCGTCGGTAATTGCCTCGGCCTTCACAAGCGATTGCCACAACGCCGTGCGCAGGTGCGGCGTGTAAAGCCCTCCAAACACTCCGTGCCAGTAGGGATCGTTGCATTGCCCGCGAAGCATCAGGGTGGCAGCCTCGTCGCGCGCCTCCCGAAATGCCTTGTCTTTCCGGCGGCTTTGCCTAAGGTCGCGAACCTTTGCTGAGACGTGCAGCGCTTTCTTGTGCAGCAGATTCGATTCGCAATATTTCGTGAAAAAATTCCGCCACACGCCGCCGCGAAGAAACGGCAGCGCATCCGATCGCGAGGCAAATTCTTCAAGCAATCCGTGGTACCTTCGCCGGGCCGGCGTTGGCAAAGCCCATTCCATCATTTCATGGTAGGAAGCCGTGGGAAGATCGGCGCGGTCGAGCGGCGCACGCGATCCCACGGCATCGGCTGGCGTGGCCGTTTCCAGCCAGTCGGCATTTTGCTCCAGCGCCACAAAGAATTTTTCGAGCCAGCCGTTGCGATAGCAGTGATCGTTCGTCCCCGGCCACACGCCGAATTTCTCGAGATCGTCGCCCATGGAGGCGAAGCCGCTGGGGTGCGCGGCCGCCGCTCCGCGCAGGAACTGAATGATTTCGTCCGCACTCTTGAACGGGATCAAATACCGAAGTTCCTTGAGTCCCGGAATAATTTTGACGATTGCGCCCTGATCCTCGGCCAGGTAGTAGCCGTATAGCTGGTCCATTTCAAAGCCGGCTCCAAGAAGATGCGTGTCGTCCACGAGCGTGTAATCCACGCCCGCCGGACCAAGCGTCGAAGGAAGTTGCGGTTCCCAAACGCGCTCCGCCAGCCAAGCGCCAGTTGGGCGCCGCGCAAAATGCTTCTCGATGTAATCGGCGAGGCGTTTGATTTGTTCGTCACGGTCGTGGGGAGGAATCGCGATCAGGATCGGCTCGTAGTAACCGCCGCCGGCAAGCTCAACCTGCTCCCGGTTCACGAGTTTGCGAAGCTGGTCGAAATACTCCGGGTGTGCCCGCTCGATCCATTCGAGAAGCGAACCGGTGTAATGCAGACCCATGCGAATCGACGGGTGCCGTGCGAGCGTTTGCACAAATGGTAAGTAGGATTGCTGATACGCGCGTTCGAGCACGTCATCGAAATTGCCGACGGGTTGATGTGCGTGAATGAGCAGGACAAGCTGGAATTTCGGCGCCAAGCGGGCCTCGGGGACGGCAACTCCAGAATAACTCGATTCCAGCGGCTGGCACAAATGGCGCACTCGGTCGAACTGGGTCGAACCGCCGCAAATCCTACCAGCAGATTTCGGAACGCGTGGCAGCGGCGGCTGCGAATTTCGACAATCGCTCCGCCAGCCGCGCGACCGCTCCTTCTATGGATGCTTCCGGCACGCTCGCGGGCGCGTAGATCACGACAATTATTTCGTGCGAGGTCTCCACGATCATGGTTTTCTTCGAATCGCTGATGGGGCTGCCAAACGGGCCCGTGGGATCGGCAAGCACAGGCCGCCCTTCGAGATGCCATGTCTGTTTGCCGATGCCTTCGTAACGTTCGCCGGCCGCGCCGTGGCGGAATGCAATCGGCTCGCGAATTCTCGAGCGGTCGTAACATCCAAACGGCCAGCCAGTTTCAAGCGAGCCGAGATTGCCTATATCCACCACGTTCGAAACGCGATACAGCCCCTTTCCTTGAACCACTCGCCGAAGCAACGCTTCCGATGACGGGCGATATTTCGAGGGATCGACGCTCCATTGCCGGAACATGGCGCGAACAGCGCAAGTAGCGGGCGCCTCTGCGAGGCTTTCGACGGTAAACTCGTGCATTTTGCGATCGCAAGTTTCGCCCAGCAATTGCGCGAGAGCGCCGTCGGTGGGCCCCACGCGAACGTCATCGGCTTCCAGCACGCCGAGCTTCACGCCCGGCAGTTCAATTCGAATTTGCATGGCCGCATAATACAGTCACACATTCAATTCGATGCTACAACGTCCTATCGTCCGATCGGTGTGGCGCTGCGCCCTGCGCTAAGCCGCTCCGTGAAGACTTGCTGCGCCCGCGTCACCGTCGCGCAATGGCCGGCTGGCGATTGACACTCGAAGAAGCGTGTGAAACGCTGAGGATGCGAGCGTACCGCACATTTGGATGCACGGCGATTACAGATCGCATACGGAATATGCAAGGATCGAGATTATGGAGCTCACAAGCGAACGAATCTACGACGCATTGAAGCAGTGCTACGACCCTGAAATCCCCGTCAATATCGTCGATCTCGGGCTGATCTACGACGTCCAGCACGACGACGCGGGCAACGTCGCCGTGAAGATGACGCTCACCACGCAAGGCTGCCCCTCAGCGCAGGCCATTCCCGAGCAAGTCAAAGCGCGCATTGGCGCGATTGACGAAGTCCGCGACGTGAATGTCGAGGTCGTGTGGGAACCGGCCTGGAATCCGAGCATGATTAGCGCGGACGCGCGAAAGCAGCTCGGTCTCGAAGTCTAAGAATTGCCGCTAAATTGGGATGCAAATAAAAACGGCGGACCTATTGATCCACCGGTTCGTCTTTCTAGGTTCCAAATCGGACCGCTCTGTCTGCTGCCGGCGAGAAAACGTGGTTGGCGTTAGGCTTTCTTTGTCTTGTACCAATCCGCATTCACAGGCGTGAAGCTCGTCCACTTGTCCGGAAGGTCTTCCAAAGCGAAAATCGCCGTTACGGGGCACACCGGAACGCACGCGCCGCAGTCGATGCATTCGTCGGGGTTGATATAGAGCTGCGTTTCCGCCTCAAACGCCGCCTCATCCTTGCGCGGGTGAATGCAGTCCACCGGGCATACATCCACGCAGGCGGAGTCCTTGGTCCCAATGCATGGCTCGGCGATTACATAGGCCATCTTCTGAAAGCTCCTCGATTCGGCACTGAAAGAGTCCGGCGAAATTCTGTCGAACAAGCGCCTATCTATTTTTATAGCACCGTTTTTCATCGCGTACAAGCAGCGAGCCAACCGCACGACCGGTGCAAAGCAGCAAAAAACTTCCGCCAGTTGGATGCTTACCCTGGTTCTCCTCGTCCGTCTAAGCCAACCAAGCGAAGCGCCGCTCTCCTGACGGATGGGCGCTTCACAATCCGGCGATTCTGCTGTCAGAAAAGGCCGCTGGGATATTCGATACAGGGGTGTGCAATGCACAAACTGCGGGTTCTTTACTTGCTTCCATGTCTTCTGTTGATAGCGCCCTTCTGTCGTGCGCAATCGGCCGTGCTGAATTTGCCGATGCCGAGCCAGCAGGCGGTCGTGACGCAACGCATCGGCATCACCGACATCACGATTAATTATCATCGCCCGCTCGTCAAGGGCCGGAAGATCTGGGGTGGCCTGGTTCCCTACGGCGAAGTCTGGCGCGCTGGAGCCAACGTGAACACCACGATCTCCTTCACCGACCCTGTCACGATTGAAGGAAAGCCCATCGGCGCCGGAACGTACGGCCTCCACATGATTCCAACGCAAGACCAATGGACGATCATCTTCTCGAACGCGAACACTTCGTGGGGAAGCTTCAGCTATAAGCAGTCCGAGGACGCCTTGCGCGTTACCGTGAAGCCTCAGCCGGTGGATTTCCACGAAGCGCTCGCTTACGATTTCGACGATCTGACCCCGGACTCCGCTGTCGCCACGTTGCGCTGGGAAAAACTTGCTGTTCCATTCAAAGTCTCGGTAGATGTGAACAAAGTTGTTGAAGCTAGCCTGCAGAAGCAGCTACGAGGATTGGCGCAGTACACTTGGGACGGCTGGAACGACGCTGCGGACTATCTCGTCTCGAACAAAGTGGATCTCGACGAAGCTCTTCGCGACACCGGCCGCTCCATCCAGGTCGAAGAACGCTACGAGAACCTGATGACGAAGTCGCAGGCTCTCGACGCGCTCGGCCGCAAAGACGAAGCCACGAAGTTCCGCAACGACGCTCTCGCCAAGGCTAACGCTCTGCAGTTGTACGGCTACGCTTTCCAGATCCAGAGCGAGGGACGCCAGGAAGAAGCCGTTGCTGTCTTCCGTTCGAACGCAAAGAAATTTCCGGACAGTTGGATTTCACACGTCGGCATGGGCCGCGTCTACAGCGCCCAGGGCGACTTCGACAATGCAGTGAAAGAAATGCAGCTGGCGCTTGCAGGCGCGCCAAGCGGCGCAAAGTCTTTCGTTCAAGGTCAAATCGCGCAGCTGCAAGCGAAAGTGGATATCAACAAGATGTAACGAAGAGAGTCCATCAGTATCCTCAGGCGTTCTGGGACGGCTTTTCGCCGGCCGTCCCTTCGGCCTGTCTGCCGTGCTAGCTGTCAGGCATCCCAGCCGTCCAACCACAGTCCTGCATTTTCTGCCGGTTGCTCCGGTGAGCGCCAAACCATTAGAATGTTTGAGAGGTTTACGTCTTGAATAATCGCGCCGCATTCCGGCGGTTCGGCCCGGTGCTTCTCTTTTGCACTCTCATGATGATCGCGGGCCCAGCGCGCGCTCAAAGCGCGCCTCCCAAATCGCAATCGGCAACCGCCAGACGCGTGGCCGCGGAACATCTGCCATTGATCACGCTCGCTGGATACAAGGCCGCGCTCGCGAAGTATCGAGGGAAACCCCTTCTCGTTACGTTCTGGGCCACCTGGTGCGAACCTTGCCGCGACGAATTTCCAATGGTAGTTGCCCTGGCCAAACAATATGCGCCGCGGGGACTTGCCGTTTTCGGCGTCAGCCTGGACGACGATTCCGACATGAACGTCGTCCGCCGCTTCCTCGGCGAATATCAGCCCGGATTTCCGAACTATCGCCAGAAGCCGGGCATCGACGTGGACGCCTTCTATCACGGCGTGAACCCAGCTTGGACGGGCACGATGCCCGAAACGATTTTCTACGGCCGAGACGGAAGGATAGTGGGCCATTTTGTCGGAGGCCAATCGCGCGGTACGTTCGAGCGGGCCATCAACGTGATCCTCGCCACGACGCCCGCCAATAAGTAGAATTGCGATTCTGCAATCGGAGGCAAACCATCATGCTCGAAACCCGTGGAAATCAACTCACCTGGCTCGGCCATGCGACGTTTCGCATCACCACGCCGAGCGGTCGCGTTATCGTTATCGATCCGTGGGTGGAATCGAACCCGATGTGTCCCGACTCGCTGAAAAAGCTCGATCGCGTGGACACTCTCCTCATCACTCACGGCCACTTCGACCACATTGCCGACGCCGTGGCGCTCGCCAAAAAATTCAAGCCGCAAGTTGTCGCC
Source organism: Candidatus Acidiferrales bacterium (assembly GCA_050747005.1). Taxonomy (GTDB): domain Bacteria; phylum Acidobacteriota; class Terriglobia; order Acidiferrales; family UBA7541; genus Palsa-295. Next base: position 95,007 of record JBOGNE010000054.1, read on the forward strand.
ATTTTTGAAACCGGCGCTTGGCTGGAATCCAAGGGCGTCGAAAACACAAGCAGCATGAACAAGGGCGGTACGCAAAAAGTCGGTGAGATAGAGGTCACCATGACCGATGCTGTGCATTCCTGCGGCATCGAGGACGGCGGCAAAATCATTTATGGGGGCGAGGCGTGCGGGTACATCGTCCGCCTGCCCGGCGGCTTGACGGTATATCACGCTGGAGACACGGCGGTCTTCGGCGATATGAAGCTGATCGGCGAGCTCTACTCGCCCGATGTGGCGATGCTGCCCATCGGCGGCCATTACACAATGGGTCCGCGCGAAGCGGCGCTGGCGGTCCGCCTGCTGGGAGTGCGCCATGTGATACCCATGCACTTCGGCACGTTCCCTCCGCTGGTTGGCAGCCCGCAACAATTGCGCGAATTGACGCACGAGGTCTCGGGGCTCGAAATCCACGCGATGAAGCCTGGCGATACGCTCGCAACCAAAGCCAAGGAATCGAGCGGCTCCGTCGGGGCCTGACGTCCCGCGGAAAATTCATGAAGGCGCGCGAAAGGAGCACAATGCCTGGCATTCTCGAACCAAAGATCGAAAGGTACATGGACGACCTGCTTCCGAAGCGCGACTCCGTGCTCGCGGAAATGGAGAAGTACGCTAAGCAGCACAACGTCCCGATCATCGGTCCCGCCTGTTCTCGCCTGATGTATTTGCTGGCGCAAGCGGCCGGTGCGCGGCGGATCTTTGAAATGGGTTCCGCCATCGGCTACTCGACCATCTGGTTGGCGCGCGCGGCAGGGCCTGAAGCGGATGTGTACTACACCGATGGCGACCCCACGAATGCTGAACGCGCGCGAAAATATTTTCAGCGCGCGGGAGTCGAGGATCGAATTCGTATATTGACCGGCGATGCCATTGTTTTGATTGACGAAGTCCCCGGGGATTTCGACTTCATCTTCATTGACGTGGACAAACATCAATATCCGGCGGCGCTCCGCAAGGCTCTTCCGCGGTTGAAAAGCGGGGGATTGCTGGTCACGGACAACGTGCTTTGGTCAGGCCGCGTCTTGAAGGCCGCAAAAGATCGGGACACTCGCGGCGTGCAACAGTTCAACAAGATGGTCTATTCCTCAGAGCAATTATTTCCCGTTATCGTTCCGCTGCGCGATGGCGTTGCCGTCTGCCGCAAAGCGTAGCAGGCTTGCGACGCGCATGCGTCCCGTCGTCGGGATGCGGGCACCCAAAAAAAGAGCCTCGCGTCTCGTCCCGAGGCTCTTCCCGATGCCTATTTTATTCCTTCGGTGCGCAATTCGCGTAGCGTTACTACGGGTAGATCGAAACCGATCGCGCTAGCTTAAAGTGAAGCCGTGTCTCAGCCGGCAACTCGATGTCGCGCTTGCCCGTGAACGCGGCGCCCGCCGTTCCCGCGCCGCCGCCCGCCAGAGCGCCAATCGCAGCCCCCTTTCCGCCTCCGGCGATCGCTCCGACGATGGCGCCCAAGCCAGCTCCACCGCCCGCTCCAATCGCCGTCCGCTTGCCCCGTCCGTTGCCCGCGTCTTCATAGCTCGAGCTTTCGATCTGATACGTCTTGCCTCTCACGCGGATTGAATCGAGCGTGAGCGCCAAGGACGCCCCGCCTTTGAACCGGCCGGCCGATTTTGCGTCCGTCACCGTTCCGGTGGCTCGCGCGCCTGCGGGAATCACGGTTCGACCGTTCACCGTCACCGGCTCCGCCAGCGATGCTTGAAACTGATCGCCGTTATTATTCGTCTTCGAGCTGACCGCCTGATCGATCGTAACCGTAAGCACGGTTCCTGCGGCAATCATCACCGGTCGTGGTCGAGGCGCTTCAGGCACCGCCGCCGGGGCGTTCGAGGGTTCATTCTGCGCTGGTGCATTGGCTGCCGTGTTGTTATCAGGCGCGGGGTTTGAAGAATTGGCAGGCGTGGAAGATTTGCTGCAACCGGCCAGCGCCACCAGGGCCGATATTGCCAGGCATTGAATAAACCGCCGATTTCGCATGGAGACACTCCTTCAGAATAGAATCGCCAGACGCCGCTTCGGTGCTGGGGCACGGCTATCTTAGTCCGAGATGAGGTCGAAGACAATCGGCCTGCGTCTCTTCGATGGATGCCGCTAAACCTCAACTGCGTCCACCGGAAGATGGGGCGACCAAATTCTCCACAGCTCCGCTCGCTCGTAACACTCAATCCACTCTGATAGCGTTCGCCCGAGGTCCGGCGGATGAGTTTCGCGACTCACAGCTTAGAGAGCGTTGAGGGTTTGGAAGGGCGGGGTTTCAACCCCGCCGTAAATCCCAGCGATTCAATGTGGCCTCACAGCCCACTGAAGCCGCGAATCCGCGGTTCTCACAAAGGCCCGGAGGGGCAGCGTCTACAAGAATTTTATGTATTTTTCCGCGACCTGTTGCAACCGAATATGGCAAGGTGCATCTATGGAATCCTAATCGACACAACAGGGATTAGAAATGCCCGTAAGTGCCTTACTGTCAACGCCGGCATACACTCTAATCGACTAAAAATAAAAGGCTCCGCGCTCAAAATCTCACAGCGTTTCGCTGATTTCGGAGTCCACGGAAACGTGGGTTTGCGGAAAGCCGTTAATCTGGTAGCTCTCACCGGAGGAGTTCCGGAAATGGAAGAACCGGCTGATGTGGTAATCCTCGTCGAAGACTCCGAAGAGATGCTCGGTTTCTTCCCGCGAGAGGCCGAATGCGCTGAGGGCGACCGGCTTGTCGTAGCCACCCGCCAGGACCAAATATTTTTCGACGGCTTCGCGCAATTTCATCATCCGATCCCGACGTACGCGCCCGATTCGCCATAGGGCAAGTTCATGTAGTACAAATCCGCCTCGGCGATTTTCTCGAATGCGCTGCACAGCTTTCTCACGCCGTGTGCGGCGCAAAATGGCTCGCCCGGCCTTTCGCGAATGCGGCTCACTTCATCCAAGCCGGCAACTTCCTCACGCGAGAACCATAGCCATGTTGACGGTTTCTCGCAAGCGGAACATGGCGGAAGCTCTCGATCGAGGCGTTCCTGGATGGCCGTCCGGACTTCCGGCGCGAGTCCTGCGGCTTCGAAATCCGGCGCTGCAACGAAAAAATACTGGGTGAATTCTGATCTGGGTTCAAATGCCGCGACCTTCCCTCCGTATTGCTCCATATCGCCGATGGCAACTTCCGTGAGACAATCCCGGCACAGCACGACTTCGGGCCGCACCGGGTCGCGCCTCACCGCGCGCTTGCCGCGAAGGTACAGCGTGTCGGGAATCAGCGTCACAACCCACGAGTGCTCGTGTTCCAAGTGAACGCATTCGGGCGCGGTTCCTTTCAGCCACGCCCACCAGTTGCGGCTGCGCGCATGATACTCGATTCCAGGATAAGCCTCGGTGTGAGTTGCGTATTCCAATTTATTCTCACCTTCTAAATCCTATGGTAGCAGATTGGGATTTGCGGAATCGGCGATCCGCAAGTTTGTCTGGCACCTCCGGCTTCGGCTATCATGAATTATCGAGCAAGAATCGACGCAATCGCGGCATTCATCGCGCGAGCGAACAGGAGGATTCAATTATGGCAGTTTCAGTGGGAGCCGCGGCTCCCGAATTTACGTTGAAGGACCAGAACCAGAAGGAAGTGAAGCTCTCCGATTTCAAGGGCAAGAAGAACGTGGTGATCGTTTTCTACCCGCTCGATTGGAGTCCGGTTTGCACCAACGAACATGCTTGCTTCGTGAATGACTTGAAGCGCTTCGAGCAGCTCGATGCGCAAGTGCTGGGAGTAAGCGTCGACAGCGTGTGGTCGCACAAGGCGTTCGCGGACAAAATGGGCATCCATTATCCGTTGCTGGCGGATTTCCAGCCGCGCGGCGCCGTCGCCGATCGGTTTGGCGTATTCCTGGCAGATAAGGGGATCACGGGACGAGCCATCGCAGTTGTCGATCGCACCGGCAAGATCGCCTGGTTGAAGAATTACGATATTCCGACCGTGCCGGACATCAAGGAAGTCTCCGACGCGTTATCGAAGCTGAACTAATCGCCTCCAAATCTCGGCACTGCCGCCCGCGGACACGGTCAAGGATGCCGCGAGGCGGCGGTGCTGCTGGGTGCGGCTGGTCCAGCCGAAAATGTGCGGATGTAGTCCACCAGCAGCCACCGATCATTTTCGCTCAGTCGATTCTTAAAACTTGGCATCGGACGCCGGCCCACGCCAATTTTCCAGAAAAGGTCGCCGTCGGTGACTTCGTTCATGGCGTGCGAATCCGTAAAATCCTGCGGCGCGACGGAAAGCTTTTCCGCCCTGGGGCCTTGCCCGTTACCCTTGATCCCGTGGCAATTCACGCAGCGATCGAGGTAGATGGCCTTGGCCGCATCCATGTTTTCGTCCGTCGCGGGCATGGGATTTCTCTCGCTCTTCACTTCCGCTGGCGCATTCCAATGGTTCCCGCAGGAGACCAGCGAAAACGCGACGGCGCCCAGCATCAAAATAGCGATCAGCAGCCGTGAAATCGCGCCGCCCGATTTCTTTTTGCCCGGTGTATTCATTTGAGGATCGGTTCCCTTTTCTCTTGGTTTTGCTATCAGGTGCATTGCCACGGCGCGTCTCATTAGCCGCTTTCGCTTCACTCGCCGCAACGATACGAATGAAGGTTTTTTCTGCATCGACTAAGGCGCTAAATGGATGGCCCGAAGGACCGAAACCAGCACGATCACCAGCATGACGACTACGTATATCCGCAGGCCCCAAAGCAAAGTTCGTACTCTCGCCGAAAGATTTTGCCGGCCAAAACGTGTTTGTTGTTTAGCGGCGACCACCTGGTCGGCTTCAAGCAGCGACAACACGACGCTCGGATCGTTCATATTGGGTTCATCGGGCGCGCCAGCCACATCCGGCGTACTCGGTCTCCCGAGGCCGAATTTTGTGTCGTCTGGCTTCACGTTATTTCCTCCAGCCTTGCCGAAAACTGCTCCGTTGAAACGGCAGCGTTCCCGAGAAACCTAGCGGCCCAGCAAGCCTGGAAACACTGTCGCCAGACCGAATCCGATTCCCGCACAGATCAAAAGCACGGTCACCGCGATGCCCGCGGCGTTCTCCCACGGGCGATTGACATGTTCTCCCATCACTTCCCGATCGTTCACCAAGAGGAGCAGAAATGCGAGCGCCGGGGGCATGGCGAGGACGGCGATCACATTCACCGTCAGCACGATGAATTCGAGCGGAGCTCGAGGAATCAGCACGAGCGCTGCCGCGGCGCAGGCCGAACCCAGCAAGGTCGAGTAGAACGGCCACGCCTCGCGCAACGGCCGGTTCAAGCTGTGCCCGGTGCCAAGGACTTCGGCGAAAGCATAGGCGGAAGACGTGGAAATCGCAATTGCGGCCACGATTCCGGCCTCGAAAATGCCAAGCGCGAAGAGCGCGGCTCCAATATGCCCGATCCATGGTTCGAGCGCCTCAGCGAACTGGGCTGCTTGGAATTGCGAAGCGTCAATGCCGTGATGGAACAGCGGCGCCGTGGCAAGGATCGCCGCGATTGCGAATGTCGCAGCCAGGATGACTCCGAGAAACGTATCAAAGCGCCCGACGTTGATGTCGCGAGGCTGCATGCCTTTGTCCACGACAGCGCTTTGCTGAAAGAAAATCATCCACGGTGTCACCGTCGCGCCGGTGACCGCGAGAATCAGCAACATGATTTCAGGCCTGCTTCCCTGCGGCAAAGGAGTCCAGGTCAGAAGGGCGTGTCCGGCGGCGTGCCAATTCGGATGAGCAAGAATGGCGGCGGGGACAAAGAGGCCGTTGAAGATGGCGAGTCCCAGAATGATCCGTTCCCAGGTCCAATACCGGCCGGTCATAATCACCGCGAAAACGATCGCCAGGCCTGCACCCACCGCGACGACGGGCCGAATTCCAAAAAAACCCAGGCCAGCGCGAATGCCGATGAACTCGGTGACCAAGGTGAGAAAATTTCCGAGGACGAGGTCGCCCATCGAGAAGAAGCCCCAGAACTTCCCGAACCGGTCGAAGATCAATTCGGCGTGGCCGCGATGAGTGACGGCGCCCAGCCGCACCGTCATCTCCTGCACGACCAAACCCATGAGAAACGTGAGCACGACAAAAGGGAGAAAGAAGCCGATGCCGAAGCGTGCACCGGTGGCCGAATAAGAAAGCATGCTCGGCGCATCGTTTTCGCCGAGGAAGACCAGGACACCAGGCCCGACGAGCAGCCACAGAACCCGCAGCCCGCCGAAAGCCTTCGAGCCCCGCCCCTTCCCTCGCGCCCGAGTTACCCGCCAGCGGTCCTGCGCACGATCCAAATCCTCGTGAGTGAGCAGGCCCGCCAAGTCGCGGGCCGAGGGCGAGGCGGCGGCAACGTCCGTCGTTGGATGGGCCGGTCCATGCGCGAGTTCAGTGGGATTGTTCTTCTGGCGGCCCATAGGTTAACTATGTTGAACTAACAAGATAAACTACGCTTAACTACAACGCGAGTCAATGGACCCGATCCAAGCCATGCCCGAAAATACATCGGTGACAAGCGGCGCTCTGCTATAGTGGGCGATTAAGAACTCAGGAGGAGAATGCAGATGGCCGAACCGTCCAAGCAGCAGCAAGTGCAAATCAAGGCCGACGAAAAAGAATTATTGGGCCAGTACGCGAACCTCGCCGTGGTACACCACAACGCCGAGGAATTCACGCTGAATTTTATTTATCTCTTCCCTACGGTGCCCCAAGGAAAGCTCGTCGCGAGCCTAATCCTGAATCCCAAACATGCGAAGCGCCTCTTACGCGCACTGGAAGAAAATGTCGGACGTTACGAGGCTCAGTTTGGAGTGCTTCCGGAAGACCCCGGAACGGTTCCCGCGCCAAATGTGGGTTTCGTGCAGTAGAGAACGCCATTCGTGAGGGCTAGCGATTCTCGCCGCTGAGTCGTGCCGCAGCTCTTGCCGTATTTGGACGCCATCCGCGGGACGGACTCTAATTTCCGTGGCCGCCCGCGAAAACCCAGTTGCCGGACGGTTCGAGAAATTCCAGTCCAACAGCAAAACCAGCCTGCGGCTTCACTTCGCAGTACGCAACGCGCGCCATGGATCGGAAGGTGCCTGTAAGCGTGGCGATCGTGAGCCGATCGTTTATCTTCCATGGCCGGGAACTCAGCACGCGCGCTCCGCGCGGGCTGACATTTTCAGTAAAGGTTGTTTCGACGCCTGGAAGCGCCAAATGACCAGCGATATGGACCGCGACTTCCATAGGCACGCGCGCTTCGCGGCGCGCGGGAATCGTTCTTGGGACCCCCATCCCAATCCGCATTTCGCACACTCCTCGTAATATCTCGCCTGTTGAAAAAAGCTGCGCGTCATTCTGAGGGCCGTTTTGTGGCCCGAAGAATCCCTCTTTTTCCCGGCATCTTCGCAAAGAGAGATTCTTCGCTTCGCTCAGAATGACGACGAAATGAGTTTTTTCAAAAGCTGCTAGAGACAAGCCGCGACTACGCGGCCCAAACGCATTTTCTTCCCGCTTCGTTCTTTCATCCGGTATAACCCCGCATCAGCGGCTGCCAAAAGCTTCTCGATTGTCGCCCCGTTAACCGGGTAAACGGACACTCCCACGCTGACGGTAATCGGCGGGTCCTGCCCGTCGTTCGCTAGTTGCTCGCAAATGCGCGCAGCAGCCTGTCGCGCTTCGGATTCTCCGGATTCGGGGAGCACGAGAGCGAATTCATCGCCGCCGTAACGCGCGGCCGTGTCGATGGAGCGGCTATTCTCACGCAGCGCAACGCCCAGACGCCGAATCGCGCGGCTTCCCGTCAGGTGGCCGTGCTTATCATTGATTTTTTTCAAGCCATCGAGGTCGAACAGCATAAATCCGAAATTTCGCCCGGTGCGGCGCGAGCGCTGTATTTCCGTTTCCAGCACCTGCAGAAGCCGGCGGTGGTTCGCCAATCCCGTCAGCGAATCGGACGAGGCCAGATGGCTCACTTGATCGAAGAGCTGCGCGTTGTCGAGAAGAGTTCCGCCGAGCACGATGGCATAGCTGGTGACAAGCAGGAAGTGCGCGAGCGTGAAGGACGCATCGAGCACTCGCCCGGACTGACTCATGGTGACGTGGCACAGGACTTGGAGAGCGGCCGCAACCACCAAAGCGCGGTCCAGAGCCGCCGTCGCGCGGCGCAATCGCCATGCGTAACCGATAGTGGCGGCGATGTAGATGGCTGCCGGAAGCAGGTCCCAGGGGCGCGGTATTAGTGCGTGAGGCTGAATTCTCGGCGCGGCCGGCAGGATGAAATAAAAAATACTCGTGAGATAGGCCACCGCACCGACAATCAGCGTGGCGCCGGCCATTTCCTTTCCGGGCTCGCGCGCAACCGGAACCCGGCTTTCGACCGCCAGGGCGCAGAGCAACAGAACTCCGAGCAAGGTGCGGCCGGCGAGCCACGCGAGAGATACCTGATTGGTGTAGTTCGCGGAAACGAGCGTGCCGTGGTAGAACGTCATGCTCGTGCCCGCTTCCACAATCCCCGCCAAGGCGAATCCAAAGGCTAGAATGAGAGAGATGCGGTCGTGCGTGCCTCGGAATCGGACCAGCGCATTCGCGGCGAACGTGAACGCGATCAGGCTTCCCGCCATTTCGAGGTAAGTGTCCAGAAATGGATCTGCCATGAACGGGGAACGCCGCAGGATCGAGAGGAAAATGAGGTACCCGGCCGCTGCGGCTAGCACAGCGAGAGCGACACGAAACCGACAAACGAATACCCAAACTCTGCCCGCAAAGCTCACAAAAACCCCCGAGACGGATGCAGTGCCCCGAGAGAATGGCAGCAAGCACTATTCCAATTAGAACCATAAGTTCTAGTACCATCTAAGCCTAATATATACATGCAGTTAATGGAGCTCCTGCGGAGCTCTGACGAAATGGTTAGTATGCGCCGGACGAATTGATGGGTAGAAATGTAACCGAGCGGGAGTCCTGTTACCCAGAAGGTAACTAGATCTTGGGTTTCATCGGAGGGAGTTCGCAGCCTTCCACTTCGCTTTGAAAATTCTGTTGTTTGTGCTGGCCATCGCAAAACGGCTTGTTCGCCGAGTGCCCGCACCGGCAAAGAGCGATCGAAGTCCGGCCAGCCAGACCATACGCTTTCCCGTTTGCGTCAACGACCTCGATGTCGCCGGAAATAAGTATCGGGCCGTTCTTGTTGATTGTGATCCTCGTGGGAGCCATGGAACCCTCCAAATATACTCAGTTCGCGTGATGAAACGTGGTTCAGTACTTCGGGACCGACGGATCGACTTCATCCGACCATGCGAGGATACCACCCTTGAGGCTCCAAATCTTGCGGAAGCCCGCTTGCCGCAGGAATTCGACCGCCTCCGCTGAGCGTTTGCCGCTGCGGCAATGGGCCACGATTTCGCGAGATGTATCGAGCTCCCCCGCACGGCGCGAAAGATCGCCGAGCGGAATCAAATGCCCGCCGAGATTACAAATCTGATATTCGTGGGGCTCGCGAACATCCAGGATGAAGAGATCGTCGCCGCGATCGAGGCGCGCTTTCAAATCGCGCGGAGTGATTTCAGGGGCGGTGGTCGCCGGCGCTGGGGCTTCCTCTCCGCGAACTCCGCAAAATTCGGCGTAGTCGATGAGCTTCGTAATGGTGCGATGGTCGCCACAGACGGGACAGCCAGGATTTTTCCGCAATTTCAGCTCACGAAACCGCATCGCCAGCGCATCGAACAGCAGAAGTCGCCCCACAAGCGGTTCGCCTTTCCCGATGATGAGCTTCAGCGTTTCGGCGGCTTGAATCGTGCCAACGATTCCCGGAAGCACGCCAAGCACGCCTCCCTCCGCGCAGGATGGCACGAGACCGGGAGGAGGAGGCTCTGGGTACAAGCAGCGATAGCAGGGCCCGCCCTGGTATCCGAAGATCGTGATCTGCCCCTCGAAGCGGAAGATCGATCCGTAAACATTCGGCTTGCCGAGCAAAACACACGCGTCGTTCACGAGATAGCGTGTGGGGAAATTGTCGGTGCCGTCGACGACCAGATCGTAGTCCTTCAGGATATCCAGCGCATTTTCGCTTGTGAGACGCGCTTCAAAAGTATCAATTTCAATCTCGGGGTTCAGATCGCGCAGACGATTCGCCGCAGCTTCAATTTTGGGACGGCCTACGTCGCCCGTTCCGAAGAGGACTTGCCTCTGGAGGTTGGTGAAATCCACCGAATCGAAATCGATCAGGCCGATGCGACCCACGCCTGCCGCCGCGAGATACAGACCAAGGGGCGCGCCGAGGCCGCCGGTGCCGATGCATAGCACTTTCGCCTGCTTCAGCTTGAGCTGACCCTCCATGCCGACTTCGGGCATGATGAGGTGGCGGCTGTAGCGCAAAATCTCGTCTTTGGTCAGCGACGCCGCGCCCCGATTCGTTGCGGGTGCGGCGGAAATTTCCGGTTTTGATCCCATTACAATGAGCCCCCTGACTCCGTGACTAATTTCAATTGCTCGAGCCGCCAGCGATTGAGGGCACGATGCTGACCGTGTCGCCGTCGCGAAGGTGCGTTTGATCCTTCTGCAGATACCGGATGTCTTCGTCATTGACATAGACGTTGACGAAACTGCGCAACCGGCCGTCATCCGCAAACAAATGCTTCCTTAAATCCGCATACTGCGCCGTCAGCGCCGCCAGCGCCTCTCCGACGGTTCCGGCATTCACATCAAGACTCTCGCGTTTACCCGCATAGCCTCGAAGCGGCGTCGGAATGATCACCTTGATCGCCATTCGCACTCCTCCTCACATTGGATGGGGAATCGGGGCATAAGCTTCCGCCCGTGGTTAATTTTCACCCGTTAGCGACTTGCCGGGCGGAGAGCCGATTGAACTCCGCTTTCGATCATTTCGGCATCGTAAGCCGTGCGATCGTCACGCAGCCGCCACGACGCCACATCGCGCGGTTCGCCCTTCTGAACGCTGACGATAATATAGCTGTACCACGGCCAGGCGTGCTCGCGATCGTATTCGCTGGGGCGGGCCGGTGCGTCGGGATGCGAATGATACCATCCCAGCAATTCGAACCGCTTCTCGCTCGCCGTCCGTTCCGCCAGGCGAACATCATCCGGCGTCACTTCAAAACGATTGCGCGGAGAATCGTCTCGACGATTCGCAAGCGGCAGCAAATCGAAGACTTCTCGTGAGCCTTCGCCGTCGCGCCCCAGGAGCGCGCCGCAACATTCATGCGGATACGTTTCGACTCCATGCGCCTGAATTCTGCGCACGGTTTCCGGTGAAAGTTTCAGGATTGGCTCGGTCATTCCTCGCTCCAGAAGCGTTCGCTCAAATACTTTTCACCCGAATCGGGGAAAATGGTCACGATCACGGCGTGTGTGCCCCGCGTAAGTCTGCGGGCCATATCAAAACACGCCACGAGCGCCGCGCCGCTGCTCACTCCCGCCAGAATTCCTTCTTCCCGCGCCAGCCGCTTCACCATCGTTTGCGCGTCTTCGGTTTGTACGGCCACGTCTTCATCCGCAAGCTTCGAATCGTAGATTTTCGGCACGATCGCCGTGGCCATATGCTTCAAGCCTTCGAGCCCATGGAAGCCCGAATCGGGCTGCATGCTGATGCAGCGAACGTCCGGATTGAATTCCTTCAAGCGGCGCGACACCCCCACAAAAGTGCCGCTAGTACCAAGGCCCGCGACAAAATGCGTGATCCGCCCTCCGGTCTGCTCCCAAATTTCAAGGGCGGTTGTCGAATAATGCGCCGCCGGGTTCGCCGGGTTGCTGTACTGATCGGGATAAAAATACCTTTCCGGCTCGCGAGCGTAAACTTCCCTCACGCGGCGAATCGCTCCGTCCGTGCCTTCATCACCCGGCGTGTGGACGATATCGACGCCATACGCCCGCAGGATCTGTTTTCGTTCGGGCGAAGCGCTCGATGGCAGACAAAGCTTCACGCGATACCCCAGCGCCGCTCCAATCATGGCGTAGGCGATGCCGGTGTTTCCGCTGGTCGCATCCAGGATTACTCTCCCAGGGCGCAGTTCGCCGCGCCGTTCGCCGTCGCGGATCATCGATAGCGCCGCGCGGTCTTTCACGGAACCCCCGGGATTGAACCATTCGGCCTTCGCGCAAAACTCGACGTTGGGGAATTCCGCGCCGATACGATCGAGTCGTAGCAACGGCGTATTGCCGATGCGGCCGAGCAGATGTTCGCCCGCGACGCAGTGCGTTTCGCCGAGGTCCCGCGAAAATAACGGTTTGTTCGGTGCGGTCATTTCGACTCAGCAGCGTATTGCAACGAGTTTAGCAGATTGCCCGCGGATCGCCCCGCGCTCTGAATGCGGAAAACACGAAGCAAAACGGCTCTCTTGGCTATCGCTGCTCCATCAGATGCGTTTCTCAAGGTTTTGAACGTAGATTTTTGCCTTTACAGGTGAGGGCCGGAATTCATATCCTGATGAACTATGTGGTATGTCAACCGGCTGTTCAGCCAATCGCAAGTGGAATCGCTATCGGGCAAGGGGTTCGTAGTCCGGAATTCCGGCGGCGTGGTGCGCATCGAGAAATACGCATGCGGCGCGGAACTTCGCAAGACGCCCAAAAGCGAGTTTCAGATGACCGAAATTCCCTGCATCATGATGCAGGGACAGTTCACGCGGCTCTGGGACGCCGGTTACCAGAAATTTCTGCTTCTCCATGACGGAAGGAAATTCCCGGCGAAACTCAACCAACTCAAGGACCTTCGCCGTTTCAACGAAGAATTGCGCACCGCGCTTGGCGTACCAACCTATTATAACGAGGCGCTCGGCTCGACTTGCCACTTCAGCGTGTACGATCGCGTCAAAGGGCGGTCGGGCGACGTGCCCGACGAGACGGTCGGGGCGGTCGAGGAAGCAAAACATTAGGCGTTCGTGCCGCGACGAGCCACACGTTCTGTTGCCTATAAATCACCGTCAAAAATCTTCTTGAACCCTGCAGCCGCGGCCGATCTTACGGCTTGACTGTATAGTATTTTTGGAATGGGCCCATCAACGGGTAGAACGCGCGAGAACGGTAAAGCTCCGAAATCTGCCTGATGTGGCCGAGGTCGTGGAAAGCCCATTCATTCATCAGCTCGCCCAGCGTGATTGCTCCAATCTCGGCGTGAGCGCCAGTTCGCGCGACTGCCTCCGGAGGGACGTAACGCAGCATCGAAAGACTTCGGTCGCGCTCGTGGCAGAATTGTTTCAAATTCTCGCGTCCTTTGGCGGCTGAATATTTTCCGGCGGCGTATGCGGCGTTCTGATCGTACGGCTCTAGTCTTGGGTTCTTCTGCTCCATCATCTTTTCGATTCGACTCCGAAACCCCGCCACCTCGACATCGGCGAGATGCGCCAGCACTTCGCTGATGGACCAGCGATCGGGGGAAGGCTTCCACTTCATCTGCTCCTCCGTTGCAGGTGCGACAATTTTTTCGATGATGATGGGCGTCTGTTCGAGAACTGCCAGTCCCGGCAACAGTTCTGAACTCGGCCTCGCAGACATGAGCGCCTCCACAAGAATTGAAATAGCCTATTTTTATACCGCAGTGACCCGTCAAGAGACCTTTCCGCGAGCATAGCCTCTCAAGAGACGTTTCTTATAGAGATTTCAGCAGTGCCTGGAAGCGAGGATCGCTGCGAAGAGAATCGAGGTCCGAATCCTGTTCGGCCCAAACTTTGTGGAGCGAGCCGGATGAACTTTGGCTCATTACCTTCTCGAGGCAGTCGAGGGCCTCATCCGCCAGACCCTGCAGGGCGTAACTGCACGCCACGTTGTAAAGCACCATGGGATCGTCGGGATCCACGGAAAGCGCCCGCCGCGCCCACTGAAGAGCGCGCTCCTTCTGGCCTACTTGAAATAATCCTGCAGCGCCTAAGTAGAGCGCTCGCGCATCGTCCGGGTGCAGTTCCAGATGCTTTTCAATGATTCGCAAGGCGCGCTGACGGACCGCTTCTCCCTCCAGCTTGCGCCCGAGAGCGAAGTAGGTTTGTCCCAAAAGCATGGGTGCCTGAAAGTCTTCTGGATTCGCCCAGCAGGCTTTTTCATATAGTTGCGCCGCTTCTTCCATTTCGCCGCGCTGGTAACGCAAGCGAGCGTAAAAATAGTAGGCATCGAAGATCTTGGGGTTCAGTTTGATGGCGGTCTCGAATTCCTTATGGGCCTCGTCGTATTTTTTGGTCATCTGAAATGCGAGTCCGCGGGAGACGTGCGCTTCGGCCAATTCGGGATCGAGCTCCACGGCCTTGCGGCTGGCGATCTCCGCTTCCTTGCAGTTGTCATCGCTGGCGTCCCACCACAGATAGATGAACGCACAGCAGTCGGCGACGCCGGCATATGCCAGCGCGTAATTCGGATCGATGACAATCGCGCGCGCAAACAACTGCCGGGCAAAATCAAAACTCTTGCGGCGGAATTGGTGGAAGAACTGCCGCCCCTTCAAGTAGTAGTCGTAAGCCTGAACGTCCGTGGTGGGAGCTTTCTCGATGGCTCGCTTTTCCTGTTCCGTGAGCACAAGCTTCAGGGCCTTGGCGATGCTCTGGGCGATTTCGTCCTGAATGGCGAAAACGTCTTCCTTCTGCCGGTCGTAGCGCTCAGCCCAGACCGATCGCGCCGTCGCGGTCTCCACGAGTCGCGCCGTGATGCGCAAGCGCTCCCCCGATCGCCGCAGGCTTCCTTCGAGGACGTAAGCCGCGTTCAATTCCCGGCCAACTTCCGGAGCCGTAACCTGTTTGTCGCGATAGGCCATCACGGCCGAGCGCGTAAGGACCCAAAGTTCCTTGATCTTCGATATCTCGGTGATGATGTCTTCCGTGATCCCGTCGCGAAAGTATTCGTCTTCCTTGGCTCCCCCGGGATTTTCAAAGTAAAGGACAGCCAGGGATTTTGCCGCGCCCTTTTCCGCCGGAAGTCTGCCCGAATCCGAATCGTGTTTCAGGCGCTGCAAATCGTCCCGCATGCTGGCAGCGGACTGATATCGCGTCTTGCGGTTCTTCTCCATCGCGGTTTCTATGATTTGGGCAAGCTCCGGCGGGATGTGTGAATTCAAACGCACTGGCGAAGTCGGCGTGCGGTTCAAGATGGCTTCAAACACCAATGCCGAAGTGCTCCCCGAGAAGGGTTGGCGACCGGTCGCCATTTCATAAAGCACCACGCCCAATGAAAAAAGATCGGTTCGGACGTCTACTTCTTCACCGCGCGCTTGTTCTGGGGACATGTAGGCGATGGTGCCCAGCGCCGTCCCCGGACTCGTTAGATTCCTGTCCGGACCCATGGTCACCGTCGGCTCCTCGGGGAGGTTTCCAGCCGCGGTATGGCCATCTATTCGGCGAGCCAGCTTTGCGAGGCCAAAATCCAGGATTTTGACTTGCTCTCGCTGGGTGATGAAGATGTTTGCGGGCTTCATATCGCGATGCACGATTCCCTTGGAATGGGCGGCATCGAGCGCATCGGCCATCTGGATGGCTAGAGTGAGAATAGTTTCCGAATCGATCGTCTTCCCTGTAATCCGGTGTTTCAGGGTCTGGCCTTCGAGAAATTCCATGGCGATGAAATGACGCCCGCCGTACTCTCCCGTATCGTAGATCGTGCAGATATTAGGATGGTTAAGAGAAGAAGCGGCCCGCGCTTCGCGATGGAACCGCTCAATCGTGGTTGCATCCTGAGCTGTTTCTTCAGGGAGGAATTTCAGGGCCACGCTGCGGTCTAAGCGCGTGTCTTCAGCCTTATAGACGACGCCCATGCCTCCGCCACCCAGCTTTTCGACAATGCGATAATGGGCGAGGCTTTGACCAATGAGAGAGGGGGTTTCCATTCGCGTGCATCTTATGCGCGCCCTTCTTTTCTGTCAACGATTCCACGGATTGTGTCGCCGCAAAATGAGAATGTCCGGTTTGTGCAAAGTAGAAATGTCCGGGAATCCATACGATCGAAGCGGCCGATCGCTTCGGAGAAATGATCTTCCGGCGATTTGGGAGGAACGCTGGCGCTCACCGCCGATTGATGGAACTCACGCGTCCTCTCGAATGGCATCTCGAGGGCGGCCAATGGCCGTTTCCCTGGCTTAGTTGTCGCTCGATGCTTTTCCGGGCGCGACCCGCAAGCGCGCGAAGGCGACGCCTCCGAGAAGTCCGCGAGCCACCAGGATTGCACCCGCCAGCCCGACGAGCAATCCGGAATCGCGAAGCGGGAAAAATGGGACGGTAAGGACGAGCAACCCGACGATGGCGAGCGATGCCCCGCGAACGGTGGTTTGCCAGCGTTCGTCGCCTCGTTGCGGGCGCGCCCAGGCGCGCGCTCCCCAATAAATCAGTACCGCTCCGAGCAGCATCAGCGCCGTGGGACGAGCGGGAAGCATGATGGGGCGCGTAACGGCCAGCAGAATCAGCAGCGCGCCGAGCAGCAGGATAATGAGTTCGTTGAGGAGGCGGAAAAGATTCGCCGGGTTCGGCATCGGTCGGTCTCGAGCCGCATTATCGCGCAGGCTTTCAGCATCCGCAAACGGGAGCGGCACTGCCGTAAGAGAGGCGGGCTTCCGGCATGGCTGCCGTGCGGAATGCTACAATAATTAATTTGAGCGCCGCATCGCGGGGCCGCCCGAGGGCATCCCATCGTCGAGGTAATTTTAGTGCGCAAGGTGATCGTAATCGGCAGCGGGTGCGCGGGGTTGACGGCGGCAATTTATGCAGCCCGCGCGGATCTGCGGCCGCTGGTGCTGGACGGGTACGAGCCTGGCGGTCAACTCGCGTTGACCACCATGGTCGAAAATTTTCCCGGCTTTCCGGATGGGATTCTGGGACCGCAGCTAATCGAGAATACTCGAAAGCAAGCGCAGCGGTTTGGCGCGGAGTTTCACGCGGGCGCCGTCACGTCGGTTGATCTGAGCGTGCGGCCATTTAAAGTGGTTGCGGGCAAGGAGACGCACGTTTGCGAGGCGCTGATTGTGGCGGCGGGAGCTTCGGCGCGCATGCTGGGCGTCGAATCGGAGCGGCACCTGCTCGGCCACGGCGTTTCCACCTGTGCCACCTGCGACGGTTATTTTTTTCGCGACCGCGACATCATCGTCGTGGGCGGAGGCGATACGGCGATGGAAGAGGCGACGTTTCTGACGAAGTTTGCGAAACAGGTGACGCTGGTTCACCGCCGGAACGAATTTCGCGCGTCGAAGATCATGCTAGATCGCGCGCGCGCGAATGCGAAGATACGCTTCATGACGCCGTATGCGATCGACGAGGTCCATGACGTATCGAAGAAATCCGTCGAGCTGGTCACGTTGCGGAACACGGAGACCAACGAACGCACGAAGGTCGCCGTCGAAGGGGTTTTCGTCGCGATCGGGCACGATCCCAACACGAAAGTATTTCTCGGCCAGCTCAAGATGGACGATGGGGGCTACATCCTGACGCACGAGGGAACCAAGACCAGCGTCGAGGGCGTGTTTGCCGCGGGCGACGTGCAGGATCATCGTTACCGCCAGGCGGTTAGCGCCGCGGGTTCGGGCTGCATGGCGGCGATCGACGCCGAAAAGTTTCTTGCCGAACACAAGAGCTAGATTCGCGGACCCGGTAACGGCATAATTTCTACTGCATGCGATTCCATTCAAGTTCCTTGCACCCAGTTCCGGTCGCGCTTCCCTGATGCGCGCGCTCCTCCTTCGCCTTTCCGAGAGCAAACGGCTGGCCCCGCTGATCCTCCACAACCGACTGAGCCGGAGCGTGGCGCGAAGGTTCGTAGCCGGTGAAACGCTCGATGACGCGGTGAGCGCGGCGCGCGGAATGAATCGCGCGGGACAGTCCGCGAGCCTCGATCTTCTCGGCGAAAACGTGTCGGATGAAGCGGGAGCGCGCCGGGCAGCGGAAGGTTACATCGCGATATTCGACCGCATTGCAGCCGAAAAGCTCGAGGCGAACGTTTCGCTGAAACTCACGCAGCTTGGGCTCGATTTGGATCGGTCACCCTGTCAGGAGCTTCTTGAAAAAATTATAACGCACGCCATGGAGCAGGGTAACTTCGTGCGCGTGGATATGGAAGGCTCGGCGTATACGGAACGCACGGTCGAGATGGTGAAGCGGGTGCGCGCAAAATACGCAGGCGTCGGCACGGTGATGCAGTCGTACCTGTATCGCACGGAAGACGATATTCGGAATCTGCTCGCTGCTGCATGCCGGATTCGTCTCTGCAAGGGAGCGTACAAAGAGCCGCCGGAAATTGCCTTTGCAAAAAAAGAAGACGTGGATGCGAACTACGTCAAGCTGATGAAACTGCTTCTATCGAGCGGTATTTATCACGGCATCGCGACGCACGACCCCGCAATGATTCGCGCGACCAAAGATTTCGCACGCGAGAAAAGTATCGCGCGCGATCGGTTCGAGTTTCAGATGCTTTACGGCATTCGCACGGATTTGCAGCGGCAGTTGGTGCGCGAAGGCTACCGGCTGCGCGTGTATATTCCCTTTGGCACGGACTGGTTTCCCTACTTCATGCGGCGGCTCGCCGAGCGACCCGCCAACCTGGCTTTCTTCCTTCGCAACCTGCTGCCGAGAGCTGGCCGAGGAACCCAGAACTCGCAGGAACATGCTCCCCATTGAGCGCTTCGCGCCGGCCACTCAGCGTTCGACGAACGACTTTAGCCTGGAGAGCGCCTGATCCCACTGTTCGGAGACGAGATCGAGGTATTTCTTGATCTCTTCAATCGGCTCCGGATCGAATTCAAACAGACTCTCGCGACCGCTGCGGACGCTGTGCACTATTCTTGCGCTCTCCAACACTCGGAGATGTTTAGTGATCGCCTGCCGAGTGAGGCTGGAACCCTCGGCGAGCCGAGAGATCGAACGCGGCTGTCCATCGCAGAGCTTCGCGACCAGCGACAGCCGCGTCAGGTCACCCAGCGCCGCAAAAACGGGTGCATGGGCCTGCCGTTTGGCGGCCAGGCTGCTACGAACTGCGCGCAACATAGCTCTCAACGTTTTTCATTTGCTCCGTCCAGCCACCGTCATTTTTGCGGAATGCCTCGAGGCGGCGGCTGCTGGGGATTTTATCGAAGCCGGATTCAGCGAGCAGAAGCAGTGTGCCCGTCTCGGTCTTCTCCAGCCTGAATTCGACGAGCGTGGGCGTTTCCGTCGAATAATCGATCTTGGGATCGACGGCATAAGGATGCCACGTGAAGGAAAATAGCCGTTCTGGCTCCATCTTCTGCACGACGGCCTCCCATTTGACGTGCTCGTAACCGGCGTACGTAATGTGCCCGCGCGAGATCTGTCCGGGCACGAAAGGGCCATCCAGTTTCACGCGAAACCATTCGCCGAACTCACGGTGATCCGTCAGCGCACGCCAGACCCGCGAAACTGGCGCCTTGAGTTCGATACGTTTCTCAATTCGATTGTCCATTTTACGCAACCTCCAGGTTGCAGATTAGCGAGGTTGAGCATAAAAGGCAACTATTTTGTTGCGCTTTGCCGCGCCGGATCTCCGGCGCTCGCGCCAGGGCGAATTCCACGGTTATCCGCATGGCCGAGGATTGCTCCAGACCCGGGGGATTTCGTGCGGGGTCGTCCACAAGCCGAATTGGTGTTGCCGATTCAAGAGCCGACTCCAGTACTTCTGGTGGAAGCACTCGTACCTCATGTCCACGAGGGGCAGTCACGACTTTCCGGATATTGCCGAGCCACGACCTGCGAATTGTCTCGATTTCTCTTTGGACCGACTGTCTGATGTCTTGTGATGTCCCAGGTTCGCTCTTCGCGCCGTGCCCAAAGTAAATTGTGCCCTTTCCGAATGCTGTCTTTTGTTTGCCACCCCCGACGTCGTAAGTCCCGGGAAGAACGAAAATGAGGGGTATGTGAACTGCTAGGACCACCATCATGGCAACTCTGCTACCTCCTCTATCAACCTCTTGAACTTCGAACTCAGAAAATTGCTCACCCGTATAGGTGGCTATCTTGCCGGTAAGCTGGGCGGGGTCAACGGTCGTCAGCAGTGAACAATCCCACCCAGAGTTTGAACCATCGCTTTTGACGCCAAAAAGAATGTACCCACTGCCAGAGTTCGCCATGGCAACGATGTCCTTCAGAATCTCACAACAGTTTTGGGCGTTCGTTGGTTCAAACTTTCTCCTTAAATTCCACATGCTTCGATTCACGTCGAGCTGCAATAATCTTTGCCATGCTTAACGTCTTCATAATTTAGTCAAGGAGTGAAATATCACAGGGTTTGCCGGCATGGGACTGGGCAGCCGCTAGACAAGATTCCTGAATCATAATGCGTGGTAAAATTTCCGAGCACGGGGCTGTAGCTCAGATGGATAGAGCAGCAGTTTCCTAAACTGCGTGTCGGGAGTTCGACTCTCCCCAGCCCCACCATTCTCAATCTCGGTGTACGGCATCTTCGGCACGAAACGAATTTACTTGCCGGTGAGGCGCTGGACGAAGAGAGCGATGAAGCGGCGGGAGTCGACGCCGACGGCGACATGCACGTTGGGCTGAACCTTATCGACGCCGACGGTTTCGAGGCGGTCGCCCTTGGGCACTACGCGGTCCACTGCGTTTTCGCGATTGGCAATGGTTTGGCCTCTGGCGAACTTTCCTTCGGTCTCGATGTCCACGCGCATGTATTGCGTTGTCAGGAATGATTTGTCGATCACCGCTCCCACGGCAAGAGCGTCATGAATCGCGCCTCCTCCAAAGCCGGTGCCTTGGTAGGTGCCAATTTGAAAGCGAGCTACCGCCGCCGCAAAATCGGTTTCCGGCCCATGTTTCGACTGCATCCGCGCAACGTCTTCATTCGTGATCAAAGTATGTTCCGTGACGTCCAGTCCGACCATGGTGATTGGCCAGCCAGCATTGAACACTATGGAGGCTGCTTCGGGATCGCCGTGAATGTTGAATTCAGCGGCGGCATTCACATTTCCACCGGTAATCGATCCGCCCATGAGTACCACTTCTTTCACCAGCGGGACAATCGAGGGATCCTTCGACACGGCCAGGGCAACATTGGTGAGCGGGCCAATCGGCACCAGCGTGATTTGATGAGGGAATTTGTGAACAGTCTCGATAATCAGATCGGGACCGAATTCCTGGACTGCGCGGCAGGTTGGCGGTGGCAATTCCGCTCCGCCCAGACCGTTTGGTCCATTCCAGAACTCTTCCGTATTGAGCTCCTGAGTGAGCGGATGGGCGGCACCCTTTGCAATAGGAATTTCGCATTTACCCGCCAAGCTAGCCACCTTTAGCGCGTTCTCGAGGCCGAGATCCGCCGTGACGTTGCCAGCCACGACCGTAATGGCTTCCACCTTCAATTCGGGGGAGTTGAATGCGAGCAGGAGGGCGAGAGCATCATCGGTACCGGGATCGGTGTCGATCAGTATTTTTTTGGTGGTATCCGGCTGCTCGCCATGGGCATAGGGCATCGCCAAAACGAATTGCATCACGCAAATTAGAATCACCGATTTCGTGCTGCGTGGGACGCTGGGACGGCTACAAGGGCGCGTCATTTTATCTCCTAGTTGTGAGAGCCAGAGTTCGCCGGCTTTTCTGCGGGATGCTACCACAGCGTTGGAGCTTCCGAGCCGAATGTATCGCGGGCGCATCTGGGAGATCGAACAGCAAGGCGAAGAGAGATTCCCCGCAAGAAGCGCGGGACGCCAACGGCGCGCTTCGGGCCGCAAAACGACCCTCAGAATGACGCGCGGGTTTTTCCGCAGCCAATGGCGAATTAAGCCCGACGTTTTCGAGGGAGCAGAGCGAGGCTGGCCAAGCCGGCGAGGAGCAAGAGCACGGAGCTTGGCTCGGGAGTCGGCACGATGGGTGGCGGCGGAGGCGGGCCGAGCGGCGGTGGAGGACCGATGGGTGGTGAAGGCGGAATCGTGGGCGGCTTGCCAGGTTTTCCCGGCGAGCCGCCGTTAGAGGGAAAAATTGGAGGAACGAAATACGAGCCGACGGGAAAAATTAAGGCCGGCGCTATCGCAGCGAACTCAGGGGCCGCCTGCGTCAGAGCCGAATCAGGAGCGGCGATCATCGGCAACACGAACGGCACGTCAGCGACGGAGCTTGACGGCGCTTGCAAAGGCGCCTCAAGCTCGGCAGGCTGCGGATCGAGCCTCGCTACGGGCTGCATGGGCGTTTCGGACAGACGGTTTCCACACCGCGTCCGCGCATAATGCACTCCATCGGTGATGATTGTTTCACCCTTGGCTAAGCTCAACTCATGCTTCGTCCAATAGATGCGATTGCCGATGCGATACGAGACGTAGGCTTTTTCAGGCTCGCTCAAACGCACAACGCGGGCTTTCCCGGCGTCGAATCCGGCGTAGTGCACGGCTGCAACCGGATCGTTTGCCAGTGCGGTCCTGAGCTCGCGAGCGCTTTCGACGCCGCCGGGAATCACCGAATATGGATACAGAGGGCGCGGGGAAAGCTCCGGCGCTGAGAACGAGGCGTTGGAAGCTGGCGAAAGCGGAAGAGGCTGAGTAACGAGCGTCGCAGAACGAGACGGAACCGATTTGCTGCGGCGAGCTGACGTCGCGCTCCACGCCACCAGAGCGACGATTGCGATCACCGCAACGGTCGCCACGACACGACGGACACACGTATCCGTCGCGGAAGTACCCGAAATTTTTCTTTTTGCCACCTGCGCTTTTGTTGCCGGCAGATACCCCATCTGCCGCCCCACCAATACATTGCAATTCCTATACCAATAGTTGTTGAGAGCCATTGGGTCTCAGCGAGGGAATTTAAGCCAAAAAGCCGGGAAAGGCCGGAGAAGTCGCGATTCTTGGGCCAAAAGACACGTAGTACTACCCCCTCTGGGCGAAGTAAAAGGAAAGTAATTTCTGTGAATAGTACTTTAGTTCCACTTCGGGGCATTGAGGACTGGCGAGTGGTCAGGGTTGCTAGCGGCGTATCCGGAAGTAAGGTGCGCAAGCAAGGCGCAGCAAGCAGCAACCCTACACGGAGTTGCGCGGTCGGAATTATTGAGTTTATTTCTGAGACGAGACACTAGCGGAGTCCGTGAGAACTGCAATCTTGGCTTCAGTGGCTAGCCACAGTGAATCGCTGGCATTTACAGAATGGTTAAAACCCCGCCCTTCCAAGAGCGCAGGGTTTGCCGAGGCTTGCATGTCGGAGGCGACATGGCTTGCAGGGGGCGAGTGACGAGGGGCGAGAGAGCCGAGTCGCGAGAGGAAGATGAAAGTGCTATTGGCGAACGACATGAGGCAAGTGAGTGGCAGAGGCGGCCGGTAAATGGCCGAAGGGCGACGGTCAGCTCGGCAAAAAAAATGGAACCTGACATACAAGTGAGCACGTCTAAATGGGTTAATGGCACGATGGGGTGTTTTCTCCGCTTGCCGCAGTTGATCTCGGGAGCCAATGATGTGGATCGTCCGCCTGGCTTTACGCCGGCCTTACACCTTCGTGGTCGCGGCAATCCTGATATTGATCCTCGGCGTAATCTCGATCCTGCGCACGCCCACGGACATCTTTCCGAAAATCAATATTCCGATCATCAGCGTGGTCTGGCATTACACAGGCCTCCCTCCGGAGGACATGGCGAATCGAATCATCTCGTCGTACGAACGCACGCTGACTACCACGGTCAACGACATCGAGCACATCGAATCGCAGTCGCTGGACGGGATTGGTATCGTAAAAATATATTTCCATCCAAACGTTCAGATCGCGAGCGCGGTAGCGCAGGTGACGGCAATATCGCAGACGGTGGAGAAGCAGTATCCCGAAGGAACCACTCCTCCGTTCCTTTTGCAATACGACGCTTCCACCGTTCCTATTTTGCAGCTCGCTCTGTCGAGCCCGCATCTCGACGAGCAGCAATTATTCGATATGGGCGTGAATTTTATCCGGACTTCGCTGGTAACCGTGTCAGGCGTCTCGATGCCTTATCCCTACGGCGGCAAGCAGCGGCAAATCATGGTGGATTTGAATACGACCGCGTTGCAGGCGAAGAATCTTTCGCCCTTGGATGTGGTCAACGCCATAAGCTCGCAGAATCTGATCCTTCCATCTGGAACGGCCAAGATAGGCTCTTTTGAATATCAGGTGGATATGAACGGGTCGCCGGCGTCCGTCAGCGAGCTAAATAATCTGCCGATTAAAACGATCGGCGGGTCCACGATTTACATCCGCGACGTCGGCTTCGTGAGGGACGGGTACCCGCCGCAGACGAATATCGTTCGAGTGAACGGGTCACGGTCGGTGTTGATGTCCATCCTGAAGTCCGGAGACGCTTCAACGCTGGATATCGTTTCGAACATAAAAAAGAGGCTGCCGAGCCTGCAGGCTTCGCTGCCGGAACCCGTTGACATCCATCTGCTTTCCGACCAGTCGATATTCGTGCGCGCGTCGGTGCAAGACGTGATTCGCGAAGGAACGATCGCCGCCGTGCTGACCGGATTGATGATTTTACTTTTTTTGGGAAGCTGGCGGAGCACGCTGATCATCGCGGTTTCGATTCCGTTGTCGGTGCTC
Source organism: Candidatus Acidiferrales bacterium (assembly GCA_050747005.1). Taxonomy (GTDB): domain Bacteria; phylum Acidobacteriota; class Terriglobia; order Acidiferrales; family UBA7541; genus Palsa-295. The sequence continues at coordinate 119,493 of JBOGNE010000054.1, forward strand.
ACGTCCCTAATCGTCCTCGGCGCGTTGGGCGAAACGATCAATATAATGACGCTGGGCGGCCTTGCGCTTGCCGTTGGGATTCTCGTGGACGACGCGACCGTGGAAATCGAGAACATCAACCGCAACCTCGATCAAGGCAAGGAAATCGTGCAGGCGATTCTGGATGGAGCTTCGCAGATTGCCGTTCCGGCGCTTGTGTCGACGCTTTCGATATGCATTGTGTTCGTCCCGATGTTCTTTCTTTCGGGAGTGGCGAAGTATTTGTTCGTTCCGCTGGCGGAAGCGGTGAGCTTCGCGATGCTGGCATCGTACCTGCTATCGCGGACGCTGGTACCGGTGATGGCGAGATATATGCTGGTCGCGCAAACGGAGGAAGAGCGCGCGGAAGCCAATCGCCGGTCGCGCAATCCGTTCGTCAGGATTCAAGTGAAATTCGACGAATGGTTCGAGCGCTTCCGAAATGGATATCGGGAAACGCTGATTACCTGCCTCAAGCGGCCGAAGGCGTTCGTGGTGTGTTTCCTGGTTGCGTGCGTGATTTCGGCGGGATTGCTGCCCATGGTGGGCCAGGACTTTTTCCCGGCCGTGGACAGCGGTGAATTCAAGCTCCATTTGCGCGCGCCGACCGGCACGCGGATCGAGGATACGGCGGCGTTGTGCGATCGCGTGGAGAAGGACATCCGGGAGCACATTCCGGCGTCGGAACTGGCCGGCATCATCGACAACATCGGCATCCCGTACAGCGGCATAAATTTGTCTTACAGCACTTCGGCGCCCATTGGGCCTTCGGATGCGGACATTCAAGTGGAGCTCGCGAAAAAACACCGGCCATCGAGCGAGTACGTCCGCGAACTGCGAGCAACGCTGCCCCGTGACTTCCCCGGCGTGGAGTTTTACGCGCTGCCGGTGGATATTGTGACGCAGATACTGAATTTCGGCTTGCCCGCGCCGATCGACATTCAGGTGATCGGCAGAAATCTCGAGGCGAATCACGTGCTCGCCGAAAAGCTGATGCAGAAATTAAAATTTGTTCCGGGCGCTGTGGACCTGAGAATCCAGCAGCCTTTCAATTATCCGAAAATCCACATCGACGTGGATCGTACAAAAACAAACCAGGTGGGCTTGACGCAGCGAGACGTCGCAACGAATCTCCTGATTTCGCTTAGCGGCAGTTTCCAGACTTCTCCGACGTTCTGGCTGGATCCGCGAACCGGCGTGAGCTACGACATCGTGACGCAGACTCCGCAGTACAAGGTTGATTCGCTGCAGGATTTGGAAAATGTTCCGATCACTAATGGCAGCGCGGGCAGGCCACAAATCCTGGCGAGCCTGGCGTCGTTCAGCCGGGGTTCGGAAATGGGCATCGTGTCGCACTACAACATCGCGCCCGTGATTGACATTTACGGCTCGGTGGAAGGGCGGGACTTAGGAAGTCTGGCGAGAGCGATCGCTCCGATTGTCGAACGAGCGAAGAAAGAATTGCCCAAGGGATCTGAAATCATCACTCGCGGACAGATTCAAACGATGCAGTCGTCGTTCGAGGGGCTTCTCGGCGGGCTGGTGTTTTCGATATTGCTGGTTTACCTGCTGATCGTCGTCAATTTCCAGTCGTGGCTCGATCCATTGGTCATCCTGATGGCATTGCCTGCCGCGCTGGCCGGGATCGTGTGGTTTTTGTTCATCACTCGGACGACGGTTAGCGTTCCGGCGCTGACGGGAGCGATCATGTGCATGGGAGTGGCGACGGCCAACAGCATTCTGGTGGTGAGTTTTGCGAAGGAAAAGCTGGCGGAGGGCAAGACGTCGATCGAAGCAGCAATCGATGCGGGCTTCACGCGTTTCCGGCCGGTCCTGATGACAGCTCTGGCCATGATCATAGGGATGTTTCCAATGTCACTCGGACTGGGAGAAGGCGGCGAGCAGAATGCGCCTTTGGGACGGGCCGTAATCGGGGGATTGATGCTTGCCACCGTTGCCACGGTATTTTTTGTGCCTGTATTCTTCAGTCTCGTGCATCGATCTCGCACAGAAAAGGCCGAATGGGCGACGAAGTAGCAGTCCGCCAGGGAAAGCGCTGAAGTATTATAGAAATTGAGAGGCTAGATGAGTTACGGGACGCCGACGGAAGGTCCATCGCCGAATTCGCATGAACGCCCGGTTGGGCCAAAATCGGGACGCGGATGGTGGATCGCCCTGCTGGCGCTGGTAATAATTGTGGCGATCGTAATCGCGGGGGTGATTCCCCGTTTGAAAGCGCGAGCGGCTTTGCGGGTTGAAACGAATGATCTGGCGATTCCGACGGTTTCGGTGATCCATCCGAAACGCGGCGCGCCGCAACAGGAAATCGTCCTTCCTGGCAATATCCAGGCTTTCATTGATTCGCCGATCTACGCGCGAACCAACGGTTATTTAAAGAAGTGGTACACCGATATTGGGGCGCACGTGAAAGCCGGAGAGCTGCTCGCGGAAATCGAAACGCCCGAAGTTGATCAGCAACTCCAACAGGCTCGGGCGGATCTGAATACGGCGGAAGCAAATTACCGCCTCTCGCAAATTACGGCCACACGCTATCAGGATCTGAAAAACACCGATTCCGTTGCCAAGCAGGATGTCGATAACGCGATCGGTGATTTTGAATCGAAGAAAGCGATGGTTGCTTCCGCGCAAGCGAACGTGAAGCGCCTGCAGGAAACGCAATCGTTCCAGAAAATTTATGCGCCGTTCGACGGCGTGATCACCGCGCGCAACACGGATATCGGCGATCTCATCGACGCGGGCGCCAGCGGGGGAACCACGAAGGAGTTGTTTCACATCGCATCCACGCGGACTTTGCGCGTCTACATCAACGTCCCGCAGCAGTATTCTCAAGCGGCGAAGCCCGGACTCACGGCGGAGTTGACGCTGCCGGAATTCCCCGGCCGCCAGTTCAAAGGGAAATTAGTTCGAACGGCGGATTCAATCGACCAGGCCTCGCGAACCCTTCTGGTCGAAGTCGACGTAAACAACCCGGACGGGGAACTGCTGCCCGGCGCATATACGGAAGTACACTTGAAACTGCCAACGGAAGCTCCCGCTTATATCCTGCCAGTGAATGCGCTGATTTTCCGGTCTCAGGGGCTACAGGTCGGGACGGTGGAGAATGGGGATCGCGCGGAGCTTAAGAGCATCGTCCTGGGCCACGATTACGGCAATGAGGTCGAAGTGGTTTCCGGCCTGGCGGATAACGACGCTGTGATCGTGAATCCCCCTGACTCGCTGGTAGCCGGCGAAAAAGTTCGAGTCGTTCAGTCCCAGCCGAATGGTGAATCCGCGCCTATTGGGGCGGACGAAAAGAGCGAGAATTAACGAACGAATTTGGGGAAACGAGCCAGCAGAAATACTCAGCGGGGATAGCCTGAAATCATGCTCGGAAAGGAGCGGAAAGCGATGCGTTCTTACGTTAAGAAGCTGTTCTTCATTTTCCTGGTTCTTTTGGCCGCCGTTTTCATCGTGCGGCTGAAATTTTCCGCAGCCCAGTCCGCGCCGGCTGCCAACAGCCTGTTTACCGACTATCGCGGGGAGACGCCTGGCCGGATCCATCACATAACGGCGGCCGATCTTCCCCAACCGTACGCCACTCAATCCGCGCAAAACGACGCTGAATTGGTTGCCAGGCCCGCGGACGCGTGGCCGCAAGCTCCGCGAGGTTTTAAGGTCGAGCTTTATGCTCAAAAACTCGATAATCCTCGCCTGATCCGCACGGCGCCCAATGGCGATCTGTTCGTCGCGGAAAGCAAGCCGGGACGCATTCTCGTTTTTCGCGGAATCTCGAAGGACGGAAAGGCCGAGCGGAGCGAAGTTTTCGCTACCGGGTTTCATCAACCCTTTGGCATCGCGTTTTATCCGCCCGGGCCGGATCCAAAATACGTGTACGTCGGCAACACCGACTCCGTAGTCCGATTTCCATACTCGAATGGAGACATGAAAGCGCGGGGGCCGCAAGAGGCGATTATGAACCTGCCCGGAGGCGGCCGGTTGCGCGGCGGAGGGCATTGGACGCGGGATATCGCGTTTTCGCGCGACGGCAAGAAAATGTACGTCTCGGTGGGTTCGCACTCCAATGTGGATGATCCGGACACGCATCCTGCGGAATTCCATCGCGCCGACATTCTCGAAGCGAATCCAGACGGTTCGGATCTCCGTGTTTATGCATCCGGAATACGCAACGCGGTGGGCATTGCCGTTGACCCGCATACCGGAGAACTCTGGGCCTCGGTGAACGAGCGCGACGATCTTGGCGATAATTTGCCTCCCGATTACATCACGCACGTTCAGGAAGGCGGCTTTTACGGTTGGCCGTGGTATTACACGGGCGGGAATCAGGACCCGCGCCTCCAGGGAAAGCATCCGGAATTGAAGGATAAAGTCATCGTTCCCGACGTGCTCCTCGAACCGCACAACGCCTCGCTTGAATTAACCTTTTACGAGGCCGAACAATTCCCCGAGAAATGTCGCGGAGAGATATTTGCGGCCGAACACGGATCGTGGAATCGAAGCGTTCGAACCGGATATGAAGTGATCAGCGTTCCTTTGCAGGACGGAAAGGCGACCGGCGAGTACGCGGATTTCCTTACCGGTTTCGTCAGGCCCGACGGCCGAGTATGGGGACGTCCGGTGGGAGTCGCGGTGGCGAAGGATGGATCGGTCGTGGTGAGCGACGACGGCTCGAATTCGATCTGGCGAGTCAGTTATGGAAGCAAGTAAGAGTGCGAACGCTGGATCTCGCTGCATACCGAGACGTTTGCCAATTTCCTGGGCGGGCTGGATTGCGCTTGGCACGTTTCTACTCGGCGGGTGCGCCGTGGGGCCGAAATATGTCCGGCCTTCGGCTGAAGTTCCTACTTCCTACAAGGAAGCGGGGAATTGGGTCCGCGCCCAACCGAGCGACGCAATCGCCCGGGGAAAATGGTGGGAGCTTTACGATGACGCGCAGCTCAACACGCTGGAAGAGCAGGTTACCGCCGCGAATCAGAGCCTGAAGGCCGCGCAGGCGCAATTCGTTCAAGCGCGTGAAGCGGTTCGGATCTCGCGATCGAATCTGTACCCGACCTTTACAGGCGGCGCCTTGGCCGATCGTAATCACCTTTCGGCAAATCGCCCGCTGAGCGGAACTACCTCGAAGATTGACTACTCCGATTTTCAGATCCCGATTGACGCTTCGTGGGAGCCAGATATCTGGGGACGCGTGCGCCGCACCGTGGAGGCAAGCCGCTCCGAAGCACAAGCCAGCGCAGCCGATCTTGCTTCGGTGAGCCTGAGCCTGCACGCCGAACTGGCGACGGATTATTTCGAGTTGCGCGGCCTCGACGCTCAGAAGAAATTGCTGGACTCGACGGTGGTTGCCTTCGAGCAGGCTCTAAAGCTGGCGCAAAACCGATACAACGGAGGCCTGGCATCGGGCGTAGACGTGGCGCAGGCCCAGACGCAACTGGAAACCACGCGCGCGCAAGATACAGACGTCGACGTCCAGAGAGCGGCATTTGAACACGCCATCGCCGTTCTGATTGGCAAGCCAGCTGCAACTTTCAAATTATCACCGCTGCCACTGACCATGCCGCCACCCGCGATTCCGCCGGGACTTCCGTCCGATTTGCTTGAACGCCGCCCGGATATTGCCGCGGCGGAAAGACGCGTACAGGAAGCCAACGCCCAGATTGGGGTCGCAAAGGCCGCGTACTATCCTCTCGTTACTCTTACGGGATCGGCGGGATTCGAGAGCGGGGTGCTGGGCACTTTGATTCAAGGCCCGAGCGGATTTTGGGCTGTCGGGCCGCAGGCGGTCGAGACTCTTTTTGACGCCGGCCGGCGACACGCAATCTCAGCGCAAGCGCAGGCGGCCTACGATCAGTCCGTCGCGAATTATCGCGAGACTGTCCTGACGGCGTTTCAGGAAGTGGAGGATAATCTCGCGGCGCTGCGGGTTTTACAAACGGAAGCGAACACGGAAGGTTCCGCCGTTGCGGCGGCCCAGCATTCCGTGGCCCTGTCGCAGAACCGCTATAAAGGCGGAGTGACGAGCTATCTGGAAGTCATCACGGCGCAGAGCGCCGCGCTGGGCGATGAAGTCACGTCGTTGAATATTCTCACGCGCCGCATGGCGGCCAGCGTTCTGCTGATCAAAGCGATCGGCGGCGGCTGGAACGTCAGTCAGATTCCCCGCGTCTAGCCTTTCAGTTCTTCGCACAGTTGTTTCCAAAAGCATTTCGTTAGATGGAACTGGCTCGCGAGCGGCCACTGTGGTAAAGATGTGCGCATCGCGGGAACGAAATCCATGGCGAAGGTGCGCACCGGAGGCATTCTGTGCGTCGCAGGCGGAAGAAGGGCTCGGCCATCACGCTTCGTGACGTGGCCTACAAAAGCGGCGTATCGGCCGCCACGGTTTCGATCGTTTTGAACAGCGCGCCGCTGGCGCGTTACATTCCACCTACTACTAAAGATCGCATCGAGAAAGCCGCCCGGAAACTCGGCTATCGGCCGAAGCTCCTTTCTCGATTTCTTGGAGCGAAACGCAACCATACCGTCGGAGTGATGGTCTTCGACATCACGGATCCTTACTGCACGCTAATTCTTCGCGGGATCGAAAATTCGCTGTATCAGGCTTCTTACGTGCAAATTTTGACGGACGTCCACAATCAGCGCGGGCGCTTCGAGCGATACTTGGAAATGCTTTTGGCGAGGCCCATCGAGGGGCTAGTGATCGTGGCGAATTGGCTATTCGTTGATATCGACCTCCTGGCGGATATCGAGAAGCGAAATATTCCCGCGGTGATGATCGGCCGCGAACTGCGAACGGCGTCCGTCAGTTCAGTGATGGTGGACAACGAAGCGGGAGCGCATCTTGCAATGGAGCACCTCTATTCGCTTGGTCATCGCAAAGTCGCGTTTATTCGCGGCCCGAAGATGCTCATCGACAGCGTTCCGCGCTGGCGGGCGGTGCGTTCGTTTGCGCGATCGGTAGGACTCGAGATCGATCCGGCGCTGGTTGTCGACTTGCCGGACTCTCTCGATCCTAACTCCGGGTTCGAAGGTGGTTTCCGCCTCACCGAGGAACTGCTGAAGCGAAAAAAGCGGTTCACGGCCGTGATGGCATTTGACGATATGACCGCATTCGGCACGATTCGCGCGCTCGCACGAGCGGGGCTGAGGGTGCCGGAAGATTGCTCGGTGATCGGTTTCGACGACGTGATTCCCGCCGGCCTGTCCGTTCCGTCGCTCACGACGGTGCGGCAGCCGATGGAGGCTCTGGGAAGCGCGGCGGTGGGCATCGTGATGGAAGGAATCAACGCTGCCGCGGAAGAAAGAGAATACCAGGCGACGCATCGAAAGCTCGCGCCGGAATTGGTGGTACGCGAATCCACGCGCGCGCTTTCCTGAGATGCGCCATGCGACGGCATCTTTTACCGGTGATTTATTCCTTGACAGCCCGCGTCAACCAGCGTATTGGGTTTAATAAAGTTTAATAAAAGCTCTCTGGCGCAAAGTTGCGAACAGGGTGTGCTTTTGCATGATAGCAGAGGAGAAACATCATGAATTCACACCGTTTCGTTACCGGAACCGTGCGCTCGTGCTTTTGTGTCTTTTTTCTTATGGTTTTCGCTGCAATGACGGCGTTCGGCCAGGCTGGACGAGGCGGCATCAGTGGCACAGTCACTGACCCGAGTGGGGGTGTCATTTCGGGAGCGCAAGTAACGTTGCTAAACGAGGCGACTGGCGTGACGCAGCACACGGTCACCAGCGCCGCCGGCTTGTACGGCTTCATATCACTCAATCCCGGCAGCTATAAAGTGACGGCCGGCCAGACGGGTTTTTCAAGCGGGGCCGTTGAAAAAATAACCGTCAATGTGGACCAGGTCAGCCAGGCGAACATCACGTTGAAAGTCGGAGTTGCCACTGAGACGGTCACCGTCACGGGAGGAACAGAACTGGTCGAGCCCACCAATTCCACCGTGGGAACGCTGGTCACGGCCGAAACCATCGACCGCATCCCCTTGCTGTACCGTAACGTTTACGACCTCGTCCAGTTGAGCGCGGGTGTGACTCCGCCCAACGGTTCACCGAACTCGAGCGATTCGGTGCAGTCGATCCAGAACATTTCGATCGGGCGCCCGGGCGTTGACGTCTCCTCCGCCACCATTAACGGCGCCATTGTCGGGTCCGTCTACTACATGCTCGACGGCAGCCCCATCGGCATTGCGGAAAACAATTCCGCCGCCATCATTCCGGCGATGAATATTCCCGAGGACGGAGTCGAGGAGGTTCGCGTAGAGACCCAGAATACGCCGGCCTCTTACCAGAGCGGCGCAGCGGGCGTCATCAGCCTGGTGAGCAAGTCCGGCACTAATAAGTTTCATGGCGACGTTTTCGGGGTGTTCCGGCCCAATGCTTTGTCCGCAAACGAATTCTTCAACAAGCAAACTCAGCTGTCCAGCGGCCTAAAAAACTCGCCTCCCGATTTCCATCGTTATCAGGAGGGCGCAGCGATCGGCGGACCGATCAAGCGCGATAAGCTTTTCTTCTTTGCGGACTACGAAGACACGCAGCAGGAGCAGTTCGAGGGCATCGATTTTTTTAGTGTTCCCACCAGCGCCGAGAGGATGGGTGATTTTTCGAACCTTCTCAAGAACGTCGATCCTAGTACCGGCCTCGCAGCTCCCATCGTTATTTACGACCCGACGAAGCCTGACACAGGCGGGAACCGGCAGGCATTTCCAGGAAACATAATCACCAACCCGAACCCGATCGGCTCGCTATTTTTATCTAGAATGCCAAAGTGTAACCTGCCCAGCCCCACAACATGCGATTCGGCAACCTCGGACGTTGTCAACAATTTCGGTCTGCCGGGCCTGGACCCGCTCAATGCACACAGGTTCGACATCCGGGTGGATTGGGCCGCGAGCGAGAGGCAACGCATCTTTACCCGGTTTTCCTATGACCGTTTATTCTTTGCCCAAGCCAACGTATTCCCGCCGCCTGGGTGGGATCCCAACTTTGCCCAAAACGTAACCAATGGGCGCAATATTCTGGTGGCGGACGACCTGACCCTGAATTCCTCCAGCGTTCTGCAGTTGCGCTATTCCTTTACACGCCACTATGAGAAACAGGGAGGGCAGCCGTCGTACTTGAGCACCGACATCACCAGCCTGGGCTTTCCCGCCTCGCTGGCCGCGCAGCAGGTCTTCAAACAACTGCCCTTCATGCTCTTTGCCGATGTCGGCGGGGGAGTTGGCGGCACCGCCAACTTCAATTCATTTATCTATGCCAGCATGAACCACGATGCAAATGCCGCCATCACCAAAGTTTGGGGCAAGCACACCCTATCGTTCGGCTTTGAATACATGAAGCGACTTCTCAACGTCGGCCAGCCGCCTGCGCCGGCAGGCGCGTACGCCTTCGACACCACCCCTACCAACCAGTCGCTTGCCAGCGGCGCAGGCGGGAGCGATTACGCCTCCCTCCTCGTCGGCATGGCAACCGACCCGAATGGTGCAAACGCCGAACCCAATTTTATTCCGAATTTCACCAGAGACATCTTCGCCGCCGAATCCAATCCTTACTATGCGGCTTTCGTGGAAGACACTTACCAGCCCACAAAGACACTGACCATTACCGCCGGGCTGCGCTGGGACATCTTCGGAGGGCGTAACGAGCGCTTTAATCGGCAGGAATCCTTCAATCCTAACGTCACCAATACGGTTAACGGCGTCTCCTATACGGGCGCCGAAATCTACGTCAATGGTGGCAATCGCTCCCCATTTACGACGAACCTCCACGATTTCGGACCTCGCCTGGGATTCGCCTGGCAGCCGATGCAGCACTTCGTCGTACGCGGTGGCGCAGGTATCTACTATGGCCCTACAACGCACAACGTCGGCAGTGCGGGCCTCAACACTGACGGCTTCTCTTCCCAGACGACATGGGACGGCACCTGTGTCACGGCAAACGGCAACACAACTTATAACGGTTCCTCGCTGTGTTCAGGCGCTGCGCCTGGGAGCCCGGCACCCAGCTTCACGGGACCGTTTTCGTTGAGCAACCCCTTTCCCAACGGAACTACGCCGATCTTTACCAGCGCTCCTCAGGGGCTGGCCAATAACCTGGGAATCACCTTGAATACCGTGCTGCACTCCCAGCGGACACCCACGATCTACAACTTCAACTTTGCACTGGAGTATGAGTTGCCCCGTCAGGTCGTGGTGACGGTGGGCTATGTCGGCAGCCGTGGTCTGTTCCTGCCCTTTGGCAATGTCGATCTGAACCAGCTTGATCTCGCCACGATCCAAAAAAACGGATCTTCGCTGTGCATCACCAGTGACCCCGCCTGCTCGACAACGCCCAACAAATGGGGACCCATCAGCCCCAACTTCCCCGGAGCCACTGCTCCCCTTTGGTTCACGCTCCAGCCATTTCCACAGTTCGGAAACGGTAACTACGGAAGCGGCAACGGTGTGATCGTCAACGGTTTTCCTGCAGGCGACTCCGAGTACAGTTCCCTGCAGACCAAGGTGCAGAAAAGGCTGACGCACCATTTCACCACGCTTTCCACCTTTACTTGGGGGAAGATAATGACGGACGACGGGAACCCGCCTCTGGGCTTCGTGGGTTTTCACAACGGGGGAGCCCAGGACTCGAGAGATCTGCGGTTTGAGCACTCGATCAGTCCGCAGGATGTCAAGTATCAGTTCAGCGGCTCGGCATCATACGATCTGCCGGTTGGTAGGGGAGAAGCGGTCAATCTGAAGGGCATCGGCAACGCTGTTCTGGGCGGCTGGACCGTGAATGCCATCGTTTATCTCAGCACGGGCGTTCCCATCGCGTCGCCGACGTCGGGCGTGCCCACGCAATACTTCAATCAGCGCGCCGACCTGACCTGCAATCCGGCGAGTGGCGCTCCGCACACGGCGACGACGTGGTTCAATCCTACCTGTTTTGCCGTTCCCGCCAGCCCATTCGTTCCCGGAACTGCCCCCGCCTATCTGGACAATGTTCGCACCGCGGGAGCGCGGGACCTGGATCTCTCAATCTACAAGACGTTTACTATAAAAGAAGGAAAGGATCTCCGCTTCGACATTTCTTCCTATAATGTGACCAACAAGGCGCAGTTTGGATATCCCAACGTGCCGGACATAACGGCAGTGAACACACAGCCGGGCGTGGCGGCCACGTTCGGACAGATCACTAACACGATCAACACCCCGCGCCAGTTCCAGTTCGGAGCGCGGTTTATCTTCTGACGTTTAAGCCGGCGGCAACTCGTTTGCTCAACCCGCTGTCGGCGGCAATTCGATAGCTGTGGCAGGCGCGCACACGTTTGTTCGCGCCATACAAGATCACCAGCCCTGAGAAGTTCGGGATGCGCAGCTTCCCTTTTTTCGCTGCCTTTTTTCTATACGACGCGACATACATTTTTCCGCAGCCTGGTCGTGGGCTGGCCCGAAATCTCCGAGATGGATCAGAGCTTAGGAGTCCGCGTGAGTACTGCCCGTTCGCGATTTCAGCGGTGAAACATATTGCGGCAAAGGCGTCGAATAATGAGTGTCTCGCAAGTCACGAATTGCCCTGATGTTGTATGTTGTAGCTGCTTAGCTCGGCATGCCGCCCCTATGTGAGAACTGCACGTTCGTGGCTTCAGCGGCTAAAAGCCGCATTGACTCGTTGGCATTGACGGCGGGGTTGAAACCCCGCCCTTCCCCTCCGAAGGGCGGCGCGACGACAGCAGCACACAGGTTTTCAGTTACAATTGGCGGCGGTTGCGGCCAGGTTCGATCCGCCGAAGTATTGTCCTAATCCAAGGGGAGGCAGGCCGTGAGACAAAACGGAGAAATCATCACCCAGGTTTCATTCAACATCGGCCTGACGTTCGTGTTGCTGCTCGCGCTGGCGCTTGCAGCGCCGCAATCCTTCGCGGATTCCGAACATTCGAGAACCACGGTGGAATTGCGCGATGGTTGGATGCTGCAGTCGTCCTGCAAAATCAAGGGAAGCGGGGCGCAGATTTCAAAGTCAGGATTTTCAACAGCGGGCTGGCATTCCACGACCGTTCCGTCAACGGTGGTTGCAGCTCTCGTCGCCGACAAAACGTATTCCGATCCGTACTTCGGAATGAATCTCCGTTCGATTCCAGGGGAAACTTATCCGATCGGAAAGAATTTTTCGTTGCTGCCAATGCCGAAGAACAGCCCGTTCCGCTGCTCGTGGTGGTACCGGACGGAATTCAAGGCGCCAGCGGATTACGGCGGGCGGCATGTGTGGCTGCATTTTGGCGGCATCAATTATCGCGCCAACGTCTGGGTGAACGGCCGCCGCGTGGCGGATGACAAAGACATCGCAGGGGCGTACCGCACGTATGAATTCGATATAACCAAGGAGTTGCTGGCGGGCAAGCAGACCGTTCTAGCGGTGGAAACGTTCGCGCAGACTCCGGGCGATCTAGGCGTGAATTGGGTCGACTGGAATCCCGCGCCGCCCGACAAAGACATGGGGCTTTGGAACGGGGTGTATCTGGACGACAGCGGTCCAGTTGCGATTCGGTATCCGGCGGTGGCGACGCATTTCACCGATTCCTCCCTTGCAGAAGCCGATCTCACCGTTATGGCGGAACTCCACAATGCCAGCGCCGCGCAAGTGACTGGCACGTTGAACGGCGCGATTGAAGATATCAATTTCCGCCAGACGTACATTTTGAAGCCGGGCGAAACGCGCGAAGTTCAATTGACGCCCGATCAATTTCCGCAGTTGCGCGTGAAGAATCCAAAAGTCTGGTGGCCGCGGCAGATGGGCGCGCAGAACCTGCACAATTTGTCTCTTCGTTTCGCGGTTGGAGACGATTTTTCGGACGCACAGACCGTGCGCTTCGGGATCCGCGAAATCAAGTCTTCGCTCGACGAGCACGGACATCTGCTGTTTCACATAAACGGCCAGAAAATCCTGATTCGCGGCGGAGGCTGGTCGCCGGACATGCTTCTTCGCCACCAACAGCAGCGGCTGGAGAACCAGTTTCGTTACGTTCGCGATCTGAATCTCAACACGATTCGCCTGGAAGGCAAACTGGAAAGCGACGCTTTCTACAATCTGGCCGACGAGCAGGGCGTTCTCATAATGGCTGGCTGGTGCTGTTGCGACCACTGGGAGCAATGGGGCAAGTGGAAGCCGGGCGACTTGGGAGTTGCGACGGCATCGCTCCGGTCGCAGATTATGCGAATGCGCAGCCATCCCAGCATGCTCGTTTGGCTCAACGGCAGCGACAACCCGCCGCCCGCAAACGTGGAAAAGGCTTATATACAGGTGTTGAAGGAAGCGGACTGGCCAAACCCATATCTCTCGTCGGCATCGCAAGCGTTCACCACGGTGACGGGCGTCTCCGGCGTCAAGATGACGGGCCCGTACGACCATGTGCCACCCGATTATTGGCTCACGGACACCGGCAAGTACGGCGGCGCGTATGGATTCAACACCGAGACAGGGCCGGGCCCTGCGATCCCACCCATGAGTTCCTTACAGAAAATGTTGCCGCCGGAAGACATCAATCCGGACAATGCTGTCTGGAATTATCACGCCGGCTCGGAAGGGTTTAAGAACCTGGATCACTTCGACAAAGCGATGGCTGCGATGTACGGCGTCCCGGCGACTTTTGCCGATTACGAAGTGAAGTCGCAGCTAATGGCCTACGAAGGCGAACGCGCCATGTTTGAAGCGTATTCGCGCAATAAATACACGACGACAGGCGTCATCCAATGGATGCTCAATAATGCGTGGCCTTCGCTGATCTGGCATCTGTACGACTATTACCTGCAACCGGCGGGAGGATACTTTGGCGCGAAAAAAGCGCTTGAGCCACTTCACGTCATGTATTCCTACACCGACCGTGCAGTCGACGTCGTAAACAGCCAATACACAAACGTCTCCGGGCTGACGGTAAGCGCGCGCTTGTTCGACGTTGGCTTGCACGAGCGCTTCAATCGTCAGGTTCAGACTGACGTCAACTCCGATGGCGTGCAGCAGGCTCTTACGATTCCAGCCGAGGCATTCGAGCCCGCGTCGCCGGTATATTTTGTGAAATTGACGCTCACCGATAGCGCGAATAATGTCGCGAGCCAGAACTTCTATTGGCTTTCCGCGAAGAAGACGGCGTACAACTGGGGCAAGACAGATTACAAATACACCCCCGTCTCTTCGTATGAGGATTTCACCGCTCTGCAGAATCTGGCGAAGGTGACGTTGAAGGTTTCCGGAGATATCGTGCAGGGCGCCGAGGGTGCGATGGTTCGAGCGAAGATTGAGAACCCGAGCGATCACCTTGCCTTCCAGATACACTTGGGCGTCCAAAAGAACGGCGCCCAAGACGAAATTCTTCCCGTGTTCTGGAACGACAACTACGTTGAGCTTCTGCCGGGCGAATCGCGCGAGTTCACGGCAAAATATGTCTCGCCGGACGCGTTGAACGGCGGCGCCGATCTGGTCGTTGACGGCTGGAACATCGAGGCCACGACGCTGCACTTGACCGGCGCAAAATCGGCCGGCCTGGAATCCAGCGTGAGATCGGACCAAAACGGAAGCAAATGAACGCTGACCCGCACAGGTTCCCTCACGCCATGCTGCGGGAGATTTACGAACAGCCGTCCGCCATTCGCGAAACCATTCGTCAAAATATCGACGGTGACGAATTATTTCCCTCCGCTTTCCAGCCGATCGAGAGCGCCCTTTTCGCATTCAAAAAGGTGATCGTGGCCGCCAGCGGCTCGAGCCGCCACGCGGGACTTGCCGGCGAAATCATGATCGAGGATATCGCCGGCGTTCCGGTGGACGTGGAGTATTCGAGCGAATACTGCTATCGCTCGACGCACGCCGGGACGGATCCCATCGTGGTGGTCATCACGCAATCAGGCGAAACCGCGGATACGATTGCCGCGCAGCGCGAAGCGCGCAGCCGGGGCGCCAAAACGGTGGCAATTTCGAACGTTGCCGACTCCACGATTTCGCGCGAATCGAGCGTCGCCCTTCACACGCGCGCCGGCATCGAAAAAGCGATTCCGGCGACGAAGAGTTTCACGGCGCAGTTGACGCTGCTCTACCTATTCGCGCTTTTTCTGGCCCGCAAGCGCGGCCGGATGACGTCGGAAGTGATTCGCGCGCACCTTAATGCGCTGGCCGCCGTGCCACCGGGAATCGAAAAATCGCTCGCGACCTGGGACCGGCAGGCTGCCGAATTCGCGCGCCACGTCCAGCAGGCACGGGCTTTTCTATATCTCGGACGCGGCGTTCATTACGCCATCGCCCGCGAAGGTGCGCTGAAATTGAAGGAAATCTCATACGTGCAAGCCGAGGGCGTTCCCACGGGCGAATTGCGCCACGGACCGAATGCACTCGTTGACGATAAGCTTCCGATCGTCGTGTTGGCCACGCGCGATTCCGCGGATCCGGATTCGCAGCTTCGATACCAGAAGACTCTCGGCGTCCTCGAATACATCAAGAGCCGCGGCGGAAAGGCGATTGCGATTGCCACCGAAGGAGATCGCGAAGTCGCCAGCGTTACCGAGCGCGCGATTGTTGTGCCGCCGATGCCGGAACTTCTTTTCCCGATTTTTGAAGTGGTCCCGCTGCAATTGTTCGCTTACCATTTCGCGGTCCTCAATGGCGCCGATGTGGATAATCCTCGGAATCTCGTCAAGGCTGTCGTAACCGAATGATTTTCCGCCGGAATGCAAGCCTTGACACGGCAGCCGGCACAGCATCCTGGGTGCGAGCCACGAAACCCAAGAGAGATTCTTCGCGCCACAAGTCGGCCCTCCCTTCGCCAAGGACCCTCAGGGTGGGCAGAATGACGCGATCTTTTTGCGCGACCGGAAAGGTTTGTGCGCCGCAACGGAAGAGTCTCCACGTTTTGCGGAAGACTTTCGGCGACACCTCCCGGCACGTTTATCCCTGCATCGTGGTTGCGGCCCGCGTTCGAGAAAGAGACCGTGGCTAACGAACCGGTTCAGGGCGCGTCATCCCCGGCGCACCTGCGGCGAGTGCTGGGCCTGTGGGACCTCATCATCATCGGGATCGTCATCATCCAGCCGATCGCGCCGATGGGAATTTACGGCGTGATCAGCAACGAAGCTCGCGGCCACGTCGTCACGACAATTCTGATCGCCATGGTGGCCATGCTTTTCACGGCGATCAGCTACGGCCAGATGGCGCGCGCGTACCCCAGTGCAGGTTCCGCGTACACCTACGTTGGGAAGGAGATCAATGCGGGGCTCGGCTATATCACCGGCTGGGCGATCGTGATGGATTACATCCTGAACCCGCTGATCTGCACGGTGATATGCGCGAAACTTACACAGAACATTCTGCCTGGCGTGCCATACTGGCTGCTCGCCATCGGGTTCGCGACTGCTTTCACGTTGCTGAACATTCGCGGCGTGAAAGCGTCCGCGCGAATCAACGACGTGCTTGCGGCCGGAATGTCGATCGTGGTGGTGATTTTTTTCGTATTCGTGGTGCGGTTCGTGTGGGGACTGCACCATTACGGCGTCGGGTTCTTTAGCCAGCCGTTTTACAATCCCGCGACGTTCAGCTTCAGCGGTGTTTTTCGCGGGACTTCGATCGCGGTACTCACGTACATCGGCTTCGATGCGATCTCCACATTTTCGGAAGAAGTAGAGAATCCACGGCGCAACATCATGCTCGCCACGGTTTTGGTGTGTGTAGTTACAGGCATCTTGTCGTCGCTGGAGGTCTACGCGGCACAGTTGGTATGGGGTTCGAAACCGTTTCCGGCCGAGATGGTGGAATCCGCATTTCCGCTGGTGGCGCAGCGCATCGGCGGATTCTTCCTGTTCCATCTGCTGAATTTCACGATTCTAATTGCGAACATCGGATCTGGCATGGGGTCGCAGCTCGGCGCCGCGCGCTTGCTCTACGGAATGGGGCGCAGCAATGGCATCCCCAAGAAATTCTTTGGTGCAATCGAACCCAAACATCGGATTCCCCGCAACAACGTGATCTTTGTCGGCGCAATCGCGCTGATTGGCGCGTTCTTCATCAGCTACGAGCGCGGTGCGGAATTGCTGAACTTCGGCGCTTTGATCGCGTTCATGGGAGTCAACGCGGCGGCGTTCATTCGCTACTTCTGGCGGGCTCCGGTGAAGCGATGGACGAATTTCGTGTCGCCGCTTCTGGGATTTGTTATTTGCTTCTTCATTTGGCGGAATCTGAGCCACTATGCATTGCTTCTCGGAGCGGTTTGGATGGCTATAGGAATCACCTACGGTGCGATTCGGACGCGTGGCTTCAAGGGCGAACTCGTCAATTTTGACATTCCCGCGGACGACACCGTGTGACCGCTCCCCGCGCTGCCAGTTTTCCGGCCGAATTCCAAAATCTTGCTACCAACGCAGGCATTCGAGCATCGGATTTGTAGGAGATGCACGCGCGTTAGCTAGCGCGAAAGCGTCAGGCGGTTAGATATGGAACAACCACATCGAGTCGTTATTCTCGGCGGAGGATTCGGAGGGCTGAGCGTTGCGCGAGAACTCAAGTCCGCTCCAGTCGAGGTCACGCTCATCGACCGCCGCAACTACCATCTCTTTCAGCCGCTGCTGTATCAGGTCGCGACAGGATCGCTTTCGCCCGCGAACATTGCTTCTCCTCTGCGCAATATTCTGAAGCGCCATCGAAACACAAGTGTGCTTTTGGCGGAAGCTGTCGGCATTGATGTGAAGAATCGCCGAGTCATCTTGAGCGACGGCGCGGTGGACTACGACACGCTGGTGGTTGCCACGGGTTCGAGTCACCAGTATTTCGGGCATGACAGTTGGGAACAATTCGCGCCCGGACTAAAGACCATCGAGGACGCAACAGCCATGCGGCGGCGCGTTCTTCTGGCATTTGAAGCGGCTGAACGCGAGTGCGACAAGGAGCGTCTGCGCGCCTGGATGACGTTTGTGATTGTCGGCGGCGGCCCCACCGGCGTCGAACTGGCCGGGGCGCTGGCGGAAATTGCCAACGACACGCTCAAGCACGATTTCCGCACCATCGATCCAGCCGAGGCGCGCATCATTCTCGTCGAAGCGGGAGACCGCATCCTCCCGAGCTACCCTGCAAAGCTTTCCGAAGCGGCGAGGAAAATGCTCGCCGGGCTTGGGGTCACGGTGCGTACGGGCGTTCCGGTGACGGATATCCGGGAAGGCCTCGTCACGATTCGCGTTGGCGACCAGGATGAAACGATTTCAACGCGCACGATTCTCTGGGCTGCGGGAGTCCTGGCTTCACCGTTGGGCAAGATGCTTGGCGACGAAGCCGAGGCAAAAGTTGACCGCGCCGGACGCGTAATTGTCGAACCGGATCTCAGCATTCCTGGCCATCCCGAAGTTTTCGTGATTGGCGATCTTGCCAATTTCAGCCACCAGACGGGAAAGCCTCTTCCCGGCGTCGCGCAGCCCGCGATTCAAGAAGGGCATTACGTCGGAAAAACGATTGAACGGCGATTGCGAGGCGGAAAACTCAAGGCCTTTCATTACTTCGACAAGGGAAATCTCGCGACGATTGGACGGGGAGCGGCGGTGGCCGATTTGAACTGGCTGCAGCTATCGGGATTTCCGGCGTGGCTCATCTGGATTTTCATACATCTTTTTTACATCCTGCAATTTCAAAATCGCGTGCTGGTGTTCATGCAATGGGCGTGGCTCTATATCACGTTCGACCGTTCCGCGAGATTGATAACCGGGAAGAATCCGCTGCCGCTGGACTTATAAGTTACGCAGGCGGCTCTGAACGTGCGTGCACGCGACCGGTGCGGATGGCCTTGAGTAGCAGAGCGTAGTCGTGTTCGGTCTGGTCCCCATACGCGACGGCGAAATCCTCGGTCGCCTTATCAAACGTGGCGCTCTTGCCCAGATAGCCGGCAATGCGCGCTGGATCGCCCGTGCGCGCATGCGCCCGCGCCAGCGTCCACCCGCAGATAGCGGCGTACTCCATCCAGTCCTCGCGGGAGAGTTGCGCGAGGTCGATGGCCATTTTCATGTCACGAAGCTGACGGAAGTAGTAATCGCGGCCGGAATCGTCGCGCGTCCAACCGAGAAAAACGTCGCTGGCAGCCTGGAGCATGCGCTGCCCTGTGACGACGCGCTGCCCATCGTTCTCGTAGCGGCTTTTGCCTGCGTACGGCTCGAGCACCGAGGCTCGTGCTTCCTTGAACTGCAGGAAGAGCGGATCATTTTCCGCGGCCATTAGAAGCGCGACGGCGCAGCGCGTCCCGACGCTGCCCACTCCCACCACCTTTCGCGCGACATCCACGATGTGGTAGCGGTCCAAAACGACGCGCCGCTCCTCGGGAAGCGACTGGCGGTAGCGATGGAAGATGTCGCGAATGTCCTTCTCGAACTTTTCCGTGTGCCGGGGATGGTAGACGAGCGGCGGGCGATCCACGATTCTCCGCTGTCCGTTGACTACGTCTGTAATCCTCGGAAAAACATGTGCCGCGGTCTGCAAACGTGCATTATCCTCGGCCGCCTCCCACTTTTTCCCGCTGGCCTCGGTCGCTGCATCGTCGATCAGAATCGAAGCGTCGAGATGCGAATACCATACCTCGATCGCGCGCATCGTTGCGTACTCGCGCATGTGCTCGCGATACGATCGCGCCGCGGCCTGCGCCGCATCGCCGCAATGGTTTTCCCGCAAACCGCGCTCGCGGGTGACGAGCACGATACTCGTCGCCAGACGCTTTAGGTCCCATTCCCACGGCGCTGGAAGCGTTTCGTCGAAATCGTTGATGTCAAAAAGCAGGCGGCGCTCGGGTGAGCCGAATCCGCCGAAATTTGAAATGTGGCAGTCGCCGCAGGCCTGCACCCGGAGGCCGGAATTTGGCGTTTGCGCCAGATCCCAGGACATCAGCACGGAAGCTCCCCGGAAAAACGCGAATGGCGATTGGCACATGCGGCCGTAGCGGATCGGAAGAAGTTCGGGAATCCTCCCGCGATCCGAGGCTTGCAAGACCTCAATGGGGTCCGGCCGGTTTCTTGGAGAAGTCCACCTTGCGTGGGAAGTGCGGGGAACGGATTCGCGAAGCGCTTTACCCGCCTTGATGCGCTCTTTTATCGTTGGTCCGAAGACGCGGGGCTTCGTTTCTGGATTCCTCTTCCTCTTGTGCTGCTGTCGCCTCACGCCAGCCGTTCCTTTCGTTTGCGGAATGCACGCATTGCGATTCGTCACGCGGCGCGAACGAAGCAAAACGATTCTCCAATTACAAAAGTCGTTTCGTCAAGGTGTGGTTGAGGTTGGAAAGATCCGTGCTGTTACATAGTGCAACGGGACGCCGGTTTTTCCGCACGGGCGCGCAAGCTCATACTACAATCGGTCTTCAGTTAGAAATCCATGAAAAGCTACAACAAGGCGATCCTTGGCTGCCTGGTTGCGCTGCTTTTGCTTACCGGCGCGGCTTTGATTTACACGCGGGATTGGGCGAACTACCGGGAGCGCGTCCAGACGCTTTGGAAGGCCTCGAAACTTTCCTCCACGCTGGTTAACACCAAGCCGCTCGATACAGCTGAACGGCTTGCGCCACTGGCTGTTTCCAAGCTTGAGAAGAACTACGCCGAGCAAGCCTTGCGCGTCGGCGATAATTCGGTAGACCTCGCGTTTTCCGCGGCATTAGAAGACGCCGCGGAAAATCCGGCTCCGCTTACGGAAGAAACGCGCGGACTAGCCGTCAGAATTAAACAAGCTCAGGATCGAGTGACGGCAGATCAAGCACAACTGGCCGCGCTTACGAGTCAATTGGCCAAGGCTCGCGCGGCCGCCAAGGACAATCTCAAAGAAGAGATTGTGCTTGCAGAAGCACAGGCATCGCTCGATCAAGATGAGCTGGATGATGCGCATCAGGATTTCATTCGCGCGGGTGGCGACAAGAGAGCCACGGTCCAACAACAACTCGATCAGCACGAAGCCTCGGAAGTCCACAAAACCGGCGGTCAAATTGCAGCGACGACTGCCTCGTCGCCCGAAATGACGCGGTCAGCCAATGTGATTGCGCAGATGGAAGCGTGGAGTTCGCTGCGGGCGAAGGAAAGGCTACTTCGCGCCGCGCAGCACGACGCGCAATCGCGCGCGGCAACTCTGTCTGCCTCTCATGACGCGCTCGAAAAGGAGCTAAACGAGGAAAAAGCACAGCGAAGGATTCTTCGCAAGCCCGCTGCATCAGAGCAAGAAACTGTCCAGCCGCAGACCGCCGCAGCTACATCCGCGCCGCCTTCGGCTTTGGATTTCGTTAAGCATCTTACGCAAGAGCAGAAAAACCTGGCCAGCTACGACAAGAGAATCGAGGACGAACAGAGTCTCGCCTCCACGTATCGCGATTGGCTCACGCTCGTCACCGCGCGAAAACAATCCTTCGAGCATGGCCTGTTGAAGTCGCTCTTATGGATACTTCTGATCGCCCTGTGCGTCTTTGCCTCAAACGAATGGGTGCAGAGGTTTTTCGCGGACCTCTCCGGCGACCGGCGCCAGCTCCACACGATGCAGGCTCTGGCGATGTTCGGGTTGCAAGGAGCGGGCATCGTTCTCATCCTGCTGGTAATCTTCGGAGTCCCAAACAATTTTGCAGCCGTGGCTGCGCTGGCCGGCGCGGGCCTGACCATCGCCCTCAAGGATTTCATCGTCGGGTTTTTCGGCTGGTTCGTTCTCATGGGGAAGGACGGCATTCGTCCCGGGGATTGGGTGGAGATCAACGGCATCGGGGGGGAAGTCCTCGAAGTTGGCGTGTTTCACACCGTGCTTTTGGAAACGGGAAGCTGGGCCGACGCCGGACATCCTACGGGCCGAAAGGTCACGCTCATGAACAGCTTCGCAATCGAAGGCCATTACTTCAATTTCTCGACCACCGGCCAGTGGCTCTGGGACGAATTGCAGGTTCAGGTGCCGGGAGACGCCGATCCATACGTGACAGCCGAGGCGATACAGAAAGCGGTCACCGAAGAGACCGCGGCAAACGCGCGTCTCGCAGAGCAGGAGTGGGCGCGAGTGACCCCGGCTTACGCCAAGCGCTCGTTTTCGGCGGTGCCATCCATGAGCGTTCGTCCGAGCGGCTCCGGCATAAACGTATTCGTCCGCTACATCACGCGAGCGAACGAGCGCCACGAGGTTCGCTCGCGGCTCTATCGCGCCGCTGTGGATTTACTGCGGGGAAGCAAAAGTTTGCAGTCCGGGGAGGTCAAGGGACTGGCTCCCGTGCCAGCGGAGCAAAAGTAAGCGGCGCTTCGCTTGAATATCCATCACGAACCGTAAAGCCAGAAAAGCTAACCCGGCGCGTCGACGCTCACCGTATTCACGCGTTCATTGCGAATTGCCATCGCCGACCACGATCGGTGCGACGCCGGCAGTCTTGAGCTTCTGATTCAGAGCGGGCACGTCTTGCCGCTTCATCGTTTCCCAGTCTGACAGCTTTTCGTCGAGCAGCTTCTTGAATTCCGCGAATGCGGCTAACGATTGAGCCGTTGGCGCGCTGTCTGCCGTCCCGGCGGAAGCCGCAAGTGCAGTTAGCGCTCCTGCGATGCCGCCAATGCCGACGCTCGTCGGCGGATATTCGCCCTCGCTCCCGGCAATCGATCCGATACGACGGTCCGCTTGCTCAAGCAAATCGGTCAGATCCCTTGACTGCGAAGGCTGTGACAGTAGCTTCTTCAGCGCATCGACTTGTGCGCGAAATGACTGGATTTCCTTTTGCGCGCGAGTTGCTTTCGTGAGCGTCGCGTCGAGATTGAGCTCGAAATCGAGCTGCTTTTGCAGGCCGGCTCGCGAAACTTTTACTCGCGGATCCATGACGACGGTGAATGTTTGTTTGTACGTGCGATTGCCAGCGATCAGCCTCACTTCGTATTCGCCCGGTAGCACGAGCGGCCCTTGCGGCTCCGCTTGCGTGCCGCCATGAATCAGTGCGCCCATGGAATATCCATAGTGGAGCGCCGCAGGCTGAGCGTAGCGCAAATCCCAGACGAAACGGTGCATCCCGGCCGCGCTCGAAAGAACCTGCGGCTTGGGCAACCAGTAACTTGGAAATTGCAGCGAATCTTCAGGCGCGGCCGGCTTGTCACTACTTGAGAATCGGCGAACGAGGTCTCCCTTCAAATCCCGAATTTCGAGAGCCACTTCGCCGGAAACATTCGATTGCAGTTGGTAGTCGATAATCGCGCCCGCCGGGGGGTTCTGTCCGACGGGAGTCTCCGGCGGCAGCGGCGTATCGTGGTTCTCGCTGCGGCGGATGCGATACGCGTTTGCCGGATGGAAAAGATAGGCATCGCTCGCCGCTACCTTCACAGACCATTCGCGCAACGGGTCGATATCATCGAGAATCCAGAACGAACGTCCGTGCGTTGCAACCGCCAGATCGTCGCCGTGGATGGCAATATCGTAGATCGGCGAAACCGGCAGATTCAGTTGGAGGGGCTGCCAGTGATCTCCGTCATCGAACGAAGTGAAAATTCCCGTTTCCGTGCCGGCAAAGAGCAAGCCTTTCCGCTTGGGGTCTTCGCGAACAACATGTACGTACGAGCGGTCGGGTAATCCCGCGACCACGTTTTGCCACGTCTTGCCGGAATCGTGCGTGCGATAAATGTACGGATGGAAATCATCCACTTGATGCCGGTCGATGGCCGCATAAGCCGTGGCTACGTCGTAGCGCGAAGCCTCGATCAGACTCACCATGCTCCAATCGGCGAGGCCGGCCGGCGTGACATCCTTCCAATTCTTGCCTTCGTCCGTCGTGAATTGAATCACTCCGTTATCCGAGCCAATCCAAATCTCGCCCGCGCGCACCGGGGAGGGTGCGATTGTGTAGACCACGCCGCGATCTTTCTGATTAGTTTTCTGATTTGCGGATGCGTCGGTGGCCGCGGGTCGTTTGGTCAGATCCGGGCTGATGGTTTGCCAGCTCATGCCTCCATCGTCCGTGCGAAACACGTACTGCGCCGCGAAATAGAGCACGTGCGGATCTTGCGGCGAAGTCACCAGCGGAGCGTTCCAATTGAAGCGCAGCTTGTTTCCTGGAGCAAAGCTGGGCCACGGAGCAATATCGGCCGATTGCCCGGTGATCCAATCGAAGCGCGACATTACGCCAAAGGGACCGCCGCCATAAACGACATTAGGGTTGCTTGAATCGAGCGCAATGTATCCGCTCTCATTCCCCCCCACCGGCGACCAATCGCGGAACGTAATCTGGCCATAATCGCTGCGGCTTAGAACCGACGCAGTGCCGCTATCCTGCTGCGTGCCGTAAACGCGATACGGGAAGCGATTGTCCGTGGTGAGATGATAGATTTGCGCCGTTGGCTGGTTGTACCAGGAACTCCACGTCGCGCCGCCGTCGAGGCTCACGACCACACCCTGGTCGCTCCCCAAGACCATTCTTTGAGGATCGTCCGGTGCGACCCAAAGCTGATGGTAATCATCGCCGCCGGGCGCGCCCTTGATCGCCGTGAAATTCTCGCCGCCATCGGTCGAGCGATAGAGCGATACATTCGGGACGTAAACGACGTTCGGATCGCGCGGGTCAGCCGTAACCCCTCCGAAATACCAGCCGCGCTGCCAGATGCGCCTGTCGGAGGAAACCCGTCGCCAATTCCGCCCGGCATCGTCCGAACGGTACAGCCCGCCTTCGCGCGCATCCACAATCGCATACACGCGATCGCCGTTTCCGCCCGGTGCAACCGCGATTCCGATTCGGCCCAATCCGTCGCTGGGGAAACCGTGTCCCACGATCTGCGTCCACGTTGCGCCGCCATCCGTGGACTTGTAAAGCCCGCTCCCGGGTCCGTCGAGTGGCGGGTATGAAGTCCAAGGGGGGCGTCGCGCTTGCCACAACGACGCGTACACCACGCGGGAATTCGCTGGATCAAAGGCCAAGTCGATTGCGCCGGTATCATCATTTTTTGAGAGAACTTTCGTCCAGTTCACGCCTCCGTCAGTTGAGCGATAGACGCCGCGCTCGGGATTTGGCCCATAGCCATGTCCGAGCGCCGCTACGAGGACGAGGTTCGCATCGTGCGGGTCGACGAGCACGCGGCCGATCTGTTCGCTGTCGCGCAATCCAACGTTCGTCCAAGTCGCGCCGCCATCGGTTGATTTGTATACCCCGTCGCCATAGGAAATATCCGAACGCATGTCGGCTTCGCCCGATCCAACGTAAATTATTCGCGGGTCGGACGGTGCCACGGCAATTGCGCCGATGGACGAGATTGGCTCGCCGTCGAAGATCGGCTCCCATGTGCGACCCGCATTGAGCGTCTTCCAGACGCCTCCGCCCACCGCGCCGAAATAATATTGGTACGGCTTTCCGGGCACCCCGGTGACGGCAATCGCCCGGCCGCCGCGAAATGGGCCAATCAGCCGCCAGCGCATTCCTGCAAAACTCTGCTCGGTCGATTGTTGCGATAAGGCTTGATGCACGCCGAAGAATAAAACGCTGAAAGTAATTGCAGTCAAAATGAATATTCGCAAACGAATCGAAGTCATCGCCATCCCCGCTTTCGGTTGCGAAGTATACACCATGAGGTTTTCGCGATGCGCTGGTCGGTCGCTCGACCACGACAACGGCCTGTGGCAAGATGAAGTTCTGGATACGTTCGTCCAGGAAACGAGGATACGACCATGGCAAAGGCTACTTTCGCGGCGGGCTGCTTCTGGGGCGTTGAAGAAGCATTTCGGACACTGCCGGGCGTGAGTGCAACGACAGTAGGCTACACCGGCGGATCGATGAAGAATCCCACGTATAAGGATGTCTGCGGCGGACGCACGGGCCACGCTGAGGCAGTTGAAGTGGAATTCGATCCCGTGCAGATTTCCTATCTTCAGCTTCTTTCCGTGTTTTTCCAGAGTCACGATCCAACTACTCTGAACCGCCAAGGGCCCGATATCGGAGCGCAGTATCGATCCGCGATATTTTTTCACGACGCAGAGCAGGAGGCCGAAGCTCGCGGCGCAAAAGCGGAACTGGAGAAGAAGGCCATCTTCAAGCGTCCAATCGTGACGGAGCTTGCGCCGGCGTCAGAATTCTATCGCGCCGAAGATTACCACCAGCAATACCTGGAAAAGCGAGGGATGCGTTCCTGCCACATTTAGCAACATTACAAGAAGATGCGGGAAATCACTTCGCGGAGAAGAGATTTTGGGGCGCGCCGGTTCGCGGGGAGAATCAATCGCTGTACTTCGAAGGGCTCTCGGCTAATTCGCGCCAGGTGAAGGCGATAATCGCTGCGACCGCTCCGACTGCGATCAACTTGATGACAAGGTGTTTATCGATCGCCGGAATCACGCCGTATTTCTGCGGCGGGGGTCCCGGTTCGAGGTCCACTTTGTAAGAAGAGCCAGCGGCGATCGTGTGGACGTCGCCCTTGTAATCCAATATCAAATCTCCCTTGAACGCGGAGATGATCATCTCTTCGGGGCCGGTGATCGCTACTTGGCCGTACACGGGCCCTTCCGCAGGCTGGATGATGCCGACGGGAGTTTCAAGCTGGAAGCGATCGGCCGGTGACGTTGAGAAAGCGACGGTACCGCGATTCAATGTCGCCTGTGTGATCTGATCGATTTCCGCGAATCGCACTTCTGTGTTCCCCATCAAGTAAATCTGGCCATTTCCGACCTTGAGGCGCAGCGTGCCGTTGGGATCGGTGTCAACGGCGTCGCCGGGATAGACGGTCGCTCCCACGGCAGCCGCCATGGCTTCCAGTCTGGCGCTCTGAGCCTGGACCACCATTCCAAGGGGTTTTTCCGCTGCCGCCATAGCCGGAAGATTCAGAAGGCCCCCAACCAAAATCGCGATAAGTGTGGAACGAGCGATGAACCGCACGACTACTCCTTAGAGGGGGGCACCACAGTTAATGTAGATAGCCCAAGGGGATGTGTCAATAGGTGCAAAACGGTAGGGGCGGGAATGGCCCCGGTTTGCCCCCGCAAACTGGCAGCCGTGAGGGTTGTTGACACGGCGGGACAAGCAGGGTAGCTTTGCTGATACTTCACCGTCTGAGAACTGAGTCTCCGGTTGCAGAGCCACGATATATTGGCCTGTATCCAGGATTTGTTCCAGCCGGTCCGGAGGCCCCAGCCCATGAATCGCACGATACGTTCCGCATGTATCTTCGGAGCAATTTGCGTCTGTTTCTGGCTTTCACTCGGTCCCGCGCTGAAGGCAGGCGACACCTGGCTGCCGATCCCGCCAGAAGATCTCGCGATGAAGGACAATCCCGCCAGCCCCGGCGCGAACGCGATGATCTTGTACCGGGAGAACACGGTCAACGAGAAGCTCACGGACATCGACGGACCGTTCGTGGATGAATACATCCGCATCAAGATCTTCACGCAGCAGGGCACAAGCGAAGGTGACGTGCAGATTCCGTTTTTCAAAGGATTAAGCAACATCAATGATATTCGGGCTCGCACGATCCACCCCGATGGAAGCATCATGAATTTTGACGGCAAAGTGTTCGAGAAGGTTGTGGTGCGGCGAAGCGGCGTGAAATTCCTGGCAAAAACGTTCACCCTTCCCGACGTTCAGCCAGGTTCGATCATCGAATACCGGTACCGGTTGCAGCACAGGCCACGCTATATTTTCAACGAAAGATGGGATATTTCGGGCGAACTCTTCACACGCGAGGCTAAGTTCGCCATTATTCCTTACCATTCCGACTTTGAAGAATTTCCGCTTTATTTCCGGCTGTTCGGATTACCCGCCGGGGAGAAACCCGCGCGCCAAGCCGACGGCTCCTACACCATGACCGTGCGCAACATCGCGGGCGTCCAAGACGAACCCTTGATGCCGCCGCGGGAACTGCTCGAAACGCGCGTCGAGTTTTTCCATCGCGATATGAACGCTCCCGAGAATGAAACGATGGAGCATTTCTGGGCCCGGACAGACAAGAAATGGAATGAAGATCTCGATCGCTTTATAAACAAGAAGAGCGTCCTGCAAAAGGAGGTTTCTCAAATCACGAGCGCGAACGACTCGCCGGACGTGAAACTACGGAAGATCTACGCGCGCGTCCAGAAAATCCGTAATTTATCCGTCGAACCGGAGAAAACCGAACAGGAGCAGAAAGAAGACAACATAAAGAAGAATTCGAACGTGGAAGATGTGCTAAGCCGCGGATATGCCACCGGACACCAGGCCAATTACGCATTCGTGGGGCTGGCCCGGGCGGCTGGGTTCGATGCGGCCGAAGTGTACGTTGCACCTCGCAACACGAATATGTTCTTCGCTCAGATGCAGGACGCGGACCAACTCAGCGCCGACATCGTGTGGGTGAAGGCAGGCAATCGTGAATATTATCTCGATCCGGCTTCCCAGTCTTATCCGTTCGGATTGCTGCCGTGGTATGAATCCGAGACGAAGGGGTTGCGCGTTGGCAAGCAAGCTGATTTTGTGGACATTCCGAAGGCAGTGAGTTCTGACGCGACAACATTGAGGCAGGTCGATCTGGTGATCGATAGCGATGGAAACGCCACGGGCAAGATCCAGGTGGAATTCACGGGTCAGCGGGCGGCCACCCGCCGGGAAGCGGATCGTAACGAAGACCAGACAGGGCGGAAGAAGGAGTTCGAAGATCTGATTCGCGGTTGGCTGTCGAGCGGGGCAACGATTGAGCTTGTGGATGTCAAGAACTGGGACGATAACGCGGCGCCGTTAGTCATCGATGCAACCGTTAAGATTCCCGGGTTCGGGATGCCAACGGGACACCGGATGCTCATGCCAGCCACGATTTTCGAGGCATACCAGGTGGCGTCATTTGAAACGGCGAAACGCTCGAATCCCGTGTACTTCAGCTTCCCGTACGAAGAAACGGACGATGTGAAGCTGCATGTGCCCGCGGGATTTAAGATTGAGACGATTCCGGCATCGAAAAAGGTGAGCCCGGGCGCCGCCGTGTCGTATGACCTTTCCGCGGCGCAAGAACAAGCCGCTATCGAAGTAAAGCGCCATTTGGCGGTGAACGGCTGTCTCTATTCGACGCAGTCTTATGGCGCGTTCCGGGCATTTTTCGATCTGGTTAAATCGGATGATGAATCGCAAATCGTGCTCCAAAATGCCGAGACCGCAAAAAACAATTAGCACCCTTGCCCTGGCATCGGCGATCGCTGCGATAGCCATCTTGTGGCACCCGCAGCCGGTTAAGGCGGACAACGCCCCGGACTGGCTCCGCACCGCGGCGCAGGAAAAGCTGCCTGCGTATCAAAACGATCCGGTTGCCGTCGTTCTTCTCGACGACGAGCAAGTCGTTGTGAAGGATGACGGCGAGGTCGAGGTCAGAATTCGCCGGGCGTATAAGCTTCTTCGTCCGGAATCGCGCAAACGCTATAGCTACGCTTCTGCCTACTGCGACAACGAGACCAAAATATCGTCATTCAAAGCATGGACAATCACCGCCGATGGAAAAGAATTTGGATTGAAAGAAAAAGATGCAAGCGAGACGGGCCTATCGTCCGACGCGCTTTACAGTGACGTGCGCGTAAAGTACTTGCGATTTCCCGAGGCGAATCCTGGAAATGTCGTCGGCTACGAAGTCATACAGAGGCAGCGACCCTACGTTTTTGATGACGTCTGGGATTTTCAATACACGGTGCCCGTGCACGAATCCCGCTTCTCTTTGCAGCTTCCGGCTGGCTGGGAGTTCAGCACTTTCTGGTCAAATCATTCCGAAGAGAAGCCGCTGACACCGGCGCCAAATCAATACACGTGGGAAGTTACAGAGAGTCCGGCAATCGAGGTCGAGCCGGAAATGCCGGCCTGGGAATCCCCATCGCTGGGCGCATGGGCGTAAAGTTTTTTCCGCGAGATCCGGCGATGCGCAAGAAAACGACCGGCTCCTGGAAGGACATCGGACTCTGGTACAACGGCCTGACCGCATCGAGCCGTACACCCACGCCAGCGATTCAGCAAAAAGTGGCGCAGTTGACGGCAGGAATGTCCGATCCGCTGGAAAAGATGAAGGCGCTCGCGGCGTTCGTGCAACGCGATATTCGCTATGCCGCGATCGAGATCGGTATCGGCGGCTATCGCCCCCACGCCGCTGCCGACATTTTCACGAATGCGTACGGCGACTGCAAGGACAAAGCGACTCTGCTCAGCACGATGCTGAAGGAGATCGGGATTGATTCGTACTATGTCCTTATTGATACCGATCGGGGCGTCGTACAGCCAAATTTCCCATCCACGAATTTCGACCATGCGATCCTGGC
Source organism: Candidatus Acidiferrales bacterium (assembly GCA_050747005.1). Taxonomy (GTDB): domain Bacteria; phylum Acidobacteriota; class Terriglobia; order Acidiferrales; family UBA7541; genus Palsa-295. The sequence continues at coordinate 149,736 of JBOGNE010000054.1, forward strand.
TATTCAGGTCCCAGACGCCGTTCCCGGGGCCACCCTTTACGCGATCACGAAAGATCCGAAACTCGGCCGGCTGCTTTTCTTCGATCCGACAAATCCGTACGTGCCATTTGGATACGTTCCCGCGTATTTACAGGATACATATGCTCTGCTCGCTACACCGGACGGTGGCGAGCTCGTTTCCGTTCCGCTGCTGCCCGCTTCGACAAACCGCCTGATTCGGACGGCGCAGTTGGAGCTGAGCTCAACCGGCAATTTATCGGGTGAGGTTCGCGAACTGCGTTGGGGCGCTCCGGCAACGAGCAGCCGCGACCAGCTACTGACAGCGGAGCCAGCGAAGCGCGGCAAAGTCTTTGAAGATTTTCTCGGGAACTCGCTCACCGCGTTTACGCTGATGGGCGCCAGCGTCGGAAATCTGGAGCAGTACGATCAGTCGCTGACCCTCGATTACAAATTTTTTGCGCGAGGATACGCAAAGAGCGCCGGCGACCTCCTGGTGGTGCGGCCGCGCGTTTTAGGACAAAAAGGTTCGGACATCCTCAGCGGCAAACCGCGGAAATATTCGATCGAATTTCCGGATGCCACGCGGCAAGACGATGATTTCGAAATTACACTGCCTGCAGGTTACGTGGTGGACGAACTGCCGCAGCCGGTCAAAGCGGAATGTCCTTATGGAAGCTACAGGAGCCGTGTGGAAATCAGCGGAAACACGCTGACCTACAAGCGCATGTACCAAATCAACGACATCATCGTGCCAACCGAGAAGCTCGGCGAAGTGCGCGGATTCTTCCAGCAGATTGCGTCGGACGAGCGGTCAAGCGCGATCCTTCGTAAGACGAGCCCGTAATTTCGCGCCTCCACAATCGAATTTCAGCAATCCTTGCCATGCGAAAAGTCCGGGCGCAGGTTGCGTTTAGTCCATTCATTCAAGACGAATAAACTCCATGGCCGGGACCATGAAGTTCGTCCTCGACAAAAATCTTGCCAGACTCGATGAGCAAACCGCCCGCTAACGTAAGGTTCGAGTGCGGGCGACCAATCCCTCAATCCCGCGGCGACGCGATTTCCAAGGGGTCCGCTGAGCCAATTCTTCCACGGAAACGTAAAGGTGCGCTTCTTTTGGGTGATAATTTCTTCCGGCAAGAGATTGCCGAGAGCTGCAACGAGCAGTCCCTTCGAGCGGCCGGCGGCATTTTTTGTTGAGCCAGGGAGCGAAAGCACGTATTCGACAAGCGGCGTATCCAGAAATGGCACGCGCACCTCGAGCGAATGGTGCATGCTCATGGCGTCCGTGTCCCGGAGAAGCGTACTGGCAAGATAGGATCGCAATTCCAGCCATGAAATCGCGGTAAATTCATCCATCGATTTCGACTGTTCGACCGCTTCGGAAAGCCACCATCCCCAGGACGACCGGTACCAGATTGTTTGGTCTTGGCGCAATTGCGATGAAATCGCATGAGGAGTAAAGAGCGTTCGCGTGAAGAAGTACGGATGTTCAAACGATTGCGGATCGCGCCATGCCGCGAGCCCCTTTCGGAAGTAGTCTGGCGAAGGCCAGAATGAATGGGAGGCGCTTTCGACGCCGTGAGCGGCGAGCTGCCGGAAGCCGCGCGGGAAGAACCGCGCTAATTTTGCAAGCCTGCCGGCAATTCCGGCCGCCGCGAACGACGTGTAGCCGCCGAAAAGCTCGTCGCTGCCCAGGCCAGAGAGCGCCACTTTCAACCCTGCCTGGCGCGCAGCCCATGAAACAAAATAGCTGTTGATGCCGTCCATACTGGGCTGATCGAACGCGGCGATCGCTTCATCCAGGCGCGCTACCATTTCGTTGCCAGAAATCGTCAACTCGCGATGTTCGGCGCCTAAGCGCTCCGCTGTGCGGCGGGCCATCGCCGCTTCACTGAATTCGATATCGGGAAACGAGACGGTTAAGGTGTGAATTCCGTTCTGCGCGCGGCTTGCAAGAGCGGCAATCGCCGTCGAATCGAGGCCGCTGCTCAAAAATACCCCGATAGGCACATCGGCGATGAGATGACTCCGCACCGCATCTTCGAGTAACGAGCGGACTTGCGAAGCAGGCGGTCCGCCAGGCGATCCAAAAGACGAGCGAGATTCCGAAGCACGATGCGACAAAGCCGCGCCGATGTCCCAGTATGGTTGAGGTCTTATCGATTGAAGTGATTGATCGACAACGATGGTGATGAAATGCCCGGGCGGAAGAGAGGAGACGCCCTGGACGAGTGTCATCGGCTCGCCAACCGAACCAAAAAGAAGGTAAGACTGGATTGCCTCGGCGGAAAGCTGGAGGGCGACAGAGCCACTGGCGATGAGAGCGCGAACTTCCGAGGCGAAGAAAAATACTCCGTCAACTACTGCGTAGTAGAGCGGCTTAATGCCGAGCCGATCGCGGGCGAGGAAAACCTTCGTAGGACGGCCAGCGGGGCCCTGCGGCATCGCAATGATTGCGAATGCGAACATGCCTCGCAGGCGCTGCAGGCAATTCTGCCCCCAAGCTTCGTAAGCGTGGACGACAGCTTCGGTATCGCAATGACTTTGGAAACGGTGGCCAGCGCTTTCCAGTTCTTTTCGCAGTTCATGAAAATTATATATTTCTCCGTTGAATACGACGGCAAGCGTCTTATTCTCATTCCAAATCGGCTGGCTGCCGCCCGGGAGATCGATGATGCTGAGGCGGCGAGACCCGGCGACGATAGGCGGAGCGATCAGCAGTGCTTCTTCATCTGGCCCGCGATGAACGATTGCGGCCAGCATACGGCGCACGAATGGCTCGCTTGTCTCGCGTTTCTCGATTCCGACGACACCGCAAATTCCGCACATGATCGGTCGTTTTTCTGGGGATCTAGCGTGACGAAATCACTTTCAAGTGAGGCTGGAGCCAAATCATGACCGGTTACAAGGATACTTGAGCCAGGCAAACGTTGCCGGGACCTGTGCCAAAATACGCTTCATGACGATGCGGTGACGGTGCCGGTTTGGCGACGAGTGGTCAAGATTTTCCGGACTGGCTGAGTTTTTCGCGGACGCGATCGCTCAGCGCCTTGCCATCGACCGATTTGCCCTCCAGCTTGGCGCGCGCGGCTTTAACCACTGCGCCCATTTGCTTGAGCGAGTCGGCGCCGGATTCCGCGATGGCGTCATTGATTGCCTGTCGCATTTCGGCATCCGTGGGCGCGGCCGGAAGATACTTCTCGATAATCGTGATTTCCTTGGCCTCTTTTTCCGCCAGATCCGGTCGCCCGCCCTTGGTGAACTGATCGATGGATTCGCGCCGCTGCTTGACGAGCGCCTGCAGCACCTGAAGCGATTCCATGTCGTCCAGCGAACGGACTTTTTCGATCTCCTTGAGCTTTAACGCCGACTTGATCATTCGCAGGACGCTCAGCCGCAGCTCATCTTTTTGTTTCATGGCGGCGGTGAGATCGCCCTGAATGCGTTCGATGTAGCTCATTCCGCGCTTCTCCTTTTCCGACAAAGAATAGCATAGCGGATGGCTCTAGCCGCATTTGACACGTGCGTGCGCTATCGGTAGGCTTTCGAGGTGAAAATTATCGTCGCAGACAAAATCAGCGACCGGGGAATTGCGCTGCTCCGCGAAACCGGCTGGGAGATTGTTACCTCCAGTCCCGCAAATCTTCCGGCCGACATCGCGAACGCGGACGGGTTGATCGTGCGCAGCGCTACGCGCGTCACAGCGGAGCTTCTTGGAAAGTCGCGCACGCTTCGCGTTGTCGGGCGCGCGGGCGTTGGCGTGGACAACGTGGATCTTGAAGCGGCCACGCGCCGGGGCGTGCTGGTAATGAACACGCCCGGCGGAAATGCCGTGAGCGTGGCGGAACATACATTTGCACTGATGCTGGCGCTGGCGCGTTCAGTGCCGCAATCGAATGCATCGATCCAAGCCGGCCGCTGGGAAAAATCGGCGTCAGGCACGGAACTTCGCGGCAAGACGCTCGGCCTCGTAGGCTTTGGGCGCGTGGGAACGGAAGTGGCGAGGCGCGCTCGCGGTCTGGAAATGAAAGTTCTGGCTTTCGATCCATACGTCACGCCCGAAGCGGCCCGCGAATTGGACGTCGAACTCCTGCCGCTGGAGGAAGTGCTGAAGCGCTCCGATATTGTGTCGCTGCACAGCTCCCTCAGCTCCGCCACGGATAAGATGATCGATGCCGCGGCAATCGCACACATGAAAAAAGGGGCGCGGTTGATCAACTGCGCTCGGGGTGAATTGATTGACGAGGCGGCGCTGGCTGATGCATTGCGTTCGGGCCACCTGGCCGGCGCGGCCGTGGATACGTTTGCCGTGGAACCTCCCAAAAATTCGCCACTGCTTGGATTGCCCGATTTCATCGCCACGCCGCATATTGCCGGTTCCACGAGAGAAGCGCAGGAAAAAGTGGGAACCGCGATCGCTCAGCAGGTGCGCGATTATTTAAGCGATGGCCTGATTCGCAACTCGGTGAATTTGCCCGCACTTTCGGCGGAAGAATACCGCCGGCTTCAGCCGTATCTGGATCTCGGCGAGCGCCTCGGGATTCTCGTTGCGCAAGCAGCGCCGCCGGGCTTTCATCGCATCCAGATACGCTACGCCGGCGAACCCGCGCAACTCGGTTCACACGTGATTCGCAGCGCGGTGCTGATCGGTGTTCTCAATTCGGTGCTCGACGAAAAGGTAAATTTAGTCAACGCATCCACTGCCGCCGCCGCTCGAGGACTCACGGTCGAGGAAACCACGCGCCGAAAGGAACACGGCTTTCCGAACACGATCGAAGTCACGGCGGCTGACGGGGCGAACAAACTTACGGTGGAAGGGGTCATCGCGCAGGACGGCTCGCCGCGCGTGCTCTCCATTGATGGAATCGACCTCGAAGCGCCGCTTGAGGGTACGCTGCTCATGACGCGCAACCGCGACGTGCCCGGGGTGATCGGGCAGATCGGGACGGCGCTGGGCGGCCTCGGCGTAAACATCGCCACGTTCAGCCTGGGACGCCGCCAGCCAATGCATGGCGCCGAGGCGGTGGCTCTCGTGCGTCTCGATGGAAGCGTGGACGGCTCCGTCGAGCCGAGGATCCGCGCAATCCCATCGATCACCGAGGCGCGGCTCATTCGACTGCCGGAGGCAGCCAAGGCAACGGCAGCGCGTTGAGCCCCCGCGTCAGACGCGGCCGGAAGGATAAACTCCCTTGCGATTGCACCGGTCGCTGAGCTCCGCCGTTCGAACATGCATTGTTCTTGGCCTGCTCGCCTGTGTTTATCTCGCAATTAAGCAAGGCATCGCGGCGTGGTATTTTCGGCGGAACGCACCGGACAAAATTCAGACCGCGATGAAGCTCGATCCGGCGAACCCACAATATCCTGACGCGCTTGCCAATCTGATGCACCGGTATTCCGACAACGCGAACGCGGATGAAATCGTGCGTTTAACCAAAAGAGCCACACTCCTGAGCCCGTTTGATGCGCACTACTGGGCGGATTTGGGCGCAGCTTACGATTGGGCCGGACGCCCGAAGGAGGCGCGGCAGGCATTAGAGCGCGCCCGGGAGCTCTTCCCGAAGTCCCCGGAAATAAATTGGAGGCTGGCGAATTTCTACGTCCGCAATGGGCTTACCAATGAGGCGTTAGGCTCCCTGCACGAAGTTCTCTTGGAAAACCCTGCGGCGCAAAGGCAGGTCTTCGCGCTTGCTGCGAGCGCCTCGCCGGATAACGCAGCGGTTTTGACGCATGTCCTTCCGCCGGACTCTGCGATATTTTTCGATTATCTTGACTATCAACTCCAATCCGGAAACCTGGATGGCGCGGAGCAGACGTGGGCTCGTATCCTTCAGTTGAATCTGCCGTTCCAACCCAAGGATGCTTTCCCGTATCTCGATGCGCTGATCCAGAAGCGCGATATCGATCGGCTGGCTGAATCCTGGTCCGTTTTGGCCCGCCGCTCCCCGGCAAAAATGGGGCCGCGGATCTCGCCTTCGAATCTCATCACGAATGGGGATTTTCAGTCCGATATTCTAAACGGCGGATTGGCTTGGCGCGTTCTCTCGGTGAAAGGAGCCGTGGTTAGCCGGCGTGTCCAAGACCCTCCGGATGGCGATTCTTCGCTCCAAATCGAATTCGACGGAACGGAAAACCTAGGCTACGAGCACGTGCTGCAATTCGTGCTCGTCAATCCAAGTACACGGTATCAATTTTCCGCCGATGTGCGCACCGAGGGCATTACGACAGACAGCGGTCCGAGACTCCAGGTGCTCGATGCCTACGATGCGAACAAGCTGCTCGTTTCCACCGGCGGCGTCATCGGCACATCCGCGTGGTCCGAACAGAAACTCGAATTCAAGACGGGTCCCGATACTCGCTTGCTGATCGTGAGAGTCGTGCGGCCCATGAGCCAAAAATTTGACAACAAGATTGCAGGGACGATGCAAATCACGCGCGTGAGCCTCGAACCTCGCAAATGACGGCCGAACAAAGGAACGATCGCAGGGTCGCCTCGACTCCGGGGGACATGGTTGACATTCAGGCTGCGCCTTCCTTCCGTTTTCTTGAAGCACCCTCGTACGGGGCGTATACTTTTCATGAAGCTGCTTCCCGCCTCCGCGACTGGATGACGCATGTCTGACAATCTGGAAGCGCCTAAGCACAGATTTGGCAGTCGCACCGAACGCCGCGAGCACCCTCGCCAGGACGTTCGAGCCATCGCATACGTCCAGCTTGGCGACGGCAATGGCGGCATTATCATCAACATCAGCGAAAGCGGAATGGCTTTGGCTGCCGCCGAACCTATCGATCACCAGGACCTCCCCAAAATTCGCTTTCAACTTCCGCAGTCTGCAGACTTCATTGAAGTGACGGGAGAAATCACCTGGCAAAGTGATTCCAGGCGGCGTGTGGGAATCAAGTTCATGGATTTGCCCGAGCGCGCCAGGACTCAGATCAGGAGCTGGATCTCCGGTGAAATCTCCTCCCAGAAGGCGACGGTCGGAGCCCCAGGGCAAGACGCAGATCAGAGCTCACCCGTTTGCCACCCACTCCCGAGTCCAGGCGGACCTGCAGCGCGGATGCATGCTCCAGAATCAATGGCCGGCGTGGCGCAGCCCATTATCGCTGCGAGCGGAAACCGGCCACAGTGGAGCGGTTCCAGCGCCGACCCAAGGTTCGCTGAAAAACAAACACCCGCGATTGCAGGAATCGATCAACCGCCGAGGCAAGAACGGAGGGAGTCGCTGGTCGCTGTCCCCCGCAATGGTGGAGAGCCCGCTAAAGCGGGCGAGAAGCGCCATTATGTGCGACGCGACGTCGCTGAAGTGATCTATATCGAGCTAGGCGCGGAAAACGGCGGCCTGATCACGAACGTGAGCGAAACCGGCCTGGCCGTTCAAGCGGCTAAAGTAGTAGCGGAAGACAGCATCGAACGGATGCGTTTCCGTTTGCGAGATTCGGATTCATGGATCGACGCTGCCGGGAAGATCGTATGGAGAAGCAAGGAAAGGCGAAAGCAAGTTGGAATTCAGTTCGTCGATCTACCGGAGGTCGCGCGGCAAATTGTTGCAGAATGGGTAGCCCTCGAAGGCAAGCGGGCAACTGCGAAGAATGCGGAGAACGGCGAGCGCCCCGTGACCGCTCCCGTACCGGATCGCCAGGGCGCGAACGTCGCGGCTGTACGGAGCGGCGCGAATGCAGCGCCTATTCTTTCCGAGGTAACTGGCGTCCACATTCCCACACCAGCTGCGAGTCACGTACCCAATACCGGCAGGGCCGGAACACAGGCATTGCCGCAGTTTGGACAACACGCGATGCCGGGCGCGACACAGGAACGTGCGCCCTTCAGGTGGGGGCTTTTCGCTGTGATGATTGCCATTATTGCTGGCCTGTCTTTCGCCGCGGGAATCGTATTCGGACCCCATGCTTGGCGGAGCAGTATTTCAAAAGATACGCCGCCAATCGCCCGCGCGACGCCGGACCCTCCGCAACCGACTTCGAATTCGACGGCGGTTGCCCCTAAGTCCGCCGCGGAGCCTGCCAGCCGAGGGAGTTCAGGTGCGGCAAGCTTCGAAAATAGCATCAATATGCCTAAGCCCGCGCAAGCGCCATCGCCGGATCGAACAGCTTCGACTCTCCAGAACTCAGCCTCAGCAGGGAGTCTCCCGGGAGGCCAATCGAAACCTGAGGATCTTACGC
>JBOGNE010000055.1:0-57145 GCA_050747005.1 Candidatus Acidiferrales bacterium
TTAGGCAAGTGCTCAGTACGCTCACTCGTTGCAGTTCCTTCTGACTCAACGGAAAGGTCTCCTGTCTCATAGGGTGACATTTTCACGTTGCCGTTCAGGGGTGACAGAATTATGGAGCTAAGACACCCGTCTGGTCGCGGGATGGAAAAATCCCCCGAAATACCGTAGGATAGAGGTTTCAACGCTGGCCTAGCGACGCGATTGTAGCCTCCCGCTCGGGATATCGCGCAGACCGGCCGGCAAACAGGAGCCTCCCATGAAGGAAGGAATTCATCCCGATTACCACGCCGTGAAGGTGCATTGCGCCTGCGGAAACGTCTTCGACACTCGATCCACGTTCAAAGGCGAACTGATTCGCGTCGAAATCTGCTCGAACTGCCACCCATTCTTTACCGGCAAGCAGAAGTTGATCGATACAGCAGGCCGCGTCGAACGCTTCCAGAAGAAATACGCGGATAAGGCCGCATCCCTCAAGAAATAACCTGCTGCGGCCGAATTTCGCCGCAAGCTCGCGGACCACAGCGAACGCTATCCGCCCGAGTCTTATCGTTGCCAATTCGCAGCCGCATACGAAGCCGTATATAAAACCGAACCAGCCTCGGTGTACAATGCCGCGCAGCAATGGCCGCGCAAGTGTCTCCCATTCCCGACCCGCCGATCGGACCGCTGGTTGAAACTGCCGCGCCGCGAGTCACTCTACGAAATTCGTTCGCGCACCCGTTTGATTCCTCGATTGCAGCGGCGCGCACTTGCTACGCCACTCGCCTGATCGGTGCGGAAGAAATCACCGAAAAGCAGCGCGTGATGATCGGCTCGGCGACCTTTTACGGCGGGCACCATACCGTATATCAGCACGCGCACTTTGAATTTGGCCTCGAAAACATCAGCCGCCAATTCGTTTGGTCGTTCCTTCACGCGCATCCTTTTTACAACTCGGAGCAGCAAAGCCAGCGCTACGTGCGTCTCGATCGCGCGCAGGCTTTCGTTCCCGGGGAGAGCGCGAAATTCGGCGCGGCGGAGCGGGCAATTTACGAAGCAGCAATCGCGAAGGCGTGGGAGCGCTACCGCACGCTGACCGCATTGCTCGAGCCCGGCGCTCGCGAAATTCTTGCCGATATCTGGCACGTCAGCGAAATGTCCCATCCCAAGCGCGCGCAAAAGGTTGAACGGCAAGCGGAGAAGCGCGCGATCGAAGTGGCGCGCTACGTTCTGCCCATCGCCGCGTTCACCACCATGGTGCATACGCTCTCCGGAATCGTCCTTCACCGGCTGTGGCGCATGCACGCCGCAAGCGATACGCCGAGCGAAGCACGGAATGTGATCGGCGAAATGGTGGCGCGCGTCCGGGAAATCGACCCACAATTCTTCGACCGTTTCGACAACGCTCCAATGGAGACGCCGCCTGAATTTCAAGAGCCTCTGCACGATGGCGAAGCATTCGCACGCGAATTCGACGCCAGGCTGGGCCATCGCACGGCCCGGCTCGTGGATTGTTCGCCGCACGCTCTTCAAGTTATGGCGGAGGCGTATCGCGCCGTCGGCGGCGTAACGGCTGCGGAGTGTTCCGATGCGGAAGCCCTCGACCGCATGTTGAACCCCGCACGAAACCCCTACCGCCGCGAGACCTTGGACATCGGCGTTCATGCACCAATCATGCGTCCGTTGCTGCACGCTAATTTCACGTTTGCGAAGAAAATCAGCCACACCGCCGACAGCCAGGACCAGCGCCATCGCATGGTTCCGGGGTCCCGGCCGCTGTTGACTCTCGCGGATACGCCCTCGCCCGACTACATCACTCCCGCGCTCATTCGCGATAATCCCAGGGCTTTGGCGGTCTATCAGCAGGCTATGGAAGAAGCCTGGCGTGCCAAAAACGAGTTGATCGGCCGCGGCGTGCCGCGCGAGTTTGCGCTTTATCTGCTCCCCAATGCGAAGGCGATTCGTCTCGTCGAGTCCGGCTCCTTGCTGCATTTGCTGCACAAATGGACGATGCGCACCTGCTTCAACGCCCAGGAAGAAATTTATCAGTCGTCGATCGAGGAAGTCGAACAAGTGCGTGAGGTGTTTCCGCAGCTCGCGCGTTACATCGGACCGCCGTGCTATCTTCGCGCCGGTATCTCCACGCCGATTTGTACCGAAGGCTCGCATTTCTGCGGCGTGAAAGTCTGGCAGGATTTTCCAAATATTCATCGCCGGATATGACTTGCTGCGGCCGCCTGGCTGGCCCTAACGCTTGAGGATGAGCGTGGTGTTGGGCGAGACAAGCTGGTAGCGGATGCCGCGCCAGCGAATCGTTTTGGTGAGCAGCGATGCGATGAAATTCCAGGCGAAAAGGAACGGAACGATGGGCGCGAGCGCGATCCACACCCAGCTCCACTCCTGCAATTTCGGTTTCCACTCGGGCATCAAATCAACGACAGCAACGGTTCGGAACGCTCCCTTCATCGCAGCCAGCACCGGTATAGCCAGCGCCAGAAGCGCAAGCTGAACCCACGGATCGCCCGCGATCATCGTCGCGAAAATCACAATCACGGCGTATATGGCCGTCACTGCATAGCTCAGATGGGCGATTGCGCCCAGTTGCCAGCGGCGCGGCGAATATACGCGCGCGATCAGAATCTGGCGGTTGGTAAATTCGAGCAACTCGGAACCGGTCCACGGATGCAAAGTGGCGGCCATGCACTCCGCGCAAAAAATGATGGGCTTGCCGGTCTGCTCGAGCGCGAAGGTCATGGCAAAATCGTCGCTGACCGCGCCTTTCCACGCTTCGAGCACTTCAGCTTCTTCAAACGTCTTGCGGCGAATGGCCGTGCCGCCGCCCCAGCAGAAGTTAGCATTCTTGCCGCCCTGCATCGTTGCCACCGCGGCATTCCACGCGGAAGCCAGCGCGCTTGCAAATCCACCGGATCCAAAGCCGCCGCTCGGCACGATCCATCGATAGGTGGTCGTGGCTCCGACGCGCGCGTCCTCGAGCGGGGCGATAAGTTTAGTCAGCCAGCCGCGAGTAAGCCGCACGTCGGAATCGGTAAAAACGATGACCTCGAAGTTTTCCGTAAGCGATTCCACCGCGCGGCGCAGGTTGTAAACTTTCTCGCCGCAATCTTCCGGGGGGCCAGCGATGACGATGTGAACCGGAACCTTGCTCGCTGTTTTCACGCGCTCGATAATTTTCAGCGCGGGATCGAGGCTGGTTGCAAGAGAAAAATAGATTTCGTAATTGGCGTACTCGAAGCGCGTAAGCGCCATGAGGTTTTCTTCGAGGCCTCGTTCGTTGCCCTTGCACGGGCAAATCAGCGCCGTCGTCGGCGTATAGAATCCGGCATGAGTCGAAAGCCTGTGCCGCACCATGCGAAGCCATGCGAACCCATCCCAAAGGGCGTAAAGCCCCAGTGCGATTTGCACGAGGACGAGAATGTAGAAGAGAGTCTGCACGGGCGCGAGAATAGCAAAAAAGCCGCGGCAAGTGATGGTTCGTGGGAGTTGACTTGCCGTACTCGCAACGGTAGAATCCCTCCAGTTTCTAAGGCCTGATTCCAGTCAGAGCTTTTCCGTGGAGGTCCTCGATGTCGGCAACCGCGCCTCAATCGATCGATCAAGGTCGTTTGCACGAATTCGTAATGAAAGCCGTCGGTGAAATGGGAGCCGCAATGAATGCGGCGCTTATTGTTGTCGGCGACAAACTGGGCCTGTACAAAGCAATGGCCGGAGCCGGGCCGATGACATCGGCTGAGCTGGCGGCCAAAACCGGAACGCATGAACGCTACGTTCGCGAATGGCTTAACGCACAAGCGGCCGGCGGATTTGTCAGCTACGATGCCGCAACCAGCCGTTACACTCTCCCGAACGAACAGGCGATGGCCTTGGCGGATGAATCCAGCCCCGTATTCCTGCCAGGCTTCTTCGAAATCGTGGAATCCGCGATCAAGGATGTTCCGAAAATCACGGAGGCGTTCCGGAGCGGCAAGGGCGTCGGCTGGCACGAGCACGACTGCGGATTGTTTGGCGGTACCGAAAGATTCTTTCGGCCCAATTATCGCGCCCATTTGATTGACGAATGGATTCCCGCACTGGGCGACACGGAAGGGAAACTGAAGGCCGGCGCGACCGTGGCCGATGTGGGTTGCGGACTCGGCACTTCGACAATTCTTATGGCGCAGGCCTATCCAAAGTCGAACTTTACGGGATTCGACTACCATCCCGAATCAATCGAGAGGGCCAGGGATGCAGCAAAGACGGCGGGCGTCTCGGATCGTGTGAAATTCGACGTGGCCAAGGCGAAGGATTACCCGGGGCGCGGCTACGATCTGGTGGCGTTCTTCGATTGCCTTCACGACATGGGAGACCCGGAAGGCGCCGCCAAGCACGTTCGCCAAACACTCGACGCGGACGGAGCGTGGATGATTGTCGAGCCGTTTGCGAATGATAAGACGGAAGATAATTTGAATCCGATTGGGCGGGTTTTTTACGCTGCTTCGACAATGCTGTGCACTCCCGCATCGCTTGCGCAAGAGGTTGGGTTAGGACTCGGCGCGCAGGCGGGCGAAGGGCGCTTGTCGAAAATCCTGCGCTCGGCAGGTTTCACGAGCGTGCGACGAGCCGCGGAAACTCCGTTTAATATTGTGCTCGAAGCGCGTCCCTAACGATCGGTGGTCTAATTCGCGCGACGGCGGGAGAACGCCTTTCGAAGAACGCGTTCTGCCGCCGCGTTCAGCTCGCTCTGAAACTTTCCGGCCTCGCGGCGCGCCTGCTCCATCAACGATGGATCGAGCAGCAGCGCGGTGCGGTCCACAAAAGGCCCGGAAGCGCCCGCATGAGAACGGCCTCCGGCGCGGCGGCGGGGCGCTGGCTTCGAGAGTTCTTCGTAAATCTCAAGATCGCGCCAAAATTGTTGGGCATCATCTTCGTTCCAATCAAGCGCCTGGCCGAGTGCGACGAAGAATTCTTCGCGGAACAAATCGAGCAAAGGAATCGCCAGGTCCATTCCGGGCTTCTTCCGTTGCTTCGATCCCTTCTTTGCCTTTCTGCTGTTCTTGGATTTTCGCCTGCGCTTGGGCTCGCGCATGACGACACGAACTTTCAGTCTTGCAGGCAAGGCGGATTCCACGCGCAAGACCATCGCCAGAATCGCCTCGCGCCGGATTGTTTCGCGCTGTTCACGATAGAGCCCCGGCTGATCCGCACGGCCCGCACGCCGAAATTCGGCCGCGTAGACATCTAGGAACTTCTCAACCATCTCGTTGCGATCGAGGGCCGCAAGCAGCAGCGCGGCGGCTTCGCGCGCGCGGACGACGAGTTCTCGTGGACGGAACGGCATTGAGTTTCTACCTGTACGCGAATGCTCGTCCGGTCGCAACTGGAAAGAGTTTCGCTGGACCTAAAAGAAAAAGGCCCGGAGTTCTTGGCTCCGGGCCAACCAGTCTCGATCGTCATTCTGAGCGAAGCGAGAAATCTCTCTTCGTCACAGCCCGAAGAGAATTCTTAATGCACCGGTCCCGCGGCTGGCAGATTTTCGCTACGTGACACTGGAGTGATGGGATGGACGGGCATATCGAATTTTCCCAGAGCAATTTCGAGCGCCTCGTCCGCCGTGTGAACGAAGTGAATCTGCACGCCCTCAAGCAACTCCGGCGGCAAATCCTCCTTCACGTTGGGCTCATTCTCGGACGGAAGTATCACTTCGCGAATGCCGGCTCGCTTCGCGCCCAGCACTTTCTCCTTGATCCCGCCGACCGGCAAGACGATACCGGTGAGAGAAATTTCCCCGGTCATCGCCACGCGCGGCCGGATTGGCCTGCCGGTGAGGAGACTCACCAGGGCCGTTACCATTGCGACTCCGGCGGAGGGTCCGTCTTTTGGCACCGCGCCCGACGGCACGTGCATGTGCAAGTCGAGCTTGCGGAAGAAGTCAGCATCGATGCCGTAGCGGTCGGAGTTCGAACGCACCCAGGACAGCGCCGCGCGCGTGGATTCCTGCATCACTTCGCCCAGATGTCCCGTGATGGTGAATTGTTTTCCTCCGCGCATCTTGCTGGCTTCGATGAAGACGATGTCGCCGCCGACGGGCGTCCAGACCAGCCCGACCGAAACACCGGGCTTCTGAACGCGCTCTTCGACTTCTTTTTCGAGACGTATCTTCGGAATGCCTAGCGCTTCGCGGATCACTTCGGGCGTGACCACCAGTTTGTCGGTCTTGCCCTCCGCAAGCCGGCGCGCCTGCTTCCGAACCAGAGTTGCGATTTCGCGTTCCAGATTACGCACGCCCGCTTCGCGCGTGTAATGAGCGATCAAGTCGTGCAGAGCTTCGTCGGAGAAGTCGATTTGCTCGCCAAGCGACAGGCCGTGTTCCTTGGTCTGCCGGGGAAGCAGGAACCTGCGCGCGATATGAATCTTTTCTTCCTCGGTATAGCCTGCAAGCTCGATGATTTCCATGCGATCCTGCAGCGCCTCCGGGATTGGGTCCATCCAGTTCGCCGTGGCGATGAACAGAACTTTCGAGAGGTCGAACGGCACGTCGAGATAGTGATCGCGGAAGGTTGAGTTCTGCTCCGGATCGAGCACTTCCATCAGCGCCGCCGAAGGATCTCCGCGGAAATCGCGTCCGAGCTTATCAACCTCGTCGAGCATCAGCACTGGGTCCATTGTCTCCGCGCGGCGAATACCCTGAATGATCTGGCCAGGAAGAGCGCCGATGTAAGTACGGCGATGGCCGCGAATCTCCGCTTCGTCATGCATGCCGCCAAGCGAAATTCGCACGAATTTCCGTCCGAGCGCTCGCGCAATGGATTTGCCGAGCGACGTCTTGCCCACGCCTGGAGGTCCGACGAAACACAGGATCGGACCTTTCATGCCCGGTTGCAGCTTTTTCACAGCCAGATAATCGAGAATCCGGTTTTTCACTTTTTCGAGGTCGTAGTGATCTTCGTCGAGAATCGTCTGCGCCTTCGGAATGTCGATGTCCTCGATGCCCGACGTTTTATTCCACGGCAGCGAAGTCATCCACTCGAGATACGTGCGCGAGACCATATACTCGGCCGAAGCGGGAGTCATTTTCGCGAGGCGCTTCAACTCCCGATCGCATTCCTTTTTCGCCTCGGCGGACATTCCGGACTCTTCGGCTTTCTTGCGCAGCTCTTCGACTTCGGCCTGGCTGTCGTCCGACTCGCCAAGTTCCTTTTGAATTGCTTTCATCTGCTCGCGGAGTAGAAATTCGCGCTGCGTCTGGTTGACCTGCTCTTGAACTTGCTCGTGAATTTTGCTGCGCAGCTCGAGCACTTCCTTTTCCTTTGACAGCTCGTTAATCAGGATTTCAAGACGCTTGCGAACGCTCGAGGTCTCGAGCAATTCCTGGCGCACCATCGTGTTGAGAGACGGGAGCGTCGAAGCCACAAAATCCGACAAACGGCTGGGCGAATCCATATTCGCCACTTCACCCTGCAAATCATCGGAAAGTTGCGGCGAACGGGCCACGACCTCGCGGAAAAGCTCCTGCACATTGCGCTCGAGCGCCGTCAATTCGGCGTCCGGCTCGTTCTCAACGTCCGGCTGCGCGTCGACTCGCGCACGCAAGAACGGCTTGAGCCCAATCACTTCTGCAACGTGGATGCGCTCAAGCCCTTCGAGAAACGCCACGACGTTACCGTTTGGCATGCGCACCATCTTGTGAACCTTGGCGATAGTCCCCACGCTATGGAGATCAGTGCCGGTTGGAATTTCAACGCGCGGATCGAGCTGTGCAACCACCCCCAACAACTTCTCGGCCCCTTCGAGCGAATCGAGTAGGGCAAGAGAACTCTCTCGACCGACAGGAAGCGGCATGACCGCCCCTGGGAACAGAACCGTATCCCGCACCGGGAGTATTGGAAGCTCCGGCGGAGTCACCCTGTTTGCTTTACTCACAATGTCCCCCTGTACGAATCCAAATAGGTCCGTTAATGAATTAATCGGCTCCACGAGGATTTAGATGCATAGAATCGGAAAAGGTTCTACGCGACTACATCAGTCGGTATGAAGAAACATGAGTGTATCACACTAACACCAAAAGTAAAGTTCCTCTGAGGTTGTGTCCTGATCCACCGTAAATAGCATTCAAGTTATTGTAAATGAACGGAATACTGATTTACTGCTTAAGAGTACTACCGTATTGGCTCAAGACGAACCTGAGGGCTTCTTCGCGGGAGTGGATCGCCCCGTTTAGCTGTGCATCTTCTGTCGCAGAGAGTATTTCCTTGAACTTTGGACCGGGTTGGAAGCCTAGAGCTTTCAAATCGTCTCCGGTCAACAGCCTCGGCGGTCGAACTTGGTCTGGGGGCGTTTCGGAGACAAATCTGCGGACTTCGTCGTAACTATCGAACATGCCGTGACTTGAGAGACAATCAAGGCGGTGAAGCTCCAAGTGTTCGTCAAAATGGTCAAGGCGCACAAAGCGCTTGAGGGTGGCGGGTTTCATTCTCGGGACGTCTATGAAGCGCATATGGTTGGCAACAAGCGCAAGAATCTGCTGGGTGTCAGCGCCCGAGAAGCGCAGTCTGTGGCAAATCTCCCCAGCCATGAGCTCGCCTACGTGCACATGTTCGTCGAACCGTATACGGTCGTTTGGTCCCAAGGGCGGCTTGAACGTAGCGGGCTTGCCCACATCATGTAGTAAAACGCCCCACGCGAGCGTTGGCGAACAACCCGGAGGCAGGCCATCGAGCATGAGAAGCGTATGGTTCCAGACGTCGCCTTCGGGATGAAATTGGGGAGGTTGGGGGACGCCTTTCATGCGGGCGATTTCCGGCAGCAACTGCAGCAATAAGCTTGCATCAGATAGCAACTCGAAGCCGCGGCGGGCAGCGCCTTCGGTTAGCAGCTTTGTCAGTTCATCACGCAGGCGCTCCGGGGACACCTGGCGAACGGCGGGAGCCAGTGTCTGGATGGCGCGGAGCGTTCCTGGCTCAATTTCGTAGTGAAACCGAGCGGCGAAACGGACAGCGCGCACCATGCGCAGCTTATCCTCGCCAAAGCGCTGAGCGGGGTCTCCGATAGCGCGAACGATTCCGGCGCGGAGATCGGCGCGTCCGCCGACAAAATCGAGGACTTCTTTCGTCGCGGGATCGAGGAGCAGTGCGTTGATGGTGAAGTCGCGGCGCTTGACGTCGTCCTGCGGCGATTTCGCATACACGACCCGATCGGGATGGCGGCCGTCGGAATAACCGATATCGGAACGGAAGGTGGCGACTTCCACTTGCGCTGGCTTAGTCCCCTCGGGGCGATCGATCGCGCCATCGGCGAACGAATCCTCGGTCACAATCACCACGCCGAATTGCGCGCCGACGGTGAGGCTGTGCGGGAAAATGCGGGTCACCTGCTCGGGAGTCGCGTCCGTCGAAACATCGTAATCGAGCGGCTGGCGCTCGAGCAGAATATCGCGCACACATCCGCCGACGAGATAGGCCTGATGGCCGGAGTCTCGAAGCGTGTAGCAAATTTTATCGGCAAGCTCGCGCGGCTGCATGGGGTGATTATGAGCGAAATGAGCGGGGAGAGGAAAGGGCGATCGCGGCGCTATACTATTTCGAGGATTTTCGCGTACGGCTGCCTGGGTTTCGCTACTCCCCGCACTGTCGGAGGGGGAAGCGATGCGGTTAGGCTGTCCGAGTGTCGTATGATCCTGTGCGCGGAGCCAGGGGGCAGATCAGGGCACTCGGCACCCTTCACTAAACCGGCGAGATTCACTTTATTCTAACGAGAGGCGGAAACGAGGCATTCGCCTTCCGCCTGACGAGATCCCAGTTGTCGGCTGATGTTGCTGCTAGGAGGCGGGGAAGTTCGCCCTGTAACAGACGCGACGCTCCGGCAACGTTGCGAATCCACACGTGGGCGGACCGTTCATCCGACTCGTCCAAGACAGCTTGCACTACCTGGATGTCCTTCCAGTCGCGCCAATCGCGCACTTTTCCCCGCGACGCGACGAGGACGCGAAACTCGCCGCGTCCACGAACGAATCGGAGTAGCAGGTGACCAACCGCGACGGTTACGAAAGCATAACCGAACGGCGAAGGGAAGCGGATGCCTTCGTTGGGGATAATCTCGGCACGGTACTGTCCAAAAAGGAACGGCAAACCTTCTAGTATCTCCCCGGCGAATTGTTGCTCCGCCCTTCTGGCCCTTGGCGCGTCGTACCACCAACCGAACAACACCCAGTACGCCTTTCCAATCGCGCGACCGACCCAGGTACCCAATTCCACTTCTCCTCCAGTGGCTGGTTTTGTTAGTGAGGCACCGTCACTACTGGTAGCGAAGCCGGGTCAATGCCGGTCTCCCGAAGGTACTGAAGCTCCAACCAGAAATTCACCCCGCCACCTGCGCCGGGCGCGAGTGAGATGGAGTAGCCCCTCTGGACGGCCGTGTCAATGAAAGCTTGCTCTGCGGTCCACTCTTCCCCAAATGCCGAAAGCGCGTCCCAGGCGACATCTGGCATATTGAGGGCCTTAGCGCCCATCGCCTGAGCTGCATCAATATAATCGGGGGTTGCACCCAGGACGATGGCTGAACCACTGCCGACAGTGGCATAGCCCCAGCCGATGCCCCGAGCGGCGGCTGAGATGGCGTAGGGTGTGCCAGCCGCACCCACAACCGCCCCACCGTACACTAGGCCATATGCGGCTGAGATGGCATTCATCGAGCCTGCCGTGCTCTGCCAAATATCCGCACAACCGGCGCAATGCCAAATGTCCATACCCACGGATGGATCGCCATCCGAAACGTCGCTCAAATCTGTCGGATCGAACCCAGCAGGCTCACCGAATGAGTCACCGAATTGAAAATCACTTGCATTGAAACTCAGTGTCGCGTCCTCAAAGACTCCGTAAATTGTGTCCGTCGAGTCCCATAGGCCGCCTTGGCTCCCGCACTCCGTCTCGGAGGCACCCCCATCCGCGGGATCGTCATCATGAGTTCCGTCGTCCCAAACGCACCACAGTCCAAATGGATCGGTTAGGTTGAGTGGGTTGTTCACGACGTATGAATACCTATTGAGGGTTTGTGGGTTGCTTGTCCGACCTCCGATCGAATCCGGGGACATGAAGCGGCCCATCTGCGATGAGTAGTAGCGAGCCTCGAAGTTATCGAGGTTAGATTCGGAGTCGCGTTCTTTGCCGGTGAATTTGTGGGTAGTCCCGGTGTCGCCCGACGTTTGTTCGCCGAAGGGCATGTAGTCGAGCGAATCGAGAACCGTGCCGTCCATTTTGGTCATGACGCGCGTGGAACCGAGGTGATCGCGATGAATGAAATAGGTCGTGAGCGTGATCGACCTGTACGAGGGACACGCACCCGGCTAATCTCCGACAAACCTGAGGATATCTCGATCATTCTGGCAATGGAATGCCAAAGTCCTGACAGCAGTCATGAGTGCCTGCTCCTCTGGGGTCTTGGCACGTTCGGCCAGTTGATCCCATTCCTTGAGAAAGCGCTTCATCTGGAGATAGTTAAAATATGTGTCTCCGTACCAATCGATCTTGGAAAGGACGCTATCAGATTCCTCGTCAGCAGGAGGCAGGAGTCTATGCAAGAAATTGTCCGGGTCGTCAATCCTGTCTAGCACTTCACCCGTAAAGTTTACTAGGGCGATTCCTAGTCCCATGGATTCTCCTTTACGGTCGGCCAGGAAAAGCTGTGACAAGGCTTCCCGAAGTATCAGTAATCACTGTGTACACCGACGTTGGCGCGCCCGTGGCCGCTAGTTTACGCGCATCACCAAAGCGGTGATGTCGTCGTGCTGGCGAGCGTATCCCACAAACGCGTTCACGTCTTCCATCACGCGTTTCAGAGTATCGGCTGCGTCCAGCTGCGGCGCCGACTGGATGCAGGCCATAAGGCGCGACTCGCCGTATTCCCGAGCCCCGTTATCGACGGCTTCGACGACGCCATCGGTAAAAATGAAGAGCAAATCTCCCGGCTGGAGTCGGACGCGGCCCGAGAGATACGGGCCTTGCTTCTCGCTGAGAACGGGCAGTCCAAACGGCGGACCGCCCGTGGCGAGGCGCTCGATTTGTCCCGAGGCGCGCCGCAGGATGGGATCGTTGTGCCCGGCATTGACGTAAAGCATTTCGCGCGTTTCCGGATTAATCTCGGCGACCCATGAAGTGGTGAAACGGCGTCCATCGAGGCTGTGCGCGCGAGTGTAATTATCGATGCCGCCGATAATTTCTTCGAACGGTGCAGGAGTGGCAGAGAGGGCGCGCAAGCTGGCCTGGAAGGTCGCCATCAGGAGTGCGGCGGGGACGCTCTTGCCGGCGACGTCCGCGACAACGATCAGCAACTGGCGAACTCCCGAGACGCTTTCAGCGACCGGGCGGACGAAGGCGTCGTAATAATCGCCGGCAACGGTATTTTGCGGGCGCGTGGCGAATGCGATATCGAAGCCGGGAATTTGGGGCGGATGGTCCGGAACAAGCCATTGCTGAATTTCACGAGCGATTTCGAGGTCGCGCTTCATGGTCACGCGGTCGCCGAGCTCGAGCGCGAGGAGAATGAACAGAATAACCGCGCCGATAAATTGCAGGTTGAGATTTTGATTTTGATATTGCGGATTCAAGACGACGATCACGACCGCCACGAGCAGCAAGACTCGGCGCGCCGGCGACAGCTTCATCAGCATTGCCTGGAAAAGGCCCCAGGCGATAAGGAACGCGCGTTTCACACGTTTGCGCTCGGCCTTGATCCGGTCCCAGTCGACATCGTTTGAATACAGGCCGTAACTTGCTCGCGCCTCGGATTTGAACTGGTTCCATAGCTGCGCAATCTGGAATCCTTCCGTGATGCGCTCCCAAAACGCGCGGACGCGATGGCCCTTGCGGCGCGGAGCGTGCATGCTTGACGGCGAGTTAGGAGTTTCCAACATGGGCCGTGATTATATGCCGGATGGGAGAAGACCCGGCATTGGCATTGGGCCGCTACTCGCGGTGGTCGTCGCGCGCACCGAGGGAGCCGCCGAATTGAACTTTCGAAAAGCCGAAGCGGTCGCGCAAATGGTCCGTGGCGCGCGCGAGCCGCTCGAGTTTTTCGCGGCGATCGGGATCGAGGAGCTCAATCTGGCCGGAACCGCTGGAAAACGAAGAGAGTTCGACGCCGACAAGCCGTAGGGGGGCGACGCCGTCCCAGGCGCGGGAAAAAAGGCCGCGGATTGACGCGAGGAATGCAGCATCGATATCGGAAGGCTCGGCGAGGGTTTGAGAGCGCGTAATCGTTTTGAAATCGGCGTAGCGGAGCGTTAGCGTCACGCAGCGCGCGTGCAATCCGGCATCGCGCAAGCGTTTGGCAGCTTTCTGGCAGAGGTAGCTCAGAGTCGATTCGAGTTGCTGCCGACCGCTGGTGTCCTGGCCGAACGTGCGGTTGTGCGAGAGCGACTTTGGCTCGGCGTCGACGAAAAATTCGTAGGAATCGATTCCGCGCGCCTTGCGATAGAGCGCCGAACCCCATTGCCCAAATGTTTCCTCAAGGCGCTCGAGCGAGACTTGTTGCAATTGCGCGACAGTTTCGACACCAAGATTTTTGAGCGCCGCTTCCGTGACGCGGCCAATGCCAGGAATACGGCGCACGCCGAGCGGAGCAAGGAATGAGGCTTCGCTGCCTGGCGCGACCCAAACCAGGCCGCGCCGCTTGGCTTGGTCGCTTGCGACTTTGGCAACCAACCGCGTGACTCCCAGGCCTCCGGAACAGGGAAGGCCGGTGGTATTTGTGATGGTGCGAAGCAAATCATGTGCGGCGCCGAGCGCAGGGCCGTGCAGGCGTTCGGTGCCTGCAAGATTGAGATACGCCTCGTCAATGGAGGCCATTTCGACGACCGGCGAAAACTTCGCAAGGATTCCGGCCACCCGGTCGCTCCATTGCGAATACAAGTTATGGCTGCCATCCAGGAATACAGCCTCGGGACAAAGCTTTGCGGCGGTGCGCAGCGGCATCGCTGAATGAACGCCGAAACGGCGAGCTTCGTAGCTGGCGGAAGTAACGACGCCGCGCTGGTCACGCTGACCACCGACGACAACGGGAAGGCCTTGAAGATCGGGGCGTGCCAGAAGCTCGACGGAAACAAAGAATGCATCCATGTCAACGTGGAGAATTGAGGCCGTGGACGCGGAGAAATCCACGCAGGGGCCGTCGAGAGGACCGTGCGCCGCGCGAAAATGGGCTAGCTTCGGCATTTGCAAGAGAGGCGCTTGCCCCGAATATATCGCAGGCGAATGAAATGCGAAACCAATAAAAAGGGATGCGCCAATCGGCGTTCAGGCTGCGCGCTGTGCGGAAAAGACGCGGGGGATGCCGGCAAGATCGTTGGTCACGCGGTGGTTGGTCCAGCCGGATTGCGCGTCGAATATCGCGCGAACGCGGTCGAGCGAGTTGTAGCCGAGCTCGACGGCGAGCATCCCTTCGTCGCGAAGAAGCGCGCCTGCTTGTTCGATCAGGCGTGGATAGATATCGGCGCCGGTCGGGCCGCCGAAGAGAGCGGCGTGAGGTTCATATTCGCGAACTTCGCGGGGAAGAGTGTTCGCGTCCTCGCGTGCGACGTAGGGTGGATTGCTGACGATCAAATCGAAGGGAGATGACTCGGGACTAGGATCTGCCTCATAAATGCCTTGATGGATTATTGCGCGTGCCTCAGAGGTTGAAACCCCTGAGATCGGGCGTCTTTCGGCACGGCTGAAGCCGCGCCCTGACGCGAGACCGTTTGTGAGATGACTTTTGGTAACCCGTGAATCGCGAGAAAAGCCATTCAAGAGATCGCATTCGACGAAATGAACGCGATCCGCAACTCCGATACGAGCCGCATTTTGCCTGGCGACCTCGAGCGCTGCGGGGGAAATATCCGTTGCGAACACCTTCGCGTGCGGCAATTCCCAGGCCAGGGCAACGGCGAGACAGCCGGAACCGGTCCCAACATCCGCAATGCGTAGAGAATCGCTCGGCGCTCCCGTATCCAAGCGAATTTTCAGGCCGCGCGGGCCGAGGAATTCGAGGGCGACTTCGATTAGGTGCTCCGTCTCGGGCCGGGGAATCAGGACGGCAGGCGTCACCTCGAATTCGAGCCCCCAGAATTCCTGCTTGCCGGTTAGATACTGAGTGGGCTCGCCGGCGGCGCGGCGCGCGATGAAAGCGAAATATCTTTCGATTGCGCTGAGTTCAAGGAGTTGTTCGGGGTGGGTGTAAAGCCAGGCGCGGTCGCATGCAAGCACGTGCATGAGGAGAACTTCAGCGGCGAGGGTGTGGGAAGGCACGTCCACCTCGCGCAGCCGCGCCATCGCATCCTTCAGAGCTGCCCGGATGTCCATCGAGGGAGTCATGTGCGGGAATATTCACGAAATTGCAAACGAGCGGTTCCAAAACGCCACGAACTTCCTGCGAGCCATGATTTGCGGGAGCGCTTCGTGAGGTCTTCATTTTTGTAGCTCATGCTTCCACAAGTTCCTGCTTGAGCCGCTCGGATTCGAAATGCGTTACGAGTCCGTCCACAATCGGACCGAGCTTGCCGTCCATCACTTCGGTTAGTTGATGGAGTGTCAGGCCAATGCGATGGTCCGTGACGCGGTTCTGCGGATAATTGTAGGTACGAATTTTTTCGGAGCGGTCGCCAGTCTTGATCTGGCCGCGGCGTTCGGCAGCGATGGCTTCGTGCTGCTTCGATTGCTCCATTTCGTAAAGACGCGCGCGCAAAACGCGCATGGCCTTGGCGCGATTTTTGATCTGCGATTTTTCATCCTGTTGCGATACGACCATCCCGCTGGGAATGTGCGTGATGCGCACGGCGGAATACGTGGTGTTGACGGATTGACCGCCGGGACCGGAGGAGCAGAATGTGTCGATACGGAGGTCCTTGGCTTCGATTTTGATATCGATTTCATCCGCTTCGGGCAGCACGGCAACGGTGGCGGCAGAGGTATGGATGCGCCCCTGCTGCTCGGTGGCCGGAACGCGCTGCACTCGATGCACGCCGCTTTCATATTTCAGCTTGGAATACACCTTGCTTCCCTGAATGGCCGCGACGACTTCCTTCATGCCGCCGATGGAGGACCCGGAGCTTTCGAGAATTTCGATGCGCCATCCCTGCGATTCCGCGTAACGCGAGTACATCCGGAAAAGCTCGCCGGCAAAGAGAGACGCTTCGTCGCCGCCGGTGCCGGCGCGGATTTCGACGATGACGTTTTTTTCGTCGTTGGGGTCTTTCGGCAGGAGCAAAAATTTCAACTCGCGCTCAACGATCTCGCGGCGAGCCTCGAGCACATGTTCCTCGTCATGCGCCATCTGCTTCATTTCGGCATCGTCAGAAGATTCGACCAGCATTTGCTTGGCACCTTCGATGCCTTTCTCGATTTCCTTCCACTCGCGATATTTCGCGACCATGTCCGCCAATTCGGCGTGCGTTTTGGCGAGCTTCTGGTAACGGCCGGAGTCGTTGTGAACCTCGGGGGAAGAGAGC
Source organism: Candidatus Acidiferrales bacterium (assembly GCA_050747005.1). GTDB lineage: Bacteria > Acidobacteriota > Terriglobia > Acidiferrales > UBA7541 > Palsa-295. The sequence continues at coordinate 16,451 of JBOGNE010000055.1, forward strand.
TGCTGCGTCAATTCTTCGTAGCGCGACTCGATATGATTGAGTTTTTCAAAAAGCGTCAGGTTCGCCATGGTTGCCTCGCGAAAGCAGAAAATGGAAAAAGGAAATCGGAAATGGGTACATTGCAACGGATTGCCGCGTCCCGGAGGGACGGAATCGGAAGCGCTAATAAAACGGGGCGAACATTGCTTTTAACGAGCTAACCAAGCGAGTCAGTCTATTTTCCCACCAATTTCCCATGAACAGGCTATCTACAGGATAGCCAGAGCGGTAGCGGGTGTCAAACTGTCGGAGTGCATGTGGTTCGATCGAGCCCACCTTTCCGCAGCCTTTGCGGCCGGGACAGCGTGTACTAGGATAAGCAATCACTCAGATGCGCAATCGCCGATGAACGATATGAATGACACCGGACCATCTCGATTGAATAATGCCGGCGGAGAATTCCTTTGGAATTTCTGGTATCCCGCGCTGCGGCGCGAGCAGGTCCACGGCCGCAAGCTAACGCGAGCGATGTTGCTCGAGACGCCGCTCGTCCTGGGACGGGACGCCGCAGGGAAGCCATTTGCATTGCGCGATGTTTGTCCGCATCGCGCGTTTCCGCTATCGTTCGGGCAATTCGATGGCGCGACCGTGGAATGCGCGTATCACGGCTGGCGATTCGACGCGCACACCGGCCAGTGCAAGCACATCCCGTCTCTCACAGCCGATTCCAAATTGAAGTGCGACCGAATTCATGCGGGCAGCTATCCGTGCGCCGAGCGCGACGGCTACATCTGGGTATTCATGGCGAATACGGAAGGCCGCGAGGCCGCCGGTGCATCGCTTTCGGCGGCGCTTCCCGAGGTTCCAAGGTTCAGCGCACGTTGCAATATGGCGCGTCTTTGGGCGGAGATGCCTTGCAACATCGATCACGGAATTATCGGATTGATGGATCCGGCGCACGGGCCATTCGTGCATCAGGCGTGGTGGTGGAGGAGCCGCCGGAGCATTCGCGATAAAGCCAAGCAATACGAGCCGATCCCGAATGGCTTTCGCATGAGCCCGCATGCGCCGTCCGCGAACAGCGCGCCTTACAGGATCCTGAAATTGATCACAGGCGAGCCGGCCACCACGACCATCGATTTCATGCTGCCGAATGTGCGCATCGAGCAGATTCGCGCCGGGCGGTACTGGCTTTCAAGCCGCACAACCGTCACGCCGATCCGCCGCGACCTTTGCCGGCTGGATTTCTGCGCGGCATGGAACATCCTTCCGTGGTTTCCGGTGGTTTCGCTGATCATTCACGTTCTGGGGCCACGATTCATCCGTCAGGACACGGAGGTAATCGAGAAACAGGCGCTGGGATTGAAATACCAAGAGCGAATGATGCTGGTTGATGACGCCGATCGCCCGGCGCGGTGGTATTTCGAGCTGAAGGCGGCGTACCTGGAATCGCAACGCACGGGCATGCCCATGGAACATCCCCTTACGGGTCCTGTCACGCTGCGCTGGCGTTCGTAGGCGAACGATTTTTCGCTGTAGTCATGCGGGACGCTGCACCAGTCCTGTACTTCCGTCCAGTTGTTTCCTGATGTGCAAGCGCGCAACATTCGAATTGTTCTGTTCCATTTTTCGGCGCTCGACTCTTGGGGAGATGTCGTGCATCGCTCAACGTTCTTTCGCAATGCGGCAATCGGAACGCTTCTGGCAATCCCTGCATTCTTCTGTCTTGCTCCTGGTGCTCCAGCAAATGCAACTGGATCGTTGAAGTGCAGCGTAAACGAAGACCGTGTTTGGGTCTACGATTCGCTGGCTAGCCTGAATGTTGAAGCAAAATTGAGTTGTGGAAGCGTCGTGGAGATTCTTGGCCAAGCGAATGGGTACACCAAGGTTCGGACGCCTGATGGAAAGGAAGGCTACGTTCCGGACACTTCGCTGCCGGCGGTGGCTTCGGCGGACGCAACCAGCGCGTCCCCAAATCAAGAACCGAGCAGGGCGCAAGAATCATTAGGCAGCGTGGCGGCTAAACTGCGAGCGCGGTCAGAAGGCTCGGTTGCGGCTGTGGCTGCTACGTCGAGCGAACCCCCGAAGCGGGCCGAGGCGAATGTGAGCGCACCCGCATCCGCTGTTGCGAGCAAAACGCCACCGGCAACGAGCGCTGTTATTTCGCAGACCGTTGCTGTACCTAGACCGATTGATGCGAGTTTGGCGTCGAAACCGCAGATTTCTGCAAGTAGCGGCAATGTTGCAATCGCCGCCGCGTCCAGCGCTTCGCGCGCCGAAATTGTCCACGCCGCGCCGCAGCCCGTAATCGTTGCTTCAACCGAAAACCCAGCACCGCGAGCGGTGAAAAAATCGGGGGCGTCCAGCATGGCGACATCCGGTCGAACTAGCACGGTCATCGAGCGGCCACAGCCTGTTGCGCTAGCGTCGCCTGTGGCTGGAAGCGTTCCGGCGTCGGAGGCCTCCGTAACTGCGGGACATCCCGTTGCGACGCACGCGCCAGTTGTGGCGGTCCGCCCATCGGACGCGCCGCAACCTCCCACGAAGAACGCGTCGCCGTCCGTTGCCGTCGCTCCGAGATCGGAGAACGGCGGTGTACTCGCCACGCCAGTTTCGCCGAGTGGCATCACGGTCGCCAGCGCGGCACCGGTAGCGACGGACGTTTCGCTGAAGGAATCGGTTGACGGCGGCAAGATGTCCGCTGGAGCGGTAACCACCGTGACGGACGCTGACGTGGATGATTATTCGGACGACGCTTCTGCAAGCACCACGACACAATCGAATTGCGGAACTTATTTCTCCGCGTACGGCGTGACCCCGAATCAGTTCCAGTGGATCGAGATAAATCTAAAGAAGCGGTATCCCAACGTTTGCCCGGCGCCGCTGCCGAGCATGGTGGATTTCGTTGTCATCTTCACGCACGACGTGAATTTCTATAACTACACAATGCCGACGCCGGTCCACACGGTCAACGGGTTCTCGGACTGGGAGCCGGTCGAATTGGTTGATAGCGCGCTGGTATCTCGCTCGCAGGCCGACAAGAATAAGCATGAGTACGTTTGGGTATTCCACGTCCGCCGAGGCTCGTTCAATCCGGGCACTTTTTCGTCACGGCGGCGTCCACAGTTCACGAAGATCGAATCGAACACCATCGGCGACCACGCAAGCGACCGCACGCTGGAAGATGCGCTGCAATTCATCCAAGGTGAAGGACCGACAAACCCGTAGTTCATTATTAGTTACGTTTTCAGCATCCCATAGCCACCAGAACCTCAACCGAACCCCTATGCATTCGATTCTCGCATTTGAAATACCGACCATCGTCGTCGTATGCGATTGAATATTGACCGAAGGTCGCTTCGTGTTCCTGGTTCCACTGCGATGGGATACCGATCCGTTGCAACCTATCTCGCAAGATTGTGACGTCCGGACCACCTGGAGAGCCAGGCTTCGAAATACCATGTCCGCCTAACGGATGCTCAGGAAAGAATTTCCATTCGCGCTTGGCGCTAAGCCATTGAAGACGCCCGTCCAACTGGAGCGTGGCTGGTTCGCCATTTGGACCAGGGACTATCGCAATTTTCTCCAAGGGCAAGTCGATGCGATGCTGTGATGATCGCTTCAGGAGAATCACTTCCTCAGGACTCACTTCTTTGATGTTATAGAGATCCTGATTGTGTCCCTGCGGAAATACGGGAGTTATGCGGACGGCTGTACTGCTTAGCTCGCATAAGCGGGTTTCCTTGCGTTTCGCAGCACGTTTTTCGATCGGTTCAGCGACCGCGCGGCTGATTTCGTTGTTGAGGGCTTGCCGAAGCGTCCCTTCGAAATCAGAAGAGTCTTGAAAAAAGCCATATTTCGCGTCCGCCTGACAAATCAACTGGCTCACATTGTCAGACATTGAGTCCGATTGCTTCAGGAGAACCAGAATGCGCTTGCCATTGGCCTTGGCTTCAAGGAATTCCTTCCGCACCGGTTTGGTGACTACCTGGCCAAGGAGTACGAGAAAGATCGAGCAATTGCGAACCTCTTGCAAATAACGTTCTTCTAAAGGCGCTGCCGAAGCTCCTTCTTGCTCGAAAACCCACGACTCCAAGAACGGATAACTGTCGATTACGACTTTTGCGATTCTTCGCTCCTCTCGAAATTCTTCAATCGCAGAGGATACAAATACGACTGGCTTCAGATTTACTCCTTGTTTCTGCACATGTCCGGTTATTTCCTCAATGCGACATGCCGCTCAGGAAAGGGTAATGTTCCGCGGCGGCCATAAAAAATAGCATCGGGAACGACATCCAGAAGGCTACGCGCGATGAAAGGAACGCCCAGCGGGCCAGGCGTTCTGCTTCGGCCGGCATCGGAGCGCCATTTTCGACGCTGGCACGCGTCCACGCAATCAGACGCTTTTGCACGCGCCACACGACGCCCCACGCGTTGAGAAGCATCAAAAGGCCCAAGCCGCCGCCAACGGCGATGGCAAGCTGGCTATTTGATACTTCCGGGCCGCTGTTGAGCGCGAGAATCACCCACGATGCCACGATCAAGATGATTGCAATGGCGATTGCGCGCAGCCAGGGATTATCGAGCGCGCCTTTGGCAGGCAACTGCAAGGGATAGATCAGGGCGTAAGCCACGAGCCACACCAAGAACCACCATCCAAGCCACTGGAGCGCGAGCGAAGGATTGCCGGCGTTGCGGGCGTCGGCCGAGAGAATCGTAAAGAAATAACGAAGTCCCACGAGTACGGTCACCAGCGCAGACCAGCGGAACCACCACATCGCTCGAGACATCAGCGCCGGGAAAACCTTGCCGCGAACGGCTGCGTCGAGCTGCTTCATGGCAGGAAAAGCCACGAGGTTGAAGAAATATAACAGGCCGATCCAGATGATTCCGGCGACAAAATGAATCCAGCGCAGCATGATTTGTTCGTTCACGACAGGGCCAGCGGGGAAGCTGAAATGCGGCATCATGGCGTGCCCGGAAAGCGCAAGGATGGACGACATTTGCGGAGCTCCTGGGACGAAGACGCTTTGCGCGCTTACGCTAGTAGAATTGCGATGGTGGAGTCAATCTGAGTCTTGCGCCGCGACGAGGCGCTCTTTGGCCCAGCGCGCATGTTCCGAGACGAGCGAATCCCGCGAATTAGCAAGGCGGTCGAGCAATTCAGCGATACGCGATCGATCGCCCGAATCATGCCGCATGGATGAATTGCCCAAAGCGACGCAGGCGTTGCGGACCAGCCCGCGAAATTTTGCGCGCTTCACGGCGCTGTGATGGAAAAGCCGGCTGAATTGCTCCTGCGTGAGCGATGCGAGCCCTTCGAGTTCCGGCGCGCAAAGTGAAAATCGGTTTTCGCCGTTCGGATTTCGGGAATCGCTATTTTCAATGCCTCGATTCTCGGTTTCCGAGGGCTGCTTTTCGAGCCCTTTTCGCGGTTGAAATTCCGCAAGGTGCGTGACGGACGACTTGCGATTCCACGGACAAACGTCCTGACAGATATCGCAACCGATCAGTGCGTTTCCCATGGCAGGACGGAATTCTTCCGGGATTGGCCCGCGCAATTCGATGGTGAGGTAGGAAATGCAACGCCGTGCATCGAGAACGTATGGCGCCACAAAAGCTTCGGTGGGGCATGCATCGAGGCAAGCGGTACAGGTACCGCAATGGTCGGCTGGTGGCCCCTGGCCGGGGGCGACGCTGGGCGCGAGGTCGAGGGTGGTGACGATGACGCCGAGAAATAGCCACGAGCCGAGGTCCGTGTTGATCAAGCAGGTATTTTTGGCGAGCCAGCCAAGACCGGCATGTTTTGCCGCGACGCGCTCGACGACGGGGCCGGTATCGACGTAGGCGCGTGCGTCGAATGGTTCGGGGAATTGCGCGTGCATGTCGGCGACGAGCGCTTCGAGCTTTTGGCCAAGAACCCCATGATAGTCATCGCCCCACGCGTAGCGAGAAATCCACCCGCGCGGAGGCCCGGTGTCGCGGGCCTGCGCATGCTTCGTCGAGTAAGGCTGCGGGGAATTGTAATTCAGCGCAACGACGATCACGCTGCGCGCACCGGGAAGAACCAACCGCGGGTTCTTGCGCCGGGCGTCGTGCAGGTATCTCATCTCGCCGGCATATCCGCGAGCGAGCCAGTCGTCCAAATGGGAGGGGTCCGCGAGCGCCTCGACCGAGGCTACGCCGCACAGGTCAAAGCCTATCGCGCGCGCCCGTTCGCCAATCCATTGCGTTCGCTCGGTCGGATTCATCATCCTCATCATGCCTTAGCCGGACGCCGCTACCAAACCATGCTTCGATAGCCTATGGATGGCAGCACTGCTACAATAACGAGTCATGGCAGACTGGCGTCAGATCCAGGCACGCATCCGCAAGGCAAGGACCGCGGCGGATGCGCCAGCGAAACTTTCCGAACTTTACCAGCGTACACGCGATGCAATGGTGGCGTGGGAGCTTGGCGCGATCGAAGAAAAAGCCGCGCGAAATGAGGAAGCAGTGAAATGGTACACGATTGCGGCGCAGCGTTTCCGCCGCGCTGATTGGAAGAAGAAGGCGGAAGGGGCGCTCACGCGGCTTGGGGCTGACCTGCCGGCTGCAAGCGCCGGTTCCGAATCGGAAGCGCGTGCCGACGAACCGCCTTCGGAAACGCCCGCGACACTCGACGAAGGCAAGACGCCGCTTGCTCTTGGAGAAATCTCGGACGTGGAAATGAGTACCGGGGAATCTGAGTCAATACCCGCTTCAGCGGGGACTCACGAGGCGGCGAGCAGCACTCAAGAGAGCGGCGACGCAAACAAGAAGAAGCGGCGACGGGGACGCCGGGGCGGGCGAGGACGCCATCGCAAAGCCGCGGCAACCACTGGCGGATTGCCATCGCAGGCATATACGAAACCGGTCGAGCCGCTACGAACGGTGTCACGGGGGGAAGCCGAGTCGTCCTCGCGCACGACGCCCGCGGAGCGACAAGCATCTTTGCACGTGCAAACAGAACCACAGCGGGCAGCACACGTTGAGCATGTGGCACCGACGCTACCATCCGAGCGCACAGCCCACGGCCGCGCTGGCGAGCCGGCCCTCGCGTCGCGCATGGCGCATCTCGAATCGATGCTGCGCCGCTTGTTGTCGAGTCCCTTGCACCGGCTCGATGCCCTCGAGGAAGCTCCGGCGGGCCCGGGCGTATTTCTGCTCTCGGATTCCGATCAGGTGACGTCGTACTACATCGAGGCTTGCCAGACGCTGCGGGTTGGCGTGGGAAATTTGGTGCGCGGCGGACGCACCGGGAAAAGCACGCGAAGCGGCGGACGGACTTACACCGACAGCAACCTCAAGCCAAAGCTCGCCGAACACCTGGAAATCAATGAGTCGAAAGTCGGGCAGTACATGAAGGACCACTGCGTCGTCCGCTGGATTCAGCTCGATGACGAAGCCGCCCACCTCGCGCATTTCGCCATCGGCGTTTTGCGCACCCCGCTAAACATCGATTAGCCTCAGCACGCGGATGAGCTGCGCCCCGCGACCGCTTTCATTCGCACAAGAGACCCTAGCGCGTTTGCGGATATTCGCTGTGCGCCGTTGCGTGGATGTTGGGTGCGCTCGTGAAGGCCCGCGTCTTCCGTCCGTGCTTTCCGTGATTGCAAGCGAACAACAAAAAAGGGCGTTCCGGAAATCGAAACGCCCTCATTTGCCGCAATCTTCGCCTTGCCCTTGCCGAACCTAGAACGTCAGATGCAGCGCCATCTGAATGAATCGCGGACTGCCTATCGTATGTTGGAGTTCGCCCAAGTGGCCTCCCGGCGGAAACGAATAACCAAAGGGGGAGCAAGAGAAAGAAGGTGACGGAGGGTTGCAGAATCCCGGGTTAAAATCGACGTTATTACTCGGTATGTCGAAACTTGGGTGGTTGAAAATATTGAATGCTAGCACGTCGTATCGCAGCGCAAATCGCTCGGTGAACTTGAAATCCTTGAAAACTCCGAAATCAAACCGGGCTTGGAAGGGTCCGCGGAATATGTTGCGTCCGCCAACAGTATAACCGGTTTCGAAGGTGTCGCATGCGCCTGTTATCGGGTCGCAAGGCGGCACGCCGTTTGTTCCCGGAGCGAATGGGGTTGGAACGCCGAAGGCAGCCGCGTTCAATACGGGCTTATCGCCGTTGATACCCGTGGTGCCTTGCAAGCGGGGATTCGTTGCGGTCGCACCAAACCCGCCAACCGGAACGATGGGGTTGGTGATCGCGTCCTGGCCACCGCCGTAAAAGATGCTGGCCGCCCCGCCACTGAAATCGTTGACGCTATAAGGCTGTCCGCTCTGGTACACGGTGACGCCATTAAATCCCCATCCGTTGATTGCGTACTTCTCCCATCCATTGGCGTCACGTATCGTCGGAAAATCGTAGTGATAATTAACGGTGAACACATGTGTGCGATCAAAATCGGACGTGCCATAAGACGAGTGTGGATTGTTCGGATCGTTACCGGTATAAAAAAGACCGAGACCGCTTTGCTCGTCGAGCGTATGAGAATAAGTATAGGACGCAGTGACGAGCAATCCATGGCTGATGCGCTTGTTTACACTTAGTTGCAGCGCGTTATAGCTCGAAACTCCAACAGCCCTGTTGAAATCGGAGTTTGGGTCGTAACCAATGAATGGCGCGCGCAACGCCGCGTTGCCCGTACCGAAGCCATCGACGATGGCGCTGATGCTCTCGGCGGCAACGCCGGGGACATTGTAACCATACGAGAAATTCTGCTGGAACGGGCCGCCCTTCAGAAGCGGGCTTGACGGGGTGGCGATTAGTGACTGATTAAAGGGGAGGGGGATTAGTTGGTGGACCCCGTGATTGCCCACGTAGGCGGCGCTCAAAACCACAGTATTCGCGGGCTGCCACTGCACATCCAGAGTCCAGTTTTCCGAGTAGGGAATAGTATTTTTCGGGTCATAACCTCCGAAAAATAACGGTCCGCAGCCGAATTGGCCCGTGGCATTGCAGAAAGGCGTTGTATTCGCAATTAACTGGCCGGCATTCGGGACTAGAGTCTGCACGGATGACAAGTTAGCTGGAGGTGGTGGAGGAGCGGCAGTGCCGAACGGAGCTGCGAACGTCGCATTCTTCACGGCGAAGAAAGGCACGACGAACGGTTCCGCCACGGTGACACCGAATGGGCCGCTGATGCCGCCTCCCGCGGGCGCAGAAAGTTCCGTGAAGTATTCACCCCGGTCGTAGTACATCCCAAAGCCTGTACGAATTACAAAATTCTTGATGAAGGAGGGGCTGTAGACAATTCCGATACGGGGAGCAAAACCCCATTGTCGGCCAGTCAATGTCGAATTACTGACGCCCTTCGTTCCAAACGCCTTGTTGTTGCCGGCAACCACCAGACCAATGTTCTTGATCGTATCCGTGGCCACGTCGTACGAATAATCCTGCGAGTAGAAGTTTGTCAAAAAGCCGTTTTTTTCATAAAGAGGCCCGTCCCAGTCCCACCTCAATCCGACGTTGATCGAGAGATTTGATTTGATTTTGATATCGTCCTGCACGAATGCGCCGACCTGCTTGGCACGATAATAGCGATTGCTGGACCCGTTCAGAAACTCGGTTGCGTCCTGTCCGCTGCAGGAGAAGGTATTCGGTCCGCACAACTGGCCCAGAAGGAACCCAGGAAAGTCCTTGAAGGTAAGCCGGGCCAACTGGTTGTTCTGATTGATGACATTCAATTGAGTGTAATCTGCGTTGAATCCCGTGGTGACCGTATGCCGTCCGTGGACCCAATTAAGGCTCGTGTCAAAGTCAAAATCATTTTGAAAAATGCCAGCATCGGCAAAGTTATTTACCGACCCGACTGAGAGACCATCAAAAAGACCGTCGGCATTCTTGAGGTTGATTTGGGGAAATTTTGTAAGGCCCACGAGGTTGACGCCGATATCCGAAGGCTTAAGAAACCCACCCGTGGTGCTGAAAGCCCTTTCACGTATAAAGCCAAACCGCTGCTCCCAGCTCAGGTTCGGGGTGAAGATTCTGGTGTTATCAATTGAAATTGTTTGGCTGCCGGCGTTCATTGCCTGGGGAAATCCCAACAGCTCGCTGTTTGCGAACGGAGTGGTGTTGGGGTTCCTCTGGAAGTAGTACTTCATCGCCAGACGGTCTCTCGTGCTGAAAATGTAATCGATGTTTCCGTTTATCTGGTCTGCGGTGAATAGAGAGCCGGGACCTTGCACGATAGCATCAGCGCCTTGATTTTGAAGGTTCGCTAGAATGGCTGGATTGGTCTCGGCGCTTGGAATGTAAAAGCTGCCGTTGGGAGCTTTCCTCTGAAGCAACGTGAGCGCCTGTTGGGCAATCTGGCCGGGCTGAATGTTGACACACGGAGGATTGGTGCCGGTACCGCAGCCGGGTGCGCTGAAATCTTTGTTTGCGACGGCTGCAATTCCCGCGGCGGATCGGTCGTCCGTCAGATCGGGCGGAACGGCGACCAGCGATGTGCCCAGTAATTGATCGGCAACCCGCTCCCCCTGGTATGAAGCAAAGAAAAACAGTTTGTCTCGCTTTATAGGTCCACCTAAAAACCCGCCGTATACATTGCGGTGCAGCGGCGGTCGCGAAAGACCGTTGTGGTTGAAGAACCATTCGTTGGCATCCCAACCGCTCGTTTGGTGATATTCATAGGCGCCGCCATGAATATTGTTGGTTCCAGACTTAGTCTGAACTTCTATGTGCGCCCCGCTGTTGGCCCCCTGCGAGGCGTCGTACATAGCCGAATTGACGCGCAGTTCTTGGATCGTTTCTGGAGGCGGACTTGGAAGCGCCTGCCCGATCGCCCCGTAAACGGACGTACTGGTGGCAATCTCGCCGCTTGGATTGTTTCCATTTCCGTTCTCGCCAATGTTCACCGCCACGCGCGATGAAGTCACCTGGCTCGTGGACTTTCCGTTGAAGATATTGTTCGCGTAAACGCCATTGAATGTGAAGCTGTTGCTCGAGTCGCGCTGCCCGTTCGCCCAAATTGCTTGATTCCCGAAACCGGCGTTCGAGCCCGACGTGTTCAGCAGATCGGCGCTTACGCCTGGACTAAGAATCGCGAGTTGGGTAAAGCTGCCGGTGCCCAAGGGGGTGTTCTGAATCTGGAGATCGCCAAGAATGTAGCCGGTAGTTGTGTCCGTCTGATTCAGCAGAGGCGTGGCGTTCACGGTGACTTGCGTGTTGACGGCGCCGGGCTGCAATTGCGCATTTACGGTCGCCGTGCGATTGCCCTGCACCAGAATCTGGGGGTAGTTGGCCGTCTTGAACCCGTCGCGCACGAATGTTACTTCGTAATTTCCGATCGGCAGGTCGGCAACATGGAATGAACCGTCATTCTTCGTTTGCGCGGTGACGGTGAGGTTCGTGGCCGTGTTGCGGGCCTTCACGGTGACGTTCTGCAGCACACCGCCTGTGCTGTCGGTCACGGTGCCGTCAATCCAACCTAAAGTTTGCTGCGCGGAAGCCGCCAGAGGAAGAAGAGACAGTATGATTGCGAGCGCGGCGACACCACTAATCTTCAAGAACTTCATAGACACTCCTCCCAAACCACAATTTTGCAGATTTATTACAACTTCTAGCCTCGCACGTCAACAAGAAATCCTGTGGATAACCGAAACAACGCTGCGGTTCACACCTGGCTTCCCGTTTTAGAGCCGCCCCATGACGAAGAGAAGAATGGGGCTTGGATGGAATACGAAACTGGCGCCGAAAGTATCCGGCGCGGCGTGGCCTTTTCCGGGCTACGAGCTGAAGCTCGGCGCTGCAACAGGCATATTTTGTCCGAGCGCCGACCTTAACGCCAGCGTTCACGCCCATGGGTTAGAGCCGCCACTGGCTGCGCCAGGCTACCGTTCGCCGCCCGGTTTGCGCCTTTGGACGCATGTCACTGGACGCCTCCTTGGAAACCATGCAAACTTTGGTACTGTAACCAGTTACGGGTGTCGGTACACTCGTAGGGACAGCCGTTGGACAGGCCTTTTTGCAGCGCGAGAATTGGCCGCGCATCTAAATAATGAGGGGTGAGTAAAAATGCCTAAAACAGTCGGAAACCAACTTTGGAAATCATTCGACTGGGCGCTGTGCAAGACGGCGGCAGCGACCTTTGACACCATTCAATTTTTCAATAAGTATCGCCCGAATCCCTCCTTCACACCGAAATGGTCCGAGAAGCCATTGCTGAAATCCTGGGAGAAGTCGAAGCCCACGCTTGGCTGGCCGCGGACCACGGACTCCCTTTGCCCGGAATGCGTGAAGGAAGCCCGCGAAGCGATCATCAACGGCAAGAAGGACTGGACCGACCTCGTCCATGAGAAGGTCGGCGAGATTAAGGCGCAGATTATCGAGCGCGATGGCCAGGTCTGGATGGTGAAGGAATGCCCGACGCACGGGAAGTGCGAAGACTTGATGGCTGTCGATTCGAAGTTTCTCGAGTGGATCGAGAAGAATTTCCCTGGCCGAGACATCCCGGCGCACAACGATGAAGACTTGCACCGGCACGGATCGAGCACGGTTCGCCACGGCCGCGGCGCGGTCTTGACGGTTGACCTCACAAACCGCTGCAACATGATGTGCGATCCCTGCTTCATGGACGCGAACCAGGTTGGCTACGTCCACGAATTGGCCTGGGAAGAAATTCAAGAAATTCTCGATAACGCGCTGCAGATCAAGCCGCGCCGGCAAATGTCGGTGCAATTCTCGGGCGGCGAGCCCACGATGCACCCGCGCTTCCTGGATGCAGTCGCCTACGCGCGCAAGATTGGCTATAACAGCGTGCAAGCCGCCACCAACGGCATTGAATTCGCGAAGAGCAAGGAATTCTCGAAAAAGGCCTTCGAAGCAGGCATGCGCTACGCCTACCTGCAATTCGATGGCATCGGAAACGACGCCAACAGTCACCGCCAAGTTGGAAACCTGTTCGACGTGAAGCTGCGAGCGATTGAAAACATGCACGAAGCCGGGATCGAAATCGTGCTGGTAACCACGATCGTCAACAACGTGAACAACGACCAAGTGGGGCCAATCGTGAAGTTCGCGATGGACAATCCCAAGAAGATCTCATTCGTTTCCTTCCAGCCGGTTTCGTTCACCGGGCGCGACGAAGACATCACGCCCGAGCGGCGTATACGCCAGCGCTATACGCTTTCGCATCTGGCGCAGGACGTCAGCGCTCAGGTCGGCAAGGTGGAACCGACGCGAGATTGGTTCCCAATTTCGTTTATCGCAACGTTCGCGGGCTTCTCCGACCACGTGCACGGCCCGGATTCGCAGTGGGGTTCGCTCTCTTGCGGCTGCCATCCGAATTGCGGAGTTGGCACGGCGCTGATGATCAACAAGGAAACCAAGGAATGGGCGCCGGTACCGCGTTTTCTGGACGCTCAAAAACTGACTCGAGACGTCACGGCGATCACTGACGCGGCCCGCAGCAAGGGGTTTTCAAACTTCATGATGGCTCTTGCGCTGCTGAAGAATTACAAGCCGTTCCAGGCGCCGCCAAGCCTGAAACTCAGGGATCTGTGGAGAAAGTTCGACAAAACCTGGGCCCTCTCGAAGGACGCCGACAAGAAGTACGGCAAAACGAATCCGGAACGCACCTACGAAGACGCCATGAAGCGCCGCGCGAACGATCCGTGGAACTTCCTTTTCATCGCCGGAATGTGGTTCCAGGATCTCTTCAACTACGATTTTCGCCGCACCGAAATGTGCATCATTCCGTACGCGACGCAGCAGGGCGAAATTTCCTTCTGCGCGTATAACACCGGCATCGGCTGGCGGAAGATTATCGAGAATATGTACAAGAACGCGACAGTCGCCGAATGGTACAAGACGCATGGGAAGCACGAGATTTTCGCCAAGGGCAAAAAGGTCGATCTGAACCATTACGAGCATTCGCTCAAGATCGACGCCGAAGATGCCGCCCGCGTCCGCCATTTGGAACACGACATTCCCCTGACTGCGGCGGAGGAAGATCGCATTCGCCGCAAGAAGGCGTTTGAAGAAGCGGCCAAGGTGCGCAGGATTTACGAGGAACTCGTCCTGAAAAAGTCCGCCGAGCCTGTCGTCCAGATCGGCTCGATCCAGCAAATTCAGATGGCGGTTCCAGGCGCGGCCGTAAAACCGGTGCAGATCGCTTCAGGGAATGGAAACGGCCACTCCAACGGGAATAACAACGGCAATGGAAGCGTCTCAGCCAAGGTCGAAAGCACCGAAGCCGAAGCGACCGTCGCCGGCGACTAATTTTCACTTCGACCTGGCGGGTTTCACCAACAGCCTCGGCTTCGGCCGGGGCTGTTTTTTTTGATTCCGCGCCCGGTTTAGATTAAAGTGAGGCTATGGCAAGGATCCGAATCTGGGCTGGCAACGGAACTGCACATCGCAAACGCGAATTCGACTTCACCATTGTCTTGATGCCGATCACAAGAGATTTACCCCCTCAACACAAATCACGGAAGCGGTTCCGGTTGAAAAACCCGCTCGAAACTGGACACCAGGTAACAGTTCCCTTACTCCCTGGTGTTATTCGCCTACGGGCGGTCGGAGAAAGAAGGCTCGAAATGGCAGCCGATGCGATACGCTGCCACCTCGATGGTCTTCACAAATCGGGGCAAGATGTCCCCGACGAGACTCGCGCTCACACAGCAAAGCTACACGTTGCCTTGAGCGCTTGAATGAGCCCGGAAGTTCCTGTACTCAAGCCGTGAAAAGTCCTCCGGGCGCTGATGCGAGCGGCCCTCCACGTCCATCATCAATCCGGAAGTCACGCGCAACTGCGACGTCCTTCGAGACCGCGCCTGCACGTTACCGTGCCGCGTCACGATCGGTTCGATTTGCCCAGGAGCGTGTTGAGGTCCAGACGAGCACTGCGCATGCTACCAGCAGCTCTGGGCTTCATTACGATCCGAACGCCCAATAGCCGCTCCCGGGGCGGGCCTTATTTGATAAGATCGGGGGCGGTTATCCTGCAAGCTGCGGAGCGAAATCCTTCATGCCGATATATGAATATGTTTGCGACGATTGCGGCGAACGGTACGAGCGCATCGTGATGAACCAAAGTGCCGAGATTGCATGCCCGAAATGCGCTAGCGCGAAGCATACGATGCAACTATCGGTTTTCGCGGCTCCGGCAAACGGCAGCAAATCCAGCGCCGGATCATCGAGCGCCGCTTCGGGTGGATGCGGGTGCACGCCTCGCACCTGCGGCTGCCACTAGCTGATGGACGCAGCGTTTCAAGCTGAAATGATTTATTACGTGACCGGAATCGCGATCACATTTTGGGCGATTCTTTGCTGCTTTCTTTTTCACGGCGATCGGATTGACCTGGCTGCCGCCATGGGAACCGGTTTGCTACTCTGGCTCACGGTGGTGTGCGGCCTGATTCGCACACGGCGACTCGCACGATCGGTTGTAGCGTCCTTCTAGGATTAGTCGATCGGATCAGCCCCAAGTCTCCCGTTAGTCAATTGTTAGCGCCTGGCGCGATGTGCCGATGGGAGAAAAGCCAGGAAACGAGATCCGACTCGGAGAAGGCTACGTCCCATACGTTGTGGCCGATGCTGGGATACTCCGTGTACTTCGGCGAGCCGCCCGCGCCTCGCAATGCCGCGACCCACTGGCGTGCACGCTCGACTGGCACAACCGGGTCCGCCTGGCCTTGGAAAATCCACACGGGAACTTTCGCTACACGCTGGACCATCCAGGCGTCTCCGTACCCGCACAACGCCACAGCCCCGGCAAACCGGTTTGGATCGATTGAGAGCGCCCGCCAGACGCCCTCGCCGCCCATGGACTGCCCCACGACGTATTCGCGATTGCGATCGATGGCGTATTTCTTCTCGATCGTGCCGAGGATTTCGAGCGCAAGCCGAATCGACACGGGCGGCGTATTCGCGTGCGGCCTCGCCCAGCCTTTCGTTTCGGATACTTGCGGGGCAAGAACGAACGCGTGGTACATATTTTCGTTCTCGGGCTTGATCCAGATATGCGAGCCTGCAAAATTCGTGTTCGCAAGCTGGCTGCGATTGTCCGAGCCTCTTCCGGCGGCGTTGTGCAGCCAGAGAACGATTGGGTATTTCTTCGCGGGATCGTAGTCCAGCGGGACGAAGAGGCGATATTGCATCCGCTCGCCGCTTGAGCTGCGATACGAACCCGCGACAAATCCCTCCGCAGCGGAGTGGGGATTCTGGGGCGCAGCTTGCGCGCGCGGACCTGTAAAAAAAAAGAAGCCGAGTGCGAGAACGAGCGCGGCCTTGCGGGTTCGCTCCTCGTATGCGCGCGCGAATCGCGGATGGCGATTGAAGTGGGTTCGCGGTTGAGGAATACGGCGAGCGAAGAGAGATATGGCAATCACAGCGTCATCGAGTTGTCAGACTTACCACACCGGTATGCAAACGCCGGTAGAAGATCTAGCGTGAATAGTCACGCAGGTAGCGCGGCACCGGCGTACCCAAATTCAAGCGAGGGTCTGCCTCGGGAGCACCCGGAACAACCGGCAGCGGCAAAACGCCGGCCCACACGGGGAGCGCGTAGTCTTCTTCATCGTCCTTCGGCGGCCCCGTGCGAATCTTTGCGGAGGCTTCCGCGAGCGGTAAGGCGAGCACCGAGGTGGCCTTCAGCTCCAAATCGGTGGGCCAGCGAACCTCTTCCCAGCGGCCAGGAACAACGTGTTCGGTAAACGCGTGCAGCGCATTTAGTTTTTCCTCGCGGTCTTCCACCGGCATCGCGCGGCCCAGCACCACGACCGACCGGTAATTCACGGAGTGATGAAACGCCGAGCGAGCCAGCACGATTGCGTCGACGGGGTCACCGTGACGCAAACCTGCACGCCACCGGAAAGCGTGCGCAACATGCGGCTCGCGGACGAGCCATGGAGGTACAGCTTGTCCTTCACACGCGCGTAATTTGTGGGGATAACGAAGGGCTGGCCATCCACGACGAAGCCAACGTGGCAAACGAATCCTTCGTCGAGGATTTTTTGGACGGTTTCGAAATCATATGCACCGCGGGCCGGCAGCCGCTTGACTTGCGTTCGTTCGGTCGGAGTGTATTCGCTCATCCAGCGAGCCTATGCCCGCTACGCAACCGCGGCAAGAGCCAATCTGGATGGGTGGGGCGCGATCGGCTCGGTTTTACCTGATCTTGACTCCGGCGTAGACCACGCGAAAACCAGTGTACTTCGGGTCGGCGGGTTCATACGGCGCTTTCGAATCGGCTGGCTGGTCGGCGCTTCCTCCCATTGTTTTTCCAGTTCCATCGGGCGCGCTAACCCACTCGGCTACGTTGCCTCCTAAATCGAAGACCAATTCTTCTCCGTCATCGCCTTCATTTGCGAAGCTGCCAACTTCGCGCAGCAAGGGCGCGTCGCCCGGCAAGTCACCGATTTTGTCGCGGAGGAGTGCGGCGTCCTCTGGATTCAGAGGGTAGCCAGCCCAATGATCGAGTGTGTTCTCGTCTGTGCGAGCTTTGTAAAGTTCGGCTCCTTCGGCTTCGGTAGGAAGCCGGAAGATGTTGTTACCGAGAAGGCTACTCAGCCAAGTGCAGTACGCTTTGGCTTGTTCAAACGTAATTTCATTGGCTGGATAATTTCCGGTACCCTCGTCGTATCGATAGCTTGGATCGAACGACGCGAACTGCGCCCGGGTAACTTCAAACCGTCCTATTTCAAAGCCATACCACTTCACCGTTTCCGGGATAATCAATTTCTTACCGGGGATAGATTTTTTGCCGTTCACAAGCTCCACCCCGACCAGTTGTTTACCGTAAAGCAATCCTACTTTCTCGATTGACTGCCGCCGCAGCGCCACATCGAGAGGCGAACCCTTCTTGAACGCTTCGTTCTCCGGTGGATTATTCTTGAAGAGATATTTATCGAACCAGGCCGTCTCTTCATTCAGCTTGCGGAGTTGGTGCGACAGCTTCTTCGGCCCGTGTGCTTCGCCGGGGAATAAAATCAGTTTCACGGGGACTTTCCCGATGGTGTACAGCGTCCGGTAATACGTCCAACTCTCCTCGGTTGGGACTTGGCGGTCGATCGTGCCGTGGAAAATCAGGGTGGGCGTCTTCACGCGGTCCATTTTGAAAATGGGCGATTTCTGGATATACAGCTCAGGGTCCTGGATCGGCGATTTTCCGAAATAGTAATGGTCGAAGGACTCGCCGAAATCCACATTGGCCCAATCGCTGATCCACTCGACATCGCCCGCGCCGACCGACGCTGCTTTGTAGCGATCCGGATCGGTAACCGTCAATTGAATCGAAAGAATCGAGCCATTCGACCAGCCCAGAGCGCCGATTTTATCGGGATCAACGAGGCCTTTGGCTATCAGATTGTCGACACCCTTTTCGATGTCGGGGATTTCCAGCTCGTAGTATTTCCCGCAGCAGATGGATTCCACCCACTTCAAGCCGTAATCGGAGCTGCCGTGGTAATTCGTCTTCAGCAGAAAAGCGCCGCGCTGCGTGAACAGATTTTGCGCGTAAGCCCAGTTCTCATCCCACTCGTCGTGATCGGCGCCGGCGGGGCCGCCGTGCGTCGCCGTGATTAAGGGATAACGCTTTCCCGGCTGATAGTTGTCGGGATAATAGAGAATTCCTTCCACATCGTCATCGTTCGCGCCTTTCCAGTGGAGAATTTCCGTTTTTGCAATCGTTTTGTCTTTGAATCCGGGGTTCAGATCGGTCAGTTGCGCGGGCGCTTCGATTTTCGCGCCATCAAGGCGCGCGCGATACCACTGCGTCGGGATACTCGCGGTGGAATATTCATAAATCAGCGTGCGGGAATCATCGCCAAGAACGAAATTGAAATAATTCTCGTCCGTGGCCCCGGTGATTGATTCCCGCGTCCAAGTATTGCCTTGCTTGACGTATCGCGCGGGCCGATGATGCACGCCATCGGCGAGCAACGCGATAAATCCACCATCCGTGGCATGAATTTCGCGATCGCCGAGTGCGCGATCCCAATCGAGATTCACTTCGGTGGTCGCGCCGGAAGCGAGATCGTAGTAGTAGACCTTCTGAATGGTGGCCGTTAGGAAACGCGGATCGGTCGAATAAGGCGCAACGATATAGAACCCGGCATTGTCGCGGGCCCACTCGATCGAATCTGGCTGGACTTTGCCGCCGGCATTGACCCGGGTGCGCTTTCCGGTGGCTACGTCGACCAGATACGTTGCCAAGGGCGTCTTCTGGTCCCACTCATAACTCAATTCGCGGCTCGCGACGGCCACGGCATTCTTGCCATCATGCGAAACTTCGAAGAATTTAATCCAGTCGTCATTGTCCGTCAGGCGCGTGACTTTCTTGTCTTTCACCGAGAATTTGAACAAACGGACGGGCGCGGCGTGCGCCGCATCGTCTACCACGTCGGAATCGTCCTTGCGCTCCTTGGTCTCGCGGTCGTACAGCGACGGATCTTCCTTGGCGCTGAATAGAATCGTGCCGTTGTCGAGCCACTCGAATTGGTTGACGCCCTGCTCGAAGTTGCTGACCGCCCACGGTTCGCCACCTGCGGCATTCATCAGCCAGAGCTGCATCGGTGCGATGCCCGGCTTCGGCTTGGGCAGGGAACGCGTGCTGAGGAACGCGATCGTATCGCCAGAAGGAGACCAGCGGGGATTCGAGACGTTGTCCGTGCCGCGCGTGAGCTGGACTTCCTTTTTTTCGGCCAGGCTCGAGAGATAGAGATTGCTGACGCGCAGGTCTTTTTCTTTGTTACCGGTGCTCTTGATCCACAAAGCCCATTTGCCGTCGGGAGAAATTCGGAACTGGCTCGCGTACTCGGTGTAAACGATGTCATTGGGCGTCCATTGATTTTTTTTCGAGTTCGCGCTTGTTTTCGCCTGATCCGCGGCGAAGGCCATTCCACACACGATCAAGGCTGAAATTGCGGCAATCAGAGTTCGGACAAACCTAGAAGTCATATCTCCCCCATGAGAGCGCACTTCATACATTTGAATTCTTCCCAGCGTCATGCTTCCGCGAAAATCCTTGACCGTTCAACGCAGGCGCTTCGGCGCGCCCAATCGATCAATCCCGTTCGTTCCGTTCTTGTTACGGGTTATACCGCGCGAGCCAGGCGCCAATTTCGCGGAAAACATCGAGACGCTGCTCCCACAGCTTCGGAAAATGCGGCGAGCCGGGATAAGTCACCATGCGAACCGTCTTTCCGTGCGCGGCGAGGGCTAAATAATACTCGCGGCCCTGGTACGTTGGCACGCGCTGATCCGCGGCTCCGTGCAGAATCAGCAACGGCGTTGTGACGCTCTTCGCGTGCATCACGGCGGAAAATCGCAGAAATGCATTAGGGTCTTCTTCCGGCCAGCGCGCATCGTAATCGATCTGCTGGACGTCGCTGGTGAAAATAAAACTGAGCCAGTCGGTGATTCCAGCGCCTTCGATGGCCGCGCGATATCGATGCGTCTGCGTGATGGTCCACGAAGTCATAAAGCCGCCGGCGCTCCAGCCAAAAATCGCCAGCCGGTTCGGATCGGCCCATCCTTGGGCGATGGCGTAGTCGGTTGCGCTGTCGACGTCCGCATAAGCGCGGTCGCCGAAATGCTGGTAGATCGCGTTCAAAAATTCCGTTCCGTAACCCGTCGAGCCTCGGTATTCAGGCTGCAACACAACGTATCCAAGCCCCGCAATCAGCCGGGAGAATGGGTCGAAATCGAGCGCGTCGTTGGCCTCGGGTCCGCCGTGGGGAAGAACGAGGAATGGATACTTTTTGCCAGCGACGTAACCAGCCGGGAACGTCGCGATTCCTTCCAGATGAATTCCATCGTTCGAGGTCCAATGCACGGTCTTTACGGTGCCGAGCGCGATACTTGCAAGCTGATCGTCTCCTTCGTTCGTGATTCGTTTCAGCTTCGCGCCGTCCGCCACGGCTACGTTAAACATGTGCTCGGGATCGGCCACCGTCAAAGCCATCATCCGGGGTGCTGACCCGATCTCGGGAGAAATCGGCGTGTTTCTCAGTGTTCCGCCGGGCCATTCATACGCGGGCTTCAGTTCCCGGCCGTCGAACGAATCGACTTCGTTGCGCACGCCGCGCGCAACCAGAACCCAGATGTCGCCCTTCGCGCCGGCTGAGATTTCCATGGCCGAGCCGGCCAACGTTGGAGTGCGATCAACCGGCGTTCCACCGGCTGCGGGAACGGTCCACACATGGTCGGGCGTCAGGACGTTCGTGGTGGTGCTTAAAAACGCGAGATCCTTGCCGTCCTTCGTCCACGCGATTCCGCCGGCGCCGCTGGGAAGTTCGGATGCGGCGCTATTCGCTACGTCCGCGATATGCTGCACGCCCGAGGTCGAGCACACGTCGATGGCGCTGTGAACGTAATGAAAGCCAATCATCGGCGTTTGTGAAACGAGCGCGATTTTCGCGCCACCCGCGGACCATGCCATGCCGGCGATCTCGTGAAGGGATGGACACCACCATGCGCCGTTGCTGCCGTCCGCGTTCACGATGTAGAGACTCGTCTCGCCGTTTTCAACGACCGTATGCACCTCGGCCAGGGGGTCGAGGGTGCGCGGATCCGCAATCACGGCGAATTTCGAGCCATCCGGTGAAATCGCGGCGGTGCTGATTCCCGACGGAATTGAAGTGAGCACCGACGGTTTGGCGTCCGGCGCGGCCACGGAAACGATCGCGAGCTGGCCGTGCTTATTTTCTTCAAACGAGCCGTACAATCCCGAGCCGTCGCGCGTGAAACCAATCGGAGTGAAGTGTTCCGGCAGCTTCAACGTGCGCGACTTCGAGCCGTCCGCGGAAATCAGCTTCCAATCCTGTTTGTCCGGGCCTTTCGTTTGGCCGTAATCCACGTGATAAAGAATGGTATTCCCATCGGGCGCGACGGCGATGACGCTGGCGCGGTGAAGGACCGGCCAATCGTCCACGGCGAACGGATGCTTCTGCTGCGCGCGCGCAGGTGAATAGAGAAAAATGATGGCGAGCAAAGCGACGCTACATTTTTTCATGCAATACTCCTTGAATCGCGGCAAACGTTGAGTCGTTATCGCAGCCGAAGGCGGACGGCGACCAGCAACCCCATGGAACGACCCCGATTTTTACCACAGATGCGCTCAATGTTTGCGAGAATTAGGATGCAGGGGCCGAGGGGCCGCGAGGAACGCAAGGAGATGGAATCCGCAGGAATGCGGCGAAGGAGTGAACCCGTATGGCTATGAGCCGCGAGCAGGCGCGCACCGAGCACACTTCAAAGACCGGTCACGAGCAATTCAGCGAGACGATTTATGGGTTGATCTGCGCGATCTGCCATAATTATATCCTCATAGACAAAACGAATTGCCCGCCAACCTGCCGCGAGCACGAAAGTTGCCGCCTGGGCTATTCGTAATCCTCCTCGGTATCCCCAATTCGCGCGTTCCGCCCAACTGCTCATCGTCCTGATCGCACCGCGAATTTGCGGTTCATCGTAGCTGGCCATTTTGAAGATGCACCATTGAAAATCAAAGGAACCTCAGCCGGTTTTCTTGGGTGGTAGCTGCTGCGCTCGCGACAATCCGCATCCAAAACAATTAGAATGGACCGGTGGGCTTTTTCCCGATGCTTTTTTGGAGCGGAGTGAGCGGCGGTGGGCCACATGATGAACGCGGTGAGAATAATCGGCGCTTTATTTCTGGCGTGCGCGTGCGCCGGATGGACGCCTGCACAGGGCATAGCCGACAATTCTCCATCCTCGAATGCTGATTCCGATCGCTCTCTCCAGCAACGCTCCGCCACTTTGCCACCTACTACGGAAACGATTGGCCTGAATGTTCCACGGGGAACACCTCTGCAAGTCGCGCTCGACAAAGAAGTACGTATCCGGAAGGTTGGAGACCTGGTTTACGGACGCATCGTAGAGCCGGTGTACGCTTTTGATAAGCTCGTGGTTCCCGTTGGTTCAGAGGTAATCGGCAATGTAACGAAAATCGATCCGGTTTCCCGCGGCAAGCGAACGCTCGCAGCGCTCGACGCGGACTTTACTCCGGCGCGCGGAGTGCATCTCGAATTTACGGAGCTTGTTCTGCCGGATGGCAAACATATTGCCATCGACACGAACGTCACACCCGGCTCCGGACAAGTGATCCAATTCGTTACCGCCGCCGACGATCCGTCGCAGAAAAAAGGCCTGAAAAACGTAGCCGCTGAGAAGGCAAAACTGGCGAAGCAGCAAGCCAAGGAGCAGTGGGATACCGCAATCGGGCAGGTGGAAGCTCCTGGCAAGCTCCATCGCATCGAACGGTTCGCGATTGTTCAGCTTCCGGTACATCCGCAGTACATCAGCGCAGGAACGGTTTATTTCGCCGAACTGCAACAGCCACTCAAGTTTGGCACTGAACCAATCACGCCCGCGCTTGCCGCCTCGATTGGAACTTTGCCGCCGGACGGGGTGTTTGTCCATGCGCGTCTAGTAACGCCATTAAGCTCGGCAACAGCCCGAAAAGGCGACGAAGTCAAAGCGATCGTATCTCAACCGGTATTCGATCACGCCCACTTGATTATTCCGCAGGGCGCTCAATTGACGGGAACAGTTCTTCAGGTACATTCGGCTCGCTCTCTAGCTCGCAGCGGCCAGCTTCGGATCGCGTTTCACCGTCTCGTGCTGCCTGGCGAGCTAGGACGGAAAATCGATGCGGTCCTGGCGGGCGTCCAGGCCGCGCAATCGAACAATGTGGAACTCGATTCAGAGGGCGGCGCAAAGGCAAATCCGCCGAACACTCGATTCGTTGACACCACTGTTCGAGTCGGATTGGGCGCGTTCTCATTCCTGGGAGATACGTTTGGCGATATTGGCCCGCGCACCGCCGGTGGTGCGGGTGGCTTCAAACTGATTGGCATCGCACTGGGCGCTTCCATTCGTTCGCAATCGCTTGGGATGGCAATGGGAGCGTACGGCGGCGCCCGATCGATATACACTCACTTCTTGGCAAAGGGGCAAGAGATTGTGTTTCCGAAGAACACCGCGATGGAAATCGGAATCTCGACACGCCAGGCGAATCCGCCGGCCGCTCGGTGAAGCGCGATCACTGCCCCGGAGCCGTACCGCCATTCACGGCCGGTGCATTGACTTGGATTTGGGGGCTATGATACCCATACAGGGCATTTTCGGGCCCGCGCCCGGCTTCGGATGGCGACTCCAACCCAACGCGTAGAAGTCACGCTTGAAACGCTCATCGAAAGTGTGGATCTCGCAGAGAGCATCGTGATGCGCGTAGCGGAAGCCGCGGGATTCCGCGACGAGGACGTTCACAAGATTGGCATGGCGGTGCGCGAGGGCGTTATCAACGCCTACAATTACGGCAACCAGCACGATCGCGCAAAAAAGATCGTGTTGATCGTAGAACTTGGCGAGCGGCTGATGACCGTCCGGGTTCTCGATCAGGGCAAGGGATTCGAACTGACCGAGGTTCCTGACCCGCTTGCTGAAGAAAACCTGCTACGCACATCCGGCCGGGGCATTTTCTTGATGCGCGCCTTCATGGACGAAATCGGAGTGAACCATGCGCCGGGCGGCGGAGCCGAGCTCGTGTTGGTGAAAAAGCTTCCCGAGGCTGATTCCGGCGGCGGAATCAGCCAATCGGAGTAGAATTGCGGCGAGGACTTCTTGAGCCTGCAAGGAACATGCCGGGAAATTGGTGATGTCGCTGTGGTGGATTTCAGCGGCAAGATTACGTTGGGCGAGGGCAGCTCGACTCTCCGCAAAACGATTCGGGATTTGATCGCCCGCGGCCACCGGAAAATCCTTCTCAACCTTGCGGATGTGGAGTACATCGACAGCTCCGGCATCGGCGAAATGGTGAGCGCCTACACGACGGTTCGCGGCGCAAAGGGCGATTTGAAACTCGTCTACCTCACCAAGCGAGTTCATGACCTGATGCAGATTACGCGGCTGGTGACCGTCTTCGACGTGCAGGCGGACGAGCAGTCCGCCCTGCGCAGCTTCCGCTGAACCTTGACGTCATCGCCTCGCCGATTGCATATGCGAGTCTTTGCAACGGGGACCAGGCTTCGAGCGGCAAAACTCACAAGCGAAAATCTCGGACGCGAAGATTATTTAGAAAAGCGCCGGCAACAGTCTGCCGCGGGTTGGCGAAGTTCGTTCACTTCACGATCAACGTCAGCGAGGTGGAGTGCGTCAGGCTGGCGGAAGTTGCAGTGATGGTCAGGGTGTAGGTTCCGGCGGGTGTCCCGTTATCTTGGCTGACGGTCTTTCCGCCGTTGGTCCCGCAGCCAGTCATGCCAATGAGAACGATCTCCAGCAATACCATCGCCATCGCCGGCCAAGCGCCGATTCGGTGCATCCCTCGCCCGGCAGTTGGTTTCCCGGGCATCAGCCAAAGCAATGCGCCTAACAGCAGCGGCAAGCCCAGCATGAGCTCGCGGGTTCCCGCGTTGGAATTTGGATCAAAACCTGCTGGGGAAGGAATGTTTGCATTCGCCATTGTGACTACGCTTATTGAAGCCGTTGCTGAAGTTGTGGGCGTCACCGTCAGCGGCACGATTGGCGCCACGCAGGACGCTCGAGCAGGAGCGCCCGAGCAGGTTACCGTCAAATTCAGTTGGTCTCCGCCCCTGCCGCCGAGAGCAGACAACTGGAGTGCGTAATTTGCAGTTTGTCCGGCGGACACCGTCAAACTTCCCGTCTCTGGAGCAACCGAGAAATCGATCCCGGTGCCAGACAAATTCATTCCTTGGGGGCTGTCGACGGCGTTGTCCGTCACAACCAGTGTCGCCGAACGCGAGCCCGCCGCAACGGGGACGAATTTCACGCTAATCGCGCAAGACGCGCCAGCGGGTACGCTCGTTCCGCAATTATTTGTCTCCGAGAAGTCGACGCTATTCGCTCCGGCGATCGAAACCCTCGCGATCGACAGCGTCTTGCCGCCGGTATTGGTCAGAGTCACCATCTGTGTTCCGCTGGAGGCGCCCACGGACTCTGTGGCGAAAGGTAAGGAAGCCGGGGAGAATGATGCGGCTGGCCCAGGCACTTGAATGTTGTAGGTGGAGGATGCGACTGAGCTGGCTGTCAACCCGGCCGCCGTTGCAATGGCCTTGAGAGTCGCGGTTGCATTGATTGAAACGGGGCCAGTGTATTGGCTCGAATTTGCCGAAGGAGATGTACCGTCGGTGGTGTAAAAAATCGTCGCGTTAGGAGTCGCCGACGCAATCGTTACGCGCTGCGCGGAAGTGTACGTTCCACCGCCCGGATTAAATGTTGGCGTGGAGGCGGCGATCTGAATCGTGTAGGTGGCCGATGTGACCGCGCTTGGCGTCAGCCCAGCCGCTGTGGCGATAGCCTTGAGAGTCGTGGTTGCATTGATCGAAACGGGGCCAGTGTATTGGCTCGAATTTGCCGAAGGAGATGTACCGTCGGTGGTGTAAAAAATCGTTGCGTTGGGAGTTGCGCTCGAGATGGTCACGCTTTGCACCGATGCGTACGCGCCGCCGCTTGGACTAAAGACGGGTGCAGCCGCCTGCGCCGGAGCGAGCAAGCCATATACGCTGACTTGTCCTTCGGCGCCAACATACACTTTGCCGTTGGCGATGACCGGAATGGCAAATTTAATGGCTGCGCCGGGTTGATCGCGAGCACCGTCCATATTGGAGTCATAGAGTTCCGTGCCGAGGCTGGCGGGATTGTACGCGCGGAGGACTTCACTACCGCCTGGACCGCTGTTACTGAAAGCGTCGGTCTGAAGCGCCCACAGAATCGCGTTCGAGGTGCCATTCGCGGAGATCACCGGCGTTGCGCCGGGAAAGCCCAATGTAATACTGGATTCGTCGACGGGTTGGCTCGAGACCGCACCGTTCGTGATTGTGAACGCTTTGAGGACATCGCCGCTGCCCCAGAAGTAAATGCGTCCGTTGAAATAAACCGGCGAGGCCCACATCCCGCCCACTGCACCGTCGAACTCTTGAAGGATATTGTTGGCTGACGAATTGAAATGTCCCATCGCCCCTGGATCGCGGTTCAGGACGTAGATATTGCCCTGCTTTCCCGCTTGAACCAGCAGGTGCGGATGCGGGCCGGCTTGGTCGGGAAGGATTAGAACGCCGCCCGAGCCGAGGTCTACATCGCCACTATCCAAGGCATTCTGGTTCGATGGAGTGAAATAATCCTGCACGGCGGAGCCTTGCGATAAATCAATCCGCAGTATGGAATCGCCGAAGTCCACCGGCGGCGTGAGGGTCGGGTCGAAGGTTCCGTTGCCGGTAGCGATAAACAGGTTCGAACCGGAATCCATCGGCAAACCCTGGCCGCTCATCCAGATGCCGGCATCAAAACCATTAGGCGCGGTGCAGTAGACAAAGGACTGCTGCAGATCCGACGCGTTGTAACCGAGTATCCAGCCCTGCCAGTTACCGTTGTCGCCGTGGGACGCAAATGCGGCGTAAACAACACCGTTATAGAGCAGAAGACCAGCGCGCTGGTTCTCCCACTTCGAATTGAAATTCAGCGTGCCACCGTTGCTGCCGTTCCCCGTGCCGGGAACCGATGCCGAAATGACGATAGGGCTTCCGCTTCGTTCCGCGCCGCTCGTGATATCCAATGCATGAAGCCTCTGAACGTAGGTGTTTCCATTTTCGAGCGTTGCCGCGACAACGTACATCGTACCCGTGGGAAGGTCGATGACGGGCGTGCCGGTGATCCCGACTTCGGGGTTGATGTCGGTGGTGTTGAGATGCGCGCCGTCGCTGGGAACCGTGGTCACACCGGATGAAAGAAAACTCGCATGCCATAGCGGTTGCGCGTTCGCGCCAACATTGCCGTCCGCGTCAAACGCGTAGATGCTGTCATGCTCGGTGGCAATGTAGATAACGTTGTGCAATCCTTTTGCGGGAATCGCAACGTTTGCGACGTACAAGGGTTGGGCGTAAACGTAGCCGTCAACAGGCTGCGAAAACAATTTCCCGAATGACGCGGAATTGACGTTCGCTTGAGTGAGGACCGTCTCGTTGCCGTTCACTCCGGTCCGCTGGTTGTTGTACTGATAGGTTGTCACGTTTACTTGCGCATTCGCCGAAAATGCTGCAATGACGAAAAACGTCAAGGCGGACGCGAGTTGCGCTGCCCGTCGCGACAAAACTATCGGGCCAAGACCGCGCGGAGTTTCCAGGGCTATCCAGGCGCTTCGCATCCAGGTCTCCAGGTGCATGGGTGTTGGAATACGTGCTGGCGGGGGCGTCAGCAGTTGCAACGAAAATACCACAAAAGCTGCGGCCTGCAAAAGGTGTTCATCAAGAAGCTTTCCGGGAAGCTTTCCGGCCGATCGTTTCCAATTCCCCACTCACGGGGTCCATCTCGTGACCAAATTTGTGGTACCATTTTCCATTCGCACTCGTTTGAGGTGCAACCTTGGCGCAGCATATCAGCCGCAAAGAACTGAAAAAAGACGAAGTGCGGGATACCTTCGCGCACGGCGCCGAGGCTGTGCTCTCTCACCAGACAGCCACTATCGTAATCGTGATTGTTGCCATTCTGATCGCCGCAGGCTTTTTCGGGTGGAAGACGTATTCCCAGCGGCAAACGATGAAGGCTTCCGCCGCATTCGACGACGCGATGAAAACTTTCCAAGGCCGCGTGCGTGCGGCCGGAGAACAATCGCAGCCCGGCGATAGTTCGTTTGCCGACGATCGGACGAAGTATGCGGAGGCTGCGAGGAAATTTGGCGGCGTTGCGGCGAAATATTCACATACCCATCCAGGACAAGTTGCCGCCTATTATGAAGCACTGAGCTTGGAAAGGCTCGGCAAGAACGACGACGCTAAAAAGGTTCTGGAAGGGATTGCGCACGGCAGCGACGAATTTGCAGCCATGGCGCGCTTCGAGTTGGCGCAATTGAGCGACAAGATGGGCCAGGACGAGGAATCCGTCAAGCTCTACCAAGGATTGATCGCCAAGCCGACCGTGCTCGTCCCCAAGCCCGTGGTGATGCTGGCGCTGGCCCAACATTACGCCGCAAGAAATCCCTCGGAAGCGGCCAAACTTTACGGCCAGATCAAATCCGAATACCCCGACACGCCGATTTCTCAGCAGGCGGATCAGGAACTCGCGCTTCTCCCTGGCAAGAGCTAAACTCAAGGAATGCTGGCGATTCCGCTCGCTCCCTGGGCGATGGATGTGCGGCGCTCGCGCGGCCGTCGCTACCCCGAGCCGCAGCATCCCTACCGCAACGACTACGCGCGCGATCGAGATCGCGTGGTGCATTCGCGCGCGTTTCGCCGTCTCGAAGCCAAAACGCAGGTCTTCACCACGCGCTTCTCCGATCATTTCCGCAATCGCTTGACGCACACCCTCGAAGTGGTGCAGGTGGCACGCACCGTGGCTGGGGCTCTGAATCTGAACGCCGACCTTACCGAGGCTCTCGCGCTCGTTCACGACATTGGCCATCCGCCGTTTGGCCACGCCGGGGAAAGGCAGCTTGACGCATGCATGCGCGAACACGGGGGCCGCTTCGATCACAACCTGCACGCGCTGAGGATCATCGAGCAGTTCGAGCAGCGCTACCTCGATTTTCCGGGCCTTAATTTGACGTTCGAAGTCCGCGAAGGAATCATCAAGCACTCGCATGACTATTCCGCGCCGGAATATCCGGAACTCGCCGAGTACTTGCTCGATGAGCGGCCGCCGCTCGAAGCGCAGTTGATCGATCTGGTGGACGAAATTGCATACAACACCGCCGATCTGGACGACGCATTCGAGGCGCGCCTGCTCGACTTCGATTTGCTCCGGGCGGAAGCGCCTCTCTTTGACGCTTCCTACTCCGATGTGGATCGCCGCTATCCGCAAGGCCGGCGCAAACTGAAATTCAACGAAGCGCTGAAACATGTTCTCGATGCGCTCGCGACAGATCTGATTCAAAATACGCAGCGGCAGATTGAAGCGGCTGGCTGCGAGAACCTGGGGGACGTTCGGCGTCATCAAAAACGACTTGTGGGCTTTTCCCCCCAATTGGCGGCGGAGAACGCTAGCCTGAAGCAGTTTCTGAACGCGCGCCTGTATTCTCATCCGGCCATTGCAGAGGATCGTGACCGTTCCATTGCAGCCCTGGACACACTGTTTCGCTTCTTCCTCGAACATCCTGAAAAAATGCCGTCGTCTTATGCGCAGCAAGCGAACAGCGAGCCGCGCCACCGCGTAGTCTGCGATTACATCGCCGGCATGACCGACCACTTCCTTTTTCGGCAGTGTCAAGAATTGCTCGGGATGCCGGCGTCCCATCGAGCGTAGGTTCCGTTCTGGCATGAAAGTCATTGTTCGTTTGGTGTCAGGAAAAAACGTTCTTGCGGCGGCTTTCTTGACAACGCTGCTACGCATCTTATAATCAGCTTTCGGCTCTCAGAAGGTGGGGAAAACTCATGTTTTTGGATGTAAACGAACTTGCCGTCCGAAAAATACGCATCCGGAAAAGCTACACGCCGGGCACGCTGGATTTTCATTCGGGCGAATTCCGCCAGATTGAGCCTCTCGAAATACGTGCGACGGCCGAGTTGATTGAAGGGCAGATTCGCATTTACGGCAACCTGCATACGCGGGTGGAACTGGTCTGCGCCCGGTGTCTGGACACGGTGGTTGAGGAAATCAGCCGCGATTTTGACCTCTATTACCGGCCCATGACGTCCATCGCCCGCGACGAGGAACTCCATTTGAATCTTGACGATACGGAGATCGCTTTTTTCGAAGGCGATGGCATGTTTCTAGCCGACATCCTAGCCGAGCAGGTGAATCTTGCGCTTCCCATGAAAGTCATCTGCCGAAGCGATTGCCGCGGATTGTGTCCGCACTGCGGCGCGAACCTTAACAACGAAGAATGCCGCTGCGAGAAACATTCATCCGATCCCCGGCTTGCTCCCCTGGCGCGGTTGAAGCAGGACTGGTTCAAAAAGCAATAAAACGCTACACTGTCCCTTTCCATTCAGGCCTTCCGCAGTAGAGGCCCGTTCACCAGAGGAGATGGAATGCCCAATCCAAAGCGACGTCACTCGAAAAGGCGCACGAGCACTCGCCGCGCGCACGACCATCTGCACCCGCTTTCCCTCGCCGAGTGCCCTCACTGCCATGAGAAGAAGCTGCCCCACCACGCATGCGCGAAGTGTGGTTATTACAAGGGCCGCGAAGTGATTGACACCTCGGACAAGAAAGCCTAAGTTTTTCTCGCCTGCCATTCCATGCCGTGCCGGTCGGTACCCTTAGGTGCCTAGATGACAACTATCGCTCTTGATGCCATGGGCGGCGACCATGCGCCCCGCGCGGAAGTCGAGGGCGCTCTGCTCGCGGCGCGGGAGTTCGGCGTGAAGATTTTGCTCGTGGGCATCGAAGCAATCGTCCGGCAGGAGCTGAACCGGCATCGCCATCGCGGGCTGCCCGTCGAGATCGTGAATGCGACGGACGTTATCACGATGAAGGATTCCCCTTCGCAAGCTTTCCGCCGGAAAAAGGAAAGTTCGCTGCACGTGGCCTCGCGGCTGGTCCGAGACGGCAAAGCCGATGCGCTGGTGAGCGCGGGAAACACAGGCGCGGCCATGACCGTGGCGCGATTCGTGATCGGCACGCTCCCGTCCGTTGATCGCCCGGCCCTCGCGGCGGCATTTCCAAACATGAAGGAAAAAGTGACGGTGATATTGGACGTCGGCGCGAACGTGGACTCGAAGCCGCTGCAGCTCAAGCAATTCGCGGTCATGGGGGAGATCTATTACCGCACGATCTGGAGCGTGAAACGGCCGCGCATTGCGGTGCTCTCAATCGGCGAAGAAGAGATGAAAGGCAACGAGCTGACGCGCGAGGCCTCCACCCTTCTGAAGGAAACATCGCTCAATTTCGTTGGCAACGTCGAAGGGCGGGACGTTTTTCGCGGCGACGTGGATGTGATCGTATGCGACGGCTTTATTGGAAACATCGCGCTTAAAATCAGCGAAGGACTGGTGGAACACATCGGCGGAATGTTGAAGAGGGCCATCAAAAGCAGCCTGAGATCGCAGCTGGGGTACGCTCTTTCAAAAAAAGCATTCGACGATTTCCGGAAACGCACCGACTATTCCGAATATGGAGGGGCGCCTCTGCTGGGCGTTCGCGGAATCACGATCATCGGCCACGGCCGCTCGAACCCCAACGCCATCAAAAACGCCATCCGTGTCGCGAACGAGCTCTGCCGTTCGCGAGTGAACGAAAAAATCGAACAGGAGCTTTCCGCAGCGTCGACCGCGCGCGCCTGACGCCACCGGAAAACGCAATCTCGCATGAGCAAACTTGCATTTCTGTTTCCGGGCCAGGCGTCTCAATATTCCGGCATGGGCCGCGACCTTGCGGCAAGCTTCCCGGAATCTCGCCGCATCTTCGACGAAGCGGATACGGCGCTTGGTTTTCCGATTTCGCAATTGTGCTTCGAAGGTTCGGAGGAAGCGCTCAAGCTGACGGAAAACACGCAGCCCGCGATTCTAACCGTTTCGATCGCCGCCTATCGCGCACTCGAATCGCGTGGTATTACTCCTGATTTTGCCGCGGGCCACAGCCTCGGCGAATACTCGGCACTGGTGGCAGCCGGCGCACTCGATTTTTCAACCGCCGTAAAAGTGGTGCGCGGCCGTGGCCGCTATATGCAGGAAGCCGTCCCGGCTGGCCAGGGCGCGATGGCTGCAATTCTCGGTCTTTCTCCTGCGGACGTCGCAGAAGTTTGCCGTAAGGCCGCCGACGGCGAAGTCGTTTCGTCCGCAAACTTGAATTCGTCCGAACAAACCGTCATCTCCGGTTCCGCTGCGGCGGTCAAACGCGCTGTCGAAATCGCTTCACAGAGGGGAGCGAAGCGCGCCGTAATCCTACCGGTGTCAGCACCGTTCCATTGCGCGTTAATGATGCCCGCTCAGGAGCGGCTCGAACCCGATCTACGCGCCGCTCAATTCAAGCCGCTGCGATTTCCGATCGTCACCAATGTGGACGGCGAAGCGATTACCACGGGAGACGACGCGCGCGAATCGCTCATCCGCCAGGTCACGGCCCCGGTCCGCTGGTTCGATTCCGTCCGGGAAATGATCGAAAGCGCGGTGACGATCTTCGTCGAGGTGGGGCCTGGAAGGGTCCTTTGCGGACTGCTCCGCCAAATCGACCGCTCCGTGCGTTGTGTGAACGTCGAGGACGCGGCCAGCTTGCAATCGACGCTCGATAAAATCGCCCAGGCGCGCGCGGAAACGCCAGAAAGCTAATCCATGTTCTCTCTCAAAGACAAAGTTGCTCTCGTTACGGGCGCGTCGCAGGGAATCGGGCGCAGCACCGCGCTTGCGCTTGCCGAAGCCGGCGCGAAAGTTGCCGTGGCAGCCCGTACGGTCGAAAAGTTAACCACGCTCGTCTCTGAAATCGAATCGCTCGGTGGTGCAGGTCTTGCCGTTCCGATGGATGTGGCCGATGCGGCGCAAATTAAGGCTGGATTTCAGCAGCTTCTGGCAAAGTTCGACAGACTCGACATCCTAGTCAACAACGCCGCGATTACGCGCGATACTCTCGCGCTTCGCATGAAGCTCGAAGACTGGGATGCCGTGCTCCGCACGAATCTTACCGGCGCGCATCTATGCATCCAGCAGGCTCTGGGCGCGATGCTGAAGCAACGCTCGGGACGCATCATCAATCTCACGTCCGTGGTCGCGGAAACGGGCAATGCCGGGCAGGCGAATTATGTGGCCTCAAAGGCGGGATTGATCGGCTTGACGCGCGCCATCGCGGTCGAGGTTGCATCGCGCAGTATCACGGTCAATGCCGTCGCGCCGGGTTTCATAGCCACGCCGATGACCGATCCGCTGCCGCAGGAGCTAAAAGACAAGATGAAATCGCTCATTCCCCTCGGCCGCTTTGGCACGGACCGCGATATTGCAGCGGCGATCATCTTTCTCGCCAGCGACGAAGCCGGCTACATCACTGGCCAGGTCCTCGACGTCAATGGCGGCATGCACATGGGCTAGCACCGCTCCCCAGAGAGGAGTAGAGAATGTCCATAGAATCCTACCAGCAGCTTCTTGCATTGAAAGAGGTCGGACGGATTTGCCACCTGGCCTTGCAAGCGATGGCGCGTCACGTTCGTCCGGGAGTCACTACGGCGGAGATTGCGGATACGGGAGCCAAAGTGATGCGCGATAATGGGGCTCGCTCTGCCCCAGCGATAGTGTATGGCTTTCCCGGAGAAGTGCTGATCAGCGTGAACGAGGAAGCGGTTCATGGAATTCCCAGCGAAAGGCGGGTGCGACCCGGTGATCTCGTAAAACTGGATGTGACTTTCGAAAAAAATGGCTACATGGCTGACGCCGCCGTTACAATCCCCGTTGAGCCGATTAGTGACGAAGCACGCCGGCTTGTATCGTGCGCCGAGCGTGCGTTTCGGGCAGCCATGCGCGTGGCTCGAGCTGGAAATCGAGTCAACGAGATTGGCCGGGCTGTGGAACGGGAAGTCAGGCGAAGCGGATTTTCCGTGATCCGCGCGTTGGGCGGCCACGGCATCGGACGCACGATTCATGAGCCACCCAGCGTGCCGAACTTTCACGATTTGGCGGCGCGCCAGCGTCTGACGGCTGGCTTGGTGCTTACCGTCGAGCCAATTATCGCGACCGGGCAAGGAAAATCATCTACAGCCGACGATGGCTGGACGGAACGAACCGTGGACGGTGGTCTCTCGGCTCATTTCGAACACACAATTGTCGTTACCGAAAACGCGCCGATTCTTTTGACTGCCGCTTAACTGCCGAGTTCGATTACTTCTTCTACACTGCTCTTCGTATGCGAATCCACCGTTACTTCATGCGGTAGGCCTTCAGGATTCGAATGGGAGGCTTGAGCGATTGCCCATCTGCGTGGGAATTCTGAATCGCGCGCACCACGTCCATACCCCGGATGACTCGCCCGAATGCCGCAAAACCCTGGCCGTCGGGATTTCGCTGGCCGCCGAAGTCGAGCGACGGCTGATCGCCAATACAGATAAAGAAATCGGACGTGGCGGTGTCTGGGCCGTCGCGCCCCATCGAGACCGTCCCGTCGAGATGCCTTAAGCCAGTCTTGTTCGTCCGCTCCAGCGGAATCGGGGGGCCGTCCTCTTTCGCTCGAGCAGGATTGATCCCGCCCTGAATCACTTCGATCTTGATTTTGTTGGTTGGCTGGTTATCGAGTTTCACCGTGCGATGGAAGGTTCCGCCGTCGTAGAATCCGCGATCGACATAGCGAAGGAAATTCGCCGTGGTAATGGGAGCATGCCGCGCATCGAGCGCGATTTCGATTTCTCCGCGTTCCGTTTGCATCACGACGTGGACCATTCCGTCGTTTGTTTGCGCGCGGGCACCGCGCGGGAGCAAGGCGGCAACGCTTAACATCAATGAGACCGTAATCCATTTCACCAGGATGGCCTCCTATTCGCAAGCGCCTTCGTAGGGCGCCGATCAAGCCCAACCGCAGGGCTTCGTTTCGCCGACCATTTTGCTCGAAATTGGGCTATATTCCAGCGATTCATTTGGAGGACATAACGTGACGGACGCCGGGCGAACGCGCGTAACGAATTCGATTCTCGTCTATTTGATTCTGACGCTCGGCTTCAGCGCAATTTTCTATCGCCTGATCATCGAACGGCGCGGAATGGAAGCGCACGGCGGATTGTTCATTCTCGGGCTCATGTGGTGCCCTGGAGTCGCCGGGCTTCTCACGCGTTTGATTTTTCAGGGCAATCTCCGCGGCCACGGCTTTGGATGGGGAAAGACGAAATATCAATTTGCGAGCTACTGGATTCCTCTCGTTTATGCTTGCGCCGTGTATCTGCCCGTTTGGTTCGCTGGGTATTTCAATCCCAACAGCGCCAGTCTGATGGGATTCGAGAGGCGTTTTCCACGCCTGCCGCATGCCCTGGCGCTGCCAGCACTTTTTATTTTTCTCGCAACGGCAGGTGTGCTGGTTTCCTGCATTTCGGCTCTCGGCGAAGAATTGGGCTGGCGCGGGTTTCTTGTGCCGGAACTCGCGAAGCTTATGCCGTTTCGCAGCGTGGCTCTGCTGAGCGGGGTTATATGGGCTCTTTGGCATTATCCAATCATTTTGTTTTCGAATTATCACGGTTCCGGTCCGCTCTGGTATTCCGTAACCTGCTTTACGGTGATGGTCGTTGGAATCAGTTTTCTTTTTGCCTGGATGCGGCTTAAGTCCGGCAGCGTTTGGACCGGCATGATTCTGCACGCCTCCCACAACCTCTTTATCCAGGCATTCTTCGATGCCAACACCCGCCATGCCCGCGTCACAGTTTTGTGGACCACGGAGTTCGGCGCAGGCCTCGCACTCGCGGGCGTTGTCGTCGCAGTAATTTTTTACCGCAAGCGCGGCGAATTGGCTGCACGAAACCTGCCGGTCCCTGCAACGCAGGCTTCCGCTTAGTAGGGTTCGCATGAGCGGAAGTCAAAAAGAAACGCGCGTGCTATATTTAATGGATTGTTGTGCGAGGACCATGTGAGCAAGCTTCGCATTTCGATCGTCGAGTTTCTGAATACAGCGCCCCTCGTCTGGGGATTTGCGGAAGGGCCGCTTGCCGGGAAATATGATTTGTCGTTTGCCGTTCCCTCGCAGTGCGCGGAAGCGCTTCGGCAAGGCGAAGTCGATGTCGCGATTATTCCGGCAATCGAATATCAACGTATCGAGAACGTGATCGCACTGCCGGGCATGGCGGTGGCTGCAAAAGGCGAAGTTCGCAGCATTCTGGTTGTGTCCAAAAGGCCGATTGAGATGGCCAAACGCATCGCGCTTGACAAGAGTTCGCGCAGTTCTGCCGCGCTGGTGCGGTTGCTGGCGGATGGCTACTGGAAAATCAAGCCGGAATTTGTGGATGCCGCACCAGATGTTTCCGAAATGCTGAAGCACGCCGACGCTGCATTGATAATCGGCGATCCCGCGTTGCGTATCGCTCTGAAAATGGACGCGCTCTCCGGCAAAGCCCCGAGTGGCGAACAGTGCTGCCAGGGCGACCCGGACGAAATGCCGGTGCCGGGATTTGAAACGATCTTTGTTTACGATGTTGCTTACCAGTGGCGCGAGATGACCGGGAAACCGTGCGTGCTGGCGATCTGGGTAGGGCGCCGCGACGCAATTACGCCGGAAGTCGTGGCCGATTTTCACGCGTCGAAGCAGTACGGCCTGGAACGCGTCCGCGAAATCGCCGAGGCTGCCTCGGTAAAGCTCGAACTGCCCGTGAGCGCGCTCGAAACATATCTCACCGACAACGTGCATTTCGATCTCGACAACGACTATCTCGACGGGCTGCGCCTTTATTTCGAAAAATCGGCCGCGGCTGGATTGATCCCGCGCAACCGTCCCCTCGAATTCGCGGCTGCTCCAAGCGCAAAGACTACCGCGCGCGGCGGAGCTTGACGCGTGGAAAGAATCGGCGCCCTTAAGACCGTTCGACGCTACCCCGTGAAGAGCATGGCTGGCGAAGACCTTGACGCGGCGCGCGTTACATTCGCCGGACTGGTCGGCGACCGCGTCTATGCGTTCGTGGATAATTACAATCCCACGAACTTTCCGTGGATGACGGCGCGACAGAGCCGCGAGATGATTCTCTTTCGCCCGCGCTTTCTTGATCCACCGCCCGTCGAGCAAGAAATTCCGGATACGGCGCAATACGCGATGGAGGTCGTCACGCCCGATGGGGGCAAATTCTGGATGGGCGACACGAATTTCACCGAGCATCTTGAAAAGCGGTTTGGGCGCTCGCTGCGCCTGCGTTTTTCAGAGCGCAGCATGACGGATGCGCGCCCGGTTTCGCTTTTTGGCTTGAGCACCGTTCGGGCGCTTTCGGAAGAAACGGGAATCACTCTCGACCCGCGGCGCTTTCGTGCAAATTTTTATGCTGCGTGGGATGACGATCAGCCATTTTTCGAAGACCATCTGATTGGTAGCGAAATACAGGTCGGCGATAAGGTCGTCGTACAACTGGTGAAGAAGGATCCGCGCTGCGTGATCATCAATCTTGAGCCAGAAACGGCGGCGCCGTCCCCCGTCGTTCTCGAGACGATCGCGCGCCAGCATGATGGTTGCGCCGGAGTTTACGGCGCCGTGCTGCGAGAAGGCGTCGTTCGGGCCGGCGATCCGCTATACTTGATCTGACCGTTAACGGGGAAGACGAAATCCATGGGACTCACGCAACAGGAAGCGCTCGATCTCTTTAATTCCGACGATCTTATCGGCATCGGCATGGCCGCCAACGAAGTGCGCCGCAAGAAGACCGATCCCCGCGTCGCCACCTACCAGATCGATCGCAACATCAATTACACGAATTTCTGCACCGAGTATTGCTCCTTCTGCGCGTTTTATCGGCCGTTGGGAGCGAAGGACGGCTACATCCTGCCGCTCGAAGCAATCCATGAAAAAATTCAGGAAATGATTGAGCTTGGCGGAACGGGTATTCTGATGCAAGGCGGCTTGCACCCGGATTTGCGAATCGAGTTTTATGAAAATATGCTGCGTTCGATCAAACAGAAATTTCCGCAGGTCCA
This sequence comes from Candidatus Acidiferrales bacterium, assembly GCA_050747005.1. Taxonomy (GTDB): domain Bacteria; phylum Acidobacteriota; class Terriglobia; order Acidiferrales; family UBA7541; genus Palsa-295. Next base: position 54,944 of record JBOGNE010000055.1, read on the forward strand.
CCTGCACTGCTTTTCCGCTCCGGAAATCACCTGCATCGCGGAAGTTTCCGGTCTTTCGCTGCGCGACACGATTTCGCGCCTGCGCGATGCCGGCCTCGATTCGATTCCCGGCGGCGGGGCCGAAATCCTCGACGACGAAATTCGCGCGCGCATTTCGCGCCTGAAATGCCGCTCCGAAGAATGGGTTGAGATGCATCGCGCCGCGCATTCGCTCGGCATGCGTACGACGGCCACCATGATGTTCGGCTGTGGCGAAGAATATCGCCACCGCGTGAACCATCTTGAGCTGCTTCGCCGCATTCAGGAAGATACGGGAGGGTTCACCGCGTTCATTCCCTGGATTTTCGCGCCGGAAAATACGCCGCTGGGAAAGAAAGTTCCTGAAGCCACCGCGTTCGATTACTTGAAGACGCTCGCGATCAGCCGCCTCTATCTCGACAACATCGACCACATCCAGTCGAGCTGGCTCACGCCGGGAATCAAAATCTGCCAGGTCGGGCTGCAGTTTGGTGCAGACGACGTTGGCAGCATTTTGATCGAGGAAAACGTCGTGTACGCCGCCGGAGTCCGCAATCGCACGAATGAAGCCGAGCTTCGCCTCATCATCTCCGATGCCGGTTACATCCCGGCCCAGCGCGACACCCTGTATCGCTCGTACTCTCTGAAATAAGCGATCCCAGTTATTGAATTGAGCCGGGGAGGACCGCGATGGTATGCGCCACCGCGACGGCTACAGGCAGTTCGATGGCAATACTCGCGCCGTAGGGTTGGCTATTCGCCAGCGTGATTTCGCCGCCGCACTCTTGCACGATGCCGTAACAGATGCTGAGTCCGAGGCCGGTACCTTTGCCGACCGGCTTTGTCGTGTAGAACGGATCGAAGGCACGATTCGGATCCGTGAATCCGGGGCCGGAATCTTCGAACTGAATGATGGCGCGGTTGTCGTGGTTCGTGACGGCAATCCGAATCTCCCGTTTCACGCTCTCTTCCACCGCGTCAATCGCGTTGTTCAGAATATTCAGGAGTACCTGCTTCAGTTCATCTTCGCCGATGGCGATGCGCGGCATCGCAGGGTCAACATGGACATCCATCTGAATGTCGTGCTTGCGGATATGGTACTCACGGAGCTGAATCACATCGCGGAGCGCCGATTCCAGATCGGCGGCGCGCGTTGCGGGGTTGTTCTGACGCGCGAACCGCAGCAAGCCATCGACGATTCGCTTCATGCGCCGGGCTTCATGTCCAAGCTTCGCCACGCGCTTCGCCGCCGTGTCCTGCTTTAGCTCGTCGGCGAGCAAGTCGCTGTATCCGATGATGCCGGTCAGGGGGTTGTTCAGTTCGTGGGCCACTCCAGCGACCAATTGTCCGAGCGCGGCGAGCTTTTCCGACCGTACGAGCTGATGATGCAGGCGTGAGTTTTCGATGGTTACCGCCAGATCCGAGGCCAGCACTTCGAGTTTCACGAATTCCGACGCTTCTATCGGGGCAATCTTCTTGGATTTGCGGAGGCAAATGCAGCCGACGTGCGATCCGCGCCAGGAAATCAGAGGCATCAGCACCATGCCGCCTACCGCCGAAACCCAGAAAGAATTATTGCCGAGGCGGTCACCCTCTTGATAAAGTGACTTAAGTTTTTCAACGGTCCAGCCGCCGGTCTGCTCCCGAAGCTCGGCAAGATCGACATCCGAAAATCGGCTTGAACCGGCGATGCGGACGGAATGATCCTCGGCCGCGAGCAGCAGTGCAGCCTGCCCAAAGCTGCTCGCTTCGGTGAGAGCTGCGGCAATTTCGTCGCAAAGGACTGCCGGATCTTTACCAGCAAGTAGTCTGGACGTTACGCGCGCCAACCGCTCCAAGAGACGATTCTCCGCGCGCTCCCGATCGCTCGTCGCTTCAATTATCTTCGATTTATCTTCCAGCAGCGTTAATACCATTCCGAACGCAACGAAATACTTCGGGACGTTCCATAATTCGCCATTCAGTTGCAGTTTCGGGGCGTATTCGGCCAGCAAAGTCGCGACCGGGAACACCGCTCCCCAGCACAGAAAACCGCCCGAAACAGCGACCACTCCTGACGACCGCCGTGCGTAACGTCGCCAGCAAAGCACGCCGCAAAGGCCGAATCCCAGCGTGAGGATCGCATTCACGGCAAAGTCGGAATTGCCTTGAAGCTGATCGTGAATCGCCCAGACGCCCGCTCCA
>JBOGNE010000056.1:0-55052 GCA_050747005.1 Candidatus Acidiferrales bacterium
TCTATCAGGCGCTCGATGGCCAGGTCTCGCTCTACTACGGCGATACCCGCTTGGCACATACAAACACCCAAGGGGGGTGACATTTTTATGTTGCCGTTAGGGTGACAGAATTACGTTGCTACAACACGTGGTGATCCGCTCAAGGTCAAAGTGTCCAATGAAATCAACCTGTGTGTCCCAGCATTGCGCTTTGAAAGTGCTCTTGCTGATGTGGTCGTCGCCGGCCGCGCTCGTAAAGGTGAAGTTGTCGGCGAGCAGCATATTGAACGTGCCCAAATCCTTCTTTTCCCATGCCGCGTACCACTTATGGATGATCTCCTCGTTCGTTACGTCATGCCCTCCCAATGCGCTGGCCCTTGCCAGTCCGGGTAGGGGCACCGCACCGACCAGCGCGCAGGCTCCCGTTGCGAGCAGATTCCTGCGCGGCATTGTGCTCCTTGTCATTGTTCGTTCTCCTTTTCATGACGTAGTTTGAAACGCTTAGCCCGATCGCGATCCTGACCGTCCGGGCAGACGAACCGGTTGGTGTCTATCAGTGTCAACTGCCTCCGCCAGAGGCTATGCGGTCAGCCCCGCTTGTAGTTGTCCGGCGGCCGAAGAGACCTCAGCCATCCCGCGATATTTCTGATTCCCGCTTTCCACACCTTCGCATCCTGAGCATTCTTTGCTAACGAGGCGTAGCCCTCGACCATGGCGACCAGAAAGCTACCAGCCTCCTCTGGATTCAGGTCGCGGCGCACCGTCCCTTGGGCCTGCCCCTTCCGCAAAAGGGTTGCAACACCTTCCTGCCAGTCAAGGAATATCCTTTCCAGTCGCTTGCGGAATTGCTCGTCCAGCGGAGACATCTCCTGGGCCAAAAGGAGCAGCGGGCAACCAGCGCGAACGTCTTGGGGCCCAGCTGGTAGCCGCCGGACAACGCCGATCAAAATGTCGATGGCTTCCCCCTCGCTCTGCATAGGACGCAACCACCTGTCGCGCGTAAGCTTTGCGATTTTCTCTTCGACGACGGCATAGCCTAGGGCTTCCTTGCTCTCGAAGTGGTAATAGAGCGCTCCTTTGGTGACGTTGGTGGCGGCGAGAATTGTATCGATGCCAGCACTCTGGAAGCCTGATCGGTGCACCTCCCGAAAAGCCGCTTGCAGCAAGCGTTCCCGTGTACGCTCTGGATCACGGAGCCGTCGTTTCCTCTTGTGACCATCTAACATACCGACAAGTTTGTACGTTAACTATTTGAAAGTCCAGTCGAAATGATCTGCCTGACTCTTGACTGTGCGGTGTTCTCGAATTTCATAACCTTTCGCCAGTGCGGGTATGAAAAGTTGGAGAAACAGTCGCTCTAGTCGTTTTGGGATCGTCCCAGAAAGCTGTTGCTCCGTCACTCGGCTTCGAGCTGTGAAGTCTTGAACCTGTTGTCTCACGCAATCATTGTGGACGTGGAACACCAGATGCTCCCCCAGTTCTGACTCAGCAGGAATCTGTGAAGTTGTGAGCCAATTCTGCTCTCAATCGCACACTAACTGTCAGAGCGCCGAGTGGTACCTGACGTAAATCGCCACTCATCTCAGCACAAAGACTCTGCTCGGACGAAAAGGAGAAGATATGAGCGCACTAAGACGGTTGCGGATTTTCTGGATACCGTGGGTTGCGATGATTGTTCTGGGTTGCTTCAGTGATGCGGTCGCTCAAACGAGCTACAAAGTTACCGATTTGGGTACTGAAGGGAATGACATACTGGGGTGTGCCATGTCCCTCAATGATCTAGGCTGGACGGAGGTCATGGCTCAGAACCTGCCACCGGGGGAGCAGGATAGCTTGTTAGGGACACTTCTAAACGGACGCCTATTCCTAGACATCGACGGATTCAAGCTCGACCTCGGCACGCTGGGAGGAACGAACACTACGAGCAACTGGGGCGAGATCAACGATTTCGGCCTCATAGTGGGTGATTCCGAAACGGCTGTCCCAGACCCGAACGGCGAAGACATTTGCGGCTTCGGCACACACCTTACGTGTCGTCCGTTTCTTTGGCAATTCCCCAAGATGAGTGCTCTCCCGACGCTCGGCGGAAATAATGGGCAGGCGAGCTCGATCAATAACCGTGGACAAATCGTAGGATTCGCGGAAAACGGCGCCTTGGACACCACATGCCCGGCCAACACAACTAATAATAGGGTTGCGCTGCCGGTGATGTGGGAAAAAGGCACCGCCAAAGCTCTTCCTTTGGTGACTGACGATACAGACGGGGATGCATTTTGGATCAACGATCAAGGCCAAGCCGTAGGCTACTCGGGAAACTGCACCACAGCGCTTCACGGCGCATCGTGGAAAGACGACGTTGTCTCCACGCTTCTTGACCTTGGAAATGGCGCTCTCGCCCAGGGCATTAACAACCGGGGCCAAATTGTTGGGCAAATCGGCAGTGCTGACGGCACAACCTTCCTTGCCGGGGTTTGGCAGGACGGCGCAGACGGCCCAGTCACAAACATCGGCACTGCGCCGGGAGATGCTGCCGCCTTCGCCTCCGGCATCAACGACCGGGGCCAAGTGGTGGGAAGCTCGCTGGACGCCAAGTTCAACTGGTCGCATGCCTTCATCTGGCAGGACGGCGTGCTGACCGACCTTGACACGCTGTTTCCCGCCAGTTCCAACCTCTTCCCCGTCATGGGTAATAAGATCAACGAGCGCGGACAAATCTCGGGCATGGCAATCGTACTCAGCGGGCCGCATGCGGGCGACATCCACGCGTTTCTGGCAACCCCCGTAGACGAAAGAATAGACAAGTCGATTGCGGATGTCGCCATCACGCAACCGAAGCTGCCCGCAAAATGTTGGCAAGCAGCTCTTGAAGAGACTCGGACGCGGCCGATTCGAGCAATAGGGCATTCGTCCCCCCGGGGTTCGTGCCTGATCCCTGCTGGGGTTTCATTCCCAGACGCGACGGCACGCACGCTTAGGAACACGAACCCGTGAGGTGTTAAACGGCATGCCTCACGGGTTCTTTTTCGATACGAAGAATTTCTTGCAAGTCGTGAGCCAATTCTGCTCTGGACCGGAGATTAATTGTTAGGCCGGCTACTGCTCCTGGAACTGGGTCCTGTCCCGGTGGGAAGTTCGGCTGGTCATGAGAAGCGCCTTCCCCTCGCACGCACTCGTTGCGGTAGACATTTCCTCTGACGATTGCCCGCAATCAACGCACTAGCAGGATCGCATCTTGCGAGACGCAGAACCTGACTTTGGTTTTTCTTCCCAGAGGGCTGATCTTGTCCGGGGAACTAGATTCCCAGTAAAGCAAAACTCTTGTCGCAAGGCAATGAACTCAAAGGACAAAGGACGCTCGCGTCCGACCGGTATGAGACAAGAACGATTGGATTCGTACCAGGCGTTCATCGCTCTTTTTCTTTAATTGCTAAAGTCGTAAGTCGCTGATTCCAAAAATTGTGGTCGGGGCGAAAGGATTTGAACCTTCGACCTCCTGGTCCCGAACTAATCAGTTCAATCTCATAACGCTTTGTCTTGGCGTCGCTTACGGACTCAGGAGCGTTATTTCCCCTCTTTTAGTTGTACCTAACCTGTACCTACCGATCTGGGCTGAACCCCAAACCAATCCCAATCAGTGAATCTGCCACTGCGTGGATTCGACGACTCGGATGCTGCCCTTCGGCGCATTTCCTCCGCAATAAGGCGACTCGACCTGTCCCGCGGCCTCCAGCGTTTTGCCGACCAGGGCATTCAGATTCAGGCCGACTCTTTCCTGGAAAAGATCGGGATATGGAGAGCAGACGACGAATGTAGCGTTGGGTGATTCCTTGAAGTAAATGGTCACCCAATTCGGCGAACCGTTGGGGTCGACTTCCACGCGCGACACGGTGCCGACGATGACGAGATTCTGCCCCATCCACTGGGGATCGTAGGCAGCGGGAGACTGGCGCGTTCCGGCCCATCTCTGCCGGTTGTTCTCTTGTTCGCGCCGGACCATCTGCGCCGGAATCTTCGCGTCGGGGTTGCCGGCAGCGTCCGCAGCCAGGATCTGTTTCTGTTTCTGCTCTCTGTCCGCCTGCAGTTCCCGCGCGTGCTTCAAACGCGCTTCCGCCGCGTCGAGCTCCGCCTGCGCACGCTGCTTGCTCTGAGCGTCCGCTGCGTTTATCACGGCTTTGAGCAATTTGGCGAGGATCTGCATGGACTGCTCGTCGCTAATGGGTTCCGCAGCGTCGTCCGCGCCGTCTCCCGTCCCCTTCTTTGCGTTCAGTTCCCGGCTGGTGGCGCTAGGAGCGATGTTCAGATAATATTCGCACTGAATTTGTCCCCCAAAAGTCCCGCCGTGGCAAACTTGGTTGTCTGTCTCAAAAAACAGAGCGGATGTGAGAGGAAGGAGTGGCCCGTACCTGTCGTCCGGTGCACTAAGATTTCCGCTGAAATTCCTGGCATATTTCAGACCCGCGCAATTGGCCGGCACATCGCCGTCGCTGACGTAGCTGGTCCCATCTTTCTGGGCGCACAAAGCGACCGCGGCGCCGGTCAGAATCTCATTACTGTGGAACCAACGGGAAAACGTACCAAAATCGGGCACCTGGGCAATTTTGCCTGATCCCCACTGGCCTTTTGCATCGGCAAAGCCAAATGCAATGTAAGCCGGATACCCCGCGGAACTCCAATAAACAGGATTACATTTCCCGGGAGCCACGTTCGTGCCAGTGACTCTCCAGCCCAGCAGGACGCCGGGGACGAATTCATTTTTCTGTGCGGCGACCACTTCGACGGGAACCGTGCCCTTATTGCAAACGTGGAGTTGCACCGCAGAATTGGTGTTAACCTGCGCGCGCAAAGGCACAGCTGCGAGGAACAGGAGCAACAAGACTGCGGCTTGCGGGGCAAGTCTAGTTCCGAGTGCGTTCATAGTCTTCTCTGGTCTTCCCCGCATGGCCATCGGACGGGTCAGGATTCATCTGAGATTGCTATCGTGAAGCCGCGCGATTGTACATCTAGCGATCGGCGATGCGGTAGTAGACGTTTTCTCTGACGATTGCCCGCAATCAACGCACTAGCAGGATCGCATCTTGCGAGACGCAGAACCTGACTTTGGTTTTTCTTCCCAAAGGGCTGATCTTGTGCCTGATCGCTAGGTACAGGTTAGGTACAACTAAAAGAGGGGGAATAACGCTCCTGACTCCGTAAGCGACGCCAAGATAAAGCGTTATGGAGTTGAACTGATTAGTTCGGGACCAGGAGGTCGATGGTTCAAATCCATTCGCCCCGACCAATTTTTTTTGGTCAGCGACTTACAACTTTAGCAATTCAAGAAAAGGCGCGATGAACGCCTGGTACGAATCCAATCGTTCTTGTCTCATACCCGTTGGACTCGAACGCTCTTTGTCCTTTGAGTTCGTTGCCTTGCAACGGGAGCTTCGCTTCACCGGGAATCCGATTCTGGGGACAGTCCAGGGTCAAGGGCGCAGAGCTATCGCGATGTGCGTAAATCGAACTCCGCCGCAGTTTTCTGGATGCCCTCCAGTTTCGGAGCCAAGCATTCGTCGACCAATTCCCCAGAACTCCGTTTCTGGGCCGGCACCGTCGTAAGCAGGCAAGCTGCGAACGTTATTTTCTCCTATTAGTTTGGCGCCTGGACGCAGACTCGAAGGCCCTCTGAAGTTCCGCGAACACCGACCGTCGCGGGGCGCGCGCTCCAAGATGGATGCTTCTTAGTTCGGCCATGAAAGCCTTCCACATTCGCTCGCCCCCTTCTTCAAGAAGCTGCGCGCGGATTGATAACTCCCTGGACGCAGGAGTGTGTCTTCGACCCCACGCCCCCATGTGAGCGAGCAGTGGGACCAGTTGTATCGAGGGCTCGGTTAGGCTGTAAATCGCCTTTTGCTTGTGACTCGGGTCGTCAGTTCGTGATAGGAGGCCGGCTTCCACTAAGCGCGCCAGCCTGTTTGCTAGAATGTTCGAAGCAATTCCTTCTTCGGATTGCCTTAGAAGATCCCCATAGTGCCGGCGATTGCCGAACATGAGGTCCCGGATGACTATCAAGCTCCAACGGTCGCCGAGCGTTTCAAGGGTCAGATTGATGGGGCAGCCGGAGCGCAGCGCGTTTCTCATTCCCGTTCACTCATCCATCAGATACCACCACTTGCATTTTGCAACAAATCTGCGTATCGTAGATACCGCTTGCATTGTGCAAGTAGATTGACCAGTCGAAGTCTGGCGATCAAAAAAGCGAACTAGAGCGGCAGGATTTTACCGCACAGTGAGTGGGAGCAAACATCTGTCATGATTCGAAAAACCATATCGCGTAGAGGCCTTCTCAAAGCGGGAGCGTGCACATTAGCTGGAGCATCCGGTTTGCTCCAGACGGCAAGCGCCCTTGGCCATGAGGAGGAGATCTCAGCGGTGACACCGTTCGTTTTCCACACGCCACAAGTCGTGCTCGACGATCTGAACTTTCGACTGCGCCGCACACGTCTTCCGGAGCGCGAAACTGTCACGGGCTGGTCGGAAGGTGTGCCGCTGGCCAAGCTCCAGGCGCTCATGGAGTACTGGCGGGTCCGCTACGACTGGAGGCGATGCGAGGCGGAACTGAACGGCTTTCCTCAATACCGCACTGAAATTGATGGGTTGGGCATACATTTCATGCATGTCCCGTCACGCCATGCCGACGCCATTCCTATCATCATCACGCACGGGTGGCCCGGCTCGGTGCTCGAGTTTTTCAAGGTAATTGAGCCCTTAACGAACCCGACAGCACACGGCGGACGGGCCGAGGACGCCTTTCACGTTGTGGCACCATCGTTGCCGGGGTTTGCGTTCTCCGATAAGCCCGCAGAGAGAGGGTGGAGCGTCGATCGCATCGCCAGAACGTGGGCGGAACTGATGCGGCGCCTCGGCTATTCCCATTATGTCGCGCAGGGCGGCGACTGGGGCGCTTGGGTGACGACACGGCTGGCGCAACAGCGCTCGCCAGGCCTTCTGGGAATTCATCTCAACATGCCGCTCGTCTATCCACAAACGCTTCCAGCGACATTACTGCCTGCGGAACAGCAGGCCGTGGAAAGCATGAAACATTTTGAGAGTGACGGGTTTGGTTTCTTCCTGGTACAGAAAACGAAACCGCAAATGATTGGCTACACGCTTGCGGACTCGCCAGCCGGTCAATTCGCGTGGATCTATGAGCAGTTTTACGAGCACACGGACAACAACGGAGATCCGGAATCGGCACTCACGCGCGACGAGATGTTGGACGACATCACGCTCTACTGGTTGACTGACACGGCGGCTTCTTCCGCGCGCATCTATTTCGAGAACGCCGATCTCGGGGCCAATGCGGGTGTGGTTGATCTTCCTGTGGGTTATAGCGTTTTCCCGCGTGAAATTTACTGCCCTCCGCGCACGTGGGCGGAGGCGTGCTATCCAAAACTTATCTACTGGCACGAGCTGGATCGCGGCGGCCATTTCGCGGCCTGGGAACAGCCGGAGCTTTTCACAGAAGAGCTTCGGGCCTGCTTTCGCTTACTGCGGAAGGGAGCTCTCGCCGATCGCGGCCGCACTGATTGCGTGTGAGGAGGAGATATTCGGCATGACAGAAAACGAGATCATCCGAGCCTATTACTCGGGGTGGGAAAAGAAGGAGTGGAGCGCGGTTGAAAGCTTGCTTGCTGACGACTTCACCTTTACCAGCCCGAACGGGGACGACCACATCGGCAAGGGCAGCTTCAAGGCAAAATGCTGGCCAGAGGCGAAGTGGATCGCACGTTTTGAACTGGAGAGCGTAATCGAAAGGGACAACGAAGCGTTTGTCAAATATCTTTGCCGAACCGAGAACGGCAGATCGTTTCGGAATATAGAGCATTTCAGATTCGCAGGCGGAAAGGTCGCGGCCATCGACTGCTATTTCGGCGGACATCAGGGCTATCCGTCCGCAGTGAACCTCAACGTTGTGGCAGAGGACCCCTCACGGCGCAATCCAGTGTAAAGGCCGGTCCCATCGTCGGCTACTCCCTCCGCTACGGCCTAAACGCGCCGCCTACGGCGTCGCAGGCCTTCGTTCCGGGAGCCTTGCGACGAACCCCAAACCATGTTCTATTGGCCGAAGTGTCGGTGACCGATCCGCAGCCAAAGGCTGTTCCACTTAACATCCAAGCAGGACATGAAACTTTCTCCCTTTCTTATTGCTCCATTTTCTGGGGCACCCAAAAGCGAGGGCTTTTGCTTCCAAAGCGAGCGGCTGCTTTATGGGAGGGACCCATGTTGTCGGCGAGGAACCGGGAAAGCAGAAGCCACGAAGACTTCTGGACGCTCTCTGGGGCATGTACCAGTGGCCCGACCCCGCACCCAAGGGCCGGAACGAGACGGCCCCTTACCGCTCGCGGGGCGATTTGCAGCCGGATGGCGCGCACTCAGGGGAATTCACTTGGAATAGTCGTTACAACGAGAACCGTCATCCCTTCCCACGAAATCTCTGCGCTAGAAATTTTCTCTGTGATTTCGCCAATCAAACACAGTAACAGGACCGAATCTTGCGGGGGCGCAGAACTTGAACCCGACTTTGGTTTTTTCTTCCCAAAGGGCTGATCTTGTACCTACTGTCCCCAGAATCGGATTCTTGGTGGAGCGAAGCTCCCGTTGCAAGGCAATGAACTCAAAGGACAAGAGCGTTCGAGTCCAACCGGTATGAGACAAGAACGCTTGGTTTGGTACCAGGCGCTCATCGCGCCTTTTCTTGAATTGCTAAAGTTGTAAGTTGCTGATTCAAAAATAATTGGTCGGGGCGAAAGGATTTGAACCTTCGACCTCCTGGTCCCGAACCAGGCGCGCTAGCCAGGCTGCGCTACGCCCCGAAACGTTCAATTCACTGCAAAGCCGTAACGAGTCTACGCTGCAGGCGCGCCATTCGCAACCGCAAGATTTGGAGCGAAAAGCAGATGAGTAACATCGGGTTCTTTATTTCAGACGCGCGCCAAGCCATGCCAAACCGCATCAAGCAGCGAGCGAGGCCGACCGGTTTGGTGATGGGATGATGGTGATGGCATGATCACCGGACCCGCGGTTACATCTCGTCCAGTAGGTGCGATTTAAAAGCTCGCTATCCTTAAATGAAACCACAGCGGAAGAGAGGATTACTCCCATACCTCCCGAAATTTCGGAACGTGCGTGCATAGGACCTTCCGGCGCGAGCTGCTGCGATTGAATTGCCAGGCAGCCATTGATCTGTAAGCGCGACCGCATCGACCCGGTCGCAGGCTTCCTGCCAGGAGTTCGCTATTGCTTCTTCGTGAGTAGATGGCTATCTTCCAGTGGCCGGCCCGATCGCGTAGAGTTCCGCTAGACCTCTTGATGGCCGAGGCGTATACCTTGAAGCCTAAAGAATCAGAGGTTGGTAAGTGAAGAGCTCTCTCCAGACGAACTTGATGCTCGTGCCAGCAGTCGTCGGCACCCTGCTGCTGTGGACCTGCCCGCCGTCGCGTTCGCAGACTTCAGCCGCACCTCGGCAAAACGGCAGCACGTCTCGAGGCCAGACAACTCAAGATTACAATCGCCGCCTGGAAGAATTGCACGAGTCACTGGCTGCCCACACTGCGGAAGGCGATGTCGAAGAGTATCGAATTGGAGCGCAGGACTTCCTGGAAATCAAGGTGTTTGAGGCGCCGGAGATGGATCGCTCCCTCCGCGTGGCGGCGAACGGCGAGATTTCACTGCCCCTTGTGGGCGGCGTTCAGGCGGCGGGTCTGACTGCGCGCGAATTGGAACAATCCCTGCAAGACAGATTGCGTGAATACATTAAAGACCCACACGTGGGAGTTTTGGTCAGTTCGGTCGAGAGCCATCCGATTTCCGTGCTCGGAGAAGTGAATAAGCCAGGAGTCTTCGAGGTTCGAGAACCCAAGAGTTTGCTCGAGATGCTTTCGCTGGCTCAAGGACTCGCGCAAGATGCGGGCGACGAAGTCCTCGTTATGCGCGGAGCGGGCTTGGATGTGGGCGTTGCTCGAACGGATGGCAGCCGCCAAACTCACACCGGTGCTGATCCGGCCTTAGTAGAATCGCAACATCCAAAAGACGCGGCTGACGCAAATTCCAGTCCCGCCGGCAGCCAGACCGTACAAGTCAATCTCAAAGACTTGTTGGATTCGGCCGATCCCCGATTTAACGTGCCCGTCTATCCGGGCGACGTCGTCAAAGTGACGCGCGCAGGCATCGTGTACGTCGTAGGCGGGGTCAAACGGCCCGGCGGGTTCGTGATGAAGAACAATCAGAAGATGTCAGTCTTGCAGGCACTCGCCCTTGCGGAAGGACTGACTGCCACGTCCGCTCAGAGCCACGCAAGGATCATCCGAATGCAAGCACGCACCGGCCAGCGGGCCGAAATCTCCATTGACATGGGAAAGATACTGGCGGGAAAAGCCCCGGATGTGACGTTACAGCCTTCGGATATCGTTTTCATTCCAAACAGTCCCGCAAAAAGCGCTCTCTATAGGGCGACGGAAACTGCAATTGCAACGGCCAGTGGAGTTGTCATTTTTCACCCGTAATCCCCGATATGGAACAAGAGACCAAAATCAGCTTGTACGAACCGCCTCAAGATTCCCTGGTGAAGCTCCGCGGTAAGGAACTGGGCGGTCGCAACATCGAGGATCCAAAGGAAGTTCCGGACCTGATCGAGTATTGGCGCGTCGCCAAAAAGCGTCACGCCACGATTCTGACGACTCTTTTCATCGTTTTTACGATCGCGCTCGTCGCCACGCTCAAGGAAAAACCGACGTACGAAGGCCGCACGTTGATCGAGATTCAAAAAGAGAACCCGGACATTCCCACGCTGCAGGAGCTTTTCCAGGTTGAAAGCATTTCGGATACGTATCTTGAAACCCAGGACCGGATACTGAAGAGTGAGAATTTGGCGCGCCGCGTGATTTCCCGGCTTGGGCTCGATCGGCTCCCGGAATTCGGCGCGCGTCCGCGAAATAGCCCGGCAATCGATCCGGATGACATTTCGTCCTCGCCGGTGGCTTCACCCGTTGAAGAGACTCCCGGCGCCGCCATTTCCGACGAAGTGCTGAAAAAGTTCGAGGATCGACTCACCGTCGAGCCCATAAAACGCAGCCGCCTGATTGAGGTCACCTTCGACTCGCGCGACCCCAAATTGGCTGCGCAGGTGGTGAATACGTTGGCGTCGAGCTACATCGAACAGAATTTGGAAGCGCGCTGGGACGCCTCTCAAAAGGCCTCCAGTTGGCTTTCGCAGCAGTTACTGGGCATGAAGGTCAAGCTCGAAAAATCAGAGGATGATCTGCAACAGTACGCGCTGGCAAACGGTCTGTTGTTTCTGGAGACCGACAAGGGAACCACCGAGAACATCGTCGCCCAAAGACTTCGTGAGCTGCAGGAAGAGCTGACGAAGGCTCAGGCCGAACGATTCGAGAAAGAATCCTACTTCCAATTGTTGCAAGCCGGCGATTATGCGTCGCTTCCGGGGGTTTTCGACAACAAGCTGATGCAGGACCTTTCGGAAAAATTAGATGAGCTGCAACGCGAACGCGCCCGGCTCGTTGCGACATTCAACCCCGATTATCCCCGCGTGAAAGAAATTCAGAGCCAAATTGACGAGAGCCAGGCGGTGCTGGCCCAGGAACGCGATCGCGCGGCAAAGAGCATCGCCGATGACTACCGGGCCGCCGTGGATCACGAAAAGATGGTGCAATCGGCGTTTGACGAGCAGCGGAAGCAAGCGAATGACGTCGCTCAGAAATCGGTTCAATACAATATTTTGAAACGCGAAGCGGATACGAATAAGCAGCTGTACGTCGGGTTGCTCGAAAAATTAAAAGAAACGGGCGTCTCCACTAGCATGAAGGCGACGAACATACGAATAGTGGATACGGCCTACCCTCCCGAAAAGCCCGTGCGACCGCGCATCCTGCTGAATTTATCGATGGCTCTGCTTTTAGGTCTTTGCCTCGGAATCGGAGCGGCATTTTTGCAGGAGCATCTGGATAATACGCTCAAGACGGCGGAAGACGTCGAACGATTCCTTCGATTGCCCTCGCTCGGTTCGGTTCCTGCAATTGCGGCTGCTAGCAATGGCAACGGTGTGCATGGATTTTACGAGCGAGCGATGGTGTTCGCTGCCGATAAGCATTTGTCAAAGCCGATGGTCCATTGGAATCGCATCGAAGGGAATGGCCACCCGAACCTGGCGTTGTCGGAAGCCTTCCACAGCTTGCGTACTTCATTGCTCCTATCGACCGCGAAGCGTCCCCCGGCGTCTCTGCTGGTGACGAGTTCGCAGCCGGCTGAAGGCAAGACGACCGTTGCCGCGAATCTCGCGCTCTCTTTAGCCCAGCTTGGCGAGTCGGTTCTGCTGATTGACGCGGACTTGCGTCGCCCAAGTCTTCACGATTTTTTTGGGATCGCTAATTCTTCCGGTTTGGTGAATTTTTTAGCAGGACATTCTGATTGGAGAAGCCTCGTCTGGCAGGCGCCTCCTGCTGGATTATCGGTGCTTTTTTCTGGTCCGGTCCCGCCGAACCCGGCCGACCTGCTTACATCCGAATACATGCGGACGTTGATCCGGGATGCGTCAAAGGAATACAAATTTGTCGTGCTGGATTCACCGCCGCTTCTGAACCTGGCGGACAGCCGTATCCTTTCTACACTCGTCGATGGCGTCATATTGGTCGTCGGTGGTGGAACCACGCCTCGCGATCTCGTGCACCGCGCCTACGTTTCCGCGGTGGATGCAGGCTCGCGTGTGCTCGGCGCCACAATCAATTTTGCCGACACGAATTCCGGCTACTATTACTCGGGCTATCTGCAGGACAAGCCCAACGACCGCGGCTGAGGCCGAGGTAATGGAAATGGTCCATCTGTGGCAAACCAATATTTCGTCATGGTAAAAAGCGCTGAAGTCGCGCTGATGGTGGGAATCCTCTGGGCAGTCCTCGCCTTCGGCGGTGCGGAGCCCGGAACGTTTGCTTTGGTCGAAGTGCTCTTGTTGGGCGTATCGGCGCTGGTGGTCGCCGGCCCTGGTTTCGGCGCGTTGCGCCGCCTGAAGGGGTTTGGTGTGCCGGCTTTACTGGTAGCCGCCGTGCTCTTGCAGCTCTGTCCTTTGCCTCGTTTTCTTCTTCCGTTGTTCGCGCGCCCTCTTCCTCGCCCGTCCGTTTCGCAAGGGACGCTAACCCTGGCACCCTACGACACGCAGGCGCAAGTTTTGATCTTGCTCACGTGTCTGGCTGGATTCTATCTGGCGCAGATCATCGCGCAAGAGAAGGGCGGCGTGCGCCGGCTCATCACTTTTCTCGTTGCTCTTGGCGCATTTGAATCCATGTATGGTTTGATCCAATATCTCAGCGGCTGGCAAATGATTTTTACCTACGCGAAGAAATACGACCTCGAGGAGGCTACCGGTACGTACATCAACCGCAATCACTTCGCGGGCTTTCTCGAAATGATCCTCCCACTTTGCCTGGCGCTCGTCTTATACGAATACTGGAAGCTCCGTGGAAACGGGCGGCAGTCGTTTACAAGAATAAAAACGCGAGGATCGCGGCAGCGATTCCCCGGATTTATTTTTTTCTTATTCGTCGCCATCATGTTATCTGTGGGCCTCACTTTTTCACGATCGCGAATGGGGATAATCGCGAGCGCGGTTTCGATCCTCGTCATTTTCGGCGTGGCCAGTTTGCAGCGAAAGTCCGGCCTCCTGCTTTCCGGCCTATTTATTGTTCTCAGCGTCGGCTTGGCCGGTTGGATCGGAGCGCGATCGGTGGTTGGCCGTTTTGAAAACGTGGGCCAGGAATACACGGTCAAGAATGAAAGCCGCCTGTCAATCTGGCAAGGCACCGGAACTTTGATTCGGAATCATCCCTGGTTGGGCGCTGGACTCGGAACTTTTCCCGTCGCCTACACTGAGGTGCAATCCACGTTTCTGACTCAGTTCGTCAACCACGCCCATAACGATTATTTGGAAATTGCAAGCGACCTGGGAATTCCTGCAGCGATGTGCCTCTTTGTTTCGATTCTCTTCATTCTCGTGCGAGCGTTGCGTGATTTCTCTCGCGGAGAGAGCCGCTTCGAACGGGCGGTTGCGCTTGGCTGCGCGGGAAGTATCGTCGCGATTCTATTGCACAGCCTGACCGACTTCAATTTGCACATACCCGCGAACGCCCTGGTGTTCTCCGTGATTCTGGGTATCGCCATGTCAAGGTCGCGGGCAAGCCGAAACCGAGCGAGCGTCGAAGTTGCCGCATGAATTTCAGCTGGCGTTGAAGCGAGGAATCGATCTCGCGATCGCTTTTCTAGGAATGTTGGCCCTCGTTCCGGTATTCGCATTGATCGTCATCGCTTCCAGCCTGGATTCGCCGGGCCCTGCGTTCTTTGGCGTGCGCGTCGCCGGGCAAGATGGGAAACCGTTCCGTCAGTGGAAGTTCCGAACGATGTTGAAGAATGCACGGCAACAGGGTCATCCTTTCGAAACATCGTCGAGCGATCCGCGCATCACGCGTATGGGTCACATTCTCCGCAGGTGGAGCTTGGACGAACTGCCCCAGCTTTGGAACGTGCTCCGCGGAGACATGAGCCTTGTTGGTCCGCGCCCAACTTTCGTTGAAGTGGCGGCGCTCTACTCGCCCGGCGAAGCACGCCGGCTCCAGATGCGCCCCGGCCTTACGGGTTTGGCGCAGATTCAGGGCCGCAATCTCCTCTCCTGGCCGCAGCGAATCGCTCTCGACTTGCTTTATATCGAGCATTATTCGTTATGGGCCGATTGCAAAATTCTTTTTCGGACAATTCCATTCGTGCTTCGCGGTGAAGGCATTTACGGAAAGGAAGGCCGCGTCAGGATGCACGATTTGGCCTGATTTCCGAACAAATGGCAAATCACAAACGGCGGGCAATCGTCTGGGGAGCGGGGGGCCACGGCAAAGTGATCGTTGATGCCTTGCTCGCCGGCGAATGCTGGGAAGTGGTCGCGATACTGGATGATGATATTCACACGGCAGGACGCAATATCCTTGGCCTTACGGTACATTATGCCGCTGGAGGGCTCGCGGAATTAATGAAGCAGTTGGATTTCGAAGGCGTCGCCGTGGCTATCGGTGACAATTATGTACGCCACAAGAAATTCGAGGAAGTCCGCGCGCGCGGACTCGCGCCGGTGGGTGTGGTTCACCCTAGCGCTCATGTCTCGCGTCACGTCGAATTGGGCGAGGGAGTCGTGATTTTAGCTGGCGCTACGGTCACTCCTGGAGCCGTGCTAGAAGATAACGTGTGTGTGAATACGGCTGCATCCGTCGATCATGACAATCATCTTGGGAAAAGTTGCCACATCTTCCCAAAAGCAACTTTGACGGGAACGGTGCGCGTGGGAGACTTCGCCTACGTTGGTTCCGGCGCGATTGTCACGCCAAACCGTGTGATTCATAAGTACGCATACGTGGGTGCGGGCGCGGTAGTCGTCAAGGACGTGGCGGAAGGGGTCGTGGTTGCAGGCGTCCCGGCTGAAGAAATTGGCCGGCAGCCCAATAGGCCTGAATGACGGAGAACAACGTTTATGCCTGCTGAAAGTGCGCATCTTCCTGCGATTGCGGGCGGTCGCCCCATGTTTGAACGATTATTGCCGATCGTAAAGCCCGAAGGTTTGCCCGATCGCAGTTTCCTGAAGGACGTTTCCGCAATTCTGGAGAGCCGGCAGCTTACCAATGGAAAGCGAGTCAAACATTTTGAACATGCTGCGGCTGACTTTCTGGGCGTGCGGCACTGTATCGCCGTTTCCAGTTGCACTGCCGGCCTTCTTCTCGTTTTAAGGGCGCTCAACCTTCGCGGAGAGGTTATCCTGCCCAGCTTCACCTTCCACTCAACCGCTCATAGCGTCGTGTGGAATGGCCTCAAGCCCGTATTTGCCGACTGCGATCCGCAGACGTTCTGTATCGATCCGGAATCCGTCCGCTCGCGCTTGTCTCCGCAGACTTCCGCCATTCTTGCAGTGCACTTATTTGGGAATCCGGCGCCCGTGCGTCTCCTTGCGGAGATTTCCAACCATCGGGGCGTACCCGTGGTCTACGACGCGGCCCATGCATATGGGAGCAGCGCCGGTGGAACGCGAGTAGGAGCGTTTGGCGTTGCCGAAGTCTTTAGCTTTTCGCCGACCAAGGTGCTGGTCGCGGGCGAAGGAGGGCTAATCACGACCGGCGACGCGGTTTTGGCGGAACGCTTGCGCGCGGCTCGCAATTATGGCGACTCCGGCAGCTACGATCCTGAACTCATCGGCCTTAATGCGCGCATGAGCGAGTTTCACGCCGCCCTTGCAGTTCGCGGGCTCGACGGCGTCAACGAACGCGTAACGAGACGAAACGAGATTCGTCAGCGATACGAGCAGCGGCTGCAGAGTGTTCCCGGACTCTGCTTTCAGTGCGTTTTAGCCGGCGATCGCAGTGCATGCAAGGATTTTTCGGTGATCGTCGACGAGCGTCAGTTCGGCCAATCCCGCGATTGGCTTGTCGATGCCTTGCAGAAAGAAAACATCCAGGTCAGGCGCTATTTTTGGCCGCCGGTGCATCGGCAGACTCTCTATCGCGAAGTATGGGACTCGCGTCCTCTGCCGGTGACCGATTATGTTTCCAGTCGAATTCTTAGCTTGCCGATCTATTCATCGCTCGAGGATGAGGCCGTCGAAAAGGTCTGCGATGCGATCGTCCGCATGCATGAATTTATGGGCCGAAGCGTGGCCGCGGGAGTGTGAGTTCAATGTGCGAACGGAGTGTTCCCAGCGGGCGCGTGAGTCACGTTCTCGTGTTGGGCGGCGCGGGTTACTTAGGTTCGGTTCTCGTCACGCAGTTGCTTCACTGTGGTTACCGCGTGCGCGTGCTCGATTCTTTGATTTTCGGAGAGTCGTCTCTGGATCACGTCAAACCCCATCCTCGCTTTGAGCTCGTTCGGGGAGATGTCCGCGACGTTGGCGTTGTGGTCCGCTCGATAAGGGGTTGCGACGCCATCGTTCATCTTGCCGGGATCGTGGGCGATCCCGCCTGCGACGAAAACAAGCAGTTGGCGATGGACGTGAACAGGGCCGCTACGCGCATGTTAATCGATGTAGCGCGCGAGTCCGGAGTCTCTAGATTCGTCTTCGCATCTTCGTGTAGCGTCTACGGAGCGTCGGAATCGCTCGTCTGCGAACGCTCCGCGCTCGCTCCTCTTTCGGTATACGCGCAAACGAAGGTCGACGCCGAAAAGACTCTGTTGGAAGCAGCCGGGGACGACTTCACTCCCACGGTATTCCGGTTGGGGACTTTATTCGGGTTGTCGAAGAGGATGCGTTTCGATTTGGTCGTGAACTTGCTCCTCGCGCGCGCGGTCTCCACGGGAAAGATCGCGATCTTCAACGGAGACCAATGGAGGCCATTCCTCCACGTTCAAGATGCTGCCGGCGCCTTCATCGACTGTATGGAGTTCGAACCCTCGCGGATCTCCGGCGAAGTCTTCAACGTGGGCTCACCGCACTTGAATCTCCAGCTCAAGGAATTGGGAGACGCAATGGCGCGGGTAGTCCCGAACACCAGAATCGACATCGTTCAAAACGAGGACCGCCGCAGTTATCGAGTTTCCTTTGAAAAGGTTGAACGCGTATTGAGATTTCGGTGCCGCGAGACCCTCGAGTCCGGAATTCGGGAAATGTATTCTGCGATTCGCTCTGACCCCGTGGCTGATTTTTCCAGCGCCCGGTTTAATAACCAGATCGCCATGCGTGCCCTGGCATAAGTGGGGGCCTGCGAATGCTCGCCGTTGTAAACCTCTCCTTCGCTCGCGAGCGTGGAACGAGGGACGCCGCTCTCTCGCCGCTTCCGGCAAGTCTTTCACGGTGTCCTCTTGATCGAATCCGCGATGTCATGAATGCCCCGGACTCCAGGCCAATGCAAGCAATCGGTAACCTGCCACCGGTCGCGGCGGCTGGCCGCCTGCCCGAAGAGTATTTCGCGGAATACCTGAGACAAATCGTCAGGCCTGGTGACCGGATCCTTGACGCCGGGTGCGGCTCGGGTAAATTCGTGCGCGATAACTTCGCCAAACAAGCCGGATGCGAACTGGTCGGCGTGGACATCCAGGAAACCGTCGCCATGAACGAGAATCTGGATTTCCGCGTGCGTGCAAGCGTAACGCATTTGCCCTTCCGCAACCGTTCGTTCAATTTAGTGGCTTGCAGATGGACTATCGAACATGTTGCGAGTCCTGAGACTGCGCTTTCGGAGTTTTACCGCATCCTTAAGACGGGGGGCAGGCTCGCTGTCTTTACCCCGAATCTATTTCATTATTACGGAGCGGCGGCCCGCCTCACGCCACATGAATTTCATGTGTGGTTCAATCGCCGCGTCCGTGGCTTCGATGAGTGTGATATTTTCCCCACTTACTATCGAGCCAACACGCGCCGGCGGCTTCGCAGGCTGCTCGTTCGGTCGGGATTCAAGCGGCCGGATGTGACGCTCATCGAAGGTGCGCCAAATGCGCTTGCCTTTAACCCGGTTCTTCATCGCGTAGGAAAGCTCTACCAGTTTTGCGTTGGTAGGTTTAGCTTCCTGTCATCCTTCCGGATGAACTTGATCGCTATAGCGCACAAAGAGTGATGCAGAAACAAGCCAGAATTTAGCACGGTCACTTCACGACACTTCATTTCTCTGCCCGCGCTCGGACGACCTTAAGAAATGAGCGATGAGCCTCGCGCAAACGTTCGGGACGAAACTGTTTGGCGCGCTCGTAATTCCGCAGAGACATCGCTTTCAATAACTCCGGATTCTGTGCCACGCGCATGATTGTCCTAGCTAGAAGATTTGCATTACTGGGCGCAATAACGTCTTCCCGCGCGAGTAACTCCGGGATGCCTCCAACATCCGTTCCGATGCAGGGGCAGCCGCGGGCCATCGCTTCGAGCAACGCCCGCGGCAAGCCCTCTGCGCGCGATGGCATGACGAACAGATCGATCGAATCCAAAAAATCAGAAACGGGTTCGCCGAACGATATTTGCCCCAGGAAGCGAGTTCGATCCTGAATTTTTAGCCGCTTGGCGAGTTTCCTCATATCCTCAACGTGGCGCCCGCTGCCGACAATAGAAAGTTCAAAGTTCAGGCCGCGGATCGAACACAGCGCGGCAGCATGCAAGAGAATGTCCGGTCCCTTGTACAGCCGCGCGAGAGTTCCGACAAAGCCAATCCGCAACGGCTCCTGTAAACCTCCATCGCGCATTTCCTCGAATCGCCCGATACGTTTTTCCAAGTCCTCCGGGGATGCAAAAACAGAATCCATGAATGCGTCGGAGCAGGCGGTTGCATAAGTGTTCTCCCCCGGAGCATATCGATGTTGAAGCGCGTGTTGCGTTACGTAGCTGGCAGCACTAGCATTCTTGCAGAGACGTTTCAATTGCAGCGTTGCCACCGGCCGGACGAGAGGCCGAAGAGAACTCGGCCACGTCCCCGGTCCGAGTGCTTCCCACGGATCGCCCAAGACTTCCAAAGCATACGGTCGTCGGAGTCGTTCGATCTCGCGCGATGCAAGCTGCCCTGCCAGGCCAGGTACGCGCAGAATATAGGCATCGGATTCCCGCACCGCCTCGCGCACGACGGCTCTTATCTTGGATCGTAATCGAAAAAACTCCCACGGGCCGGAGTAGTCCGCTAGCGCGCGAAAAGAAACACCTGGTCCGTCTGATCGGGACTGCTCGCCACCGTTTGGCTGATCGCTATGGCTCACTCGAGCTAGAACAGTGATTCGATCGAACACTTCCAAATAGCGGGCCCAGAAAGCGTAGTGCGCCGGTCCGCTCGTTAGGATTGCTCCTGCAGCGGTGCATAAGAAATGCCCCTCGGTTGTAACTAAGAGACGCACAGGCGGTGCATTGTCTCAGACCGGGTTCACTTCAGCCATCTCCGCGTTTTGTGCCTGTCTCGCGTTTTGCGCTACGGCGTCCGCCGCATCATGCTTTATACCCTTTCAGCGGAGGTAGTGATCTGCCGATGCCGTGAAGCAGCCAACAAACAGACAAAGATCAGCGCTCCCTCCGTTACAGCGCCGAAAACTAGATTGTCGCTGTCGCCGATGAAAGCGACGGCGAACAGTAAAGTGAAAAAAGGGGCCAGAAAAATCCGGGCGTCCTTCCAATAGAGGTAGAGCAGCTTGCGCCGATACCATCCCAGGAGCCCTCCATAAATCGCGAACACAAGCGGAACACCCCCGGGACCAAAATTAAGCAAGGCCTCTCCACCCAGACCGTAGACTCGGGACGAGCGCAGCGAAGTTGCCTTTCCTAGTTGAGCTTCAGTCCCAGCTTCGACGGTAAACTCAGGTCGATCTGGCCAAAAATTTCTTGGAATCAGAATCGCCAGTGCCCCCGCGTAGGTCAGTCCCCACCGATAGTCGTAGTCGTCCGGGTATTTCACTATGTTGTGCAGAAGATAGGCATCCGTGTCGGCTCGGGCGAGATCCTCCAGGAGAAGGCTTTTGAAGTCTCGCTCGTAGCCCTCGGGATCCAACCACATCGCCGGCGAGCGCAATACTTCGAATCCCGTTCTACCTCGCTCCTTGTAGAAGCCATAGAAATACATAAAAGCCATCATGAAAACCAAACCCGCTCCCGCCCACCTCCGCGAAAACTTACGGAACCGGTACTGAATGATTCCAGCCATCCAAAACAATGCCCAAATTGTGGCGGCGCGGCTCCCATACCAGCCCATCGCCAAAAAATGGACAACGCCGGCAGCGCCTAACATGAGAAGAGCTGTCGTCAAATGATGTCGGACCTTCTTTCCTCTACGATCGGTCCAGGCAAACACTAGAATAATGAACGACAAGACGGCCAGCGGCCATCCAAACACCAATAACCATCCCTTTCCTACAAAAGCCGTTTTGTCATTGTCAAATGCCTCCACCACGCCGAAAAAACCATTAAATTGCCAAAAAAAATAAGCGACGCCGCCTGCTGAAAGACACCATGCAAATCCGAAGATGGGATAAAACCTTTTCCCGTCGATCTCCCATGACACTGTGGAAGTTTCTGTTCGATTGAAGACCCAATTATGGAGTAGTCGATAAAGGATGAGCCCCACGGCATTTAGGGCGGCCATCGCTCCTAGCCAGGGACGCCAATCTCCTGACAAGGTCAGATCGTAGCCCATTCCAAACCGGTCCCAAATGACGTGCAACAGCGGCGCAATGAAGAAGCCATAGAATGCTAGGCAGGCAACAACGGCTCGGGGGTCAAAGATATCCAGCCGGCCGCGCAGCCATCGGATGACGTCAACGCCAGATAGAATCCCGCAAGCTATCACAGGCAAGAGAAACCAATGCACAACGGACCCGCTCCGTCGCATGCAGAGGAGCGTTACGAGACCTACACAGCTAGCCGTGAGGGCGTAGTCACCGCGCTCGTGTGAACGGCGAATGACCCGTCCCGGACTTGGCGCGTCGATCACGCGCGTCGTCATAAACCCCGTGCTAGACATGTTGTTCCAGAATGATTGGCGCGCACGATTGCCGCGAAAGATAGACGCTCTTCAGTTTGCTGACCGATTCTTCAATCGAGAATCCGTTTTGTGTCACTATATCGAGAACGGAGTTCGATCTTGGTCGTTGGGCGTTAAAACTTCCGATCACTTGCGTAGCCCAACGATTTGCTCCGGCTGCTAGGGGAAGAAACCCTACCGATTCAGGCGAAAACACCACCTCTTCGGGAACCGTGTTGCAGATCGAACAAGGCAGCCCCGCAGCCTGTGCCTCAATTAGCGCAACTCCCAAGCCTTCCCAGAGCGACGGAAAAACGAAAACGTCCATCGCACCCCGCATTAACCGCGGCACATCGGCGCGACTGCCAGGGAAATGAACGTTCCCCGATATGCCCATCGCTCTCGACCGAGCCTCAATTTCTGGCCGCAGCGGTCCGTCGCCAACAAATAGAAAATGAACGTCCGGCCGCGTCTTCAGAATCTCGCCGGCAATCTCCAGAAGAAAACCATGATTTTTCGCGGGCGCGAACCGGCCAACGTGCCCCACCACCGGCGCGTCTAGCGGCAATCCGATTTCGCTCCGCACCTGCTCCCGGCTAACGGGCTCCTGAAACTTGCCGAAATCGATGCCGTAGTGGAGCACGCGAAAGCGGGCATCTTCTTCCCACCGCTCGCCGAAGAGGTCAGCCGCGGCAAGACGCGAAGCGGCTAACCCGTGCGTTGCATAACGACGGATCCAGGATTTCATTGCCCTGCGATAATACCGCCGGGATAGAGTGTCGGGCCGGTCGTCGCGGCTGGTGTGACTGTGCGCGATCCTCATCGGCACTCGCTCTGCTTGTGCCCAGCGAAGCAGTGCCCCTGAAAAACAATGCACGTGGCTATGCACCGCGTCGTAGTGTCCTTCGCGCAGGACGCGCCGAAAGCGGCGGCGGAACGAAAGAAAATTCCCGGATACCGGGCACGGGAGAATTTTGCCGCCTAGTCTTTCTACTTCCCGCGCGTTAGCACCAACCCCTTGCCCGAAAGTGCAAAAATCGAACTCGATTCGTCCTCGATCGCAACTTTTCAACACACCCAGCAACCAAGTTTCCACTCCGCCGGGATCGAATGCTCCCAGCGCGTGCAGAACTTTGAGTGGCCGCTCAGTCATTGCATTACCTTCCGCCTCGAATCAACGCGCAACGCCCGCAGGACCACGTAAGCCCCGCCGCCGCTTGAGACAATGGCGGCAATGAAAGCTGCGTACGCAGCGCCCATCAGCCCGAGCCTCGGGATTAGCAGCCAGCATGATACGGCGGCTGTGATTGCAACAACAGAGTACAGCGGCACCTGCGGCCGGAAGGCGCGGGCGGCGGTCATGCCGTAGCCAAATATGGACGCAACGTAAGCAAGAGCGGCGGCGACCATGAGCCAAACGAACAAAGGTTTGTAATTCGCGTAATCCGCTCGATAAAGTACCCGCAGAATTGCGGAGCCGAATAGAATAGCCAATCCTACGCCTGCCACGCCCAAGATGCCCGCAAGGAGCGCCATCCTTCGCAGCAGCCGCACGAAAGCAGGTTGATCCGTATGGAACATTCGCGATAGCCGCGGCACGGCCGATTGTCCCATGGCGGCAACGATCGTATTGCCGGCGACGAATGCATAGGCCATCGCGGCAAAATATCCGAGAGCCGCCTCGCCTAAATCGTGTTGAATGAAATAGCGGGGGATATTCGAAGTCAACGAAAGCAGGAGCATTACGAGCCCGAAGGGCCATGACAGCTTCATCAGGCTCTTTAGCGATAGCCATCGCCACGCGGGCCGGAGATTCTCCCGTGGGAGCGCGCTTGCGAGCACGTCCCCCGCGCGGCTGCGTTCGTAGGTAGCCAGCCAGAGCGCCCAGCACGCCGCCATGGCAGCGATGCTCCAGGCCATGCTGCGTGTTAAATAAAGCACTGCTGCCACTGCGCCCAAGGAGCAGAGCCCGCGGCCACTCAAAGCGATAGCCATCTTCTCGAAGCGCTCGTGTTTCTGCCAAAGGCCATAGATGATGTCGCTCAAGGACTCGATTGCTTTTGCGGCAACTACAGCAAGGACAATGACGCAAGTGTCGCGGCTGAGTCCGGCTATCCCGAGGCACGCGGCAACAACAATTAGTCCGAGCGCTACTCCGGAGATTCGAAGTGCCAAATAGTCTCCGAATCGATATTCGTTGCGCGAATCGGTTGCGAGCACGGCTCGTAACTGCAGTCCGGTCATCATAAAGATTGGCGCCGCGATCGCCAGGCCCAGAGCGAACTGGCCGAGCATCGCCGGCGTGCCGAGCTTTGCGATGCAAATCAGAATGCCCCACTGGCAGGCTGCGTATATCACGTTGCCTGTGAAACTTAGCGCAAAATTCTTCCGCAGAGAGACACTCCGCGGCAAGCCGACGGGCGCTGTAGCATCTGGTGCGACGGATTCACACATAAACGGCGCGTTCACGGCCGGCTCGCGTGAGAATCTGCTCGTAAATTGCCGCGACTTCGCGACCCGTTCTTTCTACGTCGAAAAGGGCCTGCGCCAACCTTTGGCCCTGGAGGGTGCGTCGCCCAGCCTCGGCTTTGTCGCGCAAGGCGTCCGAGATTGCGCGCGCCAATGCTTCCGGGTTTCGCGGAGGAACTAGCCAGCCGGTTTCGTTGTCACGAACAAGATCCGGAAGACCCCCGACGTTCGTCGCCACAACCGGCACGCCGCTCAGCAGCGGTTCGACTGCGGCACCCGCCACACCTTCAGAATGCGAGGGAACTACGGCTAAATCGAGATCTGGGTAGAGCGTTGGGATATCCGCTCTCGTTCCTATGAAGCTTAGAGAATCGCCGCAAAGCCTTCGCGCAAGCTCGTGCAGTTGCTTCTCATACCATCTCGCTCCGGCCCAAGGTCCGCCTATGATCACGCCTCGCAGGCCGGCGTTATCTTTCCTGAGGATGTTATACGCCGTAATGAAGTCTTCTTGACCTTTCAATCCGCGTTTCTGCCCCAGGAACCATTTCGGAGCATACATGTATGCGACCATGCCGATCAGGGGAGCGCCGGAGGCAATCCCAAGCTCGCGCCGCAACTGCCCGCTCCGGACCTGAGAAAACATCCTCAAATCCGTACCTAGATAGGAAAGAAAAATCCGTTCGGCGCCGACTCCCAGCTCGCCATATTTTCGGCGTATCCATTGGCAGATTGCAATCCAATGGTCTTGCGGGCCGGCCGATTTGATATCGAGGTTGACGAAAAAACCGTGTTCCAGATGCAGCGGCCCGGCCACCTGATAAATTCGCGGTATGCGATGAGCTTTGCCTAGCGCACGGCGAACTATTAGCGTCGTGCCCACGTGGTGCGAATGAATCAGGTCCGGCCGCACGTCTGCTACCAGCGTTCGACAAGCGGCCAAAACCGATGGCGTGCGCCAGGGAGCCGCAACGGGAGGATTCAGGTCCAGTTCGACGACAGTCGCTCCGATTCGCTTGTACTCGGCAAGGGTGCTTGAATCACTTGGGGGCAAAGCCACCACAATTTCCACGCCCAGCGAGCGCAGTACGCGCACCTGCTGGTAGACCCAGGCGGCTCCCGTGGCCGTTTTGATGATGTGCAGGACTCTCATGGGCGCTGTAATTAGTCTCGCAATCGCGCCGCTAACGCAATAGCTGGAAACGTGGACGGACGAGTTTCGCCGCCAATGCGTCCTCACGAGATGCCGAATTTTGATCTTCAAGGCGCTGGAAAAGCCTGGACTAAGAGAAACGAAGCGAACGAAATAGCCGGCTTTGAAATCGATTGAGGAGGCTCTGATGTTGAAAATAGCGATCGTCGGTGGCGGGCAGCGGTCTTCAATGCACAAACCGGACATTCTCATTTTGCGGCGACACAGTCAGCGCCACGTTTGGATTTCGCGCCCGCGCCGTGTTACGATACGCAACCTGAAAACATAGCCGCGCGCCGGGCATTCAATCTGTCGGCGTTTGTGCATGCGGAGTGGTGACGAATCTGCAAGATGTGGCTGCCACGAATCGTGGGGTCGCACTTGGGAGCCTAAAACGAAGAAATGTGCCTCATTCCCGATGAACGGAACGATGAAGCGTCTAGGGAGGAATTACCAGTGACCGCTGGTTGCTGGCATGAGAAGACCCACGGCTGGGATTACGCCGAAAGCTAACCAGAAAATCGGGCTGGCGCGGCTGGAACGCATGTTGCAGGTGACCTACGGTGCTTTGGCTTTTGCGGAAGCCCACGGATACAAGACCTATGACGTATCGGATGCAAAGGGTATCCCTATTGTTCTGTGGACGTTTACACAACGCTCATTCGCATCCCGGGCGTTGCGCCTAGCCTTATACGGGGGTATGTTCCTGGCGCCAATCGGATTCCGAAAGCTATTCGGGGTTCGACCCACTCGATATCCGCACGCATCCGCGATGCTCGCGTGTGCGTATGTCGAGTTGTCGAAAATGACTGGAGAGACGTTATGGTTCCTTCAAGCGCGGTCGTTACTCGATTGGCTTGCTGAGAACACAGCCCAGTCGCCTATCGGGGAAAGTTGGGGTTTTCCGTTTCCGTGGTTCAGCTATGGTGGAGTGATACCAACGACAGCGGGCAACGCCCACGGGACGATTTGGGCTGCCAACGCATTCCTTTTATATTACCGTGCAACGGGAGCTGCGTGGGCTCTGGAACACGCTAACCGCGCCTGCGATTTTCTAGCGCGCGGACTTAATTACACAGAGCATGCATCCGGAAGCCTATCGAGCAGCTATACCGCGCTCGATCGATCCCAGTGTTTCAATGCCAATGCAGAATCGGCCAGCGTTTTACTTAGATTG
Organism: Candidatus Acidiferrales bacterium; assembly: GCA_050747005.1. Lineage (GTDB taxonomy): Bacteria > Acidobacteriota > Terriglobia > Acidiferrales > UBA7541 > Palsa-295. The sequence continues at coordinate 26,303 of JBOGNE010000056.1, forward strand.
GGTGGTCAGATCTCGAACACGAAATATTGTGAAATCGGCCAGAGAATGATGGCGTTCGTGATTGAGAATCAAAATCAGGATGGGAGTTGGAATTACGACGCGCCCCTGCCCGGGCACGCGTGGTCGCCCAATATCGACGGCTTTCATACTGGAATGGTTTTGAGCGCCCTCGTGCAGTGCGTCGCCCTACGAGCGAGCGTGGGGGATCTGGCAGGGCGCTGTGTAGCGGCGTTGAACAAGGGACTGGATTTTTACTTGAAGAATCTTTTCACTGCGGACGGAAAGCCGCTCTACGCGGTTCGAAAGCTCTATCCCATGGACCCATATTCGTTCGCCCAAGCCATGATTACGTTGGTCGATGTCTGCGAATGTGATTCGGTCGACAGCGCTTTGCGGCGCCAGGCTGACAACGCGATGCACGCGGTGGCCGATCGGACGATCGACCTCATGATGGATCCTGAGGGCAGCTTCGTGACGTCCAGATATCCAATCGGGGCCATTCGACTGAAGTCTTTGCGCTGGGCACAAGCTGTATTGAGTCTGGCGTTCGCCCGGTACAGTAACCACCTGGCGTCACAAATCAAGCGTACGTTCGACCAACAGTTGAATGGCCTTGCGACTAGCCAGGGAGGCTGCTAATCTGGCCCGGTTTCGTAATCTCCTTCAACCCTTCTATCTAAGACTGCGCGGAAGCAAGTTCGGCCGTCATGTAATGATTCTGACGGGAGGCACCGTGGTTGCCCGGGCCATTGCGGCCCTGGCGTCTCCTGTAATTTCTCGAATTTATCCTCCTTCCGACTTTGGATTATTCTCCGTCTTTTTTTCCCTCACCACCGCGTTGATCATAGTTGCGGCGTTGAACTACGAAGCAGCAATACCTCTGCCCAAAGACGACGAATTTGGATTAAACATCATGGGTTTGTCTTTCTGTCTTCTCTTTCTAAATACGCTGATCTGCGGTTTGGTGCTCTTTCTTTTCGGCCATTCTATTACAGTTAAACTCGGCGCACCGCAACTACAAGTGTATCTCTGGCTTATCCCGCTCAGTTTGCTCGGAGGAGGAGCTTACTTCATCCTGAACTCCTGGGCGATTCGCGTGCAAGCTTTCAGATCGTTGGCCAAACGACGAATTATTCAATCAGCTTTTCAGGTGCTCACGCAGCTATCTGTGCCACTCCTGATCCGCGGGCCGTTCGGCTTGCTACTCGGAGACACCGTCGGTCGCGCAAGCGGATCGATAACACTTGCTCTCGATACGCACGCGTCGATGGAATCGCGCAACATTCGTTTATCGGTGAGACGAATGGCTGAAGCGGCTGTTCGCTATAAGAAATTTCCATTCTTCGGCACGGCCTCGGTTTTGGCTCACGCCAGCTTTTCGGTTCTCCCAGCCCTGCTCATGACGCGATTTTTTGGCTTGCAGGAAGCCGGTTGGTATGCCCTCGTCAATCAGGTATTGGGCGTGGCTCTCGGCCTAATAGGCTTGGCCGTCGCACAGGTTTACCTCAGTAACGCCGTTCAACTTGCGCGCTCTTCGCCTTTACAGTTGCGTTCGCTATTTCTGAAAACGAGTCGCGCGGCTCTTCTTGCGGGAATTGTACCCTTGGGATTGTTGATTCCTTTCGGACCTCAGCTGTTTGGGTTTGTCTTTGGAGCTAGATGGGTGGAAGCCGGCAGATATGCGCAATTGCTCGCTCTGCCCTTTTTGGCGATGCTGACAGTGGGTCCGGTGTATCCGACGCTCACTGTTTTAGAACGGCAAGATTGGCAATTCGCCGCGGACGCTTTGGGCATGCTTATAATGATTCTCGGAATGCGATACGCTCATAGCATGGGGTTATCAGGCCGCTGGGCGGTAGGGGCGTACGGCATTTCAGTGATGATCACATATCTTTCGCTTTTTGTGCTGGCATTGTTCGCCATTCAGCGGCGGAGTATAAAAAGCAGCTCCACCGGGACGCCGAAGTTGATTGAATGATGGGCCCGGGAATTGCCACAAGAACGCCACGGCGATCGATCGGGCGTACTCTATATTTCAGCAACCTTGGTGGATTTGACGGGTTGTTCGGTGGAGCATTCCTTTTTACCGGCGACCTTGAATGGATTCGGTACGTGTTTAAAGCGTCGCAGCGCTTGTTCACTACTGGCAAAACCTGGCGGCCGCTATCCTATCGCCCGTCGGAGCATTGGTTGGTCATGGAATTGTCAGGACAATTTTCTTCCGTATGCTCGAGCTTCAAGGATCTATCGAGGTCTTTGGCCGTGGTCCCTTCTTGTCGGTAGCTTTTTCCGTTACTACGACGATGCGATGTCGATTTGCGTACGCGTCGTGCCTTATGCCGGTGACCTGCCATGAAACCCGCAGGCCAGGTCTTCCTCCAGCAATCGTGAACCGATTGTTCGCTATTTCTTTTGCGATATATAAGGACGCAGGGCGCCCTATCGGAGTCAGTTGGTAACGGAAATCGCGGTTCAAAGCCTCAAAGTAGCTAGGAAGCTGAATCTCGGCTGCTCCAGACTCGCCGAGCGTAATTACGCCGTTGTAGATATCCATCATGTCCGGCGATTCGACAAAAGAGTGCTGCAAGTACTTGTGCCCCGGATCCAGGGGATCATCGATCCTAAAGGAACCTGCGGCCTTATAAAGCGTGCCGCCCACATGAAGGTCCCCGTTCAAATAGATATTTTTCGACAATGTGGAGTAAATGACATTCTCGGAGCCTAAATCCGAAATATCGCCCGGGTTCCCAAGGTGCACGAATAATGAGTTATTGCTTGAATTGTTCGTTAAGGTTACGGTTCCCGGATTGCCGTTTGTCGTCTCATCGATGGAATTATCGTGGGCGAAATCCAACCTGGCTATGTTGACCGTGCTGGAAGCAAAGTAATTTGCAAATGCGTGATTGTTTATGGCCATATGGCCGGCATCCGCGCCGGTAAATTGGTAAGCGAGGCCGCACTCTTCGAACCAGTTGGCCGTGACGACCGTCCCTATCGCTCCGGTGTTGGGGCCAGGCGGAGATTCCACGGAAAGACATATTCCGTATCCTTCGATCACACTGTGAGCGACGTTATTTCCACGCCCGTCTCCCTGATTGGTGGAAGATGGACTGATGACTAGCCCGCGATACGGTCCCTTTTGGGACGGGGTAAAGATTGTGTTATTACTGTCAAACTGAATCGCGTTTCCCTTGAGGATGACTGTATCAGCCGTGAGGGCGCTCGCGGCCGTTTGAATGTAAGTATCGCGCACGCTGGTGATATTGGAAATTCTTCCTTCCTGCAGCGGAGAGGTGGTGAGCTCAAGGGCGGTTCCGGTCATGTTCATCAGGCGGAGGTTATGCAGCGTCGAACCATGCCGAACGGCAACTCCGTGAATGCAGATAGCGGCAGGGCTGGTCGCCACATCGCACTCGAAATTAGCCAATTCGATCTCTTCCACTCCATTCGTGGTCAGTTCACTGACCGGCTCGACATCGACCACGTCGCCGGTGAACCCCGCGGCGGTGCGGAGTATGGTCTGCATGGACCCTTGTCCGATCAGTCGCGATCCGTTGCCGCCGATCTGAAACCCGTTGCCGACCGGATTAGTAAAGGTAATCGTGCCAGTTCCTAAGAGGAGTGTAACGGGCGCGGTTGCCGTGCCGATGCGAATGGGCCCAGCCAAGCTCATTGATCCACAGGCGCGCAAGTCTGCGATTCCTCCGGTCGGAAGCGACTCGATCACGCTAATCAGGCCTCCAGTAGAGCATGCATTTGCAGATACCATTTCGGTGCAACCCGGAAATGCAAACGAACAGAAAACCAGTAAGAGCACACCCACGATTCTCTTCACTTTTCATCTCCTCAATCCTTCTAAGCGCAAGCAATCGAATAATATGACCGACTAGATTCTCCGTGCGATCAATCTCTAACCACCTGCATCCAAACGCTCCGCCGAGCGGACACAGTTCTAATCCAAATCGTTCACCGTCGTCATCCGAGTGCCGAACTTATTTCCGGGATTTGGGTTCTGAACTGCAGTGCTCCCCACTAATCTAAACACTCAGGACCTTGTTTTTAGTATAGCCGTGAAAACTAAAGAAGGCCTCGTGCGGAGGGGTGGTTTTTCACTCCGCGATGAGGCCGGTCGCGATTGTACTCGTCGACCCAACGAGCGATGGTTGGTTCGCGCTTCGTCCAGGTTCGATATTCCACCGTCCAGACTTCTTCTTCCTTCAAGCTGCGATGGAACCGTTCGATGTAGCTGTTGCCTTTCCAGGTGATGATACGCCGTTCGCCGATGGTGATGCCGAGCCGGTTGAGCGTCTCGATGAACCGCGTCGAAGTGAACTGCGTACCGTTGTCGGTCCTGCAGCGATGCGAGAGATTCCATCCCACGATCTCCCGCGTGCAGCAGTCGATCACGCACACCAGGTAGGCCCATCCCACGGCCGGACCTGCCCAGATCTTCGTCATGGCCGACTGCCAGATCTGGTTCGGCTCAGATGCTTCCACGCGGCCCCACTCTTTCTTCTTGCGTGCCCGCGGGCGACGCGGGCGCCGATTGCGTGTTCCTTCCCGGCTTGCGCGACGCGGACACCATCGGAAAGGCCGTCCGCGACCTGAAGTGCCCAGTAAATATCCTCGCCGGTTTCGGCTCGCCCTCCATCCCCGACCTCCAAAAACTCGGCGTCGCCCGAGTCAGCCTTGGCGCGGCTCCCATGCGCGCATCCCTCGGCTTCTTGCGCCGCATCGCCGCCGAACTCCGCTCCGCCGGCACGTGTCAGTCCCTCGAGCACGCCCCCACCTACGCCGAAATCAACCGCCTGCTGGCGCATTGAGAATAAAAAGAGCGTCGGTGCGACCGGCGATTCGGATATCAAGCGCTTCCGTGTTTCCCCCGGCGACGAACACGAGTATCGCCAGAGACGGTTCTAGCGTTCATCATTCCAGCGCTCCTTTGTAGTGGGGTTGAAATCTGTGGTGTTGCCGATAGTTGTGGTCGGTGTGCTACGGCAACCGGCAGCTATTGAGCCGAAGCTGACTTCACTTGCGAACCGAAGTCGTTCCGAACCACAGGATGTCCCAGTGCTTTCGAGGCTTGGGACATGCCTGTGAGCGCGCCTCTTCGTCCTGGAGCGCTCGAAAGAGCAAGTTGAAATTCTTTCAGCGCCAGATTAGGCTGATTTTGTTCCAGCAGCAGATCTCCAAGTTGCTCCCTCGCCGGAATCACCGGCCCCGGAGTTACAGGGAGTTTTTCAATTGCATCTTCATCATCGGCGGCCTTTCGCAGTAGATTCCGCGCTTCATCCGCCTCGGCGGCGGCTTGGTCTGACCATGCGAGGACCTCTGTCTCCTGAATCTCGACCTGCGTGGCCCAGTATTCGGCGTAGCCCTCGCCGGAGGCGCGGAGTTGCTGTTCGAGCTGATGCAGCTTCTCAGCTTCGTGCCTCGCGCCGGCGTAGTTCCCGCTTCTGGCCAAGCCGATGGCACGGGCCCAGACAGCCATAGCGGTCACTTGCCGCGGCGCTGCGCTGGGCGGCACGATGCTCGCGGCTTCAGCCCACTGCCGTCTCTCAACTGCATAACGAATCGGCATGGCGGTCGCAGCGAAGGCTGTTTTGAAGTCGCTCTCGTCCAGTCTGGACATTGCCTTGAGTTGCTGAATTACTTCGCTTGCTTTCTGTTCGCGACCCTCCTGGAGGTACGCATAAACGAGGTAATCCATCGCGTGCAGCTCTTCTCCGGTGTCACCCTGGTTTTGCGCGGCAACACGGGCAGCCAGATTGGAAGCGATCGAATCATCCCACATGCCGAGGCGCGTGAAGATGTGCGACGGCATGTGTAATGCGTGTGGTGCGGACGGAGCGATTTTCGAGTACGCCCGTGCTGCCGCAACACCCTGCCGGGCCATTCCCTGGTCATCGCACGCGTGGATCAAATAATGTGCGATTCCGGGGTGTCGGGGGTATTCGTGGAAGAGTGGTTCGAGAATCTTTACAGCCGCCTTCTGTCTCTCATGAGACTTGTCGAAGGGAGAAGCGCCGGCAAGAAGCGCCAGGGCATAAAAGACTTGCGATTCCGTGTCGTGGGGGTATGCCGCCGCGAGTTCTCGCATGGCACCTTCGTATTTGGACACTCGTTCTCGATATGGGACGGCGCCAAAATCCCGGTCATAGAAAAGAGCGAGTGCGTGGATGAATTCTCGTTCTCGGCCCCTGCCGCCACCAATTTGCTGTGCTCGCCGAATGTCCTCGCGGCCTTGCCGTATACCGTCCCGTTGGATGGGCGGGTCCCACAGTTGGTGAAAATGCGTCATTGCAAGTCCCCAGTGGGCGATCGCGCACTGTGGGTCTTTCGCCGCCACTTGTCTGAACGAAGCCTCCGCGGCGGAATAGGCGAACGAGTGAAGCAAGGCCACGCCTCTTGTAAATTCTCCCTGAACGTCAGCTTTGCAAGACGTCGGGAATGAGACCACGCCAAGATTCTCAGGCGCAGGATGGTCATGGGCATATTGGCCCGCAGAAATTACGGGCGCGCAGAACAGCAGAAAGAGAAGAGTTCGGCATAGCTGCCCTGTCGCAGGGCTCTCGCGCATGTGTCTCGACCCTCTCGGAACCGCGCTTAGCACGTTTACGGCCCGCCCCCAGCCGCTTCACTTTGCGATTGTAACCCTGCTCGCCATCAGAATCATCAAAAAGCCCTGCACGAGCAGAAGCCTATGGCTGTGCCGATGCCGGATTGCTCTTTCGGCTCGATGAAGATTTTCAGGTCCGGCTCGACGTTCGGCTCGTTGCTGATTTCCTCAAGCAGGAACGAATAGACATGGCTGCTGGCCGTGATGAGATTCAGGTTGCTGCGAATGCCCGCTTGGGCCGGATGGATGTAGCAGAGATTGTGCGCTCCATTGATAATCCAAAAGTCTTTGTCACCTGTGGTGAAGTCGAGGATTTCCTCGTTCTCGGGCAACACGATGAGTGTCGAGTAGCGCAACTTGGCATGAACCGTGACGATATCGTCCTGGCCGTACTTCACTATGCGTGCTGTGTCCCCTGCGGCGCGAACGGGCACTTGGGTAAGGGTCAGTATCCCTACGAACGCTGAAGTGAAGAGTGCGCGTAGCGTCGAGCGAACCAACATGGATCGAACTTTCATTTGTTACTCCTTGTGAGAGAATTTGGCTTCGGCTGTGAAAAGCTGAGAAAGATGTCCAGTCCAGAAGAAATCAAAGCCCATCTCGAAGACGAACGCTCGGGGCTGCGCGAGCAAATCGTGCGCACCGTGGGCGTCCACACGGTTGCTTTGCTAACGATTTCCCGTTCGCGCGAAGGCGAGGTCCTCGACCTTGGTGGAACAGGTACCCTTGTCTCGATGGCGAACTCTCATTTCATTTTGACTGCGGCGCATGTTTGGGAGGAGCGCCTCAAATCTGCCAGCGATATCGGAATAACCCTAAAAGAAGATATCGATCACTGCTGTCGAGTCAGAGTCGAAGTCGTAACGCCATGTGCCTTGCTGCGGCCTGAGGAGTGGAACGAGTGGGGGCCTGATCTCGTGTTCTTGAAAATTCCCGACAATCTCATCGGCGGGATAGAAGCTTTCCAAAGCTTCTATCGTCTCGACACCGAGCGGGCCAGAATCCAAGCGGACGGCATTGAGGTCCGAATTCTGATGGGCGCTCCGCACGTGTCTGGCAAATTTACGCCCATCCACGCTGATTTGAACATCAACGGGATGTTCGTGGATGTTAACGCCCAGCCCTACAGCAAAGGAGAATTTGACTTCATTGATCTCAAAGAGGACCTGCGCCTTCCGGGCATCCCCCAAAACTTTGGCGGCATGAGCGGCGGTGGGTTGTGGCAAGCCCAGATTTATGAATCTTCTGAAACAGCCAAAATTGATTGGTCCTGGACTTTACTCGGAGTCGCCTTTCACCAATCAGATGTGGTTGATAACCACCGAACCATTCGTTGCCACGGGCCACAAAGCATCGGGCTCGCCATGAAACGGATCCCGGTTGCAGAGCAACCTAACGCACACTGACGCTGGCAAATCTCACTGTTGATCTCCCGCTAACATTTCCAATCCCGCTTTGAAGCCGTGTTTCTCGAACGCTTCGCGGCGCTTTCGGTTGTCGAATGGATCGTTCGTGTAGAGCCAATAACTCTTCGCGTCCACTTCGAGATTGGCGACCTTCGCGAGTTCCGGCGTCTTGATGAGAAGCTGCTGTTTGGGGCGGAGAGTCGAGATGAGATCGATTTCGCTGTCGTTGAGATTGAACTGGCGGCGGTACAGATCGCGGTCCATGTCCGGGTTGGCGAGGAAGATTTTCGTCGGGCAACTTTCGATGATGATGTCGAGGATTTCCGACTTGCGAAGCTCGTCGAGAGATTGCGTCGAGAGAATCATGGCAGCATTCTGCTTGCGCCACGTTTTGAGCGCCTCGATGATGTAGCTCTTAATGATCGGGTTCTTCAGGAACAGCCATGCCTCGTCAATGAAAAACGCTTTGAAAATGTGGCTGATCTTCGGATCGCAGATGACGGTGTTCGCCCGATGCAAGGTGTAGAAGAGCAACGGCTCCAGTACTTCCGGGTATTGGTTCATCCCCTTGAAAATCGAAGCATTGGAATCGGGAGAAGGTGATTGTGTCCTCGGCGTTGTCGAAGACGAAATCGAACTGCCCGCCTGTGGTCCACTTGGCGATCCTCTCACGCATCTACGCGCCTGAGTTCCCGAAAAAATTTCAGCATGCTGTACTCTCGCAACTTCCGGCACAGACGGCTCAGCGTTTCCTGCTCCCGTCCGTCGAGTATGCGCAGTAACGCCTTCACCAGCTTCGTATAGCTCGGATAGAAGTCCACGAGAAAGCTGTCACCCTCCGCCGTCAGCCGCACGATTCCGATTCGACGGCCTTGCGGCGCTCTTCCTCTTTTGTTTTTTGCCAGCCGAGTGGGCTTGGTCTCAACCGGCGGCAGGATCGCGATCTCGCGGCTCACCCATCCTTGCGCTTCCAGCCCGTCGACGATCACTTCCACGTTCTGCCGCTGGCAGCGGCGCTTTTTCGCCAGCGCGCTCAGTCGCATCGGTCCTTCCCTGAAAAGCAGGTCGAGCACCCGAAAACCGCCTGGCGTCAAGCCAAAACGTTCGATCTCGGCGCGCAGCATCACCTGAATCCACTCAGCCGTCTCGACCAGGTCCAGATACGCGCGGTAAGATCGCAACGTCTTCCCAAACGACGAAATCCGTTTCCCCGCCTTCTTGGGCCCCCAGGTTGTATGTGCCTCCATCTCTCCTCGCCGAGGCGCGGCCGTCCGTGCAAGCGCCTTTACGCAAGCTAACCAACCCATTAACTCCATTTCCATTGTGGAAACTACGGAGAGAGCCAACTACAAGAAACCACGCCACCTGGAATTAAAGTCCACACGAAACGTGGTTCTTGCCTTTTGCCTTTGCCTTTCCGCCCTCATTCTGCCGGCCGTCAGGCCTTTGGGGAAGGAGACTTGTCCTGACCGATGCGACGGGCGCCTCGCTCGCTTTTTCACCAGCCCGAATGCGCGTCCGACCTGCTGCAAGGACATTGCTGCCGTTGCTGCAATAAGCCTCCGCAAAACTGCGGGGCCAAAAAAAAGGCGCCTCGACCGAAACGATCGAGACGCCCTTGAACCGACCCGGAAATCGCAGGCGCCAACGCCTGCGTTCCGGGGAACAGCCGTTTAGTACATTCCGCCCATGCCGCCACCGCCAGGCATACCGCCGCCTGCGCCGGCAGACTTCTTGTCGTCTTCCTTGATGTCCGCCACCAGAGCTTCCGTGGTGAGCATCAGGCCGGCGATCGAGGCTGCGTTCTGCAGCGCGAGACGCGTGACCTTGGCCGGGTCGATTACGCCAGCCTTGACGAGGTCGCCGAACTCGCCGGATTCCGCATTGAAGCCGAAGTTATCGTCCTTCGACTCGCGGATGCGGCCAACGATGATCGCGCCTTCTTGTCCAGCGTTGTGCGCGATCTGCCGTGCGGGTTCTTCGAGAGCGCGTTTCACGATGTTGATGCCGATCGCTTCGTCGCCTTCCGCCTTCAGCTTGTCGAGCGCGGAAATGCAGCGCAGCAGAGCCGTGCCACCGCCGGGAACGATGCCTTCCTCGACAGCCGCGCGGGTTGCGTGCATGGCGTCCTCGACGCGAGCCTTCTTTTCCTTCAGCTCGGTCTCGGTCGCGGCACCGACTTTAATTACGGCAACTCCGCCGACCAGCTTCGCCAGCCGCTCCTGCAGCTTCTCCTTGTCGTAGTCCGAGGTGGTGTCCTCGACCTGCGTGCGGATCTGCTTTACGCGGCCTTCGATTTCCGAGGACTTGCCGCCGCCTTCGACGATGGTGGTGTTGTCCTTGTCAATCGTGATCTTCTTGGCGCGCCCGAGGTCCTCCACCTTCACGTTCTCGAGCTTGATGCCGAGGTCTTCCGTCACCGCTTTGCCGCCCGTGAGGGTCGCGATGTCTTCAAGCATTGCCTTGCGGCGGTCGCCGAAGCCAGGGGCCTTCACGGCAGCGCATTGCAGCGTGCCGCGGAGTTTGTTCACCACCAAAGTCGCAAGCGCTTCACCTTCAACGTCTTCCGCGATGATCAGAAGCGGCTTGCCCATCTTGGCGATCTGCTCGAGCAGGGGAAGCAGGTCCTTCATCGAGCTGATTTTCTTTTCGTGGATGAGGATGCGAACGTCTTCGAGCGCGCATTCCATCCGTTCCGGGTCCGTGACGAAGTAGGGGGAAAGGTAACCGCGGTCGAACTGCATTCCTTCGACCACTTCGAGCGTCGTCTCCATCGTCTTCGATTCTTCAACGGTGATGACGCCGTCCTTGCCCACTTTCTTCATCGCTTCCGCGATGATCGATCCGATCTGCTTGTCATTGTTCGCGCTGATCGTTCCGACCTGGGCGATCATGTCGCCCTTTACGTCCTTGTGGAACTTCTTGATTTCCTCGACCGCCACTCCCACCGCTCGCTCGATGCCGCGCTTAAGCGCCATCGGGCTCGCGCCCGCCGCCACCGTCTTCACGCCTTCGCGGAAGATGGCTTGAGCAAGCACAGTTGCTGTGGTGGTGCCGTCGCCGGCTACATCGGACGTCTTCGATGCGACTTCACGCACCATCTGCGCGCCCATGTTTTCGAGTGCGTCCGGCAGCTCGATTTCCTTGGCGACGGTGACGCCGTCCTTGGTAATAATCGGTGCGCCGAACTTTTTTTCAATCACCGCGTTGCGCCCCTTCGGGCCCAGCGTGATCTTTACCGCGTCTGCGAGCTGGTTGACGCCGCGCAGGATGGACTGGCGCGAATTTTCACCAGTCACGATTTGCTTTGCCATAGTTCGTTCTCCTCTTCAATTTTCGATGAAATGAATAGTCCGCAGCGGCTTGCGCCGTTTCGGAAGTTACCGTTTGCCGCTCGGCACGTTCGCTTTGCGGTTTGGAATTTACCGCTTGCCGCCGCCGGCCGCCTTCGCCGCGCCACCGATCTTTGCGAGGATTTCGTCTTCCTTCAGAATCATGTATTCCTCGTCATCGATCTTGATATCATTGCCGCTGTACTTGCCGAAGAGGATGCGATCCCCCGGTTTCACGTCGAGCGGGATGCGCTCGCCTTTTTCCCGGCGGCCGTTTCCCACGGCGATGACTTCACCTTCTTGAGGCTTCTCTTTTGCCGTGTCGGGGATGATAATGCCGCCCTTCACGGATTCTTTTTCTTCGAGCCGCCGCACCAACACGCGGTCGTGTAGCGGAGTAATGTTGACAGCCATTTTTGCAACTCCTCCGATTAGAACTTCAGGATTGCTCGGCAGGGAGTCTTAGCACTCCTAGCGAGTGAGTGCTAATATAGCATGTCGCTTGCGACTGTCAAGACCAAACTTGACAGATTCTCACTCACATCTTTCCCCGTCAGCGTAACTAAGTAAGTCCATTATTGTCAGTGTGATAGCTAGTCCAATTCTATGTTTCTGACTCGTCGCTGCGATTCGTAGTTTAGATTCCGATTTTTTTCGTCTGGGGCGTTCAGCATAACAGCTAGAAAGACCGGGTTACGTGGGATCCATTCATGAGATGCTCTTTGATTGACTGGCCACATCGATGGAGAGCATCGAAAAAATAGCGGGTTTCGTTTTGGCTGGAGGCGAGAGCTCACGCATGGGCCGGCCTAAGGCGCTGCTTGAAATTGCCGGCGTGCCAATGCTAACGCGGGCTGCGCGCTTGATCGAATCTGTTGCGGATTTGTGCGCCGTGATCGGACAGCGACACGAGCTCGAGTATGTTCATCTGCGCGCAATCGGCGATGAATTTCCGGGATGTGGGCCGCTTGGCGGAATCGCAACTGTTCTCGGCGTTTCTGCCGCGGCGTGGAATCTTGTAATCGCATGCGATTTGCCGTATCTCACGAAGCCCTGGCTGAATTATCTGGTGAAGCGTGCGGTCGCATCTCGATCGGACGCCGTGATTCCAATGAATGAACGAGGCGCGGAGCCCTTGTGCGCGATGTATCACAAGCGCGGTGAAGTCGCCATCCGGTGCGCGCTTGGTTCCGGCATTCGAAAAGTCACGGACGGCCTCACCGCGCTGGCCATCGAGCGGATAGAACCGTCCGAATGGAAAGCGTTTGATTCCGACGGCTTGCTATTCAAAAATATGAATTCGCCCGAGGATTACGAAGAAGCGAGGCGGCGGCTGGACGATCGAGCGAGTTCATGAGCGAACATTATTTCGAATTTCGCAACGTCTCGAAATCGTTCGACGACCACTCGGTGCTGCGCGACGTAAGCTTTTTTGCCGATCGAGGAGAAACGGCCGTTATTTTGGGACGCAGCGGGGTGGGGAAATCCGTTTCGCTGAAGCTGCTTCTGGGGTTTCTGTATCCCGATGCGGGGCAGATTATCGTCGCGGGCGAAGACGTGACCGGCTGGACCGAGGAACAATTTTCCGCGATTCGTCGGCGCGTGACGATGGTCTTTCAATCCGGCGCGCTTTTTGATTCGCTCACGGTTGCCGAGAATGTGGCCTTCCCGCTGGAGAGCCGCGGAGACCAGCAAGATCCGGATGCGATCGATCGCCGCGTATCGGAACTGCTCGAAATGCTGGAACTCACCGAGTTTTCCAACCGCTTTCCGTCCGATCTGAGCACCGGAATGAAGCGTTCGGTGGCTATCGCGCGCGCCTTGGCGGATGAACCGGACGCCATTCTTTACGACGAGCCGACCACGATGGTTGATCCGCTGATGGCGGCGCACGTGAGCGATCTGATCCTCAAACTGAAGCAAAAGTTTCATAAGACTTCCGTCGTTGTGACGCACGACACGCACCTCGCCAAGAGAATCGCCGACCGCATTATTTTCCTTTCCGATGGCGGCGTCGCATTTTTCGGCGGGTGGGCCGAGCTCGAACGCTCCAGCGATCCTTTTCTCCGCAATTTCCTCGCGCAGGATGAATTGATTCCCGCCCTGGACGCCAGCGCGTGAGCGAAGCCTCCCCGGTTTCATCCGATCCGAAGAAACAGCTTCGCCGCGTGATGGGTCTGTGGGACGTTTTACTGTTCAATATCGCGGCGGTGCTGGGGCCGCGCTGGATCGCGGCGGCAGCGCACAACGGCACGTCCTCCATCAGCCTTTGGGTTCTCGCCGCGCTGTTCTTCTTTCTGCCGACGACGTTTGTAATCGTCGAGCTTTCCACACGGTTTCCTCATGAAGGCGGGTTGTACATCTGGTCGAAAGAAGCGTTTGGAGATTTCCACGGCTTCGTCGCGGGATGGACTTACTGGGTTTACACGTTTTTTTATTTTCCAGGTTTGCTGATGGCGAGCGCCGCAATGGCCGCTTACATCGGCGGAGGGGGAGCCGCGTTCCTCGCGGAGAACCGTACTTTTTTGGTCGTGGTCTCGCTCATCCTGCTTTTCATCGCCGTGTTTCTCAACATCATCGGCTTGAACATCGGCAAATGGCTGCAGAACGCGGGCGGCATCAGCACCTACGTGCCTTTGTTGATGCTGGTTGGCATGGGCGCTTACCTCTGGCACGCGCATGGTTCCGTGAGCCATTTCACGTGGTCGAGCATGAAGCCGTCGTGGAATTGGGGAACGGTGAATTTCTGGCCGCAGATCGCGTTCGCGTTCGTGGGTCTCGAACTATGTTCGTCGATGAGCGAAGAGGTGCGCAACCCTCACAAGACTTTTCCTCGCGCGGTCTTTGGCTCGGGCGCGTTGATCGCGCTGATTTACATTGCCGGGACGTTCGCGCTACTCGCCATTTTACCGGCGGGGAACGTGGACCCCAAAAGCGGAGTATTTCAAGCGCTGACGACCGGATCGACGCTGCTGGGGATCGGATTTTTCGGAATCATGGCCGCGTGCTTCGTAACGGTAGGCAACGCCGGGGGAGTGGGGTCCACGGTCGCGGGAGTGGCGCGCATTCCATTTATCGTTGGAATCGACCATTACCTTCCGGCCGCCTTCGCGAAAATTCATCCGAAATGGAAAACACCGTGGGTTTCGATTTTGGTACAAGCCGTGATTTCAGGAATAATTCTTCTGGTGATCCAGGTGAATGAAACGGCGAACAGCGCCTACCAGATTCTGGTCGACGCCGCGACGATTCTTTACTTCATCCCGTTTCTTTATATGTATGCGGCCGTCATCAAGCTGGCGTATCGCGACGACCGGCACGCAAGCGAAAATTTCGTATTAATTCCAGGGGGAAAAGCCGGCGTGTGGGTGGCTGGATCGCTGGGGTTTCTTGTGGTCGTTGCGGCTATCGCGCTGTCGCTGATTCCTCCGGCCGAAGCCACGAACAAATGGATTTTTGAAGCGAAACTGGTGGGAGGCACTGCCGTTGCCGTGCTCATCGGGCTTTCGCTTTACTACCGGGGCGCGCTCGCCAAAAGGAAAGATTCGAGGAACGTTTCCTCGTTATAAAATCGCCCGTTTTTGCGTGGTTTGTTTTGTCGCGAGCGAGAAACGCGGATCGCTGGTACCGCCCTTCGTGATGCGGGCGGCAACATATTCGCCGAGCGACGGACCGTGCTTGAAGCCGTGGCCCGATCCTCCGCCAACCAACCAAACATTTTCGTGCGCGGGATGCTTGTCGATCAAGAAATCTCCATTCGATGTGTTTTCGTACTGGCAGACGCGAGTTTCAACGACAGGCGCGTTTTTTAACGCCGGAAAGCGGCGCGCCAGAAATTGCCTGGCGATGGCGAAGGCGCTCGGGCTCGCGATGCGCGACTGCCCGTCGGGATCGACCCCCGCACCATGACGATCGTTTGCGATTTTGAATCCGCGGCCTTCGAGGTCCGGCATGCCGTAGAATTCGTCTCGCAGTTGGAGCCAGGTTGGCATGGCGGGCGGCTCGAAGCGGCGATCGCCCGGGGGCACGCCGAAGAAAAAAACTTCCTGGCGCGAGGTGAAAATCCGATTGCCGAGCAGACCGGGGAAAAGTTTTCCGAGCCACGAGCCGCAGGCGAAGACGAAGGTATTGGCGGAGATCGTCGAGGAGTTCGTCGTTTGCAGCATCGAGACGCGGCCTGAAGGGAGCGATGGCGCGACAACCGCGTCCGTGCGGTATTCCACGCCAAGTTTCTGGGCCTGCTCGACGACGGCTTGCACCGCACGCCGCGCCATCAGCACGCCGCTTTCCGGCTCGAGGATCCCCCAGGAGTCGTCGTCGAATGCGATTTGCGGATAGCGCTGGCGCAACTCGGCGATTGCAAGTTTTTCGAACGAAATTCCGGCCTGGGCGAGCGCCGCCACAGAAGCCAAGGCGTAGGATTCGTTGTGCGCGATCCACAGCACGCCTGTCTGTTTGAAAAGCTCCGGACGCTGGGCCTGCGCGAAAAGTTCCTTCCATTTTGGCATCGCGCGCATGGACCAATTGGTGTAAACGTGATCGGGGCCGTAACCCATGCGAATGATGCGCGATTCGCCGCCGGAGCTGGCTCGCGCGCTGGCGGGACCATAGGCATCCAGCAGCAGAACGCTGGCGCCGGATTTGCGGAGCGAGTAGGCAGTCCACGCGCCGAACACGCCGGCGCCGATTACGGCGACGTCGTAATTATTTGGTTGGCTCATTATTTAATTTTGTAAAGCCGTATTCCCAACAATCCTCGGGCGTTAAAACCCCTGAAGGGCCAATGTCCATTGTCCGAACTGAGGCTCCGACCCCCCAGGAACCTTGCCACGAAGTTCGGCCCAGGACACTAAAATCCTTCTTCGATCAAGTGACCAACCGTGAGGCGGGAAATCGAAGGCGATTTCCGGGCGGCGATGAGACTCTGGACGTACTTTGCGAGGATATCCACTTCGACGTTCACGGCGTCGCTGCGGACCATTCCTTGAACGTTTGTGTGCGCGTGCGTGAAGGGAATCACGGCGATGTCGGCGATGCCATCCTGCCAGCACGCAACGGTGAGGCTGATGCCATCGAAGGCGATCGATCCTTTTTCGACGACGTAGCGGCGCAAATCCTCCGGAACGCGGATCGAAAGCCACCAGTTGCAACCCTCGGATACGAGCCGCGTGACGCGGCCGATCCCATCCACGTGGCCCTGCACGAAATGGCCGCCGAGCCGCGCGTTCGCTGCGAGCGGGCGTTCGAGATTCACGAGGTCGCCGGGCTTCTTTTCGCCGAAGGATGTACGGCGAAGCGTTTCTCCGGACAAATCCGCGGAGAAGTAATTGGAATCGAATTGGACGACGGTGAGGCAGCAGCCGTTCACGGAAATACTATCGCCGAGTTTCATTTCCGCGGCGACCGGCGAAGCCGCATCAGGGAAAGCGACGCGGAGCCGGCCGCCATCCGGGCCTAGCTCGAGCGATTCAATTTTTCCGACGCGTTCGGTGATTCCCGTAAACATCGCGAAAATATCCTTCGACGCAGAAATCGGAGCCGTAGCGATTCAGAGTTAAATTCATGAGCGCGGGAGATTTCGGAAACCAGCGCGAGGGAATCCGCGCCATCGGCACGCCGCCCGTTCCCATGACTTTTGGAGCATAGAAGAGAATCATTTTGTCCACAATTCTGGATTCGAGCGCGGCGCCGTTGAGCTCCGCGCCCGCTTCGAGGACAACGCCGAGAATTTCGCGGCAGCCGAGCTGTTTGATTACGTCGCGCAAATCCGCATGGCTGCCGCGCGAGCGCACGCGAACGATTTCGACGCCGGTGCGAATGAGCGCTCGCGCTTTCGGCGAATTAGCGGGTGTGGTTGTGAATATCACCACGTCGCCTTGCGCCGATTTCACGAGCTCCGATCGCAGCGGCATTCGGAGGCTTGAATCGATGATCGCACGCAGCAGGGGTCGACGCCTGGGAAGGCCTGTGCGGTCGCTCATTCGCGGATCATCCGCGAGCACTGTGCCGATTCCCGTCAGCAGGGCGTCGGCTTCGTGGCGAATGCGCTGAACTTCTTGGCGGGATTCGGCGCTTGTGATCCATGTAGTGCTACCCGCACGCGATGCGATCTGCCCGTCGAGCGTGAGCGCGGTTTTCATCGTGACGAAAGGAAGGCCGGTCTGAATCCATTTTGCAAAGGCTTCGTTCGTTTCCCTGGCGTACGGCTCGTAAATCCCGTCACGGACTTCGATCCCGGTGCGACGCAACTCGGCGAAGCCGCGGCCGGAGACCGCGGGATTGGGGTCCTTCATCGCGGCGAAGACTTTGATAATGCCCGCCTCGATGATGGCTTTCGTACAGGGACCAGTGCGGCCGGTTCGGCAGCAAGGCTCAAGATTGACGTAAAGCGCGGCGCCGCGAGCGTGGGCGCCCGCTTCTTTAAGGGCGATGATTTCGGCGTGATCGCGATTGTCGTAAACGTGGAAGCCCTCGCCGACCTTGATGCCGTCTTTGACGACGACAGCGCCGACGCGAGGATTAGGATGAGCGAGAGCCATGCCTTTGCGCGCAAGCTCGATGGCTTCGGTCATCCAATAGCCGTCGTTGAGGACGGGCTCAATCGAAGAGGGAATTGACGTAGGTTTGCGCGTCAAATGGCACCAGGTCATCAATCTGCTCGCCGGTTCCGACGAAGCGAATGGGAAGATTAAGTTCACGTGCGATGGCGACGACGATCCCGCCTTTGGCCGTGCCGTCGAGTTTTGTGAGTACGATCCCAGTAACGCCGGCTTGGCTCCAGAATTCGCGAGCCTGGTTGAGGCCGTTCTGGCCGGTGGTCGCGTCGAGGACGAGGAGGACGTCGTGCGGCGCGCCGGGAATAATTTTTGCGGCAGTGCGCTTCATCTTATCTAGCTCGGCCATCAGATTCGATTTGGTGTGGAGGCGGCCGGCGGTGTCGACGATGACGATGTCGACAGAGCGCGAACGCGCAGCGGAAAGCGCGTCAAAGACCACCGCGGAAGGATCGGAGCCGGATTTCTGCTTGATGAGTTCAACGCCCGCGCGGTGCGCCCAGACTTCTAGCTGCTCGATGGCGGCGGCGCGAAATGTGTCCGCGGCGCAGAGCACCACGCTGGCGCCTTCTTTCTTGAGGCGATTCGAGAGCTTGCCGATGGTGGTGGTCTTGCCGGTCCCGTTGACGCCGACGACGAAGATCACGCGGGGCTGCGCGGTGGCTGCGTTGCCATTCGAATTCGCGGCAGGCGCGGCGAGGATTTTCAATATCTGATTTTTCAGTTCCTGCTTCAGCGTTCCCGCGCCGACGAGCTTGTGCTGGGTCACCTGCTCGCGCAACGACGCGATCACTTCCTTGGTGGTGCGAACGCCGATATCCGCGCTGAGCAGCGCCGATTCGAGCTGCTTCAGCAGCTCGGGGTCAACGGGGCGGTCGCCGGTGAGCAGTTGTTCGACTTTGGCCGATAGCTCCGTCCGCGTCTTGGTGACGGAATCTTTCAGCCGTTCGAGCAGCGTGGGTTCGGGTGGCCCGAATAGTGAGATCATCGAGTTCGCCGCGCGAGGTGCAAGAGTCCAATTCTAGCAGAGGATCATCACGAGAGGCGCCGCGATGCGGACTTAGCCGTGTGTTAGATCGGCTCTGCCCAGTCGGTGCTGCTAAGTTCTCCCCGTTTCAATGCTGCAGCTCTCTCGTGTCGACACCTCAGTCCCTCCCGAATGATATATAGGAGGTCCTTTGCATCCCCAAGGACCCTTGAGGAGTCATATGCCGTATGCGAACTACAGAACTCCAATTCGATGCGATTCAAAACATCGCGAAGCGCTGACAAAGACTCCTCGACTTTCCCGCGCGTGGCGGGGAGAAGAGCTTGTCCCCTTTGAAGAACTAGATCGAGATCGCGATGTGCAAGGTGTTTGTTGCGCCATTCAAGCGCAAAGGTAGCGGATTCTTTCGCGCTATCAATCAGTTTGCTCACTTCATCTCGCAACTGTGGATTAGAGGGGAGCAGTGGTCGAAACCTTTCAATTGAAAGATTTGGTTTGCCGAGCGACTCTGATGGTCCGACAAGCCTAGCAATCGCAAGCAGGGTATCCTGGAAAAATACCTGATGCACTACGAAGAAAAAGAAAGGAGCGGCCTCATTCACAAGATCAAGTCGGCTCGGTTTCTCACCGAACAGGATTCGATATTGTCGCCAGCGCCAATGGATCCAAGTAAGTTCACTCGATGCGGCGTGAAAGATCTCGCCTAACTCCTGCCCCATCGCCTTTATGTATCGGACCTCCTCCGCATTCTCCGGCGAGGCCATATTTGGTTCCCTTCTGAGCCCGTGCTCATTGATGTTTGATCCCTACATTAGAGTGTATCTAGCGTATCTCAGAGTTCAGAATCTTGTTTTTGTGCTCAGGTGGACGGGCAAGGCCCACCGGGCTATCAGACTTCGACGAGGGCGGCGGTGAGGCGGAGGCGACCGGCGTTGATGTTTGAGTCGAGGGCTTCGACGACCTTGGGATCGAATTTCGATACGGCGAGCGAGCGGATGCGTTCCATGGCGTATTCGAGGTCCATGGCGGACTGATATGGGCGGTTCGTGGTGATGGCGTCGAACGTGTCGGCGACGGCGATGATGCGGGCCATGAGGGGAATCTGGTCGCCGGGGAGCCCGTAGGGATAACCGCCGCCATCCATGCGCTCGTGGTGAAGCTCGATTCCGGGAAGCACGTCCTTCAATTGAGCTACAGGACGCATGATGTTGGCGCCCTTGATGGTGTGCTGCTTCATGAGGTCGAATTCTTCGTCGGTGAGCTTGCCGGGTTTCTTCAGCACGCGGTCGTCCACGCCGATTTTGCCCACGTCGTGGAGCAGCGCGGAGATTTTCAGGCGGTCGAGATCTTCCGGATTCATGCCGAGCGTTTCGCCAATCATCATCGAGTATTTGGCGACACGGCCGGAGTGGCCGCGGGTATAGGGATCCTTTTCGTCGATGGCGGCGGCGAGCATTTTGATGGAGCCCAGGAACAGCTCGCGGTTTTCCGCCGCAGCCAGCTTCAGGCGTTCGACGTACTCTTCGATATCGCCGGCCATGTGGTTGAAGGTTTCAGCGAGCTCGCGAATTTCCGCCGCCCCGCGAATCTGGACTCGTTCGTGAAATTCGGCGCGGCTGATGGCGCGGACGGAGACGACCAGGCCGCGAATCGGCCCCGTGATGCCCACGGCGAAAAGATATCCGAGAAATAGGGCCACGAGCGTGACGACGATCACGAAATTCATCGCCTGCGTGGTGAGCTCCTGCACGCCGGCGTCAATGCGCGCTTCCGCGAGGCTGCGCTGCGCGATCACCGCCCAGCGCAATTCCGGGATCGTGCTGTAGGTGCCGATCATTTCGACAGGTGGTTTGCCGGCGAGCGTGAAGCGCATGGTTTCCGTGGCGCGCAATTCCTGCGGCAGCTCGCGGAACTTGCTGACGAGCGGATTGGTGCTGGTGACGTCGCGGCCGGGAACCATCTCGCGTGGATCGGGATACGCGACGATATGGCCGTGGCCATCCACGAGGAATACGACGCGGTCGCGCACGCTGGCATCGCGCAGCCGTTCGAGCAAACGATCCCCGGAAACGACAGCGGCAAACATTCCGGTGAACTGGCCGTCGTTGAAGAGAGGAACTGATATCACCAGCGCCGGACGATTGTCATGACCCAGGGCAAAAGGTTCGCTGATGAAATTGAGTCCCTGAATGCTGGCGGTGAACGCGCGTTTCAGCGCTCCGTCGACGAAAGGATCGCGGTCGGCGGAGAAGCTTCCGGCGGACTGGCCTTTGGCCTGCTTGTTGACCGCCGACACGTAAAGAATGTTCGGATTGTTTTCAGCGAAATCCTGCAACAGACGCGAAACCTGCGGAGCATGCGTGGGGTCGTCCACATCCTGAATCCAGCCCGTGAGCGCGAGCATCTGGCGCTGGCTGAGGAGCTGCTCGCGAACGCTTTGCACGAATTGCAGCGTTTCGCTGGCCAGGGAACGCGTCATCTCGCTTTGCTGCAGGCGCTCGGTATCCTGCAGTTTTTCTTCGCTCAACTGCAATACCTGACGGTGGTAGAGCCATAGAGGCGTGACGCTGAGCAGCAAAAGAGCGCCCAGCACGATCCAGAGGATGCGCAAACGCCGCGTCGCGATTTTGTGGAGCGATTCCATGTGGCCGGTTACACGTATCCCTAACCTTAAAATGCTAGCGAAGGGCGTCGCACAGCACAACGGGACGATGGTACTGACGTTGCGGATAAGCTACGGGCCTGTTGGCGCTTACGCGTCAGGCGAAAAACGTGGAAAAAGGAGGCTGCAGCGTTCGCGTCAGCGATGGAAATCGAGGCGATTTTCATCCCCGGATATCAGGCGCGCGATATTCGAGCGATGATTGAGAAGCACGATCAGAGAGATGAGGACCGTTCCAAACGTCACCTGATCCGGCGGCGCGTGCCCGGGCGCGTAGAGAACATATACGAACACCGGAAGAACCGCAGCGGCCACAATGGATCCCAGGGAGGAGTAGCGCCAGAATGCTACAACCAGAATCCAAAGCACGACTGCCGCTCCCACGGCCGCGGGACAGATTGGAAGAAATACGCCCAGGCCGGTTGCGACTCCCTTTCCACCGCGGAATTGAAGCCAAAGCGGAAACACATGGCCGAACACGGCGGCAACGGCCGCAGCCATCATCCAGCGGGTGCTGCCGCCGGCCCAGCGAGCCGCGATCCAGACCGCGAGATAGCCCTTTCCGGCGTCGAGAAGCAGCGTGAAAATGCCGGCGATTTTCCCGGCATTGCGCGCAACGTTAGCGGCTCCGATATTACCGCTGCCGGAATCGCGAATATCTCGCCCCGCGGTTGCCTTCACGATTAGCAAGCCGAAGGGGATCGTGCCTAGCAGATATGCGACGAGCAGAATCAGCCAGTGCGAGTTCACGGCGCTCCCTTCACAAATGCAAACGTTGCGAGCCGCTTATATTCGGCCCCCGAAGGCTTCAAAAAGCTTTGAAAAAGATGAAACTCGGCCTCGCGGGTGGAACCAAAATCATGCGATTTCCAGTCAGCGGCAGCGCGCACGAGATCGCCCGCCTGCTGCCGCGAATTTAGACGCGCCAGCGTCAGATGCGGCGCAAACGGCCGCGATTCACGGCCGATGCCGAAAGGTTCGAGCGCTTCTTCGACGCTGGCGTTCAGTTTCGCAAGACTCGGCGAACCTTCGACGCCGCACCAGACAACGCGAGGCCGGCGGTCGTTGGGAAAGAAACCGATACCGCGAAAATTTATTTCAATCGCGCGTGGCGAATGAACCCACGCCAGTGCACCGCGAATAGCGGGGCCGCTGCCCGCAGCAGTTTCGCCAATGAATTTCAAGGTCACGTGCATTCCTTCGGGCCGCATCCAGCGGACTCCGCGCGATTTCGGCTCGAGCTGTGAGATTGCTTCGCTGATCCCTTGGCGTATCTGATCCGGAAAATCGAACGCAACGAAGAGCCGCATGAGCTAGGCTCGTCCGTGCGACGGGAATAGAAAGTAACGCCGCAGCATGTCGAGAGCCGTTTGGGTGGCCTGCAAACGGATGCGGTCGCGGTCGCCGAGAAAGTGAAAACCGCGCTCGCGCGGGCCGCGCTCGTCGGCAATGCCGATGTGCACGGTGCCGACTGGTTTTTCCGGCGTTCCGCCGCCGGGACCCGCAATGCCAGTGATCCCAACGCCGACCGTCGCGCCGGTGCGGCGGCGAATACCGTCAGCCAGCGCGAGAGCGACTTCCGGACTGACGGCGCCCTTCGTTTCAATGATCTCCGGCGGGACGTCCACGAATGCAGCCTTCAAATTATTGCTGTAGCAAACAACGCCACCCAGAAAATATACGGAGCTGCCCGCGATATTCGTGAGGCGCTCGGCGAGCATGCCGCCGGTGCAGCTTTCGGCCACGGCAATCGTAGCGCGATTTTCCGTGAGCACTCGCCCCACCACTTGTTCGAGCGTCTCGCCCTGCGCCGAGTAAAGGTGCTCGCCCAGCGCGAGCGCCATTCTTTGAGCGATTTCATCCAGGAGTTTTTCCGCCATGCGCGGGTCTTCGGACCAGATGCGCGGATGAAGCTGAATACCGCCGGGCCCGGCGAGAATGGTTGTGTCGATGTCCGGATACACGGCGTAGAGCGGGCGCACGCGCTGCTCGACTTCGGATTCCGGCAGGCCGCTGATTCGCAGGTCGCGCGTGTACAGGTGCTCGTGATTTCCCAATTTTGCGAGGCGCGGCCGCACCTGCTCCTCGAACATTCCTTCCAGCTCGTTCGGCGGTCCCGGAAGCAGGACGACAATGCGGCCATTGGTCTCGAGCCACAATCCCGGCGCCGAGCCGCGCGGATTGGGAAGCACTACGGCGCCTTCGGGAACCAGCGCCTGCCGCGCGTTGATTTCCGGCATGGCCCGACCGTAGCGGCGAAAACGTTCGCGAATGTCGGCGAGTATCTCGTCATTCGTACGGAGCTTGCGGCTGAGAAGTGCCGCCACCGTTTCGCGCGTACGATCGTCGTCGGTTGGACCCAGGCCGCCGCTCGAAACGATCAACTCAGCCCGACCAAGCGCCTCGCGAAACGACGAGGTTATTTCATCCCGCAAATCGCCGACCACGGCTTTGTGAAGAACACGGATGCCCAGCCGGTTCAGCTCCGAAGTAAGATAAAGCGAATCTGTGTCGATGCGATAGGGAGTGAGCAACTCGGAACCAACAGCAATGATCTCGGCATTCATCACGAATGTTGTACCCGATGGCAAGCGCTGGCCGCAAGTGCTTGAAGCGAGGTAATCTGGGATAGGCGATATCTCTGAAACGATGGCGCGTAAACGGCAGCCGTCGGAATATGCTAAACGATAGGGAAAAAAAGAAGTTGATGATTCAGCAATTCTTTCGAATGTGGCCGCGCGGGCTTTTCCACATGCTGAAGGGAAGGCCATTTTCTTAACGAGCGTTTAAGCGAGCTGTGCTGGTTCAGCGTGAAATGGAGAGTTGGCGCGCCCCGGTAGCGAGTATAGCGCCATCTTCTGCGGCCATAAAGCAGAGGCTCATACTGCAATGGGAAGAACAAACTGGCTACGAGAAGAAATCTCGAATCCACGGCGCGCCAGGTATTTCAACAGGGGCTAGAGATAAAAGCCGCGAAACTAAGCCAGAAGAGATCTCAGAGGACGAGGAAATCTGATTCTTCATTCTAGCAAGTTGGATATTGCACTAGCTCTGCCGTGAGTTCGCGATTACCCGTTGAGAGGAAAACCCTCGACGTCCCAATCCACCGAGTAGATGGCGTTGTTCGTGGTGATCATTGCTCGATGAGCTGGGAAAAGCGCGAGGCCCACGATGCCGGTTCCACCCAGCACGACCTCCGCTTCCGACTGGGGCGTGATGCGAACGATTCCGCGACGCCCGCCCAGCGAGCCAGCGACGTAGAGATTGCCGAAACGGTCGAACGCAAGCCCCTGCGGGCGTCCGAGGCCGCGGAAAAATTCAGTGAGTTCACCGCTCGCCGAAATCCGGTATACGCGATCGAAACTGGAAGTGGTCGGGCCCGTGACGAACAGCTCGCCGGTGGGGCTGAAGGCTAGATGATAGGCCGACATCGAAGGCTCGAGCGTCGCGAAGACGAACACCTCGCGGTCGGGACCAATCTTGAAAATGGTGCCACTGCGATCGCCGACATAGAGATTCCCGGACTTGTCGAAGGCAATGCCCGTGGCGATGCCCATGCCTTCCATCCACTGCATCGCGCGGCCGTCTGGGGAGATGCGATGAATGGTGCCGTCGTTGCGGCAGGAAACGAAAAGATAGCCGTTGCGATCGATGGCCAGGCCAGTGGGATTCATCAATTCGGTGATGAACGGTTTGACCGTGTTGTTGGAAGTGATCTTGTAAAGCGAGACCGGAACCTTCTGCCCGCGCTGGCCGCTGAACGTGACGTACACATTTCCTTCGGAATCGACGGCAGGACTGGCTACCGGGTGCAGGTTGTCGGCCAGTTGCACGCCGAGCGCGAGGGGAAATGGCGCGCTTTCGATGCTGCCCATGCGCACGCGAACCGCGCCGCCAGCCGCTCCCTCCGGCACGCGCGCGATCAAACTATTCTCGGCGGCCATTACCAGGCTCCCCTCCGCCGGACCGAACTGGATTTGGGGCCGCGTATGGTTGCGTCCGCCGAATCCGCTGCCGCTGATGCAAACTTCTCCACCGGGCAGAGCGGCGCCGGGTTTAACGTTCTCAATCCGTGGCGTGCCGTTTATTTTCAAAGTAAGTTTTCCCGCGCGTTCAAACATTGGCCCAGAAAATCGCAATCATCGGTCGCTTTTCGGCAGGGCGTACATCGCATGGCCCAGCCTACAGCCCAGCGAATCTGGCGATCCACAAGCCGATGGCCGCATAAATTGCCGCGATCCAGTCGTCGGTCATGATACCCCAGCCGCCGGGTAGCGATTCGGCCTGGCGAGCGGGAAACGGCTTCCAGATATCGAATACTCGAAAAAGTATAAAACCCAGCAACAAATATTTCCAGTTGAGCAGGGTGAGCGAGAGCAGATACGTCAGATGCTGGCCCGATACTTCATCGATCACCGCGATTTGCGGGTCGTCATTGTTCAAGAACCAGGCGACGCGGCCGGAGGCCCAGACCCCCACGACGGCGATCAGGATCGCAATCGGCACGGCTGTCCAGGGTATCCACAAAGCGCGTCCGGCCGAGCCGATATGGACGCTGCGAATCACGTCGAGCGGAAAATAGATTTGAGTGAGCGCGTAAATTGCGATGCCGGCGAGAGAGCCCCACGCGCCGGGCGCTTTTGGGAGATACCCGAGGCCAGCGGCAGTGGCAAGAAAGAGCGCGAAGCGCGGCTTGCGCGCGAGCACCGGCGAGTTTGACGCCCCAGCGTCGGAATACGACGAATCAGTTTTGGCGCTCATCCGTTACGTCACGGTCCAGATCTTCGAACAACGATTCGTCGAGGGCCGGCTCGCTGATTACGTACTTCTGGCTCGCCCAATTGCCGAGATCGAGCAGCCTGCAGCGCTCGCTGCAAAACGGGAAGTCGGCATCCGTTTCGGAATCTACCGGTTTCCGGCAGATGGGGCAGTGCCATTTCATGGCCGTTCAATCAAGACTAACACGAATGCCATACGGCGCAGCGTCGGTACCTGGCCCGGAAGGTCGCAGGCCGAACTGAGCTGGCGGGACGTCGGTGCTACGACTGAGGACTTGAATGCAGCGGCGATGGGTTACGCGAGGATTGGGAAAAGGTTCGTTGCGAGCGGTTCGACTGCCGACGCAGGCGCCGAGGCAGGGAGGAAGGCGGACGCGGCAAATTCGATCACGCGGCCGATCAGGTCGTAATCTTTCGCCTCGGTGATTTCGATGGTTGCCAGTGCGCCCGGTTGCGGCAATTGCGAAGCTTCGGTGACGCCTTCGAACTCGGTGATATAGATTTTCCCGTCGATGTCGGGCGCCATGCCTTCGTGCCGTGCTTCCCACACGAGATCGGTTTCCTTCGACGGACCTTCGAGCATCACTTGCATCCGTTGGCCCATGCGTTTGCGCAATTTGCACCGGGAAATTTTCTGTTGAATTGCCATCAAGGTGTTGCGGCGGCGCTCGATTGTCTCCGCCTCCACCTTGCCTTCGAGCGCGAAGCTCTTCGACGTGTCTTCGTCGGAGTAGCCGAAGACGCCCATCCAGTCGAATTCAGCGGCGCGAACGAAATCGCATAGCTCGCGGAAATCGCTTTCGGTCTCGCCGGGGAAACCAACGATGAACGACGTGCGAATGGAAACGCCTGGAATCGTCTTTCGCACGCGCTCGAGGATTTTCAGGAACGCGCCGCCATGCGATCCGCGCTTCATGCGCGCGAGAACGCCGCGGCTGGCGTGCTGCAGCGGCACGTCGAGATATTTCGCGAGGCGCGGATGGGCGGCGATGGTTTCAAGCAATCGCGGCGTGATGCGATTCGGATAGCAATAGAGGAAGCGCGTCCAATGCAGGTCTTCGATCCGCGCGAGACGTTCGAGCAAGGTGGCCAGGCCGTCGCGCAGGCCGAGGTCTTCGCCGTAGAACGTGGTGTCCTGTCCGATCAGCGAAATCTCGCGCACGCCTGATTGCGCCAGGTTTTCCGCTTCGCGTATCACGGATTCGAAACGGCGGCTGCGGAATTTTCCGCGAAGCTGCGGGATCACGCAAAAGGTGCAGGGATGGTCGCAGCCCTCGTTGATTTTGATGTAGGCGGTGTGGCGCGGCGTCGCGCGGATGCGCGGCGTAAGATCGTGATAGAGATACGATGGCAACTCGGCAGTGGAGGCATCGCCGTTCGGTTGCAGTCGTCCTTCGCATGCTTCGAGGATTTTTTCCACTTCGCCGGTGCCAATCACTGCGTCCACTTCGGGAATCTGCTCGCGGATCTCGTTGCGGTAGCGCTCGACCATGCAGCCAGCCACGATCAGTTTCCGCGCGCGGCCGAATTTCTTGTACTCGGCCATTTCGAGGATCGATTGCACCGACTCCTGCTGCGCCGGAGCGATGAAGCTGCAGGTATTCACCACCAGAACGTCGGCTTCGCCGGCGCGCGGTGTGATTTCATAGCCTGCGCGCGCGAGAATGCCCATCATCACCTCGCTGTCGACGAGGTTCTTCGGGCATCCCAAGCTCACGAATCCGACTTTCGGCATCTCTACGGAGTCCTTTGCGAAGCGCACAAACATGCAATTCTACCACGTCGGCTGCGCTGAAAGTCGAATGCCACAGTCAACCCACTTCATTGCGGCGAAGGTTTCCGGGTGCGTATTAACTCGCGGATGGAGCGGAGCAAGGATGACATTTGCTCGGCGCGGGCGGGATGATTGCCGAAGCGCGCGGACTGATATAGCTCGGTCAGTTGTGCGACGGGCGCGGAGAGTTCGGCGGTGGGGATTGACGACGCGAACTCGAGTGCGGTCTGCGCCGGCGCCTTCTTCCACCCGCGTTTTTCGAGGAGGCGCAGCATTTCGCGATATTCGAGCGCGGCGAGCGAAGCCGTGACGTTCCCGCTGCGGCTGGCGCGCAAGCTCCAGCGCGCGACAACGTAACCGATCATCGCGCGCCCGCGCACGTAGAACAGCAACGCAAATAAGATCACGAGCACGCCGGGAAGAAAATACGGAGACGCTTCAGCCCGGCTGTCCGCAGCCAACAGCAGCGTCATCGCCTGCTGCTGCTTCCGGTGGTAATACTTCCGCGCGCGCGCCGTCCAATCGCGCGACGAATTCCGCACGTTCACCGCGAGCGACATCTGGTGGGAGAAATCGTAGTTGATCACCCATTCGCTCCAGGTGAACTGAAACCAGTCCCAGTAGAACGAAATTCTTT
>JBOGNE010000057.1:0-6240 GCA_050747005.1 Candidatus Acidiferrales bacterium
ATCCTCATGGGTGCGAGCAGGACGATAAACGCGAAAGGCGCCGAGAGCAGAAAGAAAAGCCAGAGAGATGTGGTCGCGACGACCCTGATTCCGGCGATATTGAGCAGTGCGCAGACAACCACGATTCCCAAGCTCACGATCGCGCCGCGGTGACCTATAGCGAACCACGGAATCAGCCGGTCCAGGTAAGTCACGAACAAGGTGGGGTAAATCGCCATATCGAAAATGCTAGCCACCAGGGATAGCCACGCCTCCTGAAACCCCCAGAAATTTCCCATGGCCCGGCGAACCCACGCGTAATAGCCGCCCTCGGCGGGAAGGGCGCTTGACAGCTCCCCGATCATGTACGCGGTCGGCAGGCTCCAGATGAGCGGCGTCAGCAGGAGGATTAAAATCCCGAGACCGTAGCCCGCGCCATGAATAATGTCCTCGGTTCCGTACGTGCCGCGGGACACCATAAAGAAAGTAGCCGCTACTAGAGGCCAGAGAGTCAGCTTCGCGAATTTCTTTCTTGTGGAGGAGATAGTCCGGGAAGGGAATTGGGCAGGGAGGGAGATTGTGCTCAATTGATTGTCGCGTCCTCCGTAGGCCACCCACGCTCTCTCACGGCCACGCATTTGGAGCGAGTTCGCAATCGCAGAATACGGAAATTTGATTGCGATGCAAGAGGAATTTGTATGCGCGTCATTTTTTCCGTTGGAATTTGATCGAGATTTAAGCAAGCGGCGCGGACGTCGTGTTTGCGGACGGATCGGAGGATGCGCAAAAATCGTGGGATTAATCCACGAGGCGGGGTTTTCTGGACGGGAGGTAAGCTGTGAAGTATCTCGCGGCTGAAGGGACCAAGTTGCCGCCGTGAATGCGATCAAAAGGCAGTCCGGCTCCCAACAACCGCGAGTGTTTGTTTTGCGAAGGATTGCGTGCGTCGAACCGCGGTCTAAATCCGATCGCGCCCGGCCGCGACGGCTCTCGGTTTCGTCATCGAAATCGTGTTGGATTGGCGTGATTCGGTGGTTGCTTGCTGGGCCAGTTCGTCCTCGGCGGCAAACCAATCTTCTATGTCCCGACCGCTTTGGCGGCCCCGCGCCACGTAAATCTCGTAGGCGCGCCGCTCGGTTTCTTCCCTCGATGGGGATTTCGTTCTGATATCTACCATGTCATGTCCTCCAAACGGGGCTTTACGCCCCAAGTACTAGCCTATAGCTGTGCCAGCCAACCTTCAATCCGGTAAAGGGTGTAGGCGTCCTGAGCCCGCGACGCAGCATTTTGATTCTCCCTGCGTTGGAACGAAGAATATGCTGAACTTCAAAGGCGGGCAAAAAGCCGCGCCTGCGAGATACCGTTTTTGCAGCGCCGGTAATTATTATTCGAGTTGGTTGCGATTACAGCTTGCATATCTCATTTGCATTCAGTGAATTAGCGAGGTTTTCTGATCAAACTTGGTTGCAATTAGAAATCTTACCAGAACCTCTTAGCTGGTCGGGTTCCGGTGCAAGAGAATCGAACTATAGAGAAACGCGAAGGAACAATGACGGGTCCAAACCAATGGTGGGAAGTTGCGAAAATCCTCCTTACGCCATCCAGGGAGCAGTGATCGAAATCAGTGAGGAGTGGGTAGTTAGCTCGCCCTAAGTCCATCGTTGTGAAACGAATCGAAGCGGTGCTTCCCGAAACCCAGCGCGCAAAGGCTCAAAATGCCGAAGGACACGAGCGGTAGTGGCGAAGGCTCTGGAACCGGGACTTGCGTCACTGAACCGCTCACAACTCCGCTTACCAGCGGGCCGTCCACCGGCCGATTGTAGTCGGCCTCGAAAAAATCATTCGAGCATTGCGCAGTGGCGCAACTATACATCCAAGCGTTGATCGGCTGCGGCGGAACCAGGTTTGGGTCGCCCCAAGCGCTCGGGTCAACGTAAATATCGAACGACGTACTGGGTGACCCAAACGCGATGTATTGGCCCGCGCCTTTTTCGCCGACAGTCGAAGCCGCGTTGTCTATTGCGCCGAACGCGGTTGCGTCCGCACTGCCGGCGATCACGTTTCCAGTGCAATAGGTTCCGCTGCCGAAGGCCACAGGGCTGCAAGTAGACAGCCAATCAAAAGAAAAATCCAGCGTCTCGGTACATGCCCCGTTGCAGGCATTCGTGCCGGTAAAAGTCGCTATGCCGCTCACCGCGAATTCCGTGCTCACTCCGTCGGCCATCGTACGCATTGGACAAACGGCGAAGAGGAGGAAGATCACTGGCAAAAAGAATGTTTTCATACGGACGGAACCCCATGGCGAACGAGCACTTACGTTGCCATCGCGCATACAGAGCAAAGGGTTCCTTTTCAATAAGCGATGAGTTCCGCTGGCCTTGCAAGCGCAACAAAGTGCTTAAACACGCCAGATATTTTGACTCGCGCGTCGAGGTTGTGGGGTCAGATGACGGCAAAGAGAAATTTTTCAACCTATGGCTCTGAACCGGCGGATGCGGGGAGGATTGCGAGGACAGTTCGTTCGCGGCGGCGAAACGAGGCGAAGAAGTCGAGCAGCTTTTTCCACGGAAAATATTTTTGGTCCAGCCGACGCATTCCGCGAACAGCCTCATCGCCCTGGAGTATCTCCGCATGGGCTTCGGCCCAATCGCCCCGCAAGTTACCGCGCATGTCGCAGGGGGCGATTCGCACGCGAGGATTATTGCGGATGCGCTTCATCTTTCCCGTATTCCCGATTGTGTAGACATATAACAGATGGCTGTCGGCGCCGCCGGGTTCGGGCGCAGAAGCTGCAAACCACACCGGCGTACGAACGCCAATTCCAGTCTTTCGAAACGTTTCGAGACTAAGATATTTGCGCCGGACAAAGGGCTCGAATGGACCAGTTGCTCTCATTTCGCTCTGTTCATGATGCACGGATACTTTCAGTTTACACCCGGTTATTCAGTCGGGCCCCGCATGACCTGCAGAAGAGAGCCGCTGCGGATTTGTTTCGCGCGGGGGCGCTTCCTACGGATACACCTGATTCCACATGTATCGTTGCGTTGGCCTGATTCCCGTCGTAATATCGCGAGCTTATTTCTGCCGGGAGGCGGCGCACATGAAAATTATGACGAAATTATCGATCTTGATTTTGGTGATGTTTGCGGCGAGCTCGGGCGTTACCGCTCGGTCTGGTTCTTCCGCCGGGCGCAGGGGGCGCGGCGTTGCCGCGCAGGCGAATGCTTCGGCTCGCAGCGATGCGCGCGGGGGATTCACAATCGAACAATCGCTTAGCGCGCCGTTCCCCACGAACTTGATTGCCGCGCCCGCAAAGGGCCGCTTTGCGTGGGTGTTCAACGCGGAAGGCAGGCGCAACGTGTGGATTGCCGAGCCGGCAAAATCCGGCAGCGGCTACACGGCTCGCCAACTGACAAATTATTCCGCCGATGACGGGCAGGACATCGGCGATCTCGCCTGGGCTCCGGACGGCGAATCGCTGGCCTACGTTCGCGGCGGCGATCTGGAATTTACGGGCAAGGCTTACCCGAATCCCGCAAATTTCGTTTCGGCGGTCGAACAGGACGTCTGGATGATCTCGGCAAATGGCGGCGAGCCGCGCAAAATCGGCGAGGGCTACGCGCCGAGCATTTCGCCTAAAGGCAATTCGGTGGCGTACATTTTCAAAGGACAAGTTTGGATCGCGAACCTTGCGGGTGAGCCGAAGCCCGAACAACTGATTCATTCGCGCGGCGACAATGGTTCACTCCGATGGTCACCCGACGGGCGTTATCTTGCGTTCGTCAGCGACCGGGGCGATCACGGGTTTATCGGTCTCTACGCGGCGGACTCGAAAACGCTCACTTATCTCGATCCGAGCACGGATCACGACATGGAACCGATGTGGTCCCCGGACGGCAAGAGTATCGCTTTCCTTCGGCTGCCATCTTCCCCGGAAGAGCACTTTTTCGAACCCAGGCGCACGGGTCCTCCGTGGTCGATTCACGTTCACGATGTTGCGGCAAACAACGGCCGGGACGTGTGGAAGGCGTCGGAAGGGCGCGGCAGCGTGTTCCGCGAGATTGTCGCGGACAACCAACTGCTATGGGGCGCGGACGACCGCATCGTGTTTCCGTGGGAGAAAGATGGGTGGACGCATCTTTATTCGGTATCCACATCCGGCGGAGCGGCAGCGCTGCTAACTCCGGGAGATTTCGAGGTCGAATACGTGGCATTAAGCCCGGACCGCAAGACGGTGGTCTACTCGTCGAATCAGAACGACATCGATCGCCGCCACGTTTGGAAGGTGACCGTGGATGGAACGCATCCCGAGGCCGTCACGAGCGGCACTGGAATCGAAACGGCTCCCGCGGTTGGCAGCGACAACGAAACCATCGCAATTCTGCGTTCCGATGCTCGACGGCCAATGCGTCCCAGCCTGGTGGTGTCGTCCTCGGAGTTGCGCGACCTTGCCCCGAGCGCAATTCCGGCGGAGTTTCCGGTGGACCGCATGGTCACCCCTCAGCAGGTGATTTTTTCGGCTGCCGATGGCATGCAGATTCACGGGCAACTTTTCTTGCCGCCAAACTCTGCGGATGGCTCGCGCCACCCCGCGGCCATCTTTTTTCATGGTGGCTCCCAGCGACAGATGCTTCTTGGCTGGCACTACATGGAGTACTACAGCAACGCCTACGCAATGAACCAATTTCTTGCGAGCCGGGGCTACGTGGTCCTTTCCGTGAATTACCGCAGCGGAATCGGTTACGGACTCGATTTCCGCGAAGCGATTAACTACGGCGCGGCGGGGGCGAGCGAGTACAACGACGTGCAGGGGGCTGGGCTTTACCTTCGCAGCCGCTCGGACGTGGATCCGAAGCGGATTGGGCTGTGGGGCGGCAGTTATGGCGGCTATCTGACAGCGCTCGGCCTCGCGCGTTCGTCGGATTTATTCGCCGCGGGCGTTGACATGCACGGCGTCCACGATTGGAACCTCGAGCTCGGCAATTGGGCTCCCACGTACAATCCGGGGGCGCATCCAGACGCGGCGCGCATCGCGTGGGAGTCCTCGCCGATGGCCTCGATCAAGACGTGGCGATCTCCCGTGCTGCTGATTCAGGGCGACGACGATCGCAACGTGCCATTCGCGGAAACGGTTGACCTGGCGGCGGCATTGCGCAAACAAGGCGTTGAATTCCAGGAGCTGGTTTTCCCCGACGAAATTCATGATTTTCTTCTACACCGCAGTTGGGTTGCGGCATATTCCGCGGGTGCAGAATTTCTCGATCGACATATCGGCGATGGGGCGGCCTCATCTGACAAGCGGAGCGCTTCTCGCTGAACGCAAGAGAAGGCCGTTGGCGGTTCCGGGACCGGAGCGGTTTGGTAATTTCTTGACAGACGTGTGCGGCGAAGGCTACGCTTCCGGGCGATCGCGGCCCCTACCTAACTTTTCGGAGGGAAAATGAAACTCAAGTGGATGACTTCACTCGTTGGTGTGTCGCTGCTCGCCGCATGTTCCATGCCGGCGCAACTTCAGGCGCAGGATGCAGCGAAGCCCGGCAACATCGCCCTCGTGGAGACGCAGACGGTGAAGCCGGGCATGATGAAGCAGTATGAAGCAGGGCGCAAGCAACTGGCCGCCTGGCGCAAGCAGCAGAACGATCCCAAGCCGCTTGACGTATGGATGACCGTCAGCGGGGAACACGCAGGCTCCTACGTTATCAGCAGGCTCGGCTATCACTGGGCGGATTTCGATAAGCCGGCCATTCCCGAATCAACTGAAATGGATAAGTTTATGGAAGTGATGGGGGGAGCAGTCGAATCGGTCGTGCCTCGTTACTACGCGTATCTGGAGAAGGACAGCAACAGCGTATCGCCGTCAGCATCACAAGGGCCGCCGAAGATGATCGAGGTGATTACTTTCGAGGTACGATATGGCCACACTGCCGACTTTCGCAGTGGGATTAGGCGCATTGCCGAAGCGGCCCAGAAGACCAAGTGGCCAGAGGACTATGGTTGGTATGCGCTTGCGAATGGCGGCCGCACAGGCACTTATGCGCTGGTGCTACCGCGTGCAAATTGGGCGGACTTCGAAGACAAGCCAGGTGAAAAGCCGTTTGAGGAGATGCTGAAGGACGCTTTTGGACAGGACGAAGCGGACTCAATCCTCAAGCGCCTGGATACTTCAATTGAGAGCGAAT
Organism: Candidatus Acidiferrales bacterium; assembly: GCA_050747005.1. Taxonomy (GTDB): domain Bacteria; phylum Acidobacteriota; class Terriglobia; order Acidiferrales; family UBA7541; genus Palsa-295. The sequence goes on from JBOGNE010000057.1 coordinate 6,159, forward strand.
CCACCGAACTTCTGGAGTATCGCTCCGATCTGAGCTACATGCCGGGCAAATAGGCGCCGTCGTTTTTGATCCTGGATACGCT
>JBOGNE010000058.1:0-6351 GCA_050747005.1 Candidatus Acidiferrales bacterium
CACTCCGGGTAGAAAAGCATGCCTGCCTCCGGCAGACACCTCTACCTCAAGCCTCGCCACAAAAGCGGACATTTCATGTGCTATCTCGACCGGACATATCATGTGCTACCGACACCTAAACACGACGAACTTGACGCCAGAATGTTTCGGTGCCAGAACCAAGAACCGCCCGGTTTCGTGATACTTTCTCTTTAGTTTTCGGGCGGGGTGGGCTGAATCGTCTCGCCTTTTACGAGGGTGCGATCGAAAAAGTCGCCTGTGGCTTGAAAGAAGCTGACCCAAGTGCGCCAAAGCAATGAATCGTGCACTTCGTCGGGGAAGACGATCTGCTCGTAACGAATGTGGTACTGGCGAAGCAGATGGACGAGGTTGACGGTCTGCGCAAAGGGGACATTGCGGTCGTCATCGGCTTGGATCAACAGCACGGGCGATTTCCATTTGTCGATCGAAGCTACAGGCGAGGACTGGTAAGCGGTTTTCCGCATTTCATCGGAAGCGCCCGCGCCTTCGCGGGAGCCGAAAAGGGCGGTCCAGTCATGTACACCGGCGTAATCCACTCCCGCCTTGAAAATATCGGAATTGCGCGCCAGCCCCATCGCGGTCAAATAGCCGCCATAGGAACCGCCCCACAATCCGATTTTCTCTGGGTCTACGTAGGGAAGCGATTGCAGATATCTCGCGCCGGCAACGATGTCCTGATATTCGGAAGCGCCCAGCGGCCCGGCGTGGGCCGGCTCGCGAAAGGCGCGACCGTACATAATGCTCAAGCGATAGTTCACCGACAGAACTACGTAGCCGCGGCTGGCCAGGTGCTCGTTGGCGGCGTATATGAAGTTGTACGCATCCATCGGATGAAACCCGAGCACCATCTGCCGGGGAGGCCCGCCGTGCATGAACACCAGCGCGGGTCCGGGCTGCGTGTGGCCGCGCGGAACGAATAGCTGGCCGTGAATCTCGAGCCCGTCGAGGCTCTTGAATATGACCTGCTTCGGGACGACGAATTGGGCAGAGGGGTAATCGGCCGGCAATGCGCTCGCGGCGATCATTTCGCGCCCCTGTCGCGTAATGCGATAGGGCATCGCCGGCTGCGTCGCTGTGGAACCCAGGCACAGCACAAAACGCCCGTCGCCCGTCACAGCGGGCTTCCATTCAATCGATTCGCCCTGCGTCAGCGCCACCGGCCCGGGCCGATCGACGCTCACCCGCCAAATGTGCCGGCGGTCAATATCGTTTTCGTTGGAAGAGTAGATAAGTTCCTTGCGGTCGGGAGTGTGGGCGACGCCCTGAAACGAAAACTGGCCCGGCGTCAGCAATACCGGCGCGCCACCATTGGCTGAAATCGAATAGATATGCGCCCAGCCGTCTTCCTGAGAGGCGAAGATGATGCGATTGCCCGCGGCGAACTGAAAGGCATCCTCTTCCCATTCGCCCTCGTCCGGAAATGAGCCGTTAGCGTCGTTGGTGCTCTGCCAGATGAGTCTGGATTTGCCGGTGGCGGCGTCCCACACGAAAATCGCCCAGGGCTGCGGCTGGGCGGAGAAAAACCCACCCCGGCTCCCTGTCAAGCGAATGAACGCAAGTTGCGAGCCATCGGGGGACCAGCGCGGCAGCATATCGTGAAAGATGGAAGGATCGGCGTAGCGCAGGGTGTCGTCTCCGAATTTGTAGATTCCGATTAGCGAGTGCGTGCCGCGGTTGCTGACAAAGGCGATTTCCTTGCCGTCCGGCGACCATTGTGGCTGGGAATTGTTACCGCGGACGTAGGCAAGTTTGCGCGCGGGCTGCTTGCCTGAAACCGGTGCGATACAAAGTTCGCGCGGCCCGCTCCAGACAGCATATTGACCATCGGGCGAAATCTGGATGTCTTCGCAGCCCTCGGGGCGGCAATCCATTGTGCCGAGGAGACGCGGCTCGGCCGTGGAGATCTCGGTGGCCCACACTTGCTGCTGTGGCTGATTTACATTGTTAGTGGGGTCGGCGACTTCGCCCTGATCGTTGGTTTCGCTGCCGCGGGCGTAGACGATAGTGTTGCCGTCGGGCGTGAGGCGCAGACTGGCGATGGGCATGCCGTTATCGCCGGCGTAATGGGTTATCTGACGCGCCACAAAATCCGGGCCGTCGGCTATCCAGACGTTTCGCGCTCCGCGCAGATCGAACACCCAGGCAATACGCTCGCCGTGAGCCGCCGCCGTCAGTCCGTATGGATACGGATAGCTGAGCGCCTGTTCCATGGTGAATCCCTGACCTAGCACAGGCAGTGCAGTTACCAGCGCCGCGAAAAGTAATGCCGCCATGATTCCCGTCACCTGCCTCATGCTCGGAATCTCGCCCATCCGCTTCATCGATCCTCCCCCATTCGTCGCTGCAAAAAATATGCGCTCGCAGGCCGGTCCGCATAACGGAATCTGCGCCAGACTCCAGCCATGGGCGAGCGGAACGAGCATCTCTGATTTGCATGCAAGGGTCAAGAGCATGCAACATTCCACCTCGCCGTTCCGCCCCACGGCAGGATCGCGTTATCCGGCAGCGACATTTTTGCTCTTGCCCTCCCGCTTATCCGGCGACGAATACCAGCGCGAATTCGGCCCCTGCTCTTCTTCTTCCTTGTGTTTCAACAGAGCCAAAGTTCGCTTCGGATTCAGATACGCGCAAGCGGTCAGCACGGCTTCGATCGCGGAAACCGGGGCGACGTAAGAAACGCTCAATTCGGCGCTCGCGGTGGGCACGACCAGGCATGAATCGCAAACGCGGGCGATGGGGGAGCGGTTGCTATTGGCTAGCCTGTGCGTAGAGGGGGGCGTAACAAATCAGCAAAAGAAGGGCTAGGGTTGCGGTTTTAAGAAGTCGCATGGTTTGTTCCTCAATTCTTAGAGCGCCAAACAGGCTGCGTTCCGATGGCATTTGAGTCGGGAGTTTACGTCCCTGCACAATGTTCGGTCAATAAAAACAAAATGCAAAATCAGCTTTTCTCCCGCTCACGTCGGCGATAGTCTTCCGCAATCATCGGGAGTCCAACATGCCAAAACGTCACCGTTTAATTGTGTCGGTTCCGCTGTGGGCAGCGAGCTTTCTTTTCGGCACTGCTTCATCGCTTCGACTGGGCAATAATCCTGACCGTGATCATCCTCGTTGAGTGCGCTGTCCTAGCCCTCAATAAGGGACGGTGTCCGCTGACAGACGTAGCTGCCCGGTTCACTGACAATCGGGCCGACAATTTCGATATTTATCTGCCAAAATGGGTGGCACGACACAACAAAGCAATCTTTGGCACGCTCTTCATCATCAGCGAGTTGATCGTGATTTGGTGCTGGCTGAAGTGAGAGCCATTATCGTCGGCGGGCATTACCAAGCATAAGCTGCGTTTGGGGATATGACGAATTTAGAGCTACCACCAGAAAGCAGGGCGGCAGGTTGAGTGCGGCAGGCCGAAAACGATTATCCGAGCTAATGAAAAAACGCTGGGCGGAACGGAAGAAGAGAGCGGATTCTAAGGCCAAGTAAGGCCGCAGTTTCGTCTGACCCACGTCCACTGCTGTGATGACCTACCGGGGCCTTAGCGACGTTCTTCGCGAAAGCTCATCGGTCTCGAACTGAGCACATTAAGACGTGCCAACACCTTGTCCAGGAAGATGACCAAATTCCCGGAGCCAGGGGCGGCGGCAGATGGAACCAGCAGCGCCTCGTAGCCCCGTTCTCTCGCTTCGGCAGCAATCTCTCTCGTTGCAATTATGTCGCTACCTGTGAGTGAACTCGCTACAATCCCGCTTCTCTGAAGAACATTCGTGTCGGTGAGGTCGAGAACGGATTCCAGCTTCACTTCCAGATCGTAGACCCACCATGCCCCTTCCGGGAATTGGTCTGGATCAACGCCACGCTGCCTCAGACCTCTCGCGACTTCTTTGGCCGCGGTCGCTGCCTCAAGCGAGGTGTAAAGCGCGCCAAACTCATTTGGCGAATTGAAACGGCCGCCGGCTTTCAAACTGCCTATTGTCGCCAGCGGGTCCAACCCTTCGCGAACAACTCGGAAAACAACTGCAGACAGAGGAGACCGAGGCAGGTCAGGGGGAAGGGCCAATTAGACGTAGACTCCCTCTTGAACAGCCTGGAGATCCGCTGATACGCGGTCAAAATCCCCTCGGATCAGCAGGTCAATCGGCTTCTCGCCTTGTAGGGAGGGATTGGCATGGTACAGGTAGCTCCGAATGGCTTCCTCGTTGGGAAGCGTTTGTTCAAGCAGCCCGACGATCTCAACAAGCCTGTCCAGCTCCCGAGTCCGCCGCGGGCGTGTTCCTTTGAGCCAGCGATGTGCAGTTCGAGCGGAAACGTTCAAGATTCGGCTGAGGACCTCTTGCGAGACTCCCAAGAGCCGAACGATCTGAGAGAGACTAGGCGACCGGCCATGGCGAGCGGACTTGAATGTGCTGAGGTTGTTCAAGTGTTTGAGCAGGATCGTCGGCTGCATTTTGGAATCGAAGAGTACAAGGACGGGCACTCGGTGCGACTGGCGAAGGACCTCCAATACTTCTTTCCCGTTGACGTGAGGCATGCGGAGATCCATCAAAACGATATCCGGTCGTTCTTCTTTCACCCTCTCAAGATCCCCTAAGGATCGGATGGGCCGCACTTCGGCGAAGCGAGCGAGAACCCCCTCTGAGGGCGAGTGCGTACCCTCCTCCTTCAAGGCGACAGCTCTCACGGTCATACTGGCCTCCTCACCTTCTAATTAAGAGTAGATTAGGCCGCCGCATTTGTCAAGACAGTGTCTAGACACACGTTGGGAGCGTCAAGTCTAGGTCCGGTCAGATCAAGGAACTTCACTCCTGCAGGGATCGCTATCGCCGGCGGTTCCTCTCCCGTCGCAAGCACGATGGTTTGGTCGATCTCGCTGTGCAACAACAAGGCAGTAAGTAGCTTCCGCCTCTCTTTATCCAAAACGTCGGCACCATCAATGACAACGAAGCGAATTCCTGTTGCGGTTGCCAGAGCAAGTTGGAATGCGATACTGAATCGAAAGCGCTCGGATTCGGAGAGCTGCTTGAGGGGGAGGCCGGGCCCCCCGTGGGTTGATGAGAGGATGCGGATTTCGAATGGTTCGATTGTCACATTGCAGGTGTAACCGAAAACTGCGAGCCGCCGGTTCAGCTTCTCTTTGAACGGCTCCATCCGGCTGCTGGCCTGCTCCATCATCGCGCCATTTGGTCCGAAGAATTCGGTTAGCCTCTCAAGAAGGCAGATTCTCGTTTCCAACGCCGACTTGTATTGCCCCCCGCTAAAACTGGACACCTCAGTTAGGTAGAATCAGGGCCTCCAGACAGGAGGCACCATGGGCAGGAAGCCACGCGTAGATCGGTCCCCGGAAGAGAAGTGGCAGATCGTGCAGGAAGGCATCAAGAGTGGGAACGTCTCGGAGACGTGTCGGCGTCACGGGATCGCTCCGAATCTGTACTACCGCTGGAAGGATGAAGCTGAGCAAGGGGCCAAGGCAGCGCTTGGGGGGAGAAGCGCTGCCGCAGCAGAAACCGAGAAGGACCACCGCATCCGGCAACTGGAACGGACACTCGGGCGGAAGGCGCTGGAGATCGAAATCCTAAAAAACGTCGTGGGGGAGTGAGCTGTGGTGCGGTTCACTCCCAGGCGCGGGAGATGGTGGCAATGGGATACACGGCCACGCTGGTGGCAGCGACGTTAGCCATTAGCCGGTCGAGCTTGTACTACCGAAAGAAGCCGCGAGGCAGCCGGGCGGATCGAACCCATGATGAGCAGATCGTGGTGGCTGCGGCGCAAGGCAGGACTCCAGGTGAATCGCAAACGGGTGTTGCGGGTGATGCGCGAACGAGGGTTGCTGGTGCGGTCGCGCCGCCTACGTGCTCGTCGGAGAAAAGAATGGGGCCGCGTAGAAGCCGCCGCACCAAATCAGATCTGGCAGTCGGACATGACCAAGATCTGGGCGGGGCCAGGAATGGGATGGGCGTATCTGGTGAGCGTGATCGACTGCTGCACGCGGGAGATCGTGGGTTGGAATCTCTCGCACCGTTGCCGGACTGAAGACGCACTGACGGCAGTGGAGCAGGCCGTGCTGCATCGGCTTCCTACAGGAAGCCGCGAGGCGAATGTGACCCTGACTACCGACAACGGCACGCAGTTCACCTCTTCCCGGTTCCTGGAAACGCTCGCGCGGCTCGGGATCACGCATCGCCGTACGGCCTATCATCACCCGGAGGGCAACAGCTACATCGAACGGTTCCACCGCAGCTTGAAAGAAGAGGAAGTCTGGACGGCGGAGTATCGGAGCTTGGAAGAAGCACGGGCCAGCATCGCCCGTTGGATCGAGGAGTACAATCACGACCGGCC
>JBOGNE010000059.1:0-5435 GCA_050747005.1 Candidatus Acidiferrales bacterium
TTCCGCCGGTGGCGTATCTCGACCGCAAAGCGCGCAACGTTCCGGATCTGAACGAAATTTGGAGCTACGTCAATCCCTACATGGTGTACGGGCGGCACCTGGGATACCGCGGCAATTTCGTCAAAGACTTGGCGGAGCGCGATCCTCGTGCGGTCGAACTGTTCAACAATGTGGAAGAAGTGAAGCAGGACGCCGCGAACTTCATGAAGATTGGCGCGGTGTGGCAGTTCTTCGAGGCCGAGCGCCAGGGAAATTCGATTGCGCTCTTCGCGCCGGGTGCGGCTTCGCCGCGCCACGCGTTTCATTTTCCACGGCAGCGCATCGGAGACAAACTTTGCCTAAGCGATTACATTCTTCCCGCGCAAGGCGGGGCACGCGACCATCTGGCGCTGCTCGTCGTCACGGCCGGCGCGGGAATCCGCCAGCGATCGGAAGATGCCAAGTCCGCCGGAAAATATTTCTATTCGCACGCGCTCCAGGCGCTGGCCATCGAAACGGCCGAGGCGTGCGCCGAATGGCTGCACCGCCGCATTCGCGAAGACTGGGGCTTCCCGGATTCACCGGAGATGAAGATGGCCGAGCGCTTCACATCGCGCTATCGCGGCAAGCGCTATAGCTTCGGCTATCCGGCGTGCCCGAATCTCGAAGACCAAGCCGGCATCTGGATGCTTCTGCAGCCGGAAGAAATCGGCGTGCACCTCACCGACGGAATGATGATGGATCCCGAGGCAAGCGTCAGCGCGCTCGTGTTTCAACATCCCGATTGCACGTACTTCAATGCTGGCGATCAGACTTAGTTTTCGCTGATTGTTCGGACTGCTCCGGATTCGCGCGATCGCGCGTTACGCCCGGCATCGATCGCTTCAAAGCTTGTCTTGCCGGCATCGCTGGAGCGGCGTTAGCATTGCTGTAATGCCGCACGATTTCACCGAAGACCCCTATGAGCCCGAGGCCCAGGCTGCGGCCAACAGAGGCCGGAAGCCGCCAATGAAGGGTACAATCATCGCGGAATTCGAGCCTCCTGATCGCCATCGCTTTCCGCCCCCGACTATAAATCCCTGGATCGTCGTTGCAATTGTCGTCGGAATTGCCGGACTAATCCTGTTGTTTGTTTTTCTTCCCGGTCCGCGAAATCCATTCTGAAATCAGTCATTGATAATTGTTCGTCCACTCGCCTCGCTCGCCTTGACGCTACTCGGCGGATCAAATACATTTCCTTGGCCATGAAAAATCAAACGAAGATTTTGTCCTTCGCCCTTCTTCTGACTCTTGTTCCGGCAATCGTCCGCGCGCAAGAATCCAAAGCCCAGCCGCCGCGAGAATACAAGGCTTCCGCGGCAGCGCAGAATGCCGATTGGCCAACTGAACCCGTCCGCGCCCCGAAAGGCATGGTCGTCAGTGACGAGAAACTCGCGTCGGATGCAGGCGTCGAGATATTGAAGAAGGGCGGAAATGCGGTGGATGCGGCAGTCGCCGTCGCGTTCACGCTCGCCGTCGTCGAGCCGGAAGCTGGAAATATCGGAGGCGGAGGATTCATGCTGGTGCGGCTGGCGAACGGCCGCACGCAGTTCGTCGACTACCGCGAAATCGCGCCCGGAAAAGCTTCGCGCGATATGTATTTGAAGCCGGACGGCTCCGTCGATCCCGAAGCTTCCATCGTCGGCTACCGCTCAATAGGAGTTCCAGGAACCGTCGCGGGCCTCGCACTGGCGCTGAAAACGTACGGCAAGTTGACGCTGCCGCAGGTGATGGCGCCGGCAATTCGTCTCGCAGAGAATGGTTTCCCTGTGAGCGACAGATTTGCCGGGCTGTTGCGCGACTCGTCTTCGACGCTTGAAAAATTCCCCAGGAGCCGGCGGATTTTCCTGAAGGACGGCGCGTATTATCAGCCCGGCCAGATTTTCAGGCAGCTCGATCTTGCGGCGACTCTGCGAAGAATCGCGAAGAATGGCCCGGACGAATTTTACAAGGGCCAGACGGCGCGCGACCTGGCGAACGAAATGCAGCGCCACGGCGGGCTGATTACGCTCGGCGATCTTGCAACGTACGAGCCGAAACTGCGCGAGCCGCTGATGGCGGATTACAAAACAAGTGGCCACGACTGGGAGTTGATCACCAGCCCGCCGCCCAGCTCCGGCGGCATCGCGGTCATCGAAGCGCTGAACGTCCTTGCACCCATCGAATTGAAATCGTGGAACGACGCGCAATCGGTGCATTGGGTGATCGAGGCGATGCGGCGCGCCTTTGCCGACCGCGCCACTTATCTTGCCGACCCAGACTTCACAAAAATCCCAGTGCGCGGGCTTACGTCGGTCTGCTATGCCGGCGCGCTGCGGCGAACGATCGATCCTATGCGCGCATCCTCGAGCGACAAAACCGGCGCTGGAAATCCCGCACCCTATGATGCACGGCCAGCCTCTGCACCATGCCCCAAAGTCGACGCCAACGGCACGCCACTTGATCGCAGCGTCGCTGCAGCGCGGGCGCTTGCCGAAGCAGCACGCGGCGGCCACACGACCCATTTTTCCGTCGTGGATGCGGCGGGAAACGCGGTCGCGAACACTTACACGCTTAACGATCTCTTCGGCTCCGGCGTCACTTCTCCCGACGGCTTTCTGCTGAACGATGAAATGGATGACTTCACCTCGCATCCCGGCTCGCCGAATATGTTCGGCCTGATTCAATCCGAGGCCAATGCCGTTGGTCCCGGCAAGCGGCCGCTCAGCTCGATGATGCCAACGATTTTGCTGCGCGATGGCCAGCTGAGCTTCGTTACCGGCTCACCGGGCGGCCCGCGAATTATCTCCGCGACGCTGCTTTCGGTTTTGAACTGGATGCGCCTTGGGATGAACGCACAAGCGGCGATCGATGCGCCCAGGTTCCATCAGCAATGGCTGCCCGATGTCGTGCTGCTCGAACCGTCGTTTCCAGATGCCGTGGCGAAAGACCTCGAAGCGCGCGGTTATCGTCTCGCCAAACATCCTGAATGGATCGGCGAAGTCGAAGCAATCGGGATCGATCCAAACACGGGAGAGCGCCTCGGCACCCCCGATCCGCGCCGCCAAGGCGCCGCCTCCGGCTATTAGACCGTGCTCGCATGGCGCCGAACGCTCACGTCCAGCGCTTGAACGCCATTCGCCAATGCCCGCTTGCCCGACTGCGCTTCTTGCCTTGAGCTATTGACGCGAATCGGATTTCAATCGACCATAGACGTTCTTCATTCGTGAGGATTTTGCGATGCAACGGGTGCTATCGACGTACCGGTATGTCAAACAACCTCTTGGGCCAAGTTTGCTCGGCGAACTTGCAGGCGCGAAAATCAGCAGCCTCGAAATTTATTGCGCCTCGGAGCATTTCAATTACAGGTCTCAGGAATCGGTGAAGGAACTGGCCAGTACGCTCCGGGAACACGGGATCGAAGTGCATTCGCTGCATTCGCCCACCGAACGCGACGCGGCTGCTGGGCGCGACAGCGGCGTGCCCATTTCAATTTCCGATACGGAGCGCATCCGCCGCATCGACGCAATGGATGAGATCAAGCGGGCGCTTGAGGCCGCCGAGCGAATTCCTTTTCGCTTTCTGGTTCAACACATCGGGTCCGGCCGGCAGGTGGCTGACCCGCGCAAACTGGATGCCGCGTTCAATTCTCTCGAGCATCTCGCAATATTCGCGAAGGGCCGCGGCGTGGCGATCGCACTCGAAAACACCCCGGACGAACTCGGATCTCCGGCTTCGCTGCGGCAATTCATTCGCGAAACTCATTTGCACGACTTGAAGCTGTGCTTTGACACCGGGCACGCCCATATGGAAGGCGGAATCGAAACAGGGTTCGACGCCATGCGAGATCACGTGGCTTCGATGCATATTCACGACAACCACGGCGAGAAAGACGAGCACTTGCTCCCCCATGAAGGCAGTATCAACTGGGATGTAGCTTTCGACGCGCTTGGAGGCACGCCCGAACCGCTGCCGATTGTGCTCGAACTTAAAGAGCAGGCTGCCGGCGGTCCAACGCTCGACCAGATTCGCGCCACCTTCGATAGAATCGAGAGGGAAATGGACACGCGGCGCGCTCGCGTCGCCCGGCATTGATTCCCAGCGGATGAACTCATGACTGAAAACACAAGGTCACAAGGCATACCTGTAATCACAATCGAGCAAGCCGGACAGCGTGTCGGAAAGAGCGTCACGATCCGAGGGTGGCTCTACAACTTGCGCGAATCCGGCAAGCTTCTTTTCCCGATTTTCCGGGACGGTACCGGCATCATGCAGGGCGTCGTCTCACTGAAAGAACACCCCGAGGCCTTCGAGGCGCTCAAAGGACTGACGCAGGAATCGAGCGTGATCGTCACCGGCAAGATTCAGGCGGAGCCTCGCGCCGCCGGAGGTTTCGAAATACACATCAGCGCGACGGAAGTTGTCCAGCGCGTCGCCGAATCCGATCCGTACCCGATCCAGCTCAAAGAGCACGGTGTGGATTTTCTTCTCGACCGGCGGCATCTTTGGATCCGCACGCCCCGTCAGGCTTCGATTCTCCGTATCCGCGCCGAAGCCGAACTCGCCGCGCGGAATTACATGGACTCGCAAGGCTATACGCTTACCGACGCGCCAATCTTCACGCCCGCAGCGTGTGAGGGGACCACAACGCTCTTCGAAGTAAATTACATCGACGACCAGAAGGCATACCTCACGCAATCCGGGCAGCTTTACGTCGAAGCGACGGCGGCGGCGCTAGGCAAGGTATACACGTTCGGCCCCACATTTCGCGCGGAGAAATCAAAGACGCGCCGTCATTTGACCGAATTCTGGATGCTCGAGCCCGAAGCCTCCTACGCGCATCTCGAGGACATGATTCAGCTCGGCGAAGGGCTGGTCAGCGCGGTGGTGCAATCGGTTCTCAAGAATCGCCAGCGCGAGCTGGCTACATTGCAGCGCGATCCCGCGGAGCTCGAACGCATCGTTCCGCCATTTCCGCGGATCAGCTACGACGATGCGATTCAGGTGCTGCAGAAAGCCGGAAATCTCGCCAAGTGGGGCGATGATTTCGGTGGCGACGAAGAGACCATCATCTCGAAGGAGTTCGACAAGCCAGTGATCATTCATCGCTATCCTTCGGCGATGAAAGCTTTTTACATGGCTACTGATGCTGCGCGGCCTGAGCTTGCGTTGAGTTTTGATATGATCGCTCCCGAAGGCTACGGCGAGATCATAGGCGGCGGCGAGCGCCAATCGAATTACGAGACTTTGGTCCGCCGCATCCGCGAGCACGGCCTGCCGGACGAGGCGTTCCAGTGGTATCTCGACTTGCGACGGTACGGCAGCGTGCCCCATGCCGGGTTTGGGCTGGGACTCGAGCGTACTGTCGCCTGGATTTGCGGAACTGAGCACATTCGCGAGGTCATCCCCTTCCCTCGGATGCTCTATCGCGTTTATCC
>JBOGNE010000060.1:0-28653 GCA_050747005.1 Candidatus Acidiferrales bacterium
CGCGCAGCGGCAAGCCGTTGATCAGCTCGAAAATCAATTGTTCCCAAATGTTCCCAAGTTCAGTACAGAGGGCGAAATTCCGGGAGGACTAATCCAATGACGGGCAAAGATTTAGAGTGGCGCGCCCGGGGAGACTCGAACTCCCGACCCTCTGCTTAGAAGGCAGACGCTCTTTCCAACTGAGCTACGGGCGCTCTCTCCCTAATTTCTCACATTACAAACACTTATGCCACAACCTGCTCTACTTGTTGCAGTGCAATTTTCGGTACATTCGGTGCAACTGAAGACGAAATCGAGTCGGGAAGCTCAAACCCGACGCCGATCCTGTCAGCAATTTCCTTACGGAACTTCACGTTCTTCTTGAGCATCGAGTAATCGTCTCCTACTGTCCGATTCGCGTGGCCAAGCCAGAATCGCTCGATGTCCGCAGGAACCGAGTTCTCGCGAAGCCAGGCCATCCGAAAGCGGCGGAAGACATGGTTCCCCCCATTCGGGAGGCCCTTTGTCTTCAGCAGGAGGGTGAATGACGCGGTTGCGAATGTTTGACGGGTTGAGCGGCTTGGCCATCCGGTTTGGAAAGACCAAACCTGAGGTTCTGACCTGCTCCCTTAAATCCGCACAAAGCTGAGCATGATTTCAGATTGCGGAAAGGGGGAGGAGCATGTCGAAGAGTAGGGTAGAGTGGGCGAAAAAGCCGCTCGATTTCGATCCCGGCACGCGGTGGCAATACAGCAACACGAATTACGTTCTCGCGGGACGCATTCTCGAGAAAGCCTCCGGCGAAGCGTTGGTGCCTTTCCTCAAAAAAACCTTCTTCGACCCGCTCGGAATGCAATCGGCCGGCGATTGCAGCGTGGACAAGACTCCGGACGATGCCGCGGCGTATACCCGCTACGCTCTGGCTCCGCCCCGACCGGCGCAGCGAGAGGGGCCCGGGTGGTATTTCGCCGCAGGCGAACTCTGCATGACGCCTTCCGATCTCGCTCGATCGGACGTTGCGTTTCTTCACAAGCAGATTCTCGACGCGCAGTCCTACGGCGAATTCACTCGTGAAGTTCGCCCGGCAAACGGCAACTACACTCATTACGCACTGGGTCTTGAGCTCGGCGATCTCAACAATATTCCGCGGATCAACCACGATGGCGAAGTATCAGGCTTCCTCGCGGTAAATAGTGTTTACCCCACGCGGAATGCCGCCGTGATCGTCCTGTCCAACCAGGACGCAATCAGGCTGATGCAACCAGCCTCGAAGGAGGTATCGCGATGGGTGCTTGAGCCGGAAAATCGCGACTCCGGGACCGAAGCGCCGGCGGCGGAACTGCGGCAAGTTCGCGCGATCCTGGAAGGATTACAGCAAGGCCGCATCGACCGTTCGCTCTTCACAAGCAACGCGAATTCTTATTTCGACGAAACGGCCATGCATGATATTCGTGCTTCCCTGTAGTCATTGGGAAAATTGAACTCCGTTACGCGGAAACGCGAATCTTTGCGCGGCGGAATGAGCTTCCGTGCTTATAGCGCGCGGTTCGATAAGAAAACCGTGAGAGTCAGCGTCTATCTGACTCCCGACGGCCACTACGAACAGTTCGTCATCGTTGAGCAGTTTTAGCCCTCGTTGCGTCATCTTAACGAGGCCGTCCTTCCCCGCCGTGAGGCCGTTCGCCTTCTTTCGGGGGGTGTTGCCTGTTGTTCGGGTGAGCTTCATTCTCGCGGCGCTGGTTATTCCGCTCAGGCTGGGCATTCGGATGCGCACCTCGTTCCTGACGTGATTCGTTCGCGGGGCGATTCTGATTGCGGTTTGCGCGATTTTCGTTGTTTCCCGCGCGGTACGGAGCGCCTCCCTGCCTTGCTTGCTCCACGCCGCGTCCGCTGAATTGTCCCGGTCGAGGCGTTGCGGCGATCGCAGGACGGCCATGATTTACAGAAGCCAATTGCGCGCGATTCTGGCTGGCGGCCTCGCGGTGCTGCGTTTGTTCCGCCGTTGGCGAGATATGCTGCTCGCGGGCGGCCGCTTCTTCGTTGGCGGTGGGCCGAGCCATCGTTCCGCCAGCGCCTCCATTGTAGCTGACGCGGTTCACCGTAACATTGTTGATGACCGTCCGATTGTACGTGTTGTGGATGTTCGTCACGTTCACGTTACTGACCGACCGGTTGTAGTAGAAGGCGCCATGATTCCAATACCCTCCCGCGAAGCCCACGCCGCCGTAGCCGAAGCCATAATTCACGCCGCCATAAAAACCGACGTGTGGTCCCCAATAGCCAGCGCGCCAGGCATAGAAGCCTCCACCCCAACCCCAGTAACCTGGAGTCCACAGAAAGCCCGGCCTGGGCGCAAGAACCCATGTCCCAGGCACCCAGAAGTAACCTGCAGGGCCGTAACCCCAGTAACCCGGCGTCCAGATATATCCCGCACCCGGACATATCGGCTGCGCGTAGACCGGCAGAGCTGGCGGACCAATTCGCACCGATACGCCTACACTGACCTGCGCGGGCAATGCGGCGGGCACAGCCGCAATCACGAGCGCGAGCAATAGCAAATGAATCCAGCGGACGTTACGCATTTTGGGTCACCTCGCGAAATAATCTGTCCGTGCAACAACCTGATAAGGGCCAATTGAACATGCACCGCAAAGCATCACTTGCGTCAATACTCTCCGCTTTCAAGCGTACTGTAGAGATCAAACCCTCGCGACTGGGAAAAGTTTTGTCCGGTCGAAACAATTAATAGCGGCTGGAATGCCTCTTTATACTGGGAAAAAAGCATACGCAGGCTTGGGGGCAGCCACCAGAATCAGTTTCGACCTGACTTGATAATTTCCCTTTGTTTTCATAAGGTTACAGCGAATCCAGCTCGAACGCAGTTTCGACCTACTTTGTGTAGCTGGAGCGTAATTCCGGCTCTTTTTGCCGAAGTTTGGGTGTGACTATCATCACCAATACACACAGCGATTTTAGCGGCAGGAAGCGCGAATGCAAGACAGTCGTTGGTGTAAGAAATAAAGAATATTTCCTGAGCGAAGATTCGCGTTGCAGCCACATGCTTTCGTTGACTTGCCGCGTGCTGCTGCCTAAGATGCCCCTACCCAAATTTGTTGTGATTCTGCTGCATGGGAATTGAGCGTAAGGAGACTTCTTGTGACTGAATGGCACTATGCGCAGACCGACGGTTCGGAGGAACTGGCGCAGCTTCACTTTTTCTCGGTGAAGAAAAACGGGCCGGGAGGCGAAGTTGATTTTCGAATCACGGTCAAGGAGTTTGCCGTTGCTCCGGCCGGCCAGTTTTTGCGCTTCTTCGCGGAGGCCGACAAACCGGTGAATCAAAAGTCCGCTCCAATCATTCCTTCGGGCTGGGGCAATTCGCTGCTTAAAGCTCTTTCCGACTGCGTGCGAATCATCCGTCAATTTCCATACGATGGCGAGGAACGGACCTGACCGGATGGTTTTCTTCTCTTTGCCAGCCACGTCGCGGGCGAGAATTTCGCGGCAGACTCTAACGAGGGCAGCTATTTCATGTATAGCAACGTGCGTATCAAGAACAGAGAAATTGAGCCCGGCATCGTGGTCCTGGAGATGACTGGCCGCATATTGATGGGCCCTGACTGCCAACTGATCGAACAAGAGGTCGAGCAGCTCCTGCGCCAAAACCAGACGCGGGTCATTTTCGACCTTTCCGGAGTTGCATCGATCGATAGCGTTGGAGTCGGAAAAATTGTGAGCTGTTTTTCGCAGGTAAAGAAGTCCGGGGGATCTTTGCGGCTCGCGGGCGTCAAAGGCATGCTCGAAGGTGTATTCAAGCTGGTTCAAGTACACAAGGTCATCGCAATATATCCCACCGCATCAGATGCCGCGGAGAGTTTCACGTTAGAAGGCCAGCGTTAATCGGGCGCTCCCATAATCTTAGCGGCAGGAAGCGCGAAGGCAAGGATAGTCGTTGAATCGGGAGCCTGGCGGTACGCGGTTCCGCAGCGACTTTAAGCGATGCGAGGCTCACTCATGGATTTTCAAAGTGTGCGCGAACAATTTCCGGCCCTGCGCGAGAAGATTTTTCTTGACGCTGCCTGCGTCAGCCTCGCTCCGCGAGCCGCCGCCCAAGCGATTGAAGGATTTCTCGATATGGCGCTGATGTGCCATGAGCGGTCATCCACTCTGCATCACATCGCGATGGACGACATGCGCGTATCGGCGCGCAAAGAAATCGTCCGCTTGATACATGCCGCTGAAAATGAAATCGCACTCGTGGAAAGCACGACGCACGGACTAGGTATCGTCGCGGAGGCCCTGCCGCTCGAACGGGGCGATCGCGTGCTGCTCTGCGATCTGGAGTTTATGCAGGTCGCCATTCCGTGGTGCCAAAAGCGCGATTCCGACGGCGTCGAAATCGACGTTGCGACGCACCGCAGCGGGGAAATTCGCGTGGAGGACGTCGCGGCTCGCATCACTCCTCGCACGAGAGTACTGGCAATCAGCGCTGTGCAATGGAGCAACGGATTTCGCGTGGACCTGAAGGCGCTGAGCCAGTTGTGCCGAAACGCCGGAGTGTGGCTTGTTCTGGATGCAATTCAGCAACTCGGCGCGATTCCCATTGATGTGCGTGAAACTCCGGTGAATTTCCTCGTTTGCGGGGGCCACAAATGGCTGAACGCTCCCTTCGGCCAGGGCTTCCTTTACATCGATCACGCGATGCTTCCGCAATTGAAGCACCCGCTCGGCGGTTACTTGAGCCTCGAGCCGCCCGAAGGAGGCTGGGGAGATTACTTTCAGACTCCTTCAATCAAGCCGGTGCGTGAATACCGTTTCGTCGATGAGGCCCGGCGATTCGAAGCGGGCGGAACGGCAAACTATCCTGGCGCGGCCGGGTTGGCGGCTTCCGTCAAATTCCTGAATGACCTGGGGCCATCGCGCGTGGCCGAGCGCATTTTCGGGCTTACCGACCATCTCATCGCCGGCCTATTACGAACCGGTGCTGAGGTGATTACGCCGCTCGCGCGCGAAAATCGCTCCGGGATCATCACCTTCAGTCTGGGCGCGCCGGCGAAAAACATTGCGCTGATGGAATACTTGCTCGATCGCAAGGTGCTGGTGTCCGTGCGCTACACGTCGCAAGTCGGCGGAGTCCGCGTTTCCTGCCATTTCTTCAATTCCGAGGCAGACATCGACCGCCTGCTCGAATTAACCGGCGAGTTCTTGCGCGGGCGTGAGAAACGCGCGGCGACATAGCGAACGCGTGGACCGTTTCTTCGGCACGATGCGAATGCCAGCCTCCGGCATAACCGCACTAATCCCCTGCTTTCGCTTGTTATAATCACGTCGGCCGGAGATCCAAAGCGATTTCCCGACTGCGGGCGATTTCGTGCGACGCGCGGTCCCATCCTGAAAACTGGCGGTTACAACCAAAGTGCCCGAAACCGAAATCCGCATTTTCGCCGTCCAAGGCATTCCGGAAATACAGCCCGGCAATGACCTCGGCGCAATCATTGCCGATTCGATGCGACAAAGCGGGCTGCAACCCGCCGGATCCGACGTGGTTGTGGTCGCGCAGAAAATCGTTTCAAAAGCCGAAGGCCAGATCGTGCAGCTCGATTCGATCGAACCATCCGCGCGGGCGGAAGCATGGGCAAAAGAAGTTCGGAGGGATCCGCGAGTCATCGAGCTTGCGCTTCGCGAAGCAGTTCGCGTCGTCCGAATGGCGCGCGGCGTTTTGATTGTGGAGACGCACCACGGCTTCGTGTGCGCGAATGGGGGCGTGGATGTGTCGAACACGGCTCCTGAAACGGCAATACTTCTCCCGAAGGATTCCGATCGCTCCGCCGAGCGGCTGCGAATGCATTTCGAACAAGCGTGCGGCGTTTCGATGGGCGTCATCATCTCGGACACGTTTGGACGGCCCTGGCGAGAAGGCCTCGTGAACGTTGCCATCGGCGCATCGGGAATCGCTCCACTGGTGGATTACCGCGGGGTGCGAGACTCGGCGGGGCGGACGCTTCAGGCGACGGTGATGGCGGTTGCCGACGAACTTGCCTCCGCAGCCGAGTTGGTGATGGGAAAAACAAATGGGACGCCAGTGGCGCTCATTCGCGGGTTCGCTCAGCGAGGCACTGAAGCAAGCGCGCGCAATCTGCTACGGCCCGCCAATCAGGATTTATTTCGGTAGCGGCGCCTGCGAATGGACAAGCGACTTCGCCGGGCTGTAGAATTTGTATCTCATTTGCAGGATGTTTGGAGTTTCATGGGAAGGACGCGGAATCATGCGACTTGTCACTTTTGAAGATGCAGCACACCGCCGGCGGATCGGAGCAGTCATTGGCGACGGCTCGGTCGTTGACTTAAACCTGGCTTACGCCGTTTATTTGCGAGACCGCGAGCACGAGAATGCGTATTCGCGCATGGCGGATGCGCGCGTTCCGTCCGATATGCGCCAGTTGTTCGAGGGTGGCGACCGGAGCCTGGATGCGGCGAGGCAAGCGTTGGAATTTGCGATGGGCGCCGGTACGGATCTGAGCGGTCCGGGCGGCGAAAAAATGGTTTATGCGCGCAAAGACGCGAAATTACACGCTCCGATCGCGCCGCGAAAATTCTTCCACACGGCGGGAAACTTTCGAGAGCACCACGAAGAAGCAGAAAAGGCCGGATTCTCGCATCCCGTCCTGCCCTGGATCGTTTTTTTTCAAAACGTGGATGCAATCATCGGGCCGGATGAACCGGTGATTTATCCGGAGCAGATCACCGAAGAGCTCGACTACGAGCTGGAGTTGGCGGTGGTGCTGAAGAAGGGCGGCAAATATTTTTCCGCCAAAGATGCCGCCGATTACGCCGGAGGGTACGTCATTTTCAACGACGTGACAGCCCGCGATATTCAAAGGCGCGAAATGAAGTCGGGAGTTTTCAGCTTCTGCAAAGGCATCGACAGCTTTTGCCCCTTGGGGCCGTGGATCGTCACCGCCGACGAAATTCCGGACCCGCACAATCTCGCGATGGAGCTTCGGGTGAACGGCGAGGTGCGCCAAAAGTCGCACTCGCAGAAGATGTCCGTGAAAATTCCCGAGATCATCGCGCACTATTCGCCGATGGGTTATAGCGCGGGCGACGTGCTTTCGACCGGAACGGTTTCGGGAGTGGCCGCTTTCAGCGGGGACCCGAAGGCGTGGTACCTCAAGCCCGGCGATGTGATGGAATGCGAGATCGAAAAAATCGGCGTTCTACGGAATCCTGTAATTTCCTGGCAGCAGGCTTACGGCGAAAAGCCGCCCGCAGTTTCGAAAGCCGCGAGGTAGCTTCTTATGTCGCAGAATTCCGGCAACGACGTTTGGGTCAGCGCACTGAACCAGAACTCAGGGGTGCGGCCTCCCCTCAAGACTAGCCAGCCGATTCGCTTTTACGACACAACGCTGCGAGACGGCGAACAAACGGTCGGCGTGGTCCTCGATCCCCGGCAAAAGCTGGAACTAGCGCGGCAGCTTGATTCTTTGGGAATCAGCAGGATCGAAGCAGGCTTTCCGCGAGTTTCGTCCGAAGACGGCGAAGCGATCGGCTTGATCCAGCAAGCGAACCTCAAAGCCGAAATCTGGGGGTTTGCGCGCGCCGCTCGCGCCGACGTGGACGAGTTGGTGCGCCTGAAAATGAAATATGCCGTGATTGAGATTCCCACGAGCGATATCAAATTGAAGGCTTACGGAATCGCGCGTGACGAGGCCGTGCGACGCGCCGCCGACGCCGTCGGCTACGCGACTCAGCACGGCATCTACGTGGCCTTTTTCCCCGTGGACTCCACGCGAGCCGATCTCGATTTCCTGAAGACGATCTACCTTGCCGCGCGTGATGCCGGCGCGGCTGAAGCAGTGGTGGTGGATACGATCGGGGCATGCGGCCCCGAGGCGGCGGAGTTTTTGGTCGGCAAAGTTCTGGAATGGCTGGGCGAAAAAGTAGCGGTACATTTTCACGGACACAACGATTTCGGAATGGCCACGGCCTGCGCCGTGGCTGCCGTGCGCGCGGGCGCTACATGGATTCAGGGGACGATCAACGGCATGGGAGAACGCGCGGGGAACGCGGACCTGGGCGAAGTGGCCCTGGCGCTTCAGTGCCTCTACGATATCCCCGTGGCATTCGACCTCAGCCGAATTCGCGAAGTCTCGCGGATAGTGCGCGAAGCTTCGCGGTATGAACTCGAGCCGTGGAAACCTGTCGTCGGTGAAAACCTGTTCGTCCGCGAAAGCGGCGCAGTAGCCAGCCAGTTCCACATTCCCGAGGCGATCGAACCTTTTTCCGCGGGACTCGTGGGCGCGCAGCGGCGAATCGTGATGGGCAAAAAGAGCGGCCTCGATAGCGTCGCGCTAAAAGCCAAGGAACTGGGGCTCGACGTTTCCGAGTCGCACCGCCCGGCGATTCTGGCCGCCGTCAAAAGCAAGGGAATCGCGACGCGACGACTGGTCACGGACTCCGAATTTCGAACGATCGTTCAGCAAGTTTGCAGCGAATAATCCCGGCGCCCCCAGACGCGCTTTGCGCGCAGCCGAATCGTTTTCGGAATCGATCCCGGCTTCAAATCCCGCTCTTGCTATAGAATACTTACGAGACGCCCGAGACCGTAAGCTCGCGGCACGGGGAGAATGCGATGGACCGCGCGTACTTTTACTCCATCATGAACGGCGAAGGAACGCTCGATTACGAAATCTATCTAAATACGAAAGCGCTTCTTTCCTGCCAGAAAGATTTCAAGGATTTCTGCAACGCGGATGAATTGCAATTCCAGATCATCCACCAAGTGGAAGAAATGTGGATGAAGCTGATCGGCTACACGCTCCTCGACATCGATGATTACCTCCAGGAAGAAAATACCAATCGGGTGGTCACACTGTTTCGCCGGGTGCATGTGGCTTTGCGGCTGATGACCGAGCAGCTCGCCTTGCTCGAAACGATGTCACCCAAAGAATATCAGGAAATCCGATTGGGCCTTGGTAACGGCAGCGGCCAGGAGTCGCCCGGGTTTCGCACCCTTCTGAAAATGCATCCGCACATATGGCACTCGTTCAAGACGTGCTATCTGGAGAAGCACGATCAGACCGTCGAGCAAATCTACAATTCACAATATTCACATTCGGATGCGTACGTAGTGGCGGAAGCTCTAGCGGAATTCGATGAACTGTTTCAGCGCTTCCGGTTCGTACACCTGCAATTGATCCAACGAAGCATTGGGCTTGGATCGAAGTCGCTGAAAGGCCGATCAGTGGAACTGCTGAACGAGGGCCTGCGCGTTCGATTTTTTCCGGAACTGTGGGATATCCGCCATGAAATGACCGATTCCTGGGGCGCGCATTACGGGCGCGTCAGGGATTCGATCGGCGGGCACTAGCGTTGTGTCTCCGAAATATTTTGCGCGAGCAGGGCGCAGCAAGCAGCGCCCCTACAATCAGTTGCATGGCCGGAGTTATTCGCCTCAGCGGCGAAAATGCGGCAGGACGGTTTCGCCAAACAATTTGGCCTGCTCGGTTCGATCGTCCCCCCAAATCTCGAGCAGAATGTGCGAGCACCCGGCGTCGCGATATTGCTCGATTCGCGCGATGCATTCTTCGGGAGTTCCTGCAATCGGACAGACTTTTTCGAAGACCTCATCGGTAACGGCGCGAGCCGCCGCCTTCCGGCCGCCGGATTCCATCGCCGCCGCGATGGGACTGATTTCGTCGAATGTGAGCCCCGCTTTCTGCAGCAAGACGTCGGCGGAGCCGCGGATATTTTGAACTTTATTCGCCAGATACATCGCGGCCATCTCGCGGGCGCCTTCTTTTCCCTTGGCGCTATTCTTGTTGATGCTTCCCACAACAACTGAACCGAGGTCGAGGTTGTCTGGATTCTTTCCGGCCTTCTTCGCGCCTTCGAGCATCGATTCGCGCGAATACCGGACGAAGGCTGGCGTTGTAATGCTGGCCGTGAGCAAGCCGTCGGAATGCGATCCCGCCATGCGCTGCAAAACAGGGCCCGTGGCGCCGATATAGATTGGGACAGGAAATCGCGGCACGTGCGCGTCGTCGCGAAGGGGAGGAATTTGCGCGGAGAAAGCCTTCCCTTCGTACGTCAGCTCTTTGCCGCTGAGCGCGCCCTGAATGATGTCAATGCTTTCGCGCATGACGGTCGCCGGGCTCGCACCTTTGCCTGCCTCTCCTTCACCGATTTCTTTCATGAAGATTTTTGACGCGCCCAACCCAAGCAAAACCCGCCCTTCGCCGGCCATTTCCTGCAGGACGCGCGCTTCCATGGCGATCTGCACGGGATGGCGGGTATAGGGCGAGATGATTCCCCAGCCGATGCCGATGCGTTTGGTTTCGCGGGCGACGATGGCCGTAATCGAAGTCGATGAGCGCGCCTCCATCGAGTGCTTGCGCCACCACGGATACGCTTCAGCCAGCCAAAAAGTATCGAAGCCGGCGCGGTCGCACGCTTGCGCCATCTTCACCGTCTCCTCGACAGGCTCCATGCTGAGTTGCAAAACTCCGATGCGAAATGGAACGCTCATAATCTTTTCTTCAGCTCCTTCGATAGATGATTTTTCATGGATTCGTCCAGGAATGCTCGAGTCCTTTGACCAATTCCCACATCGCTTTGTTCAGCGGGGTTGGAACGCCAAGCTTCTCTCCGTATTTGACGATGGCTCCATTCATGAAGTCCACTTCGGTTTGCCGGCGCGCTAAAACGTCTTGCAACATGCTCGCGTTGTGCTTGCCCGGCGCCGCCGCACCTTTCTGAACCAGATCGCGTGGATTGCCGTGGAGTTCGATTTTTAAAGCTTTTGCAACTGCCTCACCTTCCGCAATCACATCGTCGAATAGTTGGCCGGTCGCTGGGAGGCGCGTGGCCGCGCCATGATGGAGCAGCGTGAGTGCGCCCACGGGATTTGTCGAGGCGTTGAAAATCAATTTGGTCCACTGAGCGCCGCGAGCATCCTCAAGCGGAATCACGCGCACACCGGCGCGGTTCAACAAATCGGCGAGAGTTTGGACGCGGTCCATCGGTGTGTGAGTCGGCTCAAAGGGGCCGATCCAGGTGTCGCCCTGTATGTCGTAACCGACGTGCCCGGGCTCGACGATGTGCCCGGCCGGAAACGTCGTTCCGCGAATGACGTAACGAACATATTCGGCGAGGATTTCTTCGTTGCCGACGCCGTTTTGCACCGAGCACACGGCGGCTGTTTCCGGGAACAAATGCGCCGTGGCAGCAATGGCGCTTCGCGTGTGGTTACTTTTCGTGGCGACGATTCCGAAATCGCAGAGAGGGATTTCTTGCGCATTCGTAGTCGCCTTCACCGGCGCCGTAAAATCGGCGGAACCGGAAAGCCGCAGGCCGTGTTTTTGAATCGCCTGAACGTGTTCCTTCGCCACGTCGAAGGCGTACACGTCCGCCTCGGCTTTTCGCGCCAGATGCGCGGCAAAAATGCCGCCGACAGCTCCGCAACCCACAACGCAAATTTTCATCGGTTGCTACCTTGGCCTTTCGCTTCCATTGAAAAATTTCCAGGGAACATCCGCGAGGCATTCTCCTTCCGACTTGCCAACGCGATAGGTGTCCTGCGTATAGAGGCAGACCGTGCCATCCGCGTCCACGACTTGTGGATGAAAGCTGAATATCATATTTTCGCGCAGCTCGACGCGGCTCTCGGCGCCAATCGCCGGATATTCCAGCATCGTTGCGCCAATGGAGTGCCCTGTGAGGTGCCCCAGGCTAAACCCACCCTTCTGAAACATTTCGGCGGCTGCGTGATGGACCGCGCTCGCCAGTTCGCCGTCGCGCATTTTTTTGCGCGCTGCTTCGAGCGCCTGGGGATAAATCTCGGCCATCGCAGCCGTGCGAGCGCTGACCTTCCCCCGGATCAGCGGCCGAGAAAATTCCACCCAATAGCCATCTGCGCCCGTGACCTCGAGCGAATATAGGAGCAAGTCATCCGGGTTCGCGACGCGATGTCCGGGAACTTTGAAATGCGCTTCGGCTTCGCCATTCGTTCCCGAGAGCACGATGTTCATCATGCGCAGCCCCGCGCCGCGCGCGAAAAAACGCTCGACGGCGGGAGCCATAATCTCCGCCTCGGTCTTTCCAGGCTCGTACCCGCGAAGCAGCGCCCAAAAACCATCAAGGATGATGTCCATGCTGTCGCGAATGGCGGCAAGCTCCTCGGAGCTTTTCACGGCGCGCGCCGTGTCAAACTGCTTGTCGAACGGAACCAGCTCGAACGATCCCGTGGACAGAGCACGGTAGTCCCGAACCGGCATGATGAAATTCATGCCGTAGATTCCCAGCCGCTTCCAGCGTTTCGCTTCCGCGCGCTCGCGCAGCCATTCGCCCGGAACCTCGGCCCAAACGTGTTCTTTCACGCAGGATTTGCTTTTGTCGCCAATCCAGCGGGCCTCGCGCGGAAACAAGAGGAGAGGGTCGCCTTCAAGAGGAATCAGAACGTAAACGTAGCGATGAACGATCTCGAAATCGGAAACGTAGCGAACCGCGCCTTCGAAGCCGGTGTATTCATTTCCGCAAACGATCAATGCGTCGATCTTTTCGGCCACCATCGCGGCGCGGATGTTGCCGTAACGGCGCTCGATCTCCGGACTACTCACCATGAAATGATTCTCCCGTAAAGCGACGCCGGTTCCAGGGCGTAGCGGCGCGCGAAGCTAAGGTGGATCGGTTTCGCTGGCTAACCGGCGCCGCAGATTTCCGCCGCAGCCAGCGCGTAAACTTTCGTGACATCGGTCAGAGTTCGAATCGCAACTTTTTCGCCTTCGGCATCGCGCTCGCCGCTCGATGGACCGTAATTGAGAGTTTCGATGCCATAACGCGTCATGACAGACGCGTCCGAACACCACTGCACGGTCGCGCGCTTGGGCGGAGCGCCCATCACTCGAGTGTGCGTGGCGTCGATCGTTTTGACGAGTTCGTGATTTTCGCTGATTTGCGCGCCCGGCACGGAAACATACGTCTCGAACTCAAGACCGTAATCGGGAAAACGCTTGCGCAGGTCGAGAAACAGTTGCTTCGCGGCGCGGCGCGCGTCCTGCAATGACATCGTAGGCGGGACGCGCAAGTCGAGGCAGATGTCGGTGCGCTCGGGCGTCCGGCTCGCCCGCCAGGGATGGCCACCGCGAATACATCCGACGTTCACGATTCCTTTGTGCTGTCCGTAAGAGGATTTTGCTTCCCACGAAGGAATCCACTCATACACCGCGGCAAGCACGTCCTGCATGCGTCGAATCGAAGTGTCGCGCTGGCGGCTCTGGCTGAACGCCGTGTGAACGTAGAGGCCATGCGTCGTAAGCCTGACCCATACCGAGCCGTAATGTCCGAGGACCATCTGCAAATCGGTCGGTTCACCGAGGATGCACATATCGGGCAGGATTCCGTGATTCACAAGGTAGTGCGTGCCGACGCCATAGCCCCTGTATTCCTTGCCGGTGAATTCATCGCCGAATTGCGTCTTTTCGATTTCTCCGGCCACGGCCGCAATCAGGATACTGCCTTCAATTTTCACTCCGGCGCGCCGCAATGCCTTCACCGCTTGCGTGTAGCAGACCAGCGCGCCCTTCATGTTGTAAATTCCCAGGCCGTAAATCATTCCATTCTTGACGACGGCTTTCGGCTTGTAGCCGAGCCCCGTGAGATACGTCTCGCGCCCGGTGTTAGACGTGTCCATGTGGCCGTTGAACATCAGGCTCTTTCCCGTTCCATTCCCTTCCCACAGGCCAACGGCGTTCCCGCGTCCCGGCTCGACTTCCTGCCAGACCGTCTCCATGCCGGCTGCCTCGAGCGCCGCGCGCATGTATTTGCCCATTTCGAGTTCTTCGCCCGTGGGGCTCTGAATATTGACTACGTCACACGACATCGAGACGATCTCGTCCCCGTTTACCTCAGCGAGAATCGCCTCCGCGAGATCCGCTTTCATTGCTGGCACCGCCTTCCATTGTCAGTGACGAAAATCATCAGGATACGAGCAAAGTTTTTCGCTGCCGTTTTCCGCGATCAGGAAATTGTCTTCCAGGCGCAAACCCCCGCCGCCTTCCCAGTAAATTCCTGGCTCGATGGCGAGAACCATCCCTTTGCGCATCGTTCCCGGCGCGGCTTGATGAGCGAAGGGCGGCTCGTGCGCGCGAGCGCCCACTCCATGCGCGACCGGATGCGACGGCTGCCCCGGATACCCGGCAGAACCGATCCCCTCGCGAATCCTGCGGTCGAGTTCAGCGAGGCTGGCGCCGTCGCGCGCATAATTCGCGGCGTCGTTGAAAATTACGAGAAGCCGATCGAGCAATTTGTCGTATTCGGGAGTGAGCTTACCGGGACAGAGATTCTTGGTCAGATCGGTCCAATAGCCGTCGGCGCAGACCCATATTTCCACGAGCGTTGGTTCATTCGCCTGGACCGGGCGATGGCTGGTGGCCGTGAAGGTGGCAATGCCCTTGCCGGACCAAACGAGAGTGAAGGCGCGGGCCATCTCGACTTTCCCTTTGTAGCCGATGCCGACCGAATGGATGTGGCCTTCGATCATCGCGGCCACTTCGCTTTCTTTCATTCCAGGTTTGATTTCCGCTCGGGCATGCGCCATGCCAATGGCCGCCAGTTCGTTGGCCAGCCGCATCCGCTCGATTTCTTGGTCCGTCTTGATCGCACGCACGCCCGCAAGAAGGGGCGTAGCATCCACGATTTGAGTGGCTGCTGCGCGGAAGGCGTCGAAGTAAGCTTGGGTGTACAGGCTCGGCTCGCCGACCATCCGATCGCAGATTTGCGCGAGTTGAGAAAGCTCGACGCCCACGCGCCCGGTTAATTTCTTTTCGCGCAGAACGTCGAGGCACTGGTCGAGCGAGCGAGACATGGGCGGCCGCGGATCCTGCGGATGATAGAAACGAAAAGATCGCACATCTTTGTTCCAGGCTGTGCGCTGCGCCTCGCCGTACTGCGGCTCGACGACCAGAAGAATGGGTTCGCCTTCACGGGGAAAAATCGCGATGTCGTACCCTTTCATCGTCCAGTAATTCGTGAGGTAGAGGACATTATCCGGGGCGCGCACCACGAGCGCATCCAGATCGTGCTGCGCCATCATCCGCCGCACACGATCCCATTTTGTCCGATCGATGGCGTAACCCATGCTTACTCTCCGAAATCGAAGAACCAAACCGTTCCGCTTTACGCCGTATGAGAACTTTTCCAGGCCCAGGACGATTCTTTGCCTTTAATCAAGCGATAGAGAGCGGTGTGCAGCGGGGCGCTCAAGCCATGCTCGGCTGCTTCCCGCGCGATCGCGCCACCCAGAAAATCGACTTCGGTCCGCAAATGGCGCTGGACATCGTACAACATCGAAGGCGGATGGCCCGTTTGCGCCCCGATTTTATTCATCTCCCAGGGATCTTCGTAGAGTTCGATACCCAGGCCTGCCGCGACGCGCTTGCCTTCTTCGATCAAATCGCGGAGCAAACGCCCCAAGTCCGAAAACTGGCCTTCTTCGGCGAACGCGCGGCAATGAGGAAGTTCCGTCAGCGCCGATACCGCATTTACTGATGCGTTGAAGATCAGCTTCGACCATTGAGCGGGGCGCGCGTCCTCCAGCGCCACGGCCTTCAATCCCGATGCTTCGATTAGTTCCGCCGCTGCGCGAACTGTTGCAAATGGCGTTCTCGCCGGTTCGAACGGACCCATCCAAGTGGCGGTGTCGAGTTCGTACCGGACGTGAGTATCGCTGCACCGCGTTCCGCTCATAAAGGTGGTGCCGCGAATAATGGAGCCGCCGGTCAATTTCGCAATTACTTCTTCGCATCCCAAGCCGTTTTGCGCGGAGAGAATAGCGCCCCGCGCGAAATGCTTTGCCACGGGAGCGACTGCTTCCTCCGTTTGAGTGGCTTTGCAGGACACGATGCCGAGATCGCATTCAGGTATCTCCGCTGGGTCCGTCGTGGCGCGAAGCTCCGCCGTGAAGTCGTGTTTGCCGGAAACACGCAGCCCCTGCTCGTTCAGCGCGCGCGCGTGTTCGGGCCTTCGAACAAACGCATGGACTTCCGCCACTCGCGCCAGGTGAGCGGCGTACAGGCTGCCGATTGCGCCACAACCGATAATGCAAATGCGAGTCGCCATTCCGCCTTTTCGCGCCGCCTTTTCGGAAAAGAAAACCCGCGGGAAGGATCGCAATCCGATTCCGCTTACGCCGGTTCAAACCGCCGCGCGCCGATGCTCCGTTCGCACTCGCTCCATCCCCTGGCCGTGGCGCGCGCGCTCGAAGGACTGAAACAGGCTGTCGCCTGAATTGTGCGAATCTTCGATCAGGACTCCGCTGGAACAAAGCGCATCCTGCAGCGCGGCGCACACGGTATGCACCGGAGCGGCTCCGCCCTCGCCCATGCCTTTCGCGCCGTTGTAGGAAAATGGCGACGGGGTTTCGAGGTGGCCGTAAAGAAGATCCGGCATATTCATCACGCTGATCGGTGTGTAGTCGCTGAAAGTGCTGGTGAGCATGTCGCCGTCTTTATCGTACACGCAGGTTTCCATCAAGGCCGCGCCGATGCCGTGCGCCGTCGCGCCATGCACCTGTCCCTCGACGATCATCGGATTCATGGTTTTTCCGCAATCGTCCACAGCCGCATAGGCGAGAATTTTGGGCTGAAATGTTTCGCGGTCGACTTCGATCACGGCCACGTGCAATTGCGCGGCGTAGGTGAGCGTCAGGTTGCCATATTTACGCTTCAAGTCAGGAACTTTAAACGGAGCTTTGTAAACGTAACGGCAATTGAGCGTGACGTCCGAAAGGCTGTCGGGGAGTCCAGCATTATTGACGTTCACCAGGTTCGCGAGCCCCCAAAAGTTGATGGACCGCTCGGTTCCCTTGACCCGAACCTCGGGACCCTGCGCGCCCACGCCAAATTCCAACTGCGATTCCCTGGCCTTCAGAACAAATGCGGCAAGGCGGCTCATCTCTTTTTGCAACTTCTCGGCCGCGCCGTGAATCGCGGAAAGCCCGCTGACCGCGAATTGGCTCGCATACGTTCCCGTATGGCCCGTGTAGACATTGGCCTCGCTGTCGAAACCCGGACGCACGTTCACCATTTCCGGCGAAATTCCCAGTTCCTCCGCGACGACCTGCGACGCCACCGTTTCGTGCCCCTGCCCTTGGGGCACCGAACCGAGGCTGACGACCACTTCGCCGTAAATATCGAGTTTCACGTTGGCGGCTTTGGACTGTCCCGAATATGGCGCGTAGGGATTGATGATCTGGGCCTGGCCGAAATTGTTGGTCCCCGAATCAAGCGTGGTGCCAATGCCGATCCCGATCATCCGGCCTTCGTCCCGCGCCTTCTTCTGCTTTTTCTTCCATTCGTCCCAGCCGATCAGGTTCTTCGCGATTTCCAACATACGCGGATAATTGCCAGAGTCGTAGACGCAGCCGTTCGGCGTCGTGTAAGGAAACTCGCCGGGAAGAATGTAGTTCCGCAAGCGCATGGTATCGGCGGGAATCTCGAGCGTATGGCCGCAAATGTCCATCACGCGCTCGAGAAACCACAGGTGTTGCATGCGCGAATATCCGCGGTTCGGCCCTACGGGGCACTTATTCGTGCAGGCCTGCGAAAAATCGATGCGCATATTGCGGATGCGATAGGCGCCGGGCAAAACTTGCGCCCAGATGATGCAGCCGAGAGGCTCGTAACGCGGGTAAGCGCCGCAATCGTCGATGTGACGCGAATCAATAGCCGTGATGACTCCCTTTTCATCCAGCGCCACGCGCGTATCGAGAAAAACTCGTTCGTTTCCGTGCGCGCTCGCGAGCATGTGCTCCGTGCGCGTTTCGGTCCATTTGACCGGGTGGCCGCCAGCCTTCCTCGAGGCCAGCGCGCAAATGGCCATGTACGGATAATTCGTGATCTTGATGCCGAAGCTTCCGCCGATGTCGTAACTCTGCGTGCGAATCTGATCGATGCGCACGCCGAGTGCGGGCGAAAGGAATTGGACCGCGAAGGCCGGAAACGAATTGTTGCTCCAGAAGCTGATGCTTTCCTGTTTGAGATTCCACTGGGCGATCACGGCATTGCATTCGAGCGGAGCGCTGGTGAAGCGGTGAAAATGCAGCCGGTCAATATGAACGATGTGGGAGGCGCGCGCGAATGCCTTATCCACTTCGCCGTATTCGAAAGTGTCGTGATAATTGCGATTCGTGCCCGCCGATTCGTGCAGGATCGATTCGTCGCGGATGGCCGTCTCCGCATCCATTACCGGAGGCAAGCTCTCGTAATCAACTTCGACCAGCTCCGCAGCGTCCTCGGCAGCCACGCGCGATTCGGCGATGACGGCGGCCACGGGCTCTCCCTGATAGCGGACTTTCTCGATCCCCATCGGGTAATCGACGATCTTCTGTCCTTCTCCCGGACCGATTTGTGGAAACGGTTTCACCAGGCCGGCAACTTCCGCGCCCGTCAGAGTACAGACGACCCCCGGAGCGACATTTGCCGCGGTGACATCCACGCGCTCGATCCGAGCGTGGGCGTACGGAGAACGCACCAGCGCGACGTACAGCATTCCTTCGATTTTATTATCGTCAACGAAAGTTCCGCGGCCCTGCACCAGGCGGCTTTCTTCCCGGCGCTTGACCGGTTTGCCGACCCACTTCGTAGGCGCGTCCTGCGCTGCTTTGCGGACGCCAGCGTTCCTGCGCCGCCGCGCGGGCTTTGCCGAAGCTCTTTTTTTCGTCACGATGCGTCCTTCTGCTGCTCGGATATCGCCGCGGCGTGGCTTACGACAACGCGGCCTGCAGCCCGTCGATCATCTTTTGAACGTTCTTCTTGGCCAGAGGCTCGAGGAGCCCGCCAGCGAGAGAGGCCAGCCGTCCGACGATCTGCGCTTGCCCCTTCCAAATTACCTTCGTGCCTTCCGGCGTCTTCTCAAGGTCGAATCCCGCCGTGAGCGTGACCGTGCCGCCTGCCGCGTCTCCCTTGCCCTGATAAACCGCGCGGCGCGGCTTTTCCGCTTCGAGGAGAGCCAGCTTGATTTTCGCATTTCCGCGAATGTGCGAAATGCCCACGCGGAGGTTAACGGTGAAATGCGTGGCGTCCTCTTTCTGCATGCTCTGAAAATCCGGCAGCAGCGGGCAGAAGCGGTCTGCGTCCGTCAAAAAATCGAATACCTGATCGGGATTTTTCGGCACCGAGAAATCCCCGCCAAAAGCGATGAGCATTATTTCACCCCTTTCTTCGCGGACTTGGCTGCCGATTCGATGGCCTTCAGCACATTCTGATAGCCCGTACACCGGCAGGTATTCCCGGCAATGGCCTTGCGAATCTCTTTTTCTTTCGGGTGTGGATTCCTCGAAAGCAGATAATAGGTGGACATTAGAAGCCCGGGAGTGCAAAAACCGCACTGAAGGCCGTGACAATCCGCAAACGCCTTCTGAATCGGATGAAGCTCGCCGTTCTGGGCAAGCCCTTCGACCGTCATCACTTCGCCTTCGTCAGCCTGGATTGCAAAAACGGTGCAGGATTTCACGGTTGCGCCGTTCAAAAGCACGGTACACGCGCCGCAATAACTGGTATCGCACCCGATGTGCGTGCCGGTCAGATTCAATTCTTCCCGCAACAAGTCCACAAGCAGCAGCCGTGGCTCGATCTCAAGCGCGTGCGGGGCGCCGTTTACCTTCACTTGCACGGAAACCTTAAGTCCGTCCGACGTATTCGTGGCTCACCTCCACCCGCTCTCCAGCCGCGCGCCGCGCGGCGATCTCGATTGCGCGCTTCACGAGATTTCCCACGAGCACGCGCTTGTATTCCGCGGACCCTCGCCGGTCTGATTGCGGCTCGGCCGCAGCCAAGGCGGCTTCGCCCGCCGCCTGAATCGCTTTCGGAGAGAGCTTTCGTCCGTTCAATTCACGCTCCGCTTCGGCAGCGCGAATCGGCAGGAGTCCGACGCAGCCCAGCACGATGCGAGCTTCCTTGCAGGTATCGCGATCGTGCATCATTAACTGCACAGCGGCGCTGGCGCTGGCGTACACAGGGGCGCATCGCTTAAACGCAAGATACGCGCCGCCGGAATGCTTTGGCGGCAGTTTGACGCGCACTTCGCGCAACAATTCCCCCGGTTCGAGAGCCGTGGTGTAAGCGTCTAGAAAAAAATCGGCAAGCGGAATCGTACGTGCGCTCTTCGGACCCACGCAGTGCACCTCGGTCGAAAGCGTGAGAAGCACCGGTCCCCAGTCTCCCGTGGGATCGGCTTCTGCCAAGGAACCTCCGATGGTTCCCCGGTTGCGGACCTGGGCGTCGGCGATGCCCGCCGCGCAATCATGCAGAATCAGAATTTCGGCGGCCAGGCCCGAGTCTTCAATTTGCGCGTGGCGCGCCATGGAGCCAAAGTGAATCACGTCACCGCTCTTTTCAATTTGTGAAAGGCCAGAAATAAAATTCAAATCGACGAGCGCGGTAGGTTTCGAGAGCCGCAGTTTCATGAGAGGGATCAGGCTTTGCCCGCCGGCCAGCGCCTTCGCATCGTCCCCGAGGGCCAGGAGATGCGACGCCGCATCTTCGAGCGAGGAAGCGCGATAATAATCGAAGGAGCTCGGGTACACAGCACTCTCAACTTTTTCGCAGAGCATGGCTCTTGCGAAACCCAGATTCTAGAACTATCTCCGGATGTATTCAACCCCCGGAAACGCACGGCATGCGCCAGACACTTTGCATACCGACCGTATATATATAACATGCTTTCGGCATGTTGAATTCTCACGAATATCTACAGGGCAGTCCCGCGGAGACGATCTGGGTTCTCGTCGATTTGCCTGCAACCGGGCGACGGATTAGACCGAAGGCACAGCAAGCCTCGCAAAATCGTTCGGAAACGATTCGGGGCTGTTCTATAGTCGAGCCTCGAAATTCATGAGCAGCGCTCATAAGCCCTATCCCGTGCTTCTGGCGGCCGGACCGTCGTCGCGGCTGGGATCGCCGAAATCGCCCGAGCTCTTTCACGGAAAGAACGCGGTCGAAATCGCCATCGAAAATTGTGCGGGTCTGTCGACACCGGTGGTTGTCCTGGGGTACCAGGCCACGTCATTCGCGCGGCGCGTGCCGCGCGGCGCAAAGATCGTGGTCAATAAAAAGTGGCGCGCCGGGCAACTTGGATCGCTGCTGGCTGGATTGCGCCATATTCCATCTTATGCCACATTTCTGCTGTATCCGGTGGACCACATCTTTCTTAAGCCAGAAGTGATTCGCCGCCTGCTACGGGCATTCGAGAGACGGAAACAATACCAGCAAATTTTCATGCCGCGATTCCAAGGCCGCCCGGGTCATCCTGTAATTTTCTGCGCGCAAGTGCGCCGGGAACTTGAGCTTGCCGAGACGGCCCGCGACGTCGTATATCGCAACCCTGGCCGCGTATGCTACGTTCCGGTTCGCACGCCCGCCATTTGGAAAGGTTTCGATCCTCGCGGCGGCTCCCTGCGCTCGAAGAGCGCGGGCGGAAGCGCTAGGGTCTGACGCCTAGCAGATTGCGGAAAAACGTATGTAGCGCCGTCCTTCAGGGCGGCATGCCGAGCTAAAGCTCGGCGCTACAACACCCCGCAACTCTCCGCAGCCTGCCAGCTTCTAACGCGAAGTCTGCGAACTCGCGAATCCGACCGCCGTCGCGCACAAACCGACGATCACCAGCGCGGATCCGACAACCGCCAGTAATTTTGGGGTAGGCCCGCGGTTTGCGATTTCCAGCAAGACGCTCAGCGGGAAGAGAATCGAACCCGCGAGAAGCGCGAGCGCGATCGATACGCGCATGCGTTCGCCGAAGGCCACGCGATCGAATCCGATCCCGAGAATCAGCAGCAACAGCGCAAGCCCCACCCAGTGGCCGTGAGCATCGACCTCTCGAACGTATGCATAGCTCTGCCGTGCGGCAGCAGCAAGCGCGGCCCGCGACTCCGGCATGCGGCGCTCGGCGGCGCGAACGAATCCAGTCGAAAGCGACGAGTTCAAATCGTCGAGGGTTTGATGTTCGGAGAAGACGGCATAATAAATTCCAAATCCCATGCCCCACACTGCGAGCGCCAGGCTGCCAATCACCAATAATTTGCGGGATGCGCTCATGAGACGCCTTTAACAGCATCGAGTTTCCCCGTGTACCGCCAAATCCCTGCAAGCATCGCGAGCAGCGCGACCACTACCAGCAGTCCTCCGGCGTCAGCGATTCCGCCCGCGATCAATCCCCAGTGCAATTCCATGAGCACGAAAAAAGGAAGTATGAAAGAGCCGAGCAACAGCGCCACGGACCAGATTCGCACCCATCGCTCGCGGAGAAATACGTACGGCTGGAAAAACGCAAGGAGAATTGCCAGCACGCCGAATTCGACGAAGTGAGCGTGCGCGGCAACGTTCACGGCTTTGGCGGCCTGCAATTGGCCGTAGTCCGCGACGGCCTGGGCCGCTGCCGCCGAATCTCCGGTTGCCGCTTTGTCGGCCATAGTGGAAAGCAGCGCCGCATCTTTGGCCTCGTAGCGATACAGGTTCGCACCCGCGTAATAGGCTCCTTGAAGAAATCCGAGAAGAACCAGGAGCGTGCCTCCGACAAGGAGCACGCGACCCGGCCAGCTTCGATCCGAAAGCAGCTCATCCGCGTGCGCGGTCCCAGGCTGCCGCCGCAGATGCTTCCATAGCCCCGCCAGTTCGTCGATGCACACGACGAACACCAACAAACCGCCGAGGTCGGCAAAAATGCTTGCCCAGCCAATCGCTTTGAACGGGCTGAACGCCAGACCCGTGTAGTGAATCAGGAACACGCAAACCGGAAGAAGGACCGAGCCAGCGAGAAACAGCTTCGCAAGAAATTTCTTCCGGCGTTCGCTCAAATCGACAAATGGCTGCAGAAGCGCCAGCAGCAGGGCGAGATATCCGAAGCCGATCATGTGGACGTGAGCGTCCACTTTCGTCCCGCGATTTTCGAGAAAGCCGCCGATATTCTGGAAAGCAGCGGCCGCACCTTGCGCGTCGCGTGCGGCGACGGCATGAGTGGCCGCAAGCAAACTCTCGCCGATCCGGTCTGCGTTGGGATGAAGGATGAAAGCGGCAAAGACATCGCCGAAGAGCATCCCTGCCAAAATGAGCGCGATCCCGCCGATCACAAGCATCCGGCGCGCGCCGAGCGGAGCAAACCCTTCGGCTCTTGCCAGGCTCCGGATAGCACCATAACCAATCGCGTTTTGACGCCCGCTCACTGGCTCCTTCCGTGCGTCGCGCCGAAAATATGCTAGCCGCGGATCACGCGCCTGCGCGCGCGGCATCAGGATTCGCGCGAAATGCCGGCATCACGCGCTCCGCGAACAATTGCTGCGTTTTAATCGATTTCCAGTGGTCCAGACCGCCGAAATTCGAGACGATGGCCAGTTCCGCGATGCCGCCTTTCGCTTGCAGGTTCTGAATCTGGCGGATCACCTTTTCCGGCGTGCCGATGAAGCCGATTTCCTGCTCGACGATTTGTTCGTAGGTCAGCCTGGTGAGGGACTCGAGTGCGCCGCTGGCGTAAAACCCGTAACCCTTGGCGCGCAGTTCCGCTTTCTTCGCTTCATCCTGCAACGAATCCACCGGCGAGGCGTTGAACGCCAGAAAATTGAGCAGCGCCGCCTCGACTTCCCTTCTGATTTGCCTTTCATCCTCGTCCAGGTAGACGGGACGAATGTAAACGATGTTCGGATCGTGCCCGCGTTCAGCGCACGCCTTCTTATAGACGCTCAATGGCTTTTCAAGGGCGCTGTAAGGAAGCAGAGGCGGCACGAAAATCCCCCAGCCGCGCTCTCCGGCCATTTGATACGTGACGTCGCTCGTACCGCCCGTGTAAAGCGGTGGATACGGCTTTTGGACGGGCTTAGGAACGACGGTAAGGTCCTTAAAGTTGTAAAACTTGCCGCTGTGAGAGAACTTATCCTTGGTCCACGCGTCCAGAAGAATTTCAATGCCTTCATCGTAGCGAGGCCGGCTCTCTTCGAGCGGAACGTTCGAAGGACCGAAGAGCCAGGCGTGGCCGCGCCCCAAGCCGCACTCCAAGCGTCCTTTCGTCAGTATGTCCGCCTCGGCGATCTGCGCGGCCAGCCGCATCGGATTTTCGAGGGGCAGCGTAAACAGGGCGACGCGAAACCGGATGCGACCGGTGCGCTGAGCGGCGGCAGCAAACATCGCCAAGGGGTTCGCCGAGATCGAAAACTTTTGAAAGAAGTGGTGATCGATTATCGAGTAAACGTCAAAGCCAACCTGATCCGCATGCTCGATCTGCCGCAGGATTTCCCACGTCATTGCCGCGTGAGACTTGCCGGGGGGAGTCTGCATTTCCGCGTAGATGCCGAATCGCATTGTCCGTCCGTTTCCCCTGACGTTTGGCACGAGCAAAAGTCTTCCAACCGAGGCAAAAGTAGCGCGGTATTGTGCGCCCGATTTCAAATCTCGGCGTCCCGTTCGATCGATCGGTACGTCGAGCCTGCGGCTTGCGTCTATCGCCTATCGCCGGGTTATCACGCTAGAACGTAAATCGCGCTACCAATTGAATCTGGCGCGGGTTGAAAACCGAACTGGGGGTACCGTAGCTCGGGTTTGGCGATCCCTCCCTGAAGAATTGCGTTGCGCCGAAGCAGCCTGGGGCGTTCGGATCCGAGGGGCAGAAATCCGCTGCACCGTAACTGGTGTTGAAATACCGTACGTTCACAGTGTTGAACAGATTGAAGGCCTCGGCCATCAGTTGCAATTGCAGATTTTCGTGAATCGGGAAGGAGCGCGCCAAGCGGAGGTCAACCGTCTTCAGCGCGCCTCCCTTGAACGTGTTGCGCGGCTCGCTTCCCACCCGGTCGTTGTTTCCGAAGACGTCGCCATTCACGTCGAAGCCCGCGTATTTGGTGAAATACTGCGGCGACTGCAGCGTCACGATCGTGCTCAGGCTGAAGCCTCGCAACAGCATATTCCAACTCTTTGGCGTTTCCACGATCGCGTTGCCCACGAAGCGATGCCGCAGGTCGTCCGCCGAATTGGCACGCTCCGAACGGAAGTTTCCGCCATTGCTGTCCTGAGGAATCAGCACGAAGCTCGGGTTGGGGCCGTCGTCAATCGAATGCGAATAGGTGTAGCTGATCTCGTACGAGAAATTGTGCGAGAGCCGCTTATTGAAATTCACCAGCAGCCCGTCGTACACGGAATCCCACTTCGACGTGGCCTCGAAAAACACGCTATATTGCGGGTCGCGGAAACCCGGAATGGCGTTGACGTGCGGCGTATTGGGAATCAGAAAAGCGGAGGGATATGGGAGACAACTATTGCTGCTGCTTCCGCCCGGAAAACCCGCGAAATATACCTTCTTGCAACTCGATTGTCCCTTGGCATCGAACACCTGTACGAAACCGCTCGGGTCGGGCTGGTTCACGTTGTAAAAGCTGCCCAGATGCACGCCGCGCAGGTGGACTCCCGAGATGCTTAAGGACGAATCCCTGAACGGCTGGAACTCGACCGACGCGCTTGCCTGGATTCCGTAAGGAGTCTTGGAATTCTGATCGAAGCGCACGATCGTGGCATCCTGCAAAAACCCGCACCCTGCGAGCGTGCCGGCCGGCGCCAGCGGGCTGCCGCCAGACGGACACGGGAATGGAACGCCATTGGGATACGCACCCTGCTGCAGCAGACCGTTCAAGGCAAGGTTGGTGATAAACGGCGAGCTGGCAAAACTGAAGAGGCCGGTTTTTGCATTCAGGCCATTTTCAAAGGGACGTCCGGGGTACGCCGACTCGCCTCCGCACGACGGTGCCTGGCACATCAGCAAGGGCGAGGGCAAGGTTCCGTGAAATAGGCCGAATCCGGCCCGGAAAATGATATTGCGCGACGTCCCGACGTTATAAGCAAGGCCGATACGGGGATCGACGTTCTTCCACTGGGTGTTGAGAACGCCCGATGGCCAGGTTTCAAACTCCCAGCGCAAACCGCCGTTCAGCGTCAACCGTGAAGTCGCCCGCCACTTGTCCTGGATGTAAAAGCCGTCGTACGTGTGGACCAGCGTGTCCGAGGCTTGGTTGCGAATGGCTTGCGATATCGGCCCACCCTGATAGATGGCCGTGCCGCCGGCGAGCGTAGGCTCGTTGAACAGTGGATTCGTTGCCGTGTTAAACCGCTCGAAGAAAATTACGAATGGATCCGGACACGCGGTCCCTGGCGGACAGCCCGCGGCGCCGTCGGTTCCGAGAAACGCAGGAAGGTTCGAAAAGTCCGCTTCGAAAGGGTAAAACAGCGGAAAGGATTCGTAAGTGCTCACACGGTCGGCATTCCCGCCGAAGGTAAGGGTGTGATTGCCGGCCGTGTGGCTGACGTTGTCCACGATTTCAAAGCGGCGCTCGCGATAGATGTCCGGATTCCCACGGTTCACGCCCACGGCAAATGTATTCGCCACTTCCAAGTGCGGTTGCGTGGAGACGACCGGGAAATCAAATGTGCGGTGCGCGTACTGCATGCGAAGTTCGTTGACCCAGGACGAGGAAATCGTCGTGGTCAAGCCGCCGGCCAACGACTGGTCGCGGATGAAATTGTTCTTGAATGCCGACGGAAGATCGAAGCCGTTGTTGAGCGGCGACTGATTGGTCAGCCGATCGTCGTTGATGAAATAGCGCACGTAGAGGTAATTCCGGCTGTTGAAATTCTCGTCGAGACGCGCGAAGCCGTTATCGGTGTTACCGGTTCGAAGCACTCCCAGATTTTCCGGCGGCAGTCCAAAGACCGTGGTCTTGACGTTGTTGATTGCTCCAATATTCGCCAGCACGGTCGAGTTGTACGTGGGCGATTCGCCCCGCCGCTGCCCTTCGTAGTTGGCGAAAAAGAAAGTCTTGTCCTTCTTAATTGGACCGCCCAGCGCGGCACCAAATTGATTCTGGCGCAGCACGTTGAAACCGGGCGCTGAAAGAATGCTCTTCGCGTCCATCGCGTTATTCCGGAAATACTCATACAGCGACCCATGGAAATTATTGGTGCCGCTCTTGGTGATGATATTCACGATGCCGGCCGTGGCGCGGCCGTATTCGGTGGTGTAGTCCGTGTTGATGACGCGGAATTCCTGAACGGAGTCCTGCGGCGGAGTGCCGCGCTGGATGCCAGACGCCGTCGAGATGTCGTCGGCGCCGTCCACTGCGATGAAATTGAAATGGATGTTCTGACCGGCGAAGGAAAGTTTGGTCACCGGTTCGACGATCACGTCAGTACTGCCGGAGGTCGTATCGCCGATCTGCACGCCAGGCGACAGCAAAGCGAAATCGATGAACTCGCGACCGTTGACCGGCAAATCCTGTATCTGGTTCTGGGTGATCACGTCGCTGATCTGCGTCCGCGTCGGCTCGGTGACCTCCGACGTTGCGGTAACCACGGTTCGTTCGCTGACCTCTCCGACGGCCAGATTAAAATTGAGAGTGGCGATCTGGCCAATCTGGAGCGTGAGGTTCTGCGACTGCGTCTTGAACCCCGCGATTGCGGCGGTCACAGTGTAGTCACCCACCGGCATTGCTGGAAGATCGAACTCGCCGCTATTCGAAGTTTGCGTTGTGCGCGAAAATCCCGTGGCCTTATTCACGGCCGTAACCGCGGCATTAGGAATCGCGGCGCCGCTCGGGTCGAGCACTTGTCCCTGGAGAGTCGCCATCACGGTCTGCGAGAGCGCCGGGATTGCAAATGCCAGCGCCGATACGCATACCACAACCAACAAGCCCGATTTCCAAGACTTCATCATAGTTCTCCCGTGGGAAACGTACTCCATCATCATAATGGGTACCTTGACGCACTCCGGCATTTACATCACGGTGATTGCCAAGTCAAGACCTTTCAAGGAAGTTGGCGAAGAGCCATTATTGCTCTGTCGTGTAATCATCCGAGTTGCGGTCCGGTGTATGAGGCTCGCGGATGCGCCGAAATCGGCGCGCGAAATGCGTCTTGCTGACGGAGAGTAATCGTGGGACATACGATCGCAATAGTTGGCGGAACGGGAGCGGAGGGCATGGGCTTGGCGCTTCCGTGGGCTCGCGCTGGTGAGAATGTGGTCATAGGTTCGCGCGATTCGCAGCGCGGGATGTAGCCGCCCAAATCGCATCCGGCTGGACGGAAACGCACGGATTCGCGGCGCGGAGAATGTCGACGCCGTCAAAGCAGCCGAAATCGTCGTCCTGGCGTTCCGTTCGCTGGTCACGCAGCGCTACTCAAGAGTCTGAAAGCTGCATCCAAGCCTCGAGCTATCTTGATCGATACCACCATTCCGCTGGCGACCGCGGCCAGCGGAATGGTTACGCGGACTTTGGGCGTGCGGCAAGGCTCGGCAGCTCGAGAAGCCGTTGAGATCGTGCCGAAAGAAGTGCCCGTCGTTGCTGCGCTGCAGAATACTTCTGCCACTCTGCTTGGCTCCGCTTGTCACCATCAACCACAAGCACAAAGTGCGCGGCGGTGGTTTCCGTACCACGTGCCTGGCGCTTTCGGAGCCGCGCGTCTAATAATCTAATAATTAGTCCGCGGAGAAATCCGAGAGGTTTCGCGAGTCGAATGTTTACGGTGGAAAATCCCGCAACTGTCTTTCAGTTTTGACGGCAACCCTGCATTTGCGAATTCACGAAGCGAGGCCAGATACCCAACCCCCACAAAATAGTGGCTCCCCGGGCTAGATTCGAACTAGCAACCCTTC
>JBOGNE010000061.1:0-30238 GCA_050747005.1 Candidatus Acidiferrales bacterium
GCTCCACGGCGCACTCCGGGTAGAAAAGCATGCCTGCCTCCGGCAGACACCTCTACCTCAAGCCTCGCCACAAAAGCGGACATTTCATGTGCTATCTCGACCGGACATATCATGTGCTACCGACACCAACGTCCGCGTTGCTTGACGGCACTTCACGCCTGCCGTAGTCTGCTCCATTCTCTGGCGCACTGCGGGAAGGTATTGACCGTCATTTTGCAGGAGGAACATGAAAGCGTTCGCGGGAGCTTTGTTGTTCCTTCTGCTCGGCGCGGTTGCGCGCGCTCAGAGTCTCGGACCCAATGAGGGCGAGGCGCCAATCCCGGCCGGGGAATCGCTGGTCCGAGGAGCGTGGGAATTTGGCGCGCTTGCCGGCGGCGGCTCCGGTCTCGGCAAATCCGACAACACGCAATTTTTTTACGCGGGAGGGCGTGCCGGGCGCGTGTTGACGGCCGATCATCTGCCTGGCATTCTGCGTGGCAATTTCGAATGGGCCGTGGATATTCTTCCCGTTTACAGCGTCTTTACTCCAAGCGGCGCGGTATACG
This sequence comes from Candidatus Acidiferrales bacterium, assembly GCA_050747005.1. Classification (GTDB taxonomy): domain Bacteria; phylum Acidobacteriota; class Terriglobia; order Acidiferrales; family UBA7541; genus Palsa-295. The sequence goes on from JBOGNE010000061.1 coordinate 546, forward strand.
GCGCCAGTTTTAAGCCGGTGATCTGGCAGTGGAATTTCACTCGCGGCAAGAAAATCGTGCCATACGCTGCGGTCGCCGGCGGCATCGTTTTCAGCACGCGCAACATTCCTCCAGGTGACACATCACCTGTTAATTTCACGCCGCAAGCGTCATTCGGCGTGCATGTTTTCGAGCATCCGGACCGCGCACTGGTATTTGAAGTGTCCATCGCGCACCTTTCGAGCGCCAGCCTTGGCGCGCGCAATCCCGGCTATAACGCTTCGATTCTCTTTTCCATCGGCTACTCGTGGTTCAAACATGCCCGGTGACGCATACCTGAGGTACACGATGAAATCCACTGCAGTTTTTTCTCTGGTGCTCTGTTTGGCGTTCGCGAGCTGCTCCGACAGCTCGCGAAAGCCGGCTACTCGCTGGCAACTGACGCCCGATTCGCAATCCATCGTTCCCGATGCCGCTCTCCGCAATCAGATTTTTGAGGCGTTGGACGCAGCCGAAAATGCCGGGACCGATCCAAGCATCTCTCATTTCAAGGTTCGTGCCGCCACGGTTGTTGAAAAGGACGGGCGCGAACACATCGTCCTCGGCGGAAACACGGAATATCAAATTCCCGAAGCGATTCATGGCGAAAGCTCGCTCTTGAACCACGTTACCGCGCTGTATGGAGCGGACACCACGCGGCACGCCGTCCGGTTCGTCGCTTTTTATAGCCAGACGTGTGGCACCAGTGGCAGTTGCGGCGATTGCCGCGATTATCAAATCGCCGCCACGGATTACGAACACTTGCTTGTTGCCTGTGGCCAGGCGTCCGACCACACCGTCCGAGTCCGGCGATTTATGGACCAATTGGTATGCGAAGCGAATTTCCCCGAAACCGCTGCGAGAAAAATCTCCTTGAGCTCGGCCGAACTGACGCGCCTGGTGAAATCCGCGCAACAAGCGCGGCTTGGGGGCGTGACGCTTTTCACCTCCGACCGCCACACGGGCGCGGCGGGGCTGTCCTTTTCCGGGAAGATGTATCACGAAGCCGGAGCCGACGACGCGGCGTTTCATTATCGCTATCCGATCGGCGGTCTCTTGCAACAAGCCGCTACGGACCGCGACTACCTGATGCGCGCAATCGTCATTGCCGGCGAGCCGGGAAAATGGCCTGTCGTAAGTTATCGCGACCGCCAGTATGGCTACGAGGCCAGCAGTTTCAATCGACAGGAAGGCAAACCGCCGATTGTCTTAATCCTTACCGACGGCCGGGGCAAATACCGCATGACCACATTCGAGAGCGCTCTCCCGTATGCTTTCAGCACGGCCGACTTCATGCCTCAAGCGGTCACCAAATTTCTCGATACTCACCAGGCGTCAAAATAAGAAGCTGAGACCCAATCGACTGCGTCCGCAGGTTTGACCGTGCGAGCCGCCAAGTGCTATAAAAGCAGCAAGCTGCAAAGCCTTCGGTGGGGCCGTGGCGCAGTTGGGAGCGCGCCTCGATGGCATCGAGGAGGTCGTGGGTTCGAATCCCATCGGCTCCACCATTTACGCGAAATGTCATCGAAAATTCGTTGAAGCGTTGGTGAGAGCGTCCCGGTGAACCGGCAAGGTCGTGGGTTCGAATCCCATCGACGCCAGCATTCGTAGTACCTGGGACACATCCTCATCTCCCGTTTTTCTGTTATCCTTGGCACAGATTCGCCCGAGGCGGTGTCTAAGCTTTATAGAGCCACAGCCCGGAGGAGACGCGGTATAACCCGTATGTCCGACCTGGCACAAAGTCTGCGATGGACCCCGGACGAAGCCCAGCTTCTGGATGAGCTCCAGGCTGGGTCCGACACCGCGTTTGACTGGCTTGTCACCTACTATCACGCGAGTGTGTACAACCTGCTGTACGGCATCCTTTCCGACCCGGCTGACGCCGCCGACGTTACGCAAGAAGTCTTCCTTCATGCGTTCCGCGGAATCCGAAGTTTCCGCCGGGGCAGCTCGCTGAAGACTTGGTTGTATCGCATCTCGGTTCGTCAGGCGCTCAATCACCGCCGCTGGTGCTGGCGGCATCATCGCTGGCAGATTTCCATGGATGCGAAAGATGACGGTGAGAAGCCGGCTCTGGAACTGAGAGATACAGACGCGTCGCCATTCGAACAGCTCGAAACCCGGGAGATGCAAGCGGCCGTGCGACGAGCGCTCGTGCAGGTGCCCACCGCTTTTCGAAGCGCCGTACTCTTAAGAGATCTGGAAGGTCTCTCGTACGAAGAGGTGGCGGAAGTGCTAGACGTATCGGTGGGAACGGTCAAATCGCGAATCCTGCGCGGGCGCCGGGTATTGAAGGACATTCTCGATCCGATTCTTCGCAGCGCCCATTCGTCGAGTCGAAGGCTTCCTGGCGCGTCTGACTCCACCCCGGAAATTTCGCACGGAGGCGCAGAGGGAACGCTACCCGAAACACGATCGCAATTTGCCCAGCCGAAGAAAAGCTCCATGGCGGCGTTCATTGCTCCAAGTGAACTGCCAGGAGGCGCGCGATGACCTGCCGCGAAGCGCTCCGATCCCTGCCCGGATATCTGGATGGCGCCACGCGCGCTGGCTCGCGCTCTCACCTCCGGGAGCACCTCGATTCTTGTTTCGATTGCCGCGAACAATTGGAGCGTTATCGCAGGCTGGCAGCGTGTCTGGCGCAGGTCGGGCCCATCCAGCCTCCGTCCGATTTGGCAACCCGCATCCGCGTCGAGGCTGCACGATCGAGTTCTCCGTGGACGCTCGCGCGAACCTTCTGGGATCGAGCCGTCCTGGTATTCCAAAATATTCTCGAACCGCTCGCGGTTCCCGCTACCGGAGGCATCCTTACGGCGGCCGTCATCTTCGTTCTCATCGCGCAGAATATTTTGGTAGGCATGCCCCTCGGGGCGGTACCGAACGATCTTCCCCTGAATCTCGTGCAGCCCGCTCGGCTCGAAAGTCTCGCGCCATTCTCCGTTCCGGGAGTCATGGCAGCCGGGGGGCATGCGACTTCCGGCGCTCTGCTGCTCGAGGTGACCGTGAACGCGCAGGGCGAAGTCTCCGGGTACAAGATTCTTTCCGGGCCCAATGATGTGGCGGTGCAGCACCAGCTCGATCAGGTTTTATTGTTCTCGCGATTCCGTCCGGAATTGAATTTCGGCCGACCGACGTCTGGCGGCCACGTATTCTTGAGTTTCAGCGAAGTCCGCGTTCGCGGCTAGCCGCCGCTGTCGGAGCCTTCCGCCTTCATTCATTCCGTTTCTTGACTCTCTGCCCCGCCCTCGTTAGAGTTTGTTTGCGAGCCATCGGAAGGAACGAACTGCGAGCGAGGCTCGCGAGACCCAGCCCTGCCGAAACGATCAGCTCCGAAAGGCGGAAAGATTTGAGTAGCTTGCTCGTCCAGCGATCGCGCATGCATTCTTGGCCGGTCCGTGCAGGAACCGCGCTCCTGCTGGCGGTTGCAATCGCCGTTTGTACTTCGGGCCAGTCCGCTCAGGAACCGCCGGCGGCGCCGAAAAATAGTTCGTACACCGGTATCAGCGTCGCAGCGAGTCCTCAGTTGTTTGCCACAATGTGCGCCCTCGACGCCGCCGGTTTTGAAGCGGACGAAAGCACTCTCGCCGAAATGCCTGCTCGATTGGCTCTGCGCGACAGCCTGCTGAAGATGCAGGGACCCGCGACGGATGCGCTCCGCCAGTTTTATCACGACCACGAGCTGGCCGATCCCGCGGATACGCTCTCCCGCTACATAACCTTCGCGCTCGTCGCCGGTCCACCGCCGAATTTCCAGTTCCAAGTGGACCACGATCTACTCCCTCCCGACGTACTCGCCATTGAAGGGTTTCAAAAAGTTCTCGCCGATTTCTATCACGAAGCGCATCTCGATTTGCGCTGGACCGGGGTCGAGCCCGAATACAACCGCGCCATCGCGCGCTATCAGTCTCCGGTACGGCGCATCGTGACCATCGTCAATGCGTATCTGCGGGAGATTTTCAAGCCCTCCAATGGGCGCACGTTCACGGTGTTCGTCGAGCCGCTCGTCGGCAATCGCACCAATTTTCGCAATGCCGGCGACAACTATGCCATCGTCGTCGGAACAGGGCCGGACATTCCGGAAGACGATATCCGCCACGCCTATCTTCACTTCATGCTCGATCCGCTCCCGCTTCGCTATCGCAAGCTGGTCGAATCGAAGAGCCCGCTTCTTAACGTCGCGGGGCGCGCGCCGCAGTTGCCCGCCGAGTACCGCGATGACTTTCTCTCTTTCGCGGACGAATGCCTGATCAAGGCGGTGGAGCTTCGCATCCGCCACCTGACGCCGCAGCAACTCGAAGCCGCAATAACCGGCGCCGACCGGTCGGGATTCATTCTGGTGCGGCCTTTCGTGGCTCAATTGATGAAATTTGAGAAAGCTGAGCCGGCTATGTCGTATTATTTCCCGGACTTGATCAATGGCATTGATGTCGCAGCCGAGCAGAAGCGTTTGCAAAACTTCGCATTTGCTCCCGCACAAACGCCGGCTGTGGGGAAACAAGCGGCCGCAGGCGGTCCGTCCTCCGAGCTCGATTCGTTGCTTGCCCAGGGGGACAAGGAAATTGCTCTGCAGAATGCGGCTGCTGCTGCATCGACATTTCAGAATATTCTTTCGAAATACCCGAATGAACCCAGAGCCGTCTACGGTCTGGCGATTGCCTCGGTCCTATCCGGTGAAGCGGAGCAGGCGAAGGTTCTATTTGAGCAAATTGTTACTCCGGGCGCTTCATCCACGAAGGATGAGGGGAAATCAGCGGCTACTTCGGACGACCCGTCAATTCTTTCGTGGTCGCATGTGTATCTGGGCCGCATCGACGATTTGGAAGGGCAGCGCGAACAAGCCACCCGCGAATATCGCGCCGCTCTCGCGGTCGCGGGTGCTCCCGAAGCGGCTCGCGTCGCGGCCCAGCGCGGCGTCGATTCGGCGTACCAGCCTCCTTCGGGTGCCAAGGAGAATGCACCTCGGTAACCTCGAGCGTGCCGCGTTGTTTTGTACAGGATCATCTTAGACAACCCACAAGGGAAGAGGTCGCAAATGAAGCTCCAAACAATCGGAAGTGAAATTGGAATGGCGGCGATTCTTCTGGCCGCCGGAATGGCCTTTGCTCCGGTCTCGCGTGCGCAGCAATACGGGTCGCAGCAACAACAGCAGCAACCACCCCCTACGTTGCAGCCGCCGCCGCAGCAAAAGCCCGGCCAGGCCGCTCCTGGGCAAGCCCAACAGAAGCCCGAGGCCCCCAAAGTTGATCCGCAGGAAGAGGCGGCTTACAAGGCCTTCACGGATACGAACCCGTCCGATGCCGATAAGGAAATCCAGCTCGGCGAGGATTTTCTGCAAAAGTATCCAACCAGCAAGTATGCCGAAGCGGTCAACTCGCGGTTGACGCAGGCCTATTTCAATAAGCAACAGTTCGACAAAATGTATGCTAGTTCGGAAAAGGCGCTCGCCCTCAATCCGGACGACGTCACCGTGCTGGTCCTTGTCGGCTGGGTGATCCCGCACAACTACGATCCGAACGACATCAATTCCGAGCATCGTCTCGCCCAGGCGGAGCAGTACGAGGAGCACGCCATCTCCGTACTGGGCACGATGACCAAGCCCGCCAGCATGACCGACGATCAGTTTTCCAAAGCCAAGAATGCGGCGCTTTCGCAAGCCCACAGCGGGTTGGGCCTTGTTGATTTTCGTAAACAGGATTTTGCCAATTCCATCAACGAGCTTCGGCAAAGCGAGCAACTGGCTGACACGCCGGATCCCACTGATTTCTACGTAATGGGAATCGAGCTGAACCAGTTGAAGAAGTATCCCGAAGCGGTTGACGCCTTCAACAAATGTGCGCAAATTCCGGGCGCGCTGGCGGATCGCTGCAAACAGAGCGCGGCACAGACGAAAAAACTTGCGGCGACGGAACTCACGCCGCCCAAACCGTAACGAGGCTTGCGATGACTGATGAGGAACGCAGCGAACTCGAAGCCTCGCTCGGTCATTGTTTCCGTCGTTCCGAAGACCTCGACCATGCGCTGACGCACCGGTCTCTCAGCAACAATGGCGCGGGAATCGATAATGAGCGCCTCGAGTTCCTCGGCGATCGCGTTCTGGGCCTGGTGGCTAGCGACCGTCTCTGCCGGCTTTTCCCAGACTGGGAAGCGGGCGATTTGTCGCGAGGGCTCGCCCGCCTGGTAAGCGCGACCGCAATTTATTCCGCGGCAGGGCGCCTCCATCTCGGCCGGTATTTGCGCCTTGGCCCCGGAGAGGAAAAAACCGGCGGGCGCGAGAAGAAGCGCCTGCTCGCGGACGCCTACGAAGCGATCGTCGGGGCCATCTATCTCGATGCGGGACTTGAGGCAGCAACTGGATTCTTGCGGCGCACTTTGATCGACCCCGCCTTATCCAATCAGCCGGGGAAAGTGGCGCTTGCGAGCACGGATTATAAGTCGGCGCTTCAGGAATGGGCGCAGCGGCGCGGGCTCCCCCCTGTGGAATACCGCGTTGGCGGTGAATCTGGGCCCGATCATCAGAAAACCTTCGAAGTGGAAGTCTGGCACGAAGGCAAGAGACTCTCGGTCTCCAGTGGCCGCAGCAAGAAGGAAGCCGAACAATCCGCAGCCCAGATTGCGCTCAAGACGCTTGAGTGCCGCGCCAGGCCCGTGGAAGGAATGAGTTGAAGGAAACTGGAAATTAATGGTTGAGAATTCCTCCGCCAATTTATCCCGCTCCCTTCCAGCCGAATTTGTTCTTGCGGACTTTGACGTTGATGAATAGGCTCCTATATCCATATAGCATAGCAGCGGCCTTTCGCTGACCCGACATTGCCGTGCCAAACCCTCTTCCAAACGTCCTTACAGAATCCCCAGCGCCCGCCGAGCACTTCGCTCCGGTCCCTGGACCCAGGCACGGCTGGCTGCGTTGGCCCTTATGGATACTGATTCTGCTAGCGTTCATCTGGCTGGCGGATGCCGGCATTTCACTCTTAATCCAGCACAGCCGGTTGAGACTGTTCTTTACGCAGCATCTTTCGACGGCCTTCGGCCGCCCGGTCGAAGTCGGTAATTACGATTTCAGCCTCTGGAGCGGCCCGATGCTCGAAGCCGAGTCCGTGACGGTTGCCGAAGATCCTCGCTTTGGCCATGAATATTTCCTTCGCGCCCAATCGTTGGGCGTGCGGCTGCGCTGGCCGAGTCTTCTGCGAGGCCATCTGGAGCTCGGCACGCTCTCGCTTTCTCAACCGAATTTGAATCTGGTTCGCAATGCGAGCGGCGACTGGAATCTCGCGGAGTGGTTGCCGCGCCCGCCGGACTCCCTTGCCTCGCCCACACCCCATGGCCCGGTGCGCGCTCCCGGGCATGTGCTGCGCTTTCGCCGCATCGACATTGAAGACGGACGAATCAACTTCAAGCACGGCAACGAAAAGCTACCCTTTGCATTCACGAACGTAGGCGGCTACGTCGATGCCGAAAGCCCTGGGCGCTGGCAGCTGAATCTGGAAGCGGTCCCTTCTCGCGCAGCCGTCGCCGTACAACACGCGGGGACGCTTCACCTGGCGGCTACGGTCGGCGGCACATCATCGCGCCTGCGCCCGGCGATGCTGGATTTCTCCTGGGCCGGCGCATCGATATCCGATGTTCTTCGCCTCGTCCGCAATTACGACTACGGCGTGCGTGGGACGCTCGATCTTTCAATCGGCGCGCGCACGGCCGGCGACGTTTGGAATCTTCAGGGACGCGCTGAATTAGGCCAGCTTCATCGCTGGAATCTTGCGGCGCGCTCTGACAATCCTTCCGTGAATCTAAGCGTCCAGGCAAAGCTGAATCTCGAGGATTCCGTTCTCGAATTGACCGGCGCTGCGCTGGATGCGCCGCATTCGAATATCCACGCTGTTGGCTCGATCGATTGGAGCCAGCCAGGGGAATCATCCATCGAAATCTCCTCCGCGGGCGCGAGTGGTCCGGATTCATCCGGAATCGATTTGGCGGACGTTCTTCCTTGGCTGCACGCATTTCGCTCCGGCGTTGCAGACGATCTCGCATTGCACGGCACCGCAAATCTCCAGATGGCCATTGATAGTTGGCCGCCTCAATTGCACGGCACCACGCTTTCTGTCGAGCCCGCCACCCTCGCCGGCCCGCGTCTCCGCGTTCCCGTACGACTGGGATCTCTAACTGCGAAATACGATTCTGGGAATCTTCGAATCGCGCCCGTCACGCTCTCGTTCGGCACAAAGGATGGCTCGCTGCGAATGGAAGCCTCGGCAATATCCGCGGCAACCGCGGGCGGGTATTCGACCGTTCACGTTTCAGGAAACGTGGCTCACGTCCGCGACCTGATAACCACTGCGGCTGCGTTCGGGTGGAATCTGTCGCGCGGATGGGATCTCGAAGGCCCCATGCGGTGTGACCTGCAATGGCAAGGCACGCCGGATCCTTGGCAAGCCCAGCCTACTGGATCGGTGGAATGGGGAAGCGGCGATGGCAATGCGTCGCTCCGCGCGCCATTTCTCAACCGGCCGGTCGACCAAATTCGCGGCCGCGCCGAGTGGAAGCCCGAGTCCCACGTCATCACCCTCGCTTCGGCGCGAGCGTTTGGCGCCAACTGGTCCGGCACGTTCGAACGCCGCGATTCCTCTGGCGAATGGCAGTTCGACCTTGCCGCCGACCGCATCGATGCCGCGGATCTCGATCGCTGGTTGAATCCGCGATGGCGCGAGAGTTTTTTCGACCGCATGCTGCCATTTTTGAACCCGCAATCCTCCGCCATAGCGCTTCCCGAAAGTCTGCGCGGGACCGGCAGAATCTCGGTCGAGAGATTCTCGCTTGCGCCGCTCGAGCTTCGCCGGGTGCAAGGCAATTTGAAGGTGGAAGGCCGGACGATCGAGCTGTCCGCCGCGCACGCGCAATTTTACGGCGGCAATATTGCCGGATCGTTCGGTGCGGAATTGAAAGCTGCTCCGGCCTACCGCGCAAGCCTTGATTTCACGCATGTGGACCTAGCGGCTCTCGGTGCCGCGGTGCCATCTCTCGCCAACTTGTTTTCGGGTTCCGCTACGGGCGAGATTTCGCTGCAATCGATTGGATCGAGTCGCGCGGATCTGACGGCATCGCTTGAGTGCGACGGCTCCGCGCGCGTGGATAATGCCGAGCTGCGCGGCATCAACCTCCCGGAATCGGTGCGGGCCGGCGCGCGCCGCGGTGGCGTAAGCCTGTTTCGCGAGGCGTCCGGCGCGTTCACGTGCGGCGGAGGCAAGATTGCGCTTCATCGCCTTGTACTTCTCGCTCCAGGCGGTGAGATCGATGCGGCCGGAGCCGCCGATTTTCAGCGCAATCTCGATTTGCGCTTGCGCGTGCCGCCCTCAAGCACACTACCCGGCGGCGCGTCTTCCGCGAATAGCCGAGTCGAAGAATACCGCCTCACCGGCCCTCTCGCGGCCCCGCAAATAACAACGGTATCCGCGCCGCCGGCGCCCCATTGACTTATGCTCGGTGCACGATTCCGCGCCGCGAGTTTGCCCCATCCCTGCGCGTGTGCTAGCGTTTTTGAAATGCGCGCGAGCAATCATTCTCCGGCCAGCGCTGGCCGCGGAGCGTATGCAATTGTCGCGCTGCTGTCCATTCTGTCCCTAACGCCGGCCGCCGCGTTGCCCCGCATCCATCTTTCGCCCAAGCTAGTCGAAGGGGAAATGTTTCGATATCGCATCGAAACGGAGACAACCACAAAGGGCCAGACCTCCACGCCGATCGTGAATCCCGAAGCAGCGACGCGCGTGAAACAAACGGCGAACCTGATCTTGCGTCTCAATATTCTCGACGTGGCCGCCGCAGCCCAGGGTCCAATGCCTCGAACTCGTGTGCAAATCACCTATGAAAAATCCAGCGCCACATCGGAGAGCGACGCGTACGACCCACAAGCTACTTCGCTGGACAATCGATTCGACAATCTGCAAGGCCGCTCCATGGAATTTACAATTCAGCCTGACGGGAAACTTTCCAATATCACCGGCCTCGATGATCTCTTCCCAACGCCATCGGCGCGGCAAGCGGCCGGCTCTTGGATGGCGGGGATTACCTTCGGCGCGAGATTCCCGCACGAGGGCATTGCCGTTGGACAAAAGTGGCGCTCCGAGGAACTGCTCGCGGGCTCCCCATTGAAAGGCCTTGTTTGGCGAACGCAATCCGAGTATTTACGCGATGAGCCATGCGGCGCCTCAAATCCTCCCCTCTCGTCGCACGGCGCAAGCGCCACACCGGCTGGCCAGCATACCAGCGCGCAGGATGCTTGCGCCGTGATCCTCGCCCATTTCGAAATCGTTCGCCATGGTTCCCGCCGTGGCGATGCGACTCCCGATGAATATTTGCACAGCGGTTTGCGCACCTCAGGCACGTGGACGGGCCACGGCCAGAGCCTCAACTCAATTTCGATCCAAAGCGGCTTGCTCGTCGTCTCCACCTCAACCGTCTCGCAAGACATGGACTATGAAATCAGAAGCGCGACCTCAGGGTCCAGTCTTCATTACAAAGGCCACACCGACAGCCAATCCCAGATCATGTTATTGCCGGAATCTCTGCCCTCATCGCCGCAGCCGTAAAATATGCAGGTTCGCTCCAACCTAATGGTTTTGTGGCGGCGAGCCTCAGCTCGGCAACGCTTCGCCGGTGCGAGCAAACGCGCCCAACATCTTCTTTCGTAGGGGCGCTGTTTGCTGCGCCCTTTTCACATTTGTTCCCATCGCTCGGTCGGAATGATGCGTTGGATGCTTCTTACAATCTAAGCCGTTCATCGCGCTTGCTGTGAATTGTTAGGTTCGCTCCGACCTGTTTTTGTAGCGCCGAGCTTCAGCTCGGCATTCCCGCCTAATGCGATGTGATCATGTATAATTAAAGGTTTCCGCGGAGTGCAACATTCGCGCTGAGGGCGCCTGTACGATGGACTTTAAACTAGCCAGCGATTACGAACCTCGCGGCGACCAGCCGCAAGCGATCGCGCAGCTCGATCGCGGCATTAGCGACGGTGAACGTCACCAGGTCCTGCTCGGCGTCACCGGCTCGGGCAAGACCTTCACGATGGCTAAGGTCATCGAGCATGCCAACCGCCCCGCCATCGTCATGGCTCACAATAAAACGCTGGCTGCGCAGCTCTTCCACGAATTTCGCTCGTTCTTCCCTCAGAACGCTGTCGAATATTTCGTGAGCTACTACGATTATTACCAGCCGGAAGCTTACGTCCCCGCCAGCGACACCTACATCGAAAAAGAATCCACAATCAACGACGAACTCGACAAGCTCCGCATGAGCGCCACCCGTTCTCTGTTCGAGCGCCGCGACGTCATCATCGTGGCTTCCGTGTCGTGCATTTACGGTCTTGGCTCTCCCGAAGCGTATTACGGCATGATGCTGATGGTCGAGAAGGGCCAGTCCATTGCGCGTGAAGCGATTCTGCGCAAACTTGTCGAGATTCAGTACGACCGTTCCGAAGATCTTCGACGCGGCACGTTCCGCGTTCGCGGTGACATCATCGAAATTTATCCGCCCTACGACGATCTCGCCGTCCGCATCGAGCTGTGGGGCAGCCAGGTGGAGGCGATTCGCAAGATCGATCCGCTCACCGGCGAAATCCGCTCGCGCGAAGGCGAAATCCAGCGCGTCCCGATTTATCCGAAGACACATTACGTCCTGCCCGCCGAACAGAAAGAGCGCGCCATCCAGAGCATTTACGAAGAGCTCGATTGGTGGAAAGGGGAGCTCGAGAAGCAGGGCAAAATCGTCGAGGCCCAACGCGTGGTGCAACGCACTCTCTTCGACATCGAAATGATGCGCACCATCGGCTATTGCCACGGCATCGAGAATTATTCGCGGCATTTGTCCGGCCGTCTGCCCGGCGAAGCGCCGCCCACGCTTCTCGATTACGTCCCGCAGGATTATTTGCTCTTCGTTGACGAATCCCACCAGACCATTCCGCAGGTTCGCGGCATGTATCATGGCGATCGCTCGCGCAAGCAAACGCTTGTGAATTATGGCTTCCGCATGCCCTCCGCGCTCGACAATCGCCCGCTGACGTTCGAGGAATTCGAGCACCGCACGAATCAGGTTGTGTACGTTTCTGCCACCCCGGGGCCGTACGAGCTGACCAAAACCGGCGGCGCAGTGGTCGAGCAAGTGATCCGCCCCACCGGCCTCGTCGATCCGGAGGTTGAGGTTCGCCCCGTGAAAGGCCAGGTGGACGATTTGCTCGAACAGATTCGCGTGCGCTCCGAAAAGAATCAGCGGGTGCTGGTAACCACGCTCACCAAGCGCATGTCAGAAGACCTCGCCGAGTATTTCGCGGAAGTGGGTGTTCGCTGCCGCTACTTGCATTCGGAAATTGAGACGCTCGAACGTGTTCGCATTTTGCGCGATCTGCGCTGCGGCGAATTCGATGTGCTCATCGGCATCAACTTGCTCCGCGAAGGCCTCGATCTCCCGGAAGTTTCGCTGGTTGCGATTCTCGATGCCGACAAGGAAGGTTATCTTCGCAGCGCCACTTCGCTCATTCAGACTATCGGCCGCTGCGCGCGCCATCTCGAAGCCCGCGCGATTCTCTATGCCGACCGCATGACGGACTCCATGCGCCAGGCCATCGGCGAAACCAGCCGCCGCCGCGCCAAGCAGGAAATCTACAATCGCGAGCACAACATCACGCCGCTATCGATTGTGAAATCACTGGATATGAGCCTCGCCAGGATCGTCGAAGCCGACTACGTAACCATCCCGGTCGACGACGGCCCAATTGGCGAGATCGCAAATGAAGACCAATTGCAGCAGACAATCGTACAGCTTGAAACGCAGATGCGCGAAGCAGCCAAAAAGTTTGAATTCGAGCGCGCCGCCGCCCTGCGCGACAAAATCCGTTCCCTCAAGCAGCGCGACCTCGCCGCGCTTTTCGCCGCGCCAGACGAACCCAAGGTCAGCACATCTGTCGCGGCCAACGCCGCAGTTGCGAATCGTGCTCGTTCAGCGGAACCCTCCCCGTCCGGCGAGTCGCGGAAATCTTAGAGTTCATTGCTTGTTATTCCGAGCGCAGCGAGGAACCTGCTGTCTTGTTGCCGAACCTGCTACACCATACCACGCTTCAATTCCTCGAGCGGATAAAATGTCCCGCGCCACGTGATGCCGCCGCTCCATAGCGTCACCATCGTCGAACGCGCCAGCATCCATGCAAAAATCAGCGCGCCAATCGGGTGCGTAAGCGCATAGAGCGGCGAAACTCCGGTTTCAAGCGACACGGCTGCTTGCACTGTCACCGCCAGCCCGGCGGCGATCGAAGCAAATACGAGTGGCCAGCCGCGAACGAACGGCAGCGCCGCAAAAGGGAACACGCACATCCCCAGCAAACCAAGAATATGCACGCAAGTGAGCCACAGCCGAAATCCGGACGCCGCGAAGAAATTCTTCGTTGTTCCCAAAATCATGTTTCGCACTCCGGAATGCCATTCAACGCTGACTGCATTTCCCGCCAATGCTGCGCCCGATCGAAATCCGGCCTGCTTCATGAGTTTTCCGAGCTTCATGTCATCCACCACTTCCATTGCCAGGCGCCGGTGCGCACCCATCGTCGCGTAGGCGCTTCGGCGAACCATCTGAAACGCCCCCACGCCAAGATATCCCGCCGACTTCGCATTACTCACCATCCATGGCCGCGTGCCTACGAGGAAAGCGAATCCGAAGAACGTCAGCGCGATCTTTTCTCCCGGCGTGGACATTTTCACGCGGCCAAGCAGCGTCAGATGATCCCAGCCCTTGTTCTCGACGAGCGCGACGGCGCGGCGCAGCACATCCGGTTCGAAATGCACGTCCGCGTCGGTGAACACCAGCCATTCTCCCGTCGAACGTTCGTAGGCCCGCTGCAGCGCGTGCGGCTTGCCGAGCCAGCCCCCGGGTAGCGAATCCACGCGCACTCGTTTGAGTCGGGGATCGCGGGTCGCCAAGCGGGCAAGAATTTGCTCGGTTGCGTCCTCCGAGCGATCGTCCGCTGCAACAACTTCATAGCGCGGATAATCAAGAGCGAGCATCGTTTCCAATGCATCGGGAAGTTTTTCGGCTTCGTCGCGCGCCGCAAAAAGTATCGAAATCGGCGGGCATGCTTCGTCTTTGAGTGGCATCGCATCCGCAAGCCAGGGAATCGACGGCACGCCGCGCCCGATATCAATCGCTTCGATCACCCAAAGCATCGCCACAACGCACAAAAGCCCCGCGACGAAAAGATGCACGTTCAATTTCCTCCACGCGCTCAAAGGGGGTATCGGTTATGCTAGCACGCTCAATGCCTCACACTGTTTCCATCGTCGGCGCGGGACGCGTGGGAAGAACGCTGGGAAAGCGTCTGCGCGAATCTGGCTGGCGCGTGGGCGCGGTTGTCACGCGTTCGCTTTCAACCGCCCGCGCGGCCGTGAGAGCGATCGGCGCCGGCGAACCTCACGCGGTCTTGAATTGCGAGTCCATGGAGTCGGATCTGGTTCTGTTGACTCTGACCGAGAGCGCTCTTCCCGGCGTCGCAGACAAGCTTGCATCGCTCGGTCGTGACGAGTGTCGCGGCAAGATAGTGCTGCATACCAGCGGCGTGCTGGATCGCACCGTACTCGCGCCGCTCGCGAAGCAGGGCGCATCCACGGGCTCGCTGCATCCCATGCAGACCTTCAGCGGTCGCGCCATGCCCAGCCTCGACGGTGTTATTTTCGGCATCGAAGGCGATGCGAAGGCGCAACGCATGGCGCATCGCATCGCGCGTGAGTTGGGTGGAGTGCCCGTGCGCATCGATGGAGCCAGGAAACCGGCGTATCATGCTGCCGCCGCACTCGTCTCGGGTCACGCTCTTGGGCTTGTCGACGCAGCCACCGCGGTCTTGATGCACCTCGGCTTCACCCGGCGCCGAGCCGTGCAAGCCTTGCTACATTTAATGCGCCAGATGCTCGATAATGATGAGAGGCTCGGTCCGCACGCGGCATGGACCGGCCCGCTCTCGCGCGGCGATTATGACGCGGTTGCAAAGCATATGGCCGCGCTTCGCGAGTACCCCCGTGAATTCTCGGAATCGTACGCGGCGCTTGCATTGCTTTCAGGGCGCGTCCTTTCGAAGGATCCGTCCGCAACGCTCAAGCAACTTGAAAGCGTCCTAAACACATCCACCGGAGGCCAGAAGTGAAAAAGCTCCAGATCCCCGTCGAACACACCACGCTGGCGAATGGCCTGCGAGTGGTTGCGTCGGCCGACCGTTCCGCGCCGGTTGTAACCGTTGGCGTTTATTACCAGATCGGTTTCCGGCTTGAGCCTCGCGGTCGTAGCGGGTTCGCCCATCTCTTCGAACACATGATGTTCCAGGGCTCGGAAAACGCAGGTAAAATGGAGCATATCCGGCTGATAAATTCCTCTGGCGGCATGCTCAACGGCACGACGAATTACGACGTGACGAATTACTATGAAGCGGTCCCGTCGAACGCTCTCGAACGCGTGCTGTGGCTCGAGGCAGACCGCATGCGCGCCCTCAAGGTGGACGACGAAAATCTCCGCAATCAGCGCGACGTCGTGAAAGAAGAAGTCCGTGTGAATGTGATGAACCAGCCTTACGGCGGTTTTCCCTGGCTCGACCTTCCGCCAGTGGCCTTCCGCAATTGGCCGAACGCGCACAATTTTTACGGCGACTTCGCCGATCTCGATGCTGCCACGCTCGATGACGTACAGCGCTTCTTCCGCACCTACTACGCTCCGAACAATGCAGTCCTGGTGATTCTCGGCGATCTGGATTCGTCCCAATCCCTTCTGCTTGCGAAGCGCTATTTCGAGGACATACCTTCGGGCCCATTGCCTCCGCGCGCCGATATTGCCGAGCCGCCGCAAGGCGCGGAGCGCCGCGGAGATGTCGAGGAGAAATTCGGTCCGCTTCCGGCGATCGCCATTGGCTATACGCTGCCCTCTCGCAATACGCCGGACTGGTACGCAATGGCCATCCTCGAAAGGATTCTGCACGGCGGCCGCGTCGGGCGTATTTATCGCCAGCTTGTGCTCGAGAAGCAGATCGCCCTTGAAACCGATGGCAGCGCGGATATTTTCGATACCAACGGTCCCACGCAGATGGTCACTCGCATTTTCTACAAGCCTGAATTTACGTCTGAAGCGGCTGTCGAGGCCTTCGATGACGTAATCCGCGAGATCCAGGAGAAGGGAATCACCAACGAAGAGCTAGACCCGGTGAAAGTAAAATTCCGCTCGGATTACTATTCCATGCTCGAAGGCGGCATGGGTTCTTATATGCCGCGATTCGGGCTGATGCACTATCTGGCGTGTTTCATGCTCTTCGACGGCGATCCGGATCGCATCAATACCATCCTCGACGGGTTTCTTGCAGTCATTCCCGATCGAATTCAAGCCGTCGCGCGAAAATATCTCGTGCCCAAAAATCGCGCGGTTCTGGTGCGGCGTCCGGCGGCCCTCCAGGGAGTGGCACGATGAGCGCATCGGCCGCATCAGATACGCAACGAAACATCGCCCCGTCGCTTGGCCCCGAGCGCGCTGTCGAATGGCCGCGCCGCACGATCCGCACTCTCGCGAACGGCATGCAGGTTGTTCTCGCCGAATCGCGCACTTTCCCGAAGATTTCCGCGCAACTCTTCTTCCGCAGTGGAAACGCCGCGGCCGCCCGTCACACGCCTGGTCTCGCGGACATGACCGCCACCGTCGTGCGCATGGGAACCGCCGCGCGCACCAGCCGTCGCATCGAGGAAGATTTGCGGCGCATGGGCGCCGATCTTGGCACTCACGCTGGCGCGGATACCAGCGCGATTTCGGCGTCAGGATTGGCGGAATTTTCAGACGGTTTGCTCGACCTCATGGCCGATTTGGCGCGCAACGCTTCGTTTCCGCAGGAAGAGTTTGACCGCGAACGCCGCCAGCGGATCGAAGAATTGCGCGTCGAAAGGACAACGCCCGGCTTCCTTGCATCCGAACGTTTTCGCCGCACGCTCTTCGGCGAACACCCTTATGCCATCGTTGCTCCCACCGAGGAGCAAGTTGCCGCCTACGAGCGCGAGCACCTTGTCGGTTTCTATCAGCAGCATTACACGCCCGCCAACGCGCTGCTGATCGTCGTCGGCGATTTCTCGAGCGATCGGATGCTCGCGCAAATCGAAAAAGTATTTGGAGACTGGAAAGCGCCGCAGCCGGCGTCTGTCAAATCGCCGGCGCCGCCGCATCACGCCGGACGCCGCGTTCATCTCGTGCACCTGCCGGGAAGCGTGCAAACGCAAGTCCTCACCGGCAATCTCGCCATCACGCGCCGCGATCCCGATTGGTTCCGAATCGTGCTCGCAAATTCGATTTATGGCGGCGCGTTTCATTCGCGTTTGGTGATGAATATCCGCGAGCAAAAGGGTTACACGTATAGCCCGCGCAGCGGCGTCAATCCGCTGCGGGAATACGGCTATTTCAGCGTCCATGCGGCGGTTCGAAATGAAGTTGTTGCCGCCACGCTCACTGAGATTTTCTACGAGATGGACCGGATGCGGTCGCTCCCGGTAACTCCCGACGAACTTGACAGCGCGCGAAGCTACCTCAGCGGCGTCTTCTCGCTCGGCGTCGCCACGCAGGATGGCGTGCTCGGCCAGCTTTCAACGGTTTACCTCGACCGCTTGCCCGAGGATTATCTCGAAACCTACCGCCAGACAATCCGCGCGCTCACCGCTCAGGACGTGCTCGCGGTCGCGCGCCGCTATTTCGATTCGGCCAACGCGCAAATCGTGCTGGTGGGCGACCGCGAACAAATCGCGGAACAAGCGGCGCTGTTTGGCGAGGTGGAAACGCTCGATGCTCACGGAACAAAAATCTGACCGCGATCCCTGCGGGTTGAACGGCGCTATCCCCGATTCCGGGGCGGGCGGAGAGCGGATCGGCCCGCAATCCCTGCGCGGTTTCCGGCGCTGGATGGCGGAAGAGCAGGGATTCCTCCGCACTCTCTTGTTGATCGCCACGTATCTTTCGCTGGCCCTTTTCGTACTTTCGCTCATCGTGTTCGGCGGCCCGAATCTCATGTCGGAGATTCTGCTTGCTGTATTTGTGGGCTCTCTTCTCGGCGTCTATTTCTTGTTTCAGTTCCGGTATCGCGTCGACGCCAGCGGCAGAGTCGCCTGGCGGTGGTACCAAACTCCGTACGGCGGCCGCGCGAAGAGGGTCCTCACGTCCGCGCTATGGACCGTCATTGCAATCGTCCTGATCGTCGCGGCTCTTTACGCTCGCGCGCATATCCACAGATGATGGGCACGCGCCGCGCGCGATTGCATTCGCTAATTTGTTTTGCCGCGATTCTTTCTCTGCTGGCCACTTCCGCTGCGGCGCAGAAAAACGCGCCGGCCAAGCCGGTCGATCTGAATTCCGCAACAATCGAACAGCTTCGGGAATTGCCGGGCATCGGCCCGACGAGAGCGAAAGCCATCTTGGATTTCCGCGAAAGGAGCGGCCCCTTTGAACGCGTCGATGATTTGCTTGCGATTCGCGGCATTTCGAGAGCCAGGCTCGAGAAGTTGCGTCCCTACGTCGTCGTTGTGCCCGTCCCGCCAAAATCTCCGCCGAAACCCGCGTCGAAATTATGACTGCGTTAGTGGCTTTATGAAAAAGCCGCGCGTCATTCCAATGTCCGTTTTATGGCACGAAGCGTGCTTTCCGCGTCCGGCGATTCTTGCGGGGAAATTTTTGGGCGCCGCCACGAGGAGAAACTTCTTGTTTCGGTCCCTCACTTTTAGGGAATCTTCAGATTGCCCTGCGACGCTGCGTGCATTGTCCATCGGTTGACCGCCCTCCGCGGCGGGAATACCATGGTGCCGGAATTTGTTGCGGCAAAATCGCCAGCTGGAGGAAAAGCGTATGGAGGGAAAGAGATTCGGATTGCTCGGTTTTTCCGCAGTCGTAATTGCCGCGCTGTCGGTCGCAGCCGGAGCAGCCATCGCAAAATCAGCGCCGCATAGCGGTGCAATTGTGATGTCGCCGCCCGCTGGCTCCTCCGGTTATCATTTGCTCAAGAAAATCACGCTTGGCGGCGAAGGATGGTGGGACTACCTGGAATTCGATCCTCCCACGCGCCGTCTCTTCATTTCGCGCGCCACAAAGGTAATCGTCCTTAACGTCGATTCCGGGAAGGTGGTCGGCGAGATTCCCAATACCGACGGCGTGCATGGCATCGCCCTCGCTCCCGGTCTGAACCGCGGATTCACATCCAACGGCCGCGCCGGAACCATCTCGATTTTCGATCTCAAGACTTTGAAAGTTCTCGGCCAGGCGCAAGCCGGAACGAATCCCGATGCAATCCTTTACGACCCCGCCTCCAAGCGCGTGTTTGCGATGAACGGACGAAGCCACAATTCAACGGCAATCGACGCGGCGACCGGCACTGTTTCCGGCACGATCGAACTCGGCGGCAAGCCTGAATTCGCCGTAGCTGACGGAGCGGGCCATGTCTACGTAAACCTCGAAGACAAAAGCGAGGAATTGCAGATCGATTCGAGGAATCTGAAAGTGACGGCCCGCTGGCCCATGGCGCCTTGCGAGTCGCCTTCGGGCCTCGCGATCGACGCCGAGCATCGCCGCCTGTTCGCGGGCTGCGATAACAAGATGATGGCCGTGATGGACGCGGATTCCGGAAAAGTAATCGCCACCCCCGCCATCGGCGAAGGCGTGGACGCGGATCGTTTCGATGCCGGAACCGATTTTGCATTCGCGTCGAACGGCCAGAGCGCCACCCTCACCGTGGTGCATGAAGACTCGCCCGGCAAATTCAGCGTTGTCGAAGACGTTCCCACGAAGCGCGGCGCGCGCACCATGGCGCTCGATCCGAAAACGCATGAGGTATTTTTGGTGACCGCTGATTTTGGCGCTCCGCCGCCTCCAACCGCGCAAAATCCCCGTCCGCGTCCGAGCATGGTGCCGAATTCCTTCGTCGTGCTCGTCTACGGCCGGTAGATCGCATCAGGCGGTGTTGTGGCGCCGAACTTTGGCTTGTCCTGACCTACGAAGGGCTCGGCATCCTCCCCCGCTGCGCGCCATAGCGGCCAGCACATTCTTTTCGTAGGGGCGCTGCTTGCTGCGCCCTCTTTGCCTCGTTACAGGATTTGATGCGAGGATTTTGCCGGGTCAACCGCCAGAGGAACTTGGTCCGTAATCTCGAGTCCATACCCTTCCAGAGCCACCACTTTGCGCGGATGATTCGTCAGCACGCGGATTTGCCGCAGTCCGAGATCGATCAATATCTGCGCGCCGATCCCGCTCTCGCGCTGCACGAACCGCTGCCGGTTGAGGTCCTGATCCGCTTCCTCCCGCGAATGATAGCGAATCCGCGGCAGCCCATCGCCTTCCTGCATGCGCGAATCGATCTGGAATCCCCGGCCCGTGTGATGCAAATAGACGAACACGCCGCGCCCCGCCTCGGCGATCGCGCGCAGCGACCGCTCGATAATTGCATGGCAATCGCAGGCCGTTGATCCGAACACGTCTCCCGTCAGGCAATGCGAATGAACGCGCACCAGAGGCAATTGCTTCTGTCCGGCCTCGCTCGAAAGATCGCCGCGGACCAGCGCCACGTGCAGTTCGTTATCGACGTCGCTCGAATACGCGATCATCCGGAAATCGCCGTGGCGCGTGGGAAGAATGGATTCGGCAATCCGCCGCACGTATCGCTCGTGCCTCATGCGGTAGCGAATCAAATCCGCGACGCTCAGCAGCTTCAGCCCGTGCTGCCGGCAGAATTCCGTAAGCTCCGGAATGCGCGCCATCGTCCCATCGTCGTTCATCACTTCGCAAATTACGCCCGAATGGTCGAGTCCGGCAATGCGAGCAAGGTCCACCGACGCTTCTGTTTGCCCCGCGCGAACCAGCACACCGCCATTGCGCGCGCGAAGCGTGTACACGTGCCCCGGCCGCGCCAGATCTTCTGGCCGCGTATTCGGATCGGTCGCTGTAAGAATCGTTGTTGCACGGTCGGACGCGCTTGTCCCAGTGGTGGTTCCCCGCCGCGCGTCGATCGGCTCGCAAAAAGGCGTGCCGAATAGCGACGTATTCCTCGGAGAAATTGGCGACAGGTTCAGGGCGTCGCAGCGCTGTTCGGTCAGCGCCAGGCAGATCAACCCGCGCCCGAACTTCGCCATGAAATTGATGGCCTCGGGCGTCACCTTTTCCGCCGCCATCGTCAGATCGCCCTCGTTCTCGCGGTCTTCATCGTCCACGAGCACGATCATGCGCCCCTGCCGGATTTCTTCGACCGCTTCTTCCACGCTGGCGAACGGCATCGTAGGTCCGGTCATTTCACGATCCAATGCAAAACCAAAAAATGGAAGAGCGCGCCCATCAACCCCGCGCAGGGAATCGTCAGAATCCAGGCCCAAAGGATGTGTCGCGTCACTCCCCAGCGCACCGCGGTGATTCGCCGCGAAGCTCCTACCCCCGAAATAGCTCCGGTAATGACGTGCGTCGAGCTTACGGGTATTCCCGCCGCTGCCGTGCCAATCAACGTCATTGCCGCCGCCGTTTCCGCCGCAAATCCGCCGAACGGGTTCAGCTTGGTGATTCGCTGCCCCATCGTTTTCACCACGCGCCAGCCGCCAGCCATCGTCCCGCCGGCCATCGCCAACGCACAGCAAATGATAACCCAGTCCGGCACCTTGTAGCCGGGAAGAACGCCGCTGGTCACCAGCGCCGCAGTGATGATGCCCATGCTCTTCTGCGCGTCGTTCGTGCCGTGACTGAAGCTGAACGCCGCCGCCGACAATAGCTGCAGCCGGCGAAACCATCGGTCCACGCGCCGGGGTGCCTGGCGGCGTACGATCCAGCTCGTAATCACC
The DNA here is from genome assembly GCA_050747005.1 of Candidatus Acidiferrales bacterium. Classification (GTDB taxonomy): domain Bacteria; phylum Acidobacteriota; class Terriglobia; order Acidiferrales; family UBA7541; genus Palsa-295. The sequence goes on from JBOGNE010000061.1 coordinate 22,406, forward strand.
GTAACCCCGATCCCTGCCAGCAATCCAATCACAGGGGCGATGAAAATGAAAATGACGGGCAGTATCCAACCGGAAACGATGATCGCGCGAAACCCCACGGCGGCAATCGCCGCGCCTCCGTATCCTCCCATCAAGGCGTGCGACGAACTGCACGGAAGCCCCAGCCGGATCGTCGCGTAATTCCAGACGATTGCTCCCAGTAAGCCCGCGAGCAGCACGCCGGCAGTCACCATGTGCAGATGCACCAGTCCCTTGCCCATCGTCGCCGCCACCGCCGTCCCAAACGTCAACGGTGCGACGAAATTCCAGAAGGCTGCCCACGCCACGGCCCACATGGGCCGAAGCACCCGCGTTGACACCACTGTGGCGATCGAGCTCGCAGCGTCGTGCCAGCCGTTGGTGAAATCGAATATCAGGCTGACAACGACGATGACGCATAGGAGCTGAAAACTCGACACTCGGAAGCCCTCCTCAGGGCTGCGTGGATGGTTCCGCCGCCTTCATCTGACTCTCTCGATCTTGTAGCGCCGAGCTTTAGCTCGGCATCCGCTTGACGCTACGCCATCGCTCATCGCGCACGGACAACGTTATTTTTTTCATTCCGTCAGGCGTCTTGGAGACACCGTCCTTCAACGCAAGAAATCGCGCCCAGCAGGCTGTTTTCGCAGGAGCGTTGCCCTGCACTGAGCGGTTCTGCGAAGTGTCGCTCCGCCCACGGTTCTCCCGCCACTTCATTTTCAGTAGATTTGTTTTCGTAGGGGCGCTGCTTGCTGCGCCCACTTGGCTGGCGTCACGCATTCTTCAATGTGACGGTCTCGATGACGTTGGCTACGTCTTCGCATTTATCGGTGGCGAATTCCAGGGTCTCGATGATTTCTTTCCACTTGATGATCTGCACTGGATCTTTTTCCTGGTCGAACAGCGTGCCGATCAAATCTCGCGTTTGGCGGTCCGCCTGATTTTCCAGCCGGTTGATCTCGATGCAGTGGTCCAGGATGTGATTCCCCTTGTCCAGCACGCTCACGGCGGCAACAATCTCTCCGGTGGCATCGCGAATCGTTTTGGCCAGGTCCGCAACGCCGGCCCGCATGGTTTGAATCCGGTAGGTGACCAGGCGCGTCGAGGCGGCGTCCATCAGATCGATCACGTCGTCGATCTTGCTCGCCAGCTCGTGGATATCCTCGCGGTCAAACGGCGTGATAAATGTCTGGTTGAGCCGGGTGATGATGTTGTGCGTGATCGTGTCGCCGATGTGCTCGTAGGATTCGATTTTCTCCGCCCCGGCCACCCGGTCGTCGAAATTCTCCAGCATTTCCACCAGCGCCACCGCTGCCGAATGGACGTTATTTGCCTGCTCCGTGAACATATAGAAAAACGATTTCTCGCGGGGAAGGATTTTTCCTAGCAGTCCGGGCATTGGGGTTGCAACCTCCAGGATTCCGTATCTTACTGGGAGAATAACGAACTATACCCAAACGCACCCCGCCGAGCAACAAACCCGCTGAAGTCACTCAGTAGCTCCGCCCTTCAGGGCGGCATGCTCCACTCGGCGTCTTGGTAGATGGCGGAAAAATATATGTAGCGCCGCGCTTTCTTGGCCTGAGTCTAAGCGCGCGCCTTGCCCCGAGCATCCGCGACAGGTCGGTGCCGAATCGGGCTAAAACTCGACGTTTATGTGATTGCCGCCGCGGAATCGAGGCGTTTGCGGGAGCGCTGCGTTAGCCTTGCTGCGCTCTCTTCGGCTTGTTGAAAAAACGAAGAATCTCTCTTGGTTTCGTAGCGCCAAGCTTCAGCTCGGCATACTCCCGTCGGCGCGCGATCGCAGCCACCAGAATGTTTTCGTAGGGGCACGGCATGCCGTGCCCTCTTTCCCATGTCGAAAGAGTCGCGCTACCCACCGCAGCTTTATTGCGATGAGCTGCCGGTATCCCGCAGTAGGACCACGTCCGATTCGGTATGCCCACGCAGCACCGCGAGCTTTTTTCCGTCCGGCGACCAGTGGAAAGCGATGACGTGCTCCGCCGGAAAATTCGTGATTTGTCGTCCGGCAGAGCCATCGAGCGGCTCGAGCCAAAGATTCGCCACTCCGTTTTCGCTGATGGGATACATCACCGCTTTTCCATCTGGCGTGAAGCTCGGCCCCCGTACGATATGCGGGTTAGGATCCAGCAGTCGAACCTGCGGTTGCGGCCCCGCGTCCAAGGGTACCAGCGCTATTTTCTGGACCGGCGACCGCTCGCCGATGGTGGCAAGAAAAGCCAGCGTTTTGCCGTCCGGAGAAATTCCGATTCCATCCGCTCCCACGATCGCATGGGGAATCTTCGCTCCTGGCACAACCTCTGATTGGCCGCCATCCGACGATACTCGAGAGATGTTCCCGCCGAAGAAATCATAGTAATACGCCCACTTCGAGTCCGGCGAGCAGACCGGCCCCCGGTCGTCTTTGTCGGCCGTAAGCTTCTGAGGATTTGAGCCATCTGAGTTCACGCGCCAGATTCGGATGCCTTCCTGGCCGACTCGGCTGAAAAGCAGCACCTTCCCGTCGGCGCACGCCGAAAGTCCAAAAGGCGCCATTACATCGTTCATTACAACCGTCTCGTTACCTCCGTTCACGGCCATTCGCACTATTTGCCTGCCTTCTGGAACGTAAAAGCCGTCATTTCCAGCCCAGGCAACATCCGGCACGTCTTTTTGTTGGGGTAGCGCCGGTTCCGCCTGACTCGCCACGCCACCCGAGGCAGGCATGACGTACAAACTTGAGAGATTTGTCCCCTGGATCGTCGCGATCGTTTTCGCATCTGCGGAAAGCGTCAGCGTGGTGTAGCTATTGGTATCTTGCGTGACCGCGTGGAACTCGCCGCCGGGGCTCGAAACAAATCCAATCTGCGCCCGCGAGTAACCCGTTTCCGCGCCACGATACACAGTCAAGAACCCGCGTCCATCCGGAAGCCACGCTATTTCAAAAATGACCTTGTCCTTGAACCCGGCGAGTCTATGCGATCTGCCTGTATCGATATCCACGAGATCGGCCGCGCCGAGGTATCCCTCCACACGATAAAGCGCGTCCAGCAACTGCTTACCATTCGGATCCCACGCCAGATACCTAGGAACATCCGAATAGGAACCCCGCGCAAGCATTTTTTCGCCCGTGCCATCGGCGTTGGCTACTAGCAGTTGATATTTGCCGATCTCGGGATCATTCGCGCGCATGTACGCGATTTTCGTGCCGTCTGGAGAAAAAGTCGGAGCGCTATCGATATCGCGAACGATCGTCTCTGGCGTGCCTCCCAGAACTGGCGCCCGGTAGAGCGTAAACACGTCAAGCACGGCAGTGTCCGCTTTGCTGAAGTAAATGTAATTTCCGTCCGGCGAAAATTCCAGGGAGCGGTAAAACGCATCGGAGGGCGCAATCACCTGCGTATCGCTGTTCGTCGGAACGTGCCGCAACCACAGGCTCGACTTGCCACCATCCACCACTTCGCTGAGGATGTATTTCCCGTCTGGCGAAATCGCCGCGCGCATCGATTTGCCATTGTTCGTGATCTGTGTGATGGCGAAGTTCCGGAACGGAACCGGTGCCGCGCGGTTCACCAGTGAATAGATCCCGTAACTCGCCGCTGCGATCAGCAGCAGCACGATCACCACGATTCCCGCCAACTTCCCCTTATTTTGCCGCGCCGCCTCCACCACCACCGAACTGCCCGACGCATGTGCGCCTGAATCTGTCGCGCGACTTATCCCGCTAGCTCCGCTTACCGGCAGCGCCACACCGCCGCCCTGCCCGCCCGATTCCGCCGCTGCCGTTTCTTGCGCCGCCGAGCGCGCTGCGCCAGACCGCCCCGAATCCGTATCGCGCTTCACGCGCTGCAAATCCGCTCGCAGGTCTCCGGCGTGCTGGTAACGCAGCTTCGGATCTTTCTCGAGCGCCTTGCCGATAATTTCCTCAATCTTCGGCGGCAAATCCGGATTCACACGAGACGCCGGTGCCGGCTCGCGCTCCAGAATCGCCGCAAAAATCACGCCGGACGTATTCCCGGTGAACGCCTGCCGTCCAGTCGCCATCTCGTACAGCACCAAGCCGAACGAAAATAAATCCGTGCGCGCATCAAGCTTTTCTCCGCGCACCTGTTCGGGCGACATGTACGCCACCGTACCCAGCGCCGTGCCGGGGCTCGTCAAGTTCACGTCCGCATCGGGCCCTGCGCCGCCAATGGTGACGGTCTCGCCCACCGCTCGCGTCGCCAGTTGCTTCGCCAGCCCGAAATCGAGAACTTTCGCCTGTCCGCGGTCGGTCACGAAAATATTTGCGGGCTTGATGTCGCGGTGAACGATCCCTTCCGAGTGCGCTGCTTCCAGCGCGTCCGCCACTTCGATTCCAATGTCCAGCAACGCATCGATCCGCAGCGGCCCGCCCGTAATCCGGTGCTTCAGCGTCGCGCCTTTCAGCAATTCCATCGCAATGAACGGCGTGCCGTTGTCTTCGTCGATATCGTAAATCGTGCAGATGTTGGGATGGTTCAGTGCGGACGCGGCTTGCGCTTCGCGCTGGAAACGTTCGAGCGCCCCGCGATCCTTCGCCACGTCTTCCGGCAGAAATTTCAGCGCCACCTGCCGCTTCAGCCGCGTGTCCTCGGCACGGTAAACCACGCCCATTCCGCCGCCGCCAAGTTTTTCGAGGATTTTGTAATGCGAGACCGTGCGTCCAGTCAAGGTTGTGTCAGTCATGTCGTCGTGTTCGTGGTGTGGTTGTGTGAGTCATCCGATTTCGCTTGTCTCCGTCGATTGCGTGGGACATCTTTGTGTGAACCTTTAATTTATGTCGGCCATTTCGGTCGAAAGTGTGACGAATCTTAGTCGACGCCCCGCGCCAAGTCAACGAGCGTCGACACGCGTCGAGCGCCCGTGCGCAATCGCAGCAGCCGTCAGAATCTTTTCCTAGGGGCGCTGCTTGCTGCGCCCGCCTTGGCTTCCGAAATGTTACACTCCTCCTTGCCATGACCGATCCCGAAAAGCATCGCACCCAAAATCTCGACGTGGCAAAACAAAAAGCCAAGGCCGACGCCTTGCGCGCTCTTCACCACGCTGGCAAACTCCTCCTGCTGCCAAACGTCTGGGACGTCGCCAGCGCTCGCATCATCGAGGAAGCCGACTTCCCAGCCATCGCCACGTCCAGTGCCGGAGTCGCCTTCGCGCTGGGCTATCCCGACGGCCAGCTCATTTCGCGCGACGAGATGCTCGAAGTCGTGGCGCGCATCGCCGCCGCCGTGAAGGTCCCTGTCACCGCCGACGTGGAAGCCGGTTATGGCGATCGTCCCGAAGACGCGGCGCTTACCGCGCGAGGCGTCATCGAAGCGGGCGCTGTGGGAATGAATCTCGAAGATACCACCGGCAAAGCGCTCGATTCGCTGCTTGACGTGCCGCGCATGCTCGAAAAAATTGCCGCCGTGCGCGAAGCCGCAAAAGCGGCGGGCATGCCAATCGTTTTGAACGCGCGCACCGATATCTACTTGCTCGAAATTGGCGCGCCGGAGACTCGCTACGCGGAATCGCTGCGCCGCCTCGCAGCCTATCGCGACGCGGGTGCCGATTGCGCGTTTCTTCCCGGCTTGCGCGACGCGGAAACCATCGGAAGGCTCGTTCGCGACCTGAGGTGCCCGGTAAATATCCTCGCGGGTTTCGGCTCGCCGCCCATCCCTGAACTTCAGAACCTTGGCGTCGCGCGAGTCAGCCTCGGCTCCGCTCCCCACCGCGCCGCCCTTGGTTTTTTGCGGCGCATCGCCGCGGAACTCCGCTCCGCCGGTACATATCAGTCCCTCGAAAACGCCCCGCCTCACGCCGAAATCAACCGCCTCCTCGAAAACAAAACCTAAACCCAAGAGGCAGGTTCTTAGCTAATTTCCTGCCCACGGAATCTTGAACCAAAGACGCCAAGCCCCGTCCGGGTCATTGACGTACAGGAGGCATTGGCTCATGTTCTACGGTCACACATCGCGGGGGAAAATGGCTACCTATCAGAATGGAGCGAGCGGGCCGGAATTGGCTTTTCAGTTGTTACACTGTTACGCGCGGGCGTCGCTGCAATTGACGCTGCCAAGCTTGCCTAAACGTGTTGAGGGTAAAGGGGTTTGAAGTGGTCGGGGCGAGTGGATTTGAACCACCGACCTCCTGGTCCCGAACTAATCAGTTGAATCCCATAACGCTTTATCTTGGCGTCGCTTACGGAGCCAGGAGCGTTATTCCGCCTCTTTTAGTTGTACCTAACCTGTACCTAGCGATCCAGAGTCAAGGGCGCAGAGCTGTCGCGACGTGCGTAAATCGAATTCCGCCGCAGTTCTCTGGAGGCCCGCCAGTTTTGGAGGCAACCATTCGTCGAGCAATTCCCCAGAACTCCGTTTTCTGGCCCAAGAGACAAGGGCGCATACGCTCTGCCGTAACTTCCGACTAGCCGACAAACCGCTCGCTACTCCTTTGAGGAACTCAAGCGACCTCACTAAAGGAAGATTAGGGCGTGTTCTCAGCTACGATGGAATAACGACCTAAATGCTCTGGCTGCCTGTTAGCCAGGAAGGCGCTCGGAGCCTACCCACAGCTGAGCCAGATCTCTGAGGTTGTCTTTGTATGTGCGCGTTACCAAGTATTCCTTCCCACCTTTTACACGCAGCCTGTACTCTCCCGTCGGTAAAGGTTGGATCTCCTCCACGGCCGAAATATTTACGAGGACCGAGCGGTGGATGCGAATAAAACCGTAGGGCTTGAGCTTCTCCGCCATGGACGAGAGGGACTCGCGCACCAAATAGGGATTAGGCCGGTATCGCAACGAAACATAATTACCTTCGGCTTGCACCGCCAAGATCTCGGCTAAATCCAAGAATAGGATGCTACCCTTTGCCTTGAACGCGATTCGTGGCGCCTGTCGTTTTGCTATAACGTCCAACTGTTGCAAGGCTCGGATTAGGTTTGCAGCATCAACTAGGGTTACCGGAAGCAATGATGTATCTATAGGTTCGTAGCCATCTTTTGCCGTCGATTCAAGAGTGTACTCCCGTTTACTCTTGATCGAGCAAATCGTATCCCCTCGCGGTGGGCTAGCCGAAACCTCCGCATTAGCGTGAGCTGCTTGTTGAACAAACATCTCACGCGCAATGGCCTTCTGGTCCTGAATCCTGCGGGCGCTCATGATGGAACCTCGCTTGCCCTCTCGTTTCGACCTCCTGCTCACGAAGCGAGACTGACGATTGCACTGCTTCTAAATGAAATGGTCCTACATAACCGGAGCAGCCGATCCGTCTGACCATCTGCCCACCGGAATCATAAACATGTCGATTGGGTGAGCGCCTTTGAATTGTGGATTCAGCATTACCGGTGATTTCGGCAGATCGGCACCCCAGACCTTGCCTTCCAGTGGAGGCGCATAAAACATCAAGTGGCTCTCTGGAGTGAGTAGCAGGACTATTCTCCCTGTCTTGATCGCAATCCTCGATTTATTCATCAAAAAACCCAGCACCTGGATCAGCCGGCTCATAGGTTACTTCTGCCCAGTGCTTACTGCTGACGGAAAGCTGGATTGTGCGCCGAAATAACACTCAATAGATTCCAACTGTCCGTTCTTGATGCGGAGATACTCCACGTTCCGGAACGATTTGCCGTTCCTGGTGTGGCAAAGATACTTCACAAAAGCATCCTCCGCGCCAGTGGTGATCCGCTCAATGTCTTAGCTCCATAATTCTGTCACCCCTGAACGGCAACGTGAAAATGTCACCCTATGAGACAGGAGACCTTTCCGTTGAGTCAGAAGGAACTGCAACGAGTGAGCGTACTGAGCACTTGCCTAAG
>JBOGNE010000062.1:0-4474 GCA_050747005.1 Candidatus Acidiferrales bacterium
ATAAAGGGAAGCTTGAGGCAGATGCAAGAGGCGCTCGAGCGCGTGCGCGACGCGGCGGAAACGTGGTTTGAGCTGAGAGAGCGCGAAAAAGACTGCGTGCGCGATGAGTGGCGCCAGCCGGGATTCGCGCGCAGGCCAGTGGCCGCCGGTTCAAAGGCAGGCTGAGCGGACGACAGCAGGCCCATAGCGCCATGCAGAGCGGGCCGGTTTGCGGGCAGTGGCGATACGCACGAGATTACTGTCACATCCGCCTGTAGTATGATCTCCATTCGATCGGGGGCGAAAGATGGGTGCGGTAGAAAATATCAAAGAGGTCGCCGACCTAGTCAAGAAATTCAATGACATTGATTTGAATCGCCGCATTTTGAAGCTGGAAGAAGAAGTGATTGATCTTTCACGCGAAAAGCGGAGATTGGACGACAAGGTCGAAGAGCTCGAACGCTCGTTGAGATTCAAGGGAGAGATTGAATTTAAGGAGCCTTTCTATTGGCTCAAAAACGACCAGGTTCCTTATTGTCCTGTATGCTGGGAGGGCAAAAACAAAGCTGTGCATGTCACATACAGCCACCGAAATAATTACGGAGAATATTGGGATTGTAAGGCATGCGGGGCGAAGTATACAACGCATGGAATAAGGAAATAGACCGGATTGATGCGCATCAGTGCGACCTCCTCATCGCGTCGAAATGTTTCCAGTTACATTAAGACGCAGGACTGGCCGACAAATGATAAACCCCTCCGCTATATCAAGCGGCGAGGTTTGCGGGCAGTGACGATGCGCACGGGCGGAAATATCCAGAAGATCGGAGCTGAGACGCGAGCCTCCGCGATTCCAAAATCCTTCAGATCGCGCGCATATTGACCGGTCTTCTTGAGGTCCATCAATGCGACGCGGCCGCCAGGTTTCAATACGCGAACGATTTCGGCGATGGCTTCGCGGCGGCCTTCACGAGTGGGAACATTGTGGATTGCGAGATTTGCGACGGCAACGTCGAAGGTGGAATCGGGGAACGGCATTTTCCGCATGTCGCCGCCATGCACTTCGACGCGCTGGGCTACGCCTTCGATGCGCGCGTTCGTCAGAGTGGCTTCTTTTGAATTGCTCCCTTGATCGACCTGCGACCACAGATCGATTCCCACAGCCCGGCCTTGCGGCAATTGCTTTGCGGCAGCGATAAGCAAGAGGCCATGTCCGCAGCCGACATCGAGAATGGCTTCATCGCCGCGCAGGTCAAGCCGATTCAGCAAACGATCGCGTGCGCGGAATTTGCCATAGTAACTGCTTCCCATCATCAACAAAGCCTCGATGAACAAGACAATTCCGGTGAAGAACAAGGCGTGACCAAGGCCAACCGGAGCGAAGGGGATAAGAAACGAGCCAGCGACGATCAGCAAAGGTCCCCCGATCGCAAAGGCGCGGACTAATCCAGGAGCGTCGAGACCGTAGTCGGGCTTTTCTCTTTTCACAAATTGATGTCGAGTGCGGCGAGTGTCATCCTTCGCCCAGCTTTACGGGGACGTTCATTTTCTTGCCATCGCGGACGATCGTGAGAGTCACCGTTTCTCCCGGCTGAGCGCGGTTGAGCAGAAGGTTCAAATCCACCTGGCTGGTTACCGCTTTTCCGTCGATCGCGACCAGCACGTCGCCGCCGATCCGCAACTCCTGCAGGCCCAGCAGCACGGATTTATTTCCGCCGCGGATCCCCGCTTGCGCCGCGGGGCCTCCGGAACTCACGCGCTCGATTAAAATCCCCTGCTCGACGGGAAGTTTCAAAGCATCGGCAAGTCCGGGCCACAGAGCGCGTCCTTCGGCGCCGAGAGTTGCGCGGCGGATGCGGCCCTGCGTGATCAAGTCGTTTGCGACGCGGCGCGCTGTGTTGATGGGAATTGCAAAACCGATGCCGGCCGTGGTTCCGTTCGGCGCGAAAATCGCGCTGTTGACGCCTATTACTTCGCCGTGCGAATTCAGCAGGGGTCCGCCCGAGTTTCCGCGATTGATCGCCGCGTCGGTTTGAATGGCTTCATCGATGAACGTATTCTCGCCCGTTTGCACGGTGCGGTCGAGCGAACTGACCACGCCAGTAGTGAGCGTGCTTTGGAATCCGAAAGGATCTCCGATGGCGAGCACGCGCTGCCCGACGAGCAGGTTGCGCGAATCGCCTAGCGGCAACGGCGTGAGTTTGCGCCCGCGGGTATCGATTTGAATCAGGGCGATGTCGTTACGCTGGTCGGCGCCGAGGTACTTGGCTTTGTAGCGCGACTGGTCGCCTAGCGTGACTTCAATCGTTTGCGCACCCTGCACGACGTGATAATTCGTGAGGATGTGCCCGTCGGTGTCGATCAGGAAACCGGAACCCGCGCCTTCCACCGGAACCGGATTGTAAAAGAAATCGTATTCGACGGTGCGCGTGACGATGTTCGCGACCGCCGGCGAGGCTTGCCTGTAGATGCGAACATTTTCCGATTCCGTCGAGTCAAGAGTCGAATCGCCGCCCGGGGCGGGCAGACGAAGCGCGTTCACAGCCGCCGGAACGTGCGGGCCCCAGCGTGAGCCCGCCCAATACGCGCCAAGCCCGATGATCACTCCGATTGCAAGCAGGCGAAGCGATTGCCTTTTTCTGTTCTGGAGCATGGCCGGAGTCCTTACCGCGCTGCAATTCAACGGGCGGGCGCGATTGGCCAACTGCAACTAAATACGCCGCTGCGGCGGCGAAAGTTTCGGCTGCCTCAACTCTTTCTTAGATTCGCGAGCGCGCCATCGACCTGACGTTCGGTTTCTTTAAGCGACAGCGAACAGTCGATCACCACATCGGCCAGGGCGCGCTTCTCGTCGATCGGCATCTGCGCCGCGATGCGCTGTTCGGCTTGCTGTTGAGACATGCCTCGTTCGATCAGCCGCGCGAGCTGCTGTTCCCGGCGGCACCAGCAGACGACGAGTTTATCGAGATGCTGGCGATAGCCGGCTTCGACGATCAGAGCCGCTTCGATGAAAGCGAGATCGGGACCGCCGGGGCGGGCGAGAGCTGCGAACCATTTCTCCGTAATTTCCAGAATTCGCGGATGGAGAATTCCATTCAGCCGCGCGCGCTTCGCGGGATCCGCGAAAACGATGGCTCCGAGTCTCGCTCGGTTCACCGCGCCGCCTGGATCGAGGATTCCAAGGCCGAATTCGCCGAGGACTTCGTCGTAAGCCGGTTGTTCGGGTTCGAGAAGTTCGTGGCCGAGCGGGTCGGCATCAAGCACGAGACAATCGCGGTCGCGCAGAATTGCAGCGACCGTCGATTTTCCGGAAGCAATTCCGCCAGTAAGACCGACCTTAAGCATGAAGCGCCATCAGGATTTCCCGGCCGCGGCCACTGGCGCGCTTGATCCGCGCCGCATTCGGGCGGCTTTTACTGTGTTGCTCATGAGCATGGCGATCGTGAGAGGTCCGATGCCACCCGGCACGGGCGTGAATGCGCCCGCGATGTTGACGACATCGGGATGAACATCGCCGACGAGAACCGAGCCTTTGGCGCGAAAGGTTTCGAGCTTTTCGAGAAAATTCGCGAAGATGCGCTCCGCGTCCGCGCGATCCGCGATCACGTTCTGACCGACGTCAATCACCGTGGCGCCGGGACGAATAAATTCCGGAGTGACCATCGCGGCGCGGCCCATGGCAGCGACGACTATATCGGCGCGATGCACGACGTCTTTCAATTCGTGCGTCTTCGAGTGGCAGATCGTTACGGTGGCGTTTGCGTGTAGCAGCAGAAGCGCCATGGGCTTTCCGACGATGTCGCTGCGGCCCATCACGACCGCGTTTGCGCCTTCGATGGGAATGTTGCTGCGGCGAAGAATTTCCATGACGCCTGAAGGGGTGCAAGCCACGAGGCTTGGCTGACCCGCGACTAATTTTCCGACGTTAATCGGGTGGAAGCCATCAACATCTTTCGCAGGATCGAGGGCGTCGAGGATTTTCTTGGAGCTCACTTGGTGCGGCAAGGGCATTTGGACGAGGATGCCGTCAACGTCGTCGCGGCAATTGAGTTCATCAACGACAGCGAGCAACTCGTCCGTGGCGATCGAGGCCGGAGGGGTGAGAAGAAAGCTGGCAAGGCCCAGCTTTCCGCAGGCGGCGATTTTACTGTTGACGTAGAGCTTGGATGCAGGATTTTCGCCGACGAGAACGGCGGCCAGGCCGGGCCGAACGCCGGCTGCTCGCAGCGCCGAGATTTCGGCGGCGAGCTCGGAGTAAATCTGGTCGCGGATTGCATTGCCGTTGAGAATGCGCGCGGTCAATTAAGGGCTCCTGGAACGCGCAATGATAGCACACGCGATTTGCCAGCTTCGACGGTACGGTTCGGGACTGTCGGTAGCACATGATATGTCCGGTCGAGATAGCACATGAAATGTCCGCTTTTGTGGCGAGGCTTGAGGTAGAGGTGTCTGCCGGAGGCAGGCATGCTTTTCTACCCGGAGTGCGCCGTGGAGC
>JBOGNE010000063.1:0-228932 GCA_050747005.1 Candidatus Acidiferrales bacterium
GCTCCACGGCGCACTCCGGGTAGAAAAGCATGCCTGCCTCCGGCAGACACCTCTACCTCAAGCCTCGCCACAAAAGCGGACATTTCATGTGCTATCTCGACCGGACATATCATGTGCTACCGACACCTGTACTTCTTAACGGTTGACAATGCGCCCTCGTGCGCTAGAATACCGCCCTCCGCAAAGGAATAACTGAGCATGGCTTCTCCGAAAATGAACGCAGCGGTTTCGCAAACGGATTTCCCCGGACTCGCGCTTCGCGGTCGCGGCAAGGTTCGCGACATTTACGACCTGGGCGACAAGCTGCTGATTGTGGCGACCGATCGCCTTTCGGCATTCGACGTGGTTCTGCCCACGCCGATTCCCGATAAGGGACGCGTGCTGACGCAGCTCTCTCTTTTCTGGTTCGAAAAACTTGCAGGCTTAATTCCAAATCATGTTCTTGAGGCCAAAAACTTCACGGGTGAGCTTGCGCCATACGCCGATTTGCTCGAAGGACGCGCAATGCTGGTGCGCAAGACCGAGCCGGTGCCGATCGAATGCGTTGTGCGCGGCTACGTGTCGGGCTCTGGCTGGAAGGATTATCAGAAGACTGGCGCGATCTGCGGCGTTGCACTTCCGGAAGGATTGCGCGAATCGGACCGCCTACCGGAGGCCATCTTCACTCCCTCCACTAAGGCGACCAGCGGCCACGACGAAAATATCTCATTCGATGAAACGATCGAACGCGTCGGACGTGAGCTGGCGGAAAAGTTACGTGAAACGAGCCTGCTCGTCTACCGCCAGGCCGCCGAACACGCAGCGGCGCGGGGCGTCATTTTAGCTGATACGAAATTCGAATTTGGTTTGCTCGGCGGCGAGCTCATCTGGATCGACGAAGCATTGACGCCCGATTCGTCGCGGTTCTGGCCCGCGAACCAATACGCACCCGGCAAGGCGCAGCCGTCTTTCGACAAGCAATACGTCCGCGATTATCTCGAGCGCATTGGATGGAACAAGCTGCCTCCGGGCCCGGCGCTCCCGCCGGATGTGGTGGCCGCAACGCAGAGAAAATATCGGGAAGCTTACCAGCGCATCACCGGCCACGAACTCGACTAAACACGAAAGAAGCGGCCCCTTCTCCGAAGCATCCGTGCGGAGCGTGCATACGTGAAAGATCAACTGGAATCGCTCATTGGCATGATGGTTGAGCGGGGAATTCTGCTCGAGGATGCCGTAACCGAATTCGAAAAGAAATTCATCAAGCGCGTGCTGGAGCGGTCTGACGGAAATCAGTCCCGCGCCGCGAAACTTCTCGGAATTCACCGCAATACACTGAGCCGCAAGGTGGAAGTCTACAGACTCGACCACGCCGGCCGAGGCCGCGCGTAATTGGTTGACGCCGCGGCGGATCCGTCGCACTGGCCCAAAGAGAATCGCTGATTGAAGCTCATTTTTGATCGTCCTTCCAAGCGAAGGCGCTCTTCGCGAGGATACTTAGCGTCGTGTCCCGGAGATATACGGCATGAGCAGGGCGCGGCAAGCAGCGCCCCTACAACGAGTTGCATGACCGGAGTTATCGACTTATTTCTGGGACGGGACACGAGAAGAGAGAGATTCTTCAGATCACGAAACCGCCCGTAGGGACGGTTTCTCCACGCGCCAAAAAAATGGCCCGCTCCGTTGCGCGAGCGGGCCATTCTTGTTTGCTAAGCTGAAAATTTTACTTCTTGCCGGGACTTTTCTTGGATGGCACGCGGTGATGCTTACCCTGTTCTTGCTTTTCGGGAATGATCGTCGGGTCAACCTTTACCTGGTCCCAATGCAAGAGGAATGGCGTGGGATCGTAACTGGCAACGGTGCCTGAAAAGCGAATGCCGTCGTCCTTTTGCAACCTCACGACGTCAGGCTGTGCAGCAACGGGGGCGCTCTGAGTGGCTCCTGCGGCTGGGGCAGCGGCAGGCGGAGTGCCGGTAGTCCAGACCTTCACGTCCATATTCGCGGTGGTAGCCTTCTCCATGTCGTCTTGTGTCGCCCCGGTGTAAACCATGAAGTCCACGAAGCCGTCCCCCGGCTTCACGTCAATGATTTTGCCAACAACTTCCGGAAACTGTGCGCTGCAGATCGCGAGCCAGGTCATCTTGGCTTTGTCGCCGCCCGCGCTGAGGTCGCTGATGACCGAGAGAATGTTGCTGGATTGCCGGATCTTGTCCAGATCGGCCTGGCTCGGGATGGTGTACGTCGCAGGCCGGTCGCCAGAAGTTCCCGCCAACTGCAACAGTTCGCTCAATTGCGCGTCGGCGAGAGTATCGCAACCCGGCTGTTCGTACGCCAGAATCTGCTGCTTTAAGTAAGTACGCACTTGAGCGTCGCCCGGAATCTTCAAATTGATGGCGCGCGCTAGATTCCAAAAGCCGTCCAGTTTCTGCTCCGAGCCGTTGGCTGCAGATGCGGGTGCTGCAGTTGGAGCAGCGCCTGTAGGACTCGGCGGTGCAGCGGTGTTCGAAGCCGCGCCCGTTGGACTGGTTGTCGCAGCGCCGGGAGCCGGGTTAGGAGTACCTGGCGCCGAAGATAGGTAAGCCACACCGAGACGATAATAGCTGACGGCGTCGTTGGGATTATTTGAAATTGCGTCTTTATAGGCGGCGATCGCGGCCGGAAAATCCTTCAATTGAAGGTCTGCAAACCCCGCCGACGACTGAAAAAATGCCAGCCCGGGCTTCTTCTGATCGGCGAACTGCTGATCCGTCATCGTCGAATTTGCGGGCTTCGGGTACGCCGCCAGCAATTTCGCGCCTTCGAGTGCCGCGTCACGCTCCTTCACAAGCTGATCGTGCGCGTCAGGCGCTTTCGGGTTGAATGCCGTCGGGAACACCTGGCAGCGGGTTTGAATTGCCTGGAGCCGGACCGCCGCGTCAACCTTGTCGCCGAGCGCGATCACTTTGTCGGCGTATTCCATCGTTTTCGCGTAGTCCTTCAACTGCGCGTAGGCGGGGAAATAGAGCTGGTACACGTAGGGCATGAGCGTCGAGCTTGGAAACTTGGCGACGAAGTCATCGAGGCATTTCACGACGCCCTGGAAATCTTTTTTCTGAGACATCGCACTACACGCCTGAAACGCATTGTATTCAGGGATCGTGTAGGTGGGCTTCTGTTGCTGCGACTGCGCAGCTTGAGCGGCAGCGGGCCGGGCAGGCAACGCGAATAGAACGAGAGCTGCTAGAAGTGCCGCGTTCGTCACGATAGACTTTCGATTCATCAGTTGCCTGCCTCCTGGCAAATTTTGTGGCGGGTAAGCGGTCGGACCCAGGACCACGCCCCTGCGGGTAATCGAAACATAGCAATGCGAATCGGAATTATAGGGAATGCAACCGGTGCAAGCAAGATGAAATGCCGCAACGGCATTGAATTCCGGTTCGCCCTCGGTCTGCGGTAACGGCCCGAACACTGATGATAAGATGGTGAATCAACGGGGAATGTCGCCTCGCAGGAGCGATTCATGGGAGCGGAGAAACCTCTCGACGGTACGGTGTCTCTCATTACCGGCGCAAGCCGTGGCATCGGATTTGCCATTGCGCGTAAGCTCGGGCGATTAGGATCGAAGGTCAGCCTTTGCGCTCGCGATCCGAAGCGTGTGGAAAAGGCCGCGAGCAAGCTTATATCGGAAGGAATCAACGCGATGGCATTCCCTGCCGATGTGCGATCTGCGGGCGAAGTCGCTTCACTGGTGGAAAGCACCGAGAAGGCGCTCGGCCCCGTCGAAATTCTCGTGAACAATGCAGGCATTGGCTGTTTCGGCCCGGCGCACGAAGCCACTGAAACCGACTGGGACGATGTATTAGACACCAACTTGAAGTCCGTGTTCCTGCTGAGCAAATTAGTTGCACCCAGCATGATTCGGCGCAAGCGCGGCCATATCATCAACATTGCATCGCTCGCGGGGAAGAACGCGTTCGCAGGGGGCGGGATTTACTGCGCGTCCAAATGGGGGTTGCTGGGGCTGACCGAGTGCATGGCAGAAGATCTGCGGCCACACGGCATCCGTGTGAGCGCAATCTGCCCTGGCTCGGTAGCCACGGAATTTTCATCGCACAAGGGCAAAGATACCGCAAAGATGCTGCAGGCCGAGGACATAGCGCATGCGGTGGAGATGATCGTAACCCAGTCTCCGCGGAGCTTCATCAGCGAGATACTCGTTCGCCCCACGCAGAAACCCTGACGATTGGTCGGGTCTTTCCGGCTCGCCCGCGCTTGAATCCTTCGCCTGCCTAACGCATCTTATAGTTTGACGTTGAACGATTCGCTGCTGAACGACATGCCAACTCATTACAAAGGCGGCCAGAAGACGGTTCGAGCGCTCAACGCATACATCAACCTGGTCCGCGCCTCGGACTCCCTGATCGCGCGGCTGAACGCCGGTATCGAAAAGCACGGATTGACGATGGGACAATTCGGAGTGCTGGAGTCCCTGCTCTATCTGGGGCCGATGTGTCAGCGGACTCTGGGAGCGAAACTGCTGCGGAGCGGCGGCAATATCACCCTGATCGTCGACAATCTTGAAAGACAAACGCTGGTGCGCCGCGAACGGCAGAAAGACGACCGGCGAATGATCGTGATTCATCTGACGCCATCCGGACGGCGCCTCATTAGGCGCGTTTTCCCGGAACACGCGAAGTCGATCGCACGAGAAATGGTCCAGCTTACGCCGCAAGAGCAGGAAACGTTGCGCGGCATTTGCCGAAAACTAGGGTCCGGCAATCAACGTTCCCGTTTCGAAAAAGAAAAAAGGAAGGAGGCAAACCATGTTGCGGATTCGACCCAGTGAAGAGCGCGGTCACAACAAGCTTTCGTGGCTCGATACGCGATTTACATTTTCTTTCGACCAATATTACGATCCGCAGCACATTCAATTTAGTTCCCTGCGCGTGCTCAATGAAGACGTCATCGCGCCGGGCAAAGGGTTCGGAATGCATCCTCACCAGGATATGGAAATCCTGACGTGGGTACTCGAAGGCTCTCTCCAGCATCGCGACAGCACCGGCAGCGAAGGCGTGTTGCGCCCGGGCGAGCTGCAGCACATGACGGCGGGATCGGGCGTGATGCACAGCGAGTTCAACGCATCGCCCACGAATCCCGTGCACCTGCTGCAAATTTGGATTTTGCCGGAGCGCAAGGGGCTGAAGCCGGAATACGAACAGCTCACCTTCCCGGACAAGGATCTGCGCGGGAAATTCCATCTCGTCGCCGGACCCGAGGCTCCGGTAACCATTCACCAGGACGCGAGTCTATATATTGCGAGGCTCAATCGCGGCGAGCAGGCAAACCACTCCTTGAAAGCCGGTCGCCGTGCCTGGGTCCAGGTAGCTCGGGGAGCGATTGAGATGAATGGAACGCAATTGAAAGCGGGAGATGGCGCCGCGATCTCGAACGAGGCCGATCTGAGCGTGGAAGCGAAAGAAGCTAGCGAAGTTTTGTTATTTGACCTGGCGTAACACGAATCTCGACAAAAGGGAGAATGTGTATGGCGAATTCTTCGGGAAGCGTCACTTCGCTGGTAGGCCGAATTCTGATTAGCCTGATCTTTTTAATGAGCGGAATCGAGAAGGCAACGGGGTTCTCGGCCACGGCCGGTTTCCTTGTATCAAGGGGAGTGCCGTTGGCCGCCGCAGCCACCGGCCTCGCGATGATCGTCGAACTTCTCGGCGGCATAGCGGTATTGGCCGGATTCCAAACGCGCGTTGCGAGCTGGATCCTCTTTCTCTACCTCATTCCGACCACGCTCTTGATCCACAATTTCTGGTCGCTTCAGGGAGAAGCTCGAATGGATAGTCAGACCGACTTCCTGAAGAACCTGGCGATTATGGGCGGCCTGTTGATACTGGCGGCGAATGGCGCCGGCGGAATTTCGGCGGACGCGCATCGCGCCAGAACCACGTGAGGCATCCGAAAAGAGAAAACTTTCGCGCTTAGCAGCAGCCTTTACATTCATTTCCATTATCTGGAGGAAACTTATATGAATGTACCTGAGAAACCGGCCAAGACCACCGCTCCGGTTCACGATTTAATCGGCCGGCGCTGGAGCCCGCGAGCATTTGAAGATAAGCCGGTCGAGCCGGAAAAATTACGCAGCCTTTTTGAGGCTGCGCGGTGGGCGGCATCGTCCTATAACGGACAGCCGTGGTACTTCATCGTCGGCACGAAGGACGATCCCGGCAGCTTCCAGAAGGTCCTCGATTGTTTCGTTGAGTTCAACCAGGGCTGGGCGAAAGACGCCCCCGTGGTTGCGCTAAGCGTCGCGGGATTGAAATTTCAGCACAATGGCGAGCCGAATCGTCACGCGTTTCATGACGTGGGGCAGGCTGCGGCGAATATAGCAACCCAAGCGACGGCGCTCGGATTAAGCATTCACCAGATGGCCGGCCTCGACCCGGAAAAAGCACGCAGGATTTTCAGCATTCCGGAGGGCTTTGAGGCTGTTGCGGGCATCGCCATCGGATACGCAGGCAGCCCTGATTCCCTCCCCGGCCAGTTAAAAGAGCGCGAACTTCTGCCCCGCGAACGCAAGCCTCTCGATTCATTTGTGTTCGCGGGAAAATGGGGCGAGATATCGCAAGTCGTTAAACAAAAGGCTTGATTCGCACGAGCTAAATATGGTGCCCACCGGCAGGCATTCCGTTGCGCCTTACATGGCGACCGTAAGCAAATCTCTCGTGGCGAGGGCCACAAACTATAGGTGCGACGCCAACTTCGAGGTCCCAATCTTCAAATCTTGGGCAGGACGATGCCCTGCTGCGCCTGATATTTTCCCTTTTTGTCTTTGTAAGAGACTTCGCAAACTTCGTCCGATTCAAAGAACAGCACCTGGCAGAGGCCTTCGTTGGCATAAATTTTTGCCGGGAGCGGCGTGGTGTTACTAATTTCGAGCGTCACAAAACCTTCCCACTCCGGTTCGAATGGCGTGACGTTGACGATGATTCCACACCGCGCGTAAGTCGATTTCCCCAGGCAGATCGTCAGCACGTTTCGCGGGATGCGAAAGTATTCCACCGAGCGGCCCAAAGCAAATGAATTTGGCGGGACAATGCAGACGTCACCCGTAAATTCAACGAACGACTTCGCATCGAAATGCTTTGGATCGACCACCGAAGAATTCACGTTGGTAAAAATGCGAAACTCGTCGGCGATGCGGATGTCGTAGCCGTAGGAGGATACTCCGTAACTGATCACGCCTTCGCGGACTTGGCGATCCTCGTAGGGCTCGATCATGCGATGCTCTTTCGCCATCCTGCGAATCCATTTGTCAGGCTTCACCGACATCGTAACCTCCGGAAATAAAATTGAAACATGTCCGCGCGCGAGAGTGGCGCATCTTATTACACGGGGCGGTGCTTGACAACCCGCAACCCTCTGTCTAGCATAGGTTTCCGGGACGCTGGAGGTCGGTGTGATCAAGCTCGACATCGTGAACGCAATCGTGCAGAGGACCAACATCACTCGCACCAAGGCCGAACAGGCGGTGGAAACAGTCTTCGAGGCGATGAAGAACGCGCTCGGCCGGGGCGAACGTATAGAGCTTCGCCGCTTCGGCGTGTTCAACGTCAAGCCGCGCAAGACCGGCATCGGGCGCAACCCGCGAACCGGCCAGCAAGTGAGCATCCCGCCCGGCAAAGCCGTTCGCTTCAAGCCCGGAAAAGAACTTCAAGCTCTGCCCGCGCCGGCGCCAAAGCCCTGACGCGAGCGAGCGCAGCCCGGCCCCAGAGCCCCTTTCGCCGAACTGCGCATCCAAGCTCCATGAGTCGCGTTCATGAGTAACGGCAACGGCCATAGTCAGGTTCCGGTTGACATCATTGATTTGCAACTTCCGGAAATGGCCGGCATGCCAGCGCCACCGTTTCGGCAGCGTCCGCTATGGCCGGCGCTGGCGTTGTTCGTCCTGACGATTATTTCGACTCTGGCTGTCGGCGCGGAATTCGCCGTTTCTTACGCGCGCGGCCTCGAGCCTTTCTCCAGCAGTCAGGATCCCTTCTCGGCCATGCTCGCGCCATTCTCGCATCCCCGCCTTTTTTTGCTGGGTATTCCCTTTTCATTTACGCTGCTCGGAATCCTGCTCGCGCACGAGTTGGGACATTATTTTGCCTGCAAACGTTACGACATCGACGCAAGCTATCCGTACTTCATTCCGGCTCCGACTTTGTTCGGTACTTTTGGCGCATTCATTCGGATCCGCTCGCCATTCACAACCCGGCGAGCGTTGTTCGATGTCGGGATCGCCGGACCGATCGTCGGATTTATTTTTGCCGTTCCCGCCATGGCTTGGGCGATTGCGAATTCTCGGATCGTTCCGGGCGCGCAGGAGCACGCGCTTATCATTTTCGGTTCTCCTCCCCTGATGCGAATTTTCATCGCGCTGTTTCATCCGAACGTGGATCCTAATTGGCTGTTGCTGAATCCGGTTGGACGCGCCGCATGGGTGGGGCTATTTGCGACCGCGCTCAACCTGATACCCGCGTGGCAACTCGATGGCGGCCACATTGTGTACAGCATCACCAGCACGCGACACCGCCAGATTTCACTCGCGGCATCGTTAGGATTGATCGCGCTCGGAATTTATTACTGGCACGTCTGGGCGTTCTGGGGAATCGTGCTGCTCGTCCTATCTCTTCGGTTTCGCCATCCACCCATGCTTGATCGCTGGCAACCGCTCGACGCCAAGCGAAAATTGTGGGCGCTCTTCGCGCTTCTGATGTTCATCCTTTGTTTCACACCTTGGCCCGCCACCAACTAGCCTTCAGGCCGGCCTCGTGAGGGCAAGTGATGATGCGCGTGGGTTTTTGTAGCGCCGGACTTCACCCCGCATGCCGCCTGACGTAGCCTACGTAAACTCCTACGACAAACTCGTGGGATCGACGTCAATAAGAATGGCGGTATCAGGGATTTCTTTGGCAGCGCAAAAATCAAGGCAGGCCCTCAGCGCATGCGACAGCGCCAAGCGCTGCGGCGATTTCAGCACAAACTGGAACCGATAGTCGCGGCGAAGGCGTGCGAGCGGCGCGGCAGCGGGCCCGAGAACTTTCACGCCGCGATTTTCAAAGGGGGCGAGGCATCCGGCAAGCAAGTGAGACCAGCGGATGGCATTTTCGATTTTCCTGTCGCGTACCAAAACGCTGGCGAGCGCGGCAAACGGCGGATAATGCAGCATGCGGCGAAAATGCGCTTCTTTTTCGTAGAACGAAACGTAATCCTGCCGCGCCGCAAGCTCGATCGCGTAATGCTCGGGATAATAGGTCTCGACAAGAACTTCACCAGATAGTTCACCGCGTCCCGCGCGCCCGGCGACCTGCGTCAATAACTGGAACGTGCGTTCCGCGGCGCGGAAGTCCGGACGGCCCAGCGCGAGATCGGCGGCAGCCACGCCTACCAGCGTCACGCGCTGGAAATCATGTCCCTTCGCCACCATTTGGGTTCCCACAAGAATATCGATCCGGCCGTCCGCGAACGCGCCGAGTACTTGCTGGTACGCGCGCTTCGTCCGCACCGTGTCGCGATCGAGCCGCGCGATTCGCGCTTTCGGGAATTGCTCGCGCAGATATTCCTCGATCCTCTCCGCGCCATCGCCCACGAAGTACATATATTCCGCATGGCATTTCGGACATTGCTTGGGCGGACGAATCGAATATCCGCAGTAGTGGCATTCAAGTTTCTGGCGGCTTTTATGGTACGTGAGCGCAATGCTGCAATTCTGGCATTGCACGAACGCCCCGCAGCTCCGGCAGAGCAGCGACCACGAATAGCCCCGGCGATTGATCAGCACCATCGCCTGCGTGCCTTCTTCGAGCCGCAGGGCAATCGCCACGCGAAGCGATTCCGAAATTGGCATGGCGCGCTTGCGTTGGCGGAATTCTTCTCGCAGGTCCACGATGCGAACGTCCGCGAGCGGCCGGTTCGCAACGCGCGCGGTGAGCTCGAGCAGATGATATTTTCCAGCGCGCGCGTTGTGGAAGCTCTCGAGCGAGGGCGTCGCCGAGCCGAGCAGTGCCACGGCGCCTTCGAGCCGCGCGCGATATACAGCCGTGTCGCGGCCGTTATAGCGCGGCGTTTCCTCTTGCTTGTAACTCGATTCCTGCTCTTCGTCCACGATGATGAGTCCGACATTTTCAAGCGGCGCGAAGACAGCGGAGCGTGTTCCGACGACGACGCGCGCTTCGCCATGCCTCACTCGCCACCATTCGCTCGCTCGCTCCACATCCGGCAGGGCGCTGTGCAGAATTGCTACCTCTGCTCCAAAACGCGCGCGAACCAGACGTCCCATCCAGAGAGTCAGCGCGATTTCCGGCACCAGAACGATTGCCGTCTTTCCGCGGGACAGGGATGCTTCAATCGCGCCAAGATAGACTTCGGTCTTGCCGCTGCCAGTCACTCCGTGCAGCAAACCGGCCGCAAACTTTCCTGCAACGAGCCACCGCCAGATTTCGTCGAGCGCCTGTTTCTGTTCACTGTTGAGCACGTTTGCGGGCGGCGTGAAGTTCGTCTCCCAGGCGTCTTCTTTCGCGGTCAGCGGCTCCTCCCACGTCAGCACCCGGCCGGTCTTTTCGAGCCGCTGCAGGACGGCGCGAGAGATCTTCGCTTGCTGCATGAGCTGCCCAATAGGAAGCGGACCTCGAGTGGCCGTGAGCACTTCGCGGACGCGCTCCTCGGCGGCGCTTGCGGCGGAATCCGCGCTTGCTTCATTCCAGGCCGTGATTTTCTGCATGCGTGGCCGCCGATGGCGGATGACGCCGCGGGCCGCCAGATGACCGCGTTTGACGAGAGTTTCCGCAATCGCTTCACCGCCGCGCAAGCGCGCAATACGGGACGACGGGATGGCTTCAATTGTATCGCCGAATAATTGGAGCAGAGCAATCCCGACGGACTCGATGTCCATGAGCTGCCCGGTTGCGGAAAGATCGCACAGGCAGGCTCGTCCGGAATCCGTCAGTGAATATTCCCGATCGTGTCGCAGCTCGATTTCGGGCGGCAGCATCGCGCGAAATGACTCGCCGACGGGCGCTATGTAGTAGCGGCTGATCCAGTGTCCAAGCTCGATGAGTTTGGGCGTCAACGCCGGCAGCGGGTCCAGCAGTTCCGCGATTTCCTTGACGCGTGCAATCTCGGCCGGCCTGATCTCCGTGGATGCGACGCAAACGCCGGTCATCGCATGATTTCGAAACGGTACTACAACGCGCCGGCCCAGGAGATCGGCGCCGTCAAAAGAGGAAGGCACGGCGTAGGTGAACGTCGAGCGCAGAGGAACCGGGAGGGCCACTTCGCAGTAACGTTGAGTCATCGCAGGAGAATAGTGTAGCAGCGTCGCGAGCAGTTCTCATTTCGCGGCACTATCGAACATCATATGCTGACGAAAATGATTCCGGCAAAGATGAGCGCGATGCCGAGCCATTGCGTTCGTTCCAGACGCTCCCGCAGAAAAATCC
The DNA here is from genome assembly GCA_050747005.1 of Candidatus Acidiferrales bacterium. GTDB lineage: Bacteria > Acidobacteriota > Terriglobia > Acidiferrales > UBA7541 > Palsa-295. Next base: position 11,448 of record JBOGNE010000063.1, read on the forward strand.
AGGAAAGAACCACGGTGACGGCGCCATACAACGACGCGAGCACACTGACCACGGAAACCGGGCCAACGTGCAGGCCCTCATTATTCGCAACGAACGCCGCCGTATCCATCAGGCCGACGGCCGCGAGCAGCCACCATACGTTCCCGCTCGGCATCCGAACCGTCTGCCCTGTCGGGACGGCTACAACCAGCAGGCTCACGATTGCCGTGATGCGCATCACCCAAACGGACACGCCGCTGCCCACCGCCGGAACAACGTAGAACCCCAGAAACCAGAAAAGCACGCCGAAGCCGAGCGCGGCGAAAATCGCCCAGATAACGCCCTTCGCCATTCGCGCTTTTGCAGAATCCGGCGGAACGGAACCCGTTTCGTTTGCGGCCGACGCAAATGACGTCGCGGCAAGAATGACACCTGCGAGAGTGACAGCGAGGCCGGTACCGCGCAAAACGCCAATGCGTTCTCCACTGAGCAGCGATAATGCGACGGTCAGCGCCGGGTAGGAGGAAGAAACCGGCGCGACGATGCTCATCACGCCGACCTCGAACGAATGGTAAAGCGAAAGCGACGACGCCATATTCAAAACGCCGGCGGCGACTGCAAGCGCCCACGGCTGCCAGCCCGGTGCGATCCCATGCCCGAACCCGCCCGTCGCTTTCAAGAAAATCGTCAGGGCCAGAAAGCCGAAAAACTGCATGTAAAAAAGCGTGCGATATGCTCCGACGCTCCGCGATGCAAAGCGCGCGGAAAAATCCGCAATGCCCCAGCACACCGCTCCCGTCAATCCAAGAATGATTCCCAAAATTTCCTCGAGGAAAAGACGCTAGCGTCTTCTCGGCTGGAGCCCAAGGACCGTCATGACCTTCTGCAGGTCCTTCCAGACTTCGCCTTTGGCGGCCGGATTCCGCAAAAGGTAGGCCGGATGATACGTGGCAATAAATTTCGCGCCGAGCAAGTCAAACCATTCGCCGCGAAATCGGGAAATCCCCTGAGTCGTCTGCAGCAGCGTCTGGGCCGCGCACGCGCCGAGGGCGCAAATCACTTTGGGTCGAATGACGGCGATCTGACGAAGCAAAAATGGCGAGCATGTGGCGATTTCGTCTTTTTCAGGAAGGCGGTTATCCGGCGGCCGGCACTTCACAACGTTACAGATGTAAACAGCTTCTCGTCGCAGGCCCATCGCTTCGATCATTTGCGTCAAGAGTTTTCCAGCGCGGCCGACGAACGGCTCGCCCTGCACGTCCTCGTCGTGCCCTGGCCCTTCTCCGATGAACACAAGTTCCGCTTTCGGGTTCCCCACGCCGAAGACGATGTTCTTGCGGCCTTTGGATAATTTGCAGCGTGTGCAGTCGGCGCCAATGTCCTCGCGGATTCGTTCGAGCGTGTCGTCTTCCATGCGGCTGGCGATTTCGAAAAGCGACGGACCTGTTGCACCCAGTACGACAGATGGCCCGACTTTCGATGTTGCGGGTGCAAATGCTTCTGCCGGAGCGGCGTTGGCTGGCGCGGCGGTCTTGGCACCGTCAGCCTTGAAACCAGGCGCTTCTGCGGGAGCGGACGATGCTTCACCATTTCCGCCACTTGCCACGCGGTCCCGATAATATGGGCCAATGCCAAGGTCTTCGCCGTATCGTAACCACGCTTCCACACGCCCGCGCTTCGCAGGATCCATGAAATCCTCCGTTTCCGAAATGATGAAGTTACTTGGATTGTTTGTGAATTTCCAGCACTCGATCGAGGATGCGGTTGGCCACTTCAAATTTGCCCATCTTAGGAAGCGAAAGTTCGCGGCCGTCACGGCCGTACATCGTGACGACGTTCGTGTCCGTATCGAAGCCTGCGCCTTCCTGCGTGACGTCATTCGCGACGATCATGTCCGCGCCCTTGCGCTTGAGCTTGCCCTTTGCGTTTTCCGCGACGCAACCGGTCTCCGCCGCAAAGCCCACCAAAATCCTGCCGGATTTTTCGCGGCTAAGCTCCGCCAGAATGTCGGGCGTCGCTTCGAGCTCCAGGGTCAAACGCCCCTCGCCGCGTTTCAACTTGCTTTCGTGAACCGCGGCGGGACGATAATCCGAAACAGCGGCAGCCATGATCACCACATTGGCTGAACCGGCGCGATCGAGTACGGCGCGGCGCATTTCCTCCGTCGTCCGCACCGGAATCCAATCGACGCTCTCGGGAATTTTCAGTTCCGTTGGCCCGCTGATGAGCGCCACTTGCGCACCGCGCCTCTGTGCGGCTTCTGCCAGCGCGTAACCCATCTTGCCCGACGAGCGATTGGTCAGGAAACGAACAGGGTCCAGGTCTTCACAGGTGGGCCCGGCGGTGACGAGCACCGTGTGACCCGCAAGATCATGGCGCAAACCGAGAACGTCGCAAACTTTGCGGGCGATCGTTTCCGTGGCGGCAAGGCGACCGGCGCCAGTCATTCCGCAAGCCAGATAACCCTCGTCCGGATCGACCACATGAACGCCGCGAGCGCGCAATTTCGCGAGATTCTCCTGCGTCGCTGCGTGGTCCCACATGTTGACGTTCATCGCGGGCGCGACGATGACAGGCGCTTTGGTTGCCAGATACAGTGTGGAGAGAAAATCCCCGGCGACGCCATTCGCGAATTTGCCCAGAATATCCGCGGTGGCAGGGGCGACGAGAAGAAGATCGATTCGCTGCGCGACGGCGATGTGTTCGATCGCGCTTTCCACGTTAGCAGGCGCGGCGCCGGCGGCGCTGAACATGTCCGCGATAACTTTCTGCCCGGTGAGCGCCGCAAACGTCAGCGGGGTGATGAATTCCTGCGCGGCTCGCGTCATCACCACCTGCACGTCGAGCTTTTCCTGCTGCAGGCGGCGAACGAGTTCCGCCGCTTTATAAGCGGCAACGCCTCCGGTAACGCCGAGCGCGATCTTCATCGAAAATCCGCGGCAATCTGATTACTTCCGCCGCTTTCCGTCCTTATCCGCATTCTCCTCGGGCACTTCAATCATTTCGTATTCGAGGAGTCCCTTGAGCAATTCCTCCTCCGCGATTCGCGACGTCTTGCGCGATCTCGGATTGTCCACCATTGGACGGCCGCCGATCATCAACTGCCGGGCGCGCCGTGCAACCACGACAACATAGGCGAACTGGCTATCCGGTGCCTGCGTGAAAACGGCCATTAGAATGTCAGCCTCCAAAAGACTTCAGAATTTTGCGAATCCGTTCTTCATTCCGGGCCACGCGGCAGCGCGAAGCGAGGGCAATCGCCTGCACTTCGCGAGCCGCCCGTTCCAGATCGTCGTTGATCACGGCAAAATCGTAGCTGCTGTAATTGAGCATTTCCTGCCGCGCCCGGTCAAGCCTCCGGTGAATTTCATCTTCCGAATCCTGGCCGCGCGCCCGGATTCGCCGTTCGAGATCTTCGCTTGAGGGCGGGACGACAAATACGGCCACGGCCCCCGGCAGCTTTTGCTTCGCTTGCAACGCACCCTGAACGTCAATTTCCAGCACCAGGTCTTTTTTCTCGCACTGCGCCCGTTCGAGCCATTTCCGCGGCGTGCCGTACCAATTCTTGCCGAAGACCTGCGCGTATTCCAGGAACTCGCCTGCGGCCACCATCTGTTGAAATTCGGCTTCGGATACGAAAGTGTACCACTTGCCATCGCGTTCCGTCTTGCGCGGCTGGCGCGTGGTGCACGAAACAGATAGCATCGTGCCGGGCAGTTGCAAGATCTTTTCCACCAACGTCGACTTGCCCGAACCCGATGGCCCGGAAACGATCAGCACCAGCGGCTCGGTTGCGCTCATTCGATGTTCTGCACCTGTTCCCGAAGTTTCTCGATCTCGGATTTGATTTCGAGCGCGAGCTGCGCGATTTCGAGGCCTTCCCCTTCATTCCCCGGAGCCTTCGAGAGCAGAGTATTGGCCTCGCGCTGCATCTCTTGTAGCAGAAAATCCAGTTTTTTCCCAATGTCCGGCGCGCTGGCAAGAAGCGATTCGAACTGATGCACGTGACTATCGAGACGGCTGAGTTCCTCGGATACATCGCTGCGCTCGGCGGCGATGGACGCTTCCAGTGCGAGCCGCGCGGGATCGATTTGCGATTCGCCGAGCAAATCCTTCAAGCGCGTTTCCAGCCTTCGCGCGAATGCAGGATGCGCCCGTTCGGCCAGAATCTTCACGCGCTGTGCGAGCGCGGCAATATTCCGCAGGCGCGCCTGCATTTCCTCCCGCAGATGATTCGCTTCCTGTTCGCGCATGCGATCGAGCTTATCGAGCGACTCGCCGAGGCATCGCATCACAATCCGTTCAACGCCATCGAGATCTTCGCCAATCGACGCTGCCGGCGTCCCGATCACTCCCGGCAGCCGCATGATCGAGCCCAGGTCGGGCTCGGCCTGAATTCCAAATTGCTTTCGCAAAGCGTTCGCGGCATTCAAATAGGCGCCTGCAACTTCGAGATTCACGCCGACGGCGGCTGGGCCGGCAACTTCGTAGTGAATGGTCACATCCAGATGTCCGCGCCGGACTCGCCCGCGAACGATTTGGCGAATGCGAGGCTCGATTGGCTCGAACCCTTCGGGCAGACGCAGGTGCAGATCGAGGAAACGATGATTCACGCTGCGGATCGTTACGCGAAGACTCCGTCCGTTTTCCACGATTTGCGTCTGCGCGTAGCCAGTCATCGAGCGCAGTCCCGCTGGGCTCAGCTTCAATGGTTCGACGGCTGGAGGCCGCGACCCCGCTCCCGGCGCGGTCATAGCAGACCCAGCGCGCGCGACGCCGGTTCGGCATCGCGAAATTGCATATCATACAGCCGCGAGTACGAGCCGCCGCGGGCCAACAACTCCTCGTGCGTACCGAGCTCGCGAATCGTGCCGCCTTCGAGAACGGCGATCGTGTCCGCGCGGCGAATCGTCGAAAGCCGGTGCGCGATGACGAACACCGTTCGGCCCGTCATCAAATTATTCAGGGCGCTTTGCACGAGCATCTCGGATTCCGAGTCCAACTCCGACGTCGCTTCGTCGAGAATGAGTATCGGCGCATCTTTCAGCAGCGCTCTCGCGATGGCCAAACGCTGCCGCTGGCCGCCCGAAAGGCGCTGCCCGCGATCGCCGATCAACGTCTGGTAACCCTCCGGCAACTGCATTATGAAATCGTGCGCGAGCGCAGCTTTCGCCGCGGCCATCACTTTTTCTTCAGGCATGTTTGGCCAGCCGTAGCAAAGATTGTTCCAGACCGTATCGTTAAAAAGGATCGTTTCCTGCGTGACGATCGCCATCTGTTCGCGCAAAGAGCGCAGCGTGACATCGCTCACGTCGTATCCATCGATGCGCACCGAGCCCGACGTCGAGGCCATAAACCGCGGCAAGAGATTCGCGAGAGTTGTTTTTCCCGCGCCACTCGATCCAACGATTGCCACCACCGTTCCTGCCGGAACCTTAAGCTGAATCTGCCGTAGCACCAGAGGCTCGGTATCCTCATACGCAAAATCAACGTTGTCAAACTGGATGGATTGCGAAAATCGCGGAAGCACTCGGGCGCCCGGAGTTTCGAGCACTTCCTCGGGAAGATCGAGGAACGAAAATACCTGGGCGGACACGCCCGCGGCCTGTAAAAAAAGCTGGTACACGGTGCCGAGGCGTTTCAGCGGCTCGAAGGCTTTGAACAGCGCGAAGGTGAATACGCCGAACGAGCCGATGGTCATCCGGCCAACCTTGATTTCATCGCGCGCGTAAAGAAGGATCACGGAGATCACGACGGCGCCGAGCAAATCCATAATCGGCGACGTTGCGGCGAGAGCGCGAATCCAGCGCATGTTTTCCCGAAGAAGATTGCGCGCCGCCTCGCGAAATTTGCGGATTTCGAATCCTTCCATTCCAAATGCTTTCACCACGCGGTTGCCGCTGACCGTCTCCTGCAGAATCTGGCTCAAATCGGCGAGGCGTGCGCGGCTCTTTTGCGAGGACCGTCGGATTTTGCGGCCGAAACTCGCCACGGGCCACACCACGAGCGGAATCAGCACGGCGGAGCCGAGCGCCATTCTCCAATCAGTGACCAGCAAAACGATGACGAACGCAACCAAGCTGAAAATCTGCCGGAAGAATTCGGCGAACCAGTCCGAAAATGCCGCCCGCACCTGTTCGATATCGCTGATCACCGCCGACATCACGCGCCCCACCGGATTGTTATGAAAAAAGCCGACCCGCTGCTGCACGATTTTGCCGTACGCCTGATTCCGCAAATCGGTGACGCCCGAGAGCCCGACGTATTGAATCAGGATACTTCCGAAATATTCCGCGATGCCCTTGACCAGAAAAAGGAACAGCAGCGCGACCGCAAACACGGACCACACATGATGGATCCGCGGGGGGACAAAGGAATTGAGGTAAATGACCCGGTGCGTCCCGGGAATCGTGAACAGGGCCAGCTTTTGCACGATCGAGCGGGGATTCAGGATCACATCGAGGGCGGGCTTCAAGGCGAACGCAACGAGGCCGTCAATCGCGCCCATCAGCGCGATGAGCGCAATGCCAAGCGCAAGCATCGCCGCGTACGGGCGCAGGTAGCCCAGCAGGCGCCGTAGTTCCTCCCATTCCGTCATGCGCGCGATGCGGCTCATCGTTTCAAGTTCCGCGAGTGGGATGCATCAATCTAGATTTCGAAACGTCACGCCGTCGTCTTGTCGAGATCGCGATGCACAACTTTCGTCGAGTAACCTTTTCTCTGCAGCGAGCGTCGGATCACTTCGGCCAGCGTAACCGAACGGTGGCGGCCTCCGGTACAGCCCAGAGCCACAGTGAGATAACTTTTGCCTTCGGCAATATAATGCGGAATCAAGTACGCCAAGAGACTTTCGATGCGTCGAAGGAATTCTCCGGTTTGCGGAAACGAGCGGATGTAGCGCGCCACGCGCGGGTCCTTGCCGCTGAAAGGGCGCAGCCGCGAAACGAAGTGCGGGTTGGGCAAAAAGCGCACGTCGAAGACAAGGTCGGCGTCCGCCGGAATTCCGTACCGGAATCCAAAGCTCACCACGGAAACCAGCAGCGGCCGCCGGCCCGGGTTCTGGAAGCGGTCGATAATGAACTGCCGCAGCTCGTGAACGTTAAACTTCGTAGTGTCGATGATGACGTCCGCCAGGCGCCGGATCGGCGCCATGCGGCTGCGCTCGGCGCGGATTCCTTCCGCGATCGAATAATCGGAACCCATTGGATGCGGCCGGCGTGTTTCGCTGAACCGGCGCATCAATGCTTCATCGCTCGCCTCAACAAAGACCAGGGTCGCGGGATGTTCGGACGTCAGTTTGCGGTAGATTCCGGGCAGACGGTCGATCTGTTCGCCTTCGCGCGCATCCACCAGCAAGGCCGCGCGTTCGATTTCGCCAGCGCTATCTCCGTAGAGTTCGCTAAACGTGGGAATCAGCGTTACCGGCAGATTGTCCACGCAGTAGAAGCCGAGGTCTTCGAATGTATTGAGGACGGAGCCTTTGCCGGAGCCGGAGAGACCGGTGAGGATTACAAGCTGGCGCGCGTTGCGTTTTCGAGCCTGGCGCGTCACGGTGGCGGGAAGCTAACCCTTCACCCTGCGGCGGTGGGTGCTCGGGATGCGAAGGTCTTCGCGGTATTTTGCGACGGTGCGGCGCGTGACGTGGATGCCTTCATCGCTCAATTTCTTGGTGATCTGCTCGTCCGTAAGTGGATGAGATGTATCTTCATCCTCGATCATTTTCTTCACGCGGCGCTTTAGCGACAGCAGAGACATTTCACTTCCCTGCGGCCCATTCACGGATTCGGAGAAAAAGCACCGCAGCTCGAGAACTCCTTGCGGCGTGTGAACGTATTTGTTCGCTACCGCGCGGCTCACGGTCGAGGGATGTACGCCAACTTCCTCGGCAACTTCCTTGATCATCATGGGTCTCAGATGGTCCGCGCCGTGATCCAGGTAGTCGCCCTGGCGGCGAAGAATCGACTGGCACACGCGAAGGATGGTGTGCTTGCGCTGTTCGATATTCTTCATTAATTGAACGGCCGCCGTAAAGCGTTCCTTGACGTAGTTGCGCACGTCGCGGTCGGCGGCATCGCGCGCCAAAAGCCGGCGATACGTCGGGTTCAGCCGCAATTGCGGAAGGTCGTCGTCATTCATGAACACTTGCCACTCGCCATCCACTTTGCGGAACTGCACGTCTGGTTCCACCAGTCGCGCTTCGGTCTTGTTGTAACGCAGGCCCGGCTTCGGATCGAGTCGCTTGATCACATCCACCGCGCGCTTGACGAGTTCCACCGGACGGTTCAGCGCGCGCGCTACTTCCTTGAGCTGATTGTTCTGCAAAAGTTTCAAATGCTCCGCGATAATCTGTTGCGCCAGGGTGTTCTGCGGGTCCAGAACTTTGAGCTGCATCAGCAGGCATTCCTGCAAGTCGCGCGCCGCGATTCCCGGGGGATCGAACTCCTGAACCATCGTCAGCGCTTCTTCCACATCCTCCGCCGAATAATTTCCTGCCTGAGCGATTTCATCGAGCGTGGCGGTGAGATAACCATTCTCGTCGAGGTTGCCGATGATGGATTCAGCAATCTTGCGAACGGTTTCCGTGCAGATGCTCACGCTTAGTTGCCAAGTCAGATGGTCCGCAAGGCTTGATGGCGAAGACAGGAATTTATCGAACGAAGGGCGCTCGATTTCCTCGCGCTCGCTGCTGGAAGACCGTTCCGCGCCTGTGTCAAGGTATTGCGAGAAAAAAGAGCCAAAATCGAATTCGTCAAACGGGTTCGCGGCTTCTTTTTCCGGGACTTTTTCGGTCTCAGCCTTCAGAAATGCTTCATCGGTATAACTATCGGCGGTATTCGGCTCTTCAGCGACTTCATCGAGAACCGGGTTTGCCATGATCTCCTGGTTGATCATTTCCCGAAGCTCGAGGCGATTCAGCGCCAGGACGCTGACCATCTGGACGAGCCCCGGCGTCAGAATCTGCTTCTGGGCGACGCGAAGACTCAGTTTGGGCGCAAGCCAGTTCATGGTCAGTTTAGACGGAAACTCTCTCCCAGGTATACGCGGCGCACTTCCGCATTTCCCGCGAGATCTTCCGGCGTTCCCGCGTAGAGTATCTTGCCTTCGCTGATGATATACGCCCGATTCGTCACCGCCAGCGTGTCTCGCACGTTATGGTCGGTCACCAGCACACCAATTCCAGCCGCGCTCAAATCCGCGATGATTTTTTGAATGTCTACCACCGTCAGTGGATCGATTCCGGCGAATGGTTCGTCGAGCAATACGAATGATGGCGAAAGAACCATCGAGCGGGCGATTTCCAGGCGCCGCCGCTCCCCTCCGGATAGCACATGCGCCTGGCTGTACCGCACGCCTTCGAGTCCCATCTGCGCCAGCAACTCCTCGACGCGATCGCGACGCTGCTCGGCCGTAAGCGGCAGCGTTTCCAGCACCGCGAGCAGATTCTCTTCGACCGTCAGTTTCCGAAAGACCGAGGGCTCTTGAGGGAGGTAGCTGATGCCGCTGCGTGCCCGAAGATACATCGGGAGGTCGGTGATATCCTCGCCGTCCAGCAGAACACGCCCGTAGTCCGGACGCGCCAGTCCAACCAGGATGTAAAACGTCGTGGTCTTTCCTGCGCCGTTCGGCCCGAGCAGCCCAACCACTTCGCCCTGTCGAATCTCCAGGCTAATGTTATCGACGACTTTGCGGCCCCGATACGACTTGCTTAGATCGTCGGCTTGGAGTTTCAACATGCCGGTTCATTTCTCAACCCGGTGCTTGGTCAGCGTGCGCGAACCTTCCTGCGAATCAATCAAAATCGTATCATTCGCAACAAAGAAGGTCAACGAATGCCCCGTCGTTGTGTCGCGGGAAGCATCAGTAATTGTGGGCTTTCCGCCTGAAAGCACGAATTTGCCCTCCGCCGCGGTGTATTCCGCTTGCTCCGCACTGCCGCGCCGGTCCCCCTGGGTTACCACCACCCCTCCCAGGGCGACCGCTCGGTTTACTTGGCGGCTCCCCGGTCTGTTCGATTGCTTGGAAGACTGCTTCGCGGAGCCGACGGAAGATGCCGGCGCGGCTAAGAGATAAACATCCAAGGTCTGCGAACGGAGCGAGCCTTGATCGGAACTGGCGACGACTCCCCCCTCGAGGTGCGCCTTCCCCGGAACGTCCCAGTACGTCAAGACCGGCGCGCGAATATGCCAGAGAGTGGGACCTTTGGGCTGGCCTGAATCCGTACCATTTCTCTGCACGGAAGTGGCCTTTCCTGCCAGCCCAGCTTGCGATCCGTCGGACATCGGCAACACGCCGGATGCTTGCGGAAACACCGCGAGAACGTTGCCGGAGGCTTGCACCTTCTTCTCATCGCGCCAAATTTCAATTCGATCGGCATCCAGCACCGATTGACCCTCCCATAGCCGCGCGTGGCCGGAGTAAATGACGTGCCCGGATGTGGTCGACCCTGAGAGCTCATCGGCCGAAATGTGGGCCATGCCGGAACCAAGATTCATGGCCGGTTCGCTGCCAGTGGTGGCAAGATATGTGGAAGCAATTCCCCCTGAGGCGTGGATCTCTCCGGATTTCTGATCGATCGAGACGCTGCCCGTCGCTGTCCGGCTCTGCGCGTCGGAGATGACAGGCGAACCCTCGAGCACGGCCGTGTCCGTCGTGCGCACGATGCGCGCGTGGGCCGCACTTGCCTTGTGGCCGGCATGGTCGAAGCGCACGTTCCCCGTTTCGTCAAACACGCTCCACTGGCCATCGGCCCCGAACGTTGCGGCTAATTCCGCCGCAGACGTGGTTTGCAGCGGACGCTGCCCAACCTCCCGCGAAACTTGCACTCCTGAATGCCCGAGGAGCCTTTTGAAGCGGCCATCCGATCCGAATTTCGCCACAAATCTTCCGGCGCGGAGAGTCGTTGTGTCGCCCGCGCTCGTGTTTTGGATTGACGCTGGCGCCAGCGTCTCCGCGCTTTCGATGCGCTGCCGTTCGGCGTGTCCTTTGTCTGAACCTGCGGAAAATGTCGCTCGCAAGGCGTTCGTTGCCAGCCGCTTCGATCCCGCAACGCCACTCGATTCGATGACCACGTTTCCCTTCGCAATCATTTCTTGAATCAGGTTCTGCTGCGGCCTCATCGCAAATTCCACATTCTCCGCCGCAAAGGTATCCTTCCCCGCGCCGGATTCCCGCGTGCCACGAACGGTTCCTTCGGCGACAACTTGTTCGATCCAACCCCCGGGATTAAGAGAACACACGAACCGGTCCGCTGATGCAGTGAAGGACGCTGAGCCTTCTGTCGCTCGAAGCGCCGGATGGCCCGTGGCTGTCACGAGGTGCGCATGAAAATTGTCATCGAGCGAAACGGAGATCGTATCGGCAGTCAGTTCCCGTTCGCCCTGCTTTACAATTGCCGGTCCATCGAGAACCACGACGTGATCGTTGCGCCGAATCTCCAGGCTGCTTCCAGTCGCGCTGACCGGAAGCCCCCCGATACTGGCGGTTGGGGAGAGATCGAACGCAACGTCGTGGTCGAGACGCACGATTGAATCGTTCGTGCTATAAGTCACGCCGGTCGCGCGCCCTCGCCCCTGCGAAAAACTAAAATCAACTGGCTGGGACGTCTCGGCTTTCCCTGTCTCGCGATTGAATGACAAGTCCCGCGTCTTTATCTCAAGCGTTTCCCGTGCGGCCTGGCTGGAAGCATTTTTCGCCGGTTGCAAATCAATTTCGACATCGCCTTCGCACCGGACGTCGCCCGATTTTGGATCGTAGCCGCATTCGCTGGTGTGAATATTGTCGTTGCGATCGCCCGCGCGTCCGTAGACGGTGATCCAGACGTCCTGAAGCACGATATGATTCTGATCCTTGAACTGCGTCGCTCGCGAGGCGCGAATCGTGAAAACCGTGCTGTCTCCCTCCACTTTCGAATACGAAAATTCCGCTGATTCGCGTTGCACTGTGGCGGGAACCGCCGCCGGCTCGTGGTGGCGTTCGCGAGTCGCGCGAATTGTGCGCTGCGCGTAAATGCCGGCCGCGATTGCAACGATCAGCCCGGCCGCCATCGCTGCCCAGCGTGCATATCGCGCGGCTTCCTGGTTGCGCACTGCGAACTCCCTCTCTTTCGGTTAGAAGCCGAGTATAGGTGAGTGGTTTCAGCCCTACAACCGCATGAGGGGTGAGGGATGGGAGCGCCCAAAAGTATCCCCACTCATCCGCAGAAGCACTTGTCCGCTAATCCGACTTATCGGGAGTTAGGGGACGATGTATCAGACAGCGGGAATTGCATAAGTACGGATCAGCGTGGCACCACTTATGGAATCCGTTTTGTCAGTCTGACTTTTCCGTTCGGATTGTCATATTCGACGGTGTTGTCTCCAACCCATTTCGGATTGAATTGTTTTGTGACGGACGTGGCGATAACTTGCTTGCGTTTTGTTTTCAGATCATAAACGAAGAGGGTTACGGTTGCTTTGCTCGCACCAAATTCGTCGGCCGTTTCTGAGTCGTACAACGGAGGAAAATCGCTTGCGACGATCCTTCCCTTCGCGGGTTCAAAATCATCCTCAGGACCAATTCCAAGGGCGTGGAGATCGAACTTCGTCACACTCAAACCAGGAACTTCAACTTTCACGAGATATGGAAGTTCGGCTCCCACGCCTTCAACCAGCCAAAAGGCTGACCCTCCCCATGCATACAAGGAAGGGTTCTCCAACCCCACGTCAGCTGGAGTGAGAGTCTTTAGGACCTTCCCATCATCTGCCAGCAATTGCACATCTGCGCTCGTTTCGACCGCAAGCACTTTTTCATTGTCGGAAAACAAGTAGCCGATTACGGAACCGGGGTAAATCTGTGTGCCTTTCTTATCCGGACTGAATTTCCAAAGTTCGCGCTTGAAATCTGGGCCGCCTCCAAAACAGTCCCCGTGAGTCGAGCGCACGATTTTGCTGCCGGTGGTGCGGATGATGTAAAGATCGCCATGGTGGTATTGCGCATCGGGACCCGACATCCTGCACACATCAGACAGAGTTATGAATAGTCTCTCTTCTTTTGTTTTCTCATTCTTGATGTAAATGTCCGTCTTTGTTTGATCCGCGGAGTTTGCCTTCACAACCATGGTGAACGATTCAATCGTGGACGTGGAGGAATCCGTTGGCGAAATTCTTGCACTTCCTTGCGATGGCACGGGAGCCGTGCCAGTGATTTTCGCAGATTCAAATGAAGGAAGAGAATCAGTTTCTTGTCCAAAGACCAAGCGCGAGGCTCGCTCCCTACCAGGAATAAGGGAACCAAACCAATGAAAAGAAAGGCAGTTCGCGACGGTCTTTTTTTCATCACTATGTCCAGAAAAACCTTTTTTGACATTCAATTATGGCCGAACGTTTAGACCTGAGATAGCGTTGCCCCTAAGCTATGCCTTATTCGTTACGGCTTGCAAACGCGGGCTGCGGTCCCGTCGAATTACGCTTGAAATGTGCGCTCGGAAAGTAGGCTTGCAGGAAGGCGAAAGCAAGCGGTGACTACCTTGCTGGCTAGTGCCTGATTAACGCGCTAACCGGACAAGTGGAAAAAAACAACCGATACGCCGAGGGGTGGTCCCTTTTTCGCGTCCCTATCCGCTAACCCTACAACCGCATGACCTTCCGAAACGCCATACTAGCGATCGTGCGAGGATTTTGACGGGGACGGAGAAGCGGAGTCCGTGACCACGAAGATCTCGTGGGCGTTGCCGTAATCGCGAGCGGCGGGAGTCACGATGGTCTTAGGCCCGAGAAAAATCTTTTCGCCGTGCGCAAGCGCATATCGCGCATCGCTCTCGCACACGAAATCGGCGATTTGAACTTGCGGCGCAATCCTCGGCGCGGTTGCCGACGCAGTCGAGGCCTGCGACCGGTCTATGATGGGCGGAGCCGTTGCTGCGGTTGACGTTTCCGCAGCCGCAGCCATGGAAATTCTGTCCTCGGGCTCCGATGATTTTTGACTGCCGCCGCGAGGAATGCCGCGCGCTGCAAATACGCGCTCGACGATGCGCGCGATGGTTTGCCGGTCGGGCAACGCGTCCCCCGGTTCTCCCGAGGATGTCACGTCAGCGCTTCCGCTAATACTTGCAACTGCATCCGCGGCAACCCCGGACGCGAGGTTCGCTGGCCGCGCCGGAGAAGATTCATGAACGCGAGCTTGCGGTTTCTCCGACACCAGGCTCGGTGACTCGGTTTTCGCGCTCGATCCGGCCAACCGATCCGCCGCCGCGATCGTGCGATGTTCCACCGCTCGCGATTCCCATGCCACGCGCTTGATATTCATCAAGTGCCGCGGCCCGATGTTGTCCGACGTGATGTTTCCGCCGGGCGAACCGCAGCCCAAGGTCATCGCCGGAAATAAATTCGTCGAGTAGCCGATCGAGCCATGAACGGACGCGGAATTCACGACCACGCGAAACGCCGGTACGGCGAGCCCAAATTGTTTCACGGCGGCTTCACTCTGCGAGTGAATCGCAGCCGTATGGCCCATTCCCCCGTACTGCAGCAGCCGCACGCAGACGTCGATGCACGCAGCCAAATTCCGTCCCGAATAAAAGCTCAGGATGGGAGAAAGTTTCTCGCCCGAGAGAGGAGCATCGCGTCCAATTCCTTCGAGCTTCGCGATAAGCACGCGCGTCCCGGGCGGAACCGCTATCCCGGCAATTTCGGCAATCGTCGTCGCGGGCCGCCCCACGATTTGAGGATTCGGCGTCAGCGACCCTCCGCGAAAAACGATCGCGCCCAGTCTCGCGATTTCTTCGGACGAAAGAAAATAGCCGCCTTGCTGCCGGCATTCCTCAAGCGCCTGCTCGCGCACGGATTCTTCCGCGACGATCGACTGCTCGGAGGAACAAATCGTTCCATAATCAAAAGTTTTCCCGGCAAAAATGTCTGCAACCGCCTTCCAAACGTTCGCGGTCCGCTCGATGAATGCGGGAACGTTTCCGGGGCCAACGCCATACGCGGGCCTCCCCGAGCCGTACGCCGCGCGAACGAGTCCCGTTCCGCCGGTCGCAAGAATCACGCCCACCAGGCGGTTTTTCATCAGCTCCTGCGTTCCCTGCATCGTGGGGTGCTCGAGGCACTCAATCAATCCCTCGGGGGCACCCATCTTCACCGCCGCCCGGCAAAGGACGCCCACCGCTTCGCAAATGCAGCGCATGGCGCTGGGATGCGGACTCAGCACGATGGCGTTACGCGCCTTGAGCGAAATCAAAGTCTTGTAGATTGTCGTCGACGTGGGATTCGTGGATGGGATTACGGCGGCAACCACGCCGACCGGTTCGGCAATCTCGATGATTCCCTTTTCGCGGTCCTCGCGCAGGATGCCGACGGTCTTCATCCCCCGAATCGCGCGCGCCACATCGACAGAAGCGAAATGATTCTTGATAACTTTATCGGGAACGTTCCCGTAGCCGGTTTCCTCGACGGCTGTACGCGCCAGTTGTGAGCCAGCATCTGTCGCGGCGTCGGCGCAGGCTTCCACCACGGCGTCCACTTGTTCCTGGGAAAACGCGGCGAACTTCTTCTGCGCTTCGCTCGCCCGTTCGACAGCTTGACGGGCTTCTTGGATGGAAATCAGATCGCGGTCGCGCAGGCTCAAGGAACCATACCCGATGGCATTTTCGTGCCGAGTGCGGAGAAAGTCTGTGCTGCAAAATCTCTACCGCGCCTCGTGACGCGACGCCGCCGCAGCGGAGGGGGACGCTGGCCGGTCTACTTCTTCACGCCCCGAGGCTGTCCGCCTCCAGGCAAAATGTCTTCGACGAGTTCGTGGGGCCGCGGGATAACGTGTACTGAGACCAGTTCGCCCACGCGCCGCGCCGCCGCAGCTCCCGCATCGGTGGCGGCTTTCACCGCGCCGACGTCGCCGCGCACCATCACGGTAACGTACCCTGCGCCGATATATTCCTTGCCGATCAAAATCACGTTGGCGGCTTTCACCATCGCATCGGCCGCTTCAATCGAGCCCACCAATCCCTTGGTCTCGATCATTCCCAGCGCTTCGTTGGACATGCGTCCTCGCTTGCCGCCGCGATTTCGTGGCTCGCACTCACGGTGCAAAACAAAATCGCACGCAGCCTAACACGCCGCCCGCGCAATCCGCAAACATTTCTGGGATGGCTGGTGGAAACGAACGATGGCTAACGACCCGAGAGTTCACGCCAGGCAAAATGCCGTGCGAAAGGAGATGCCAGGCTTCGGCTTTTTCTCTTCCTTGGGTCCAGCACCGTCTTGAGCGCCGAAGAAGGTTCCTCCCGCCAGTAGGCAATCGATGGCGAGGATAAGGTCGCGGCCAGCCTGCGATTTCTGAACGTAACCGTGAGCTCCGGAGGCGCGAATGTCGGCGACCAGCCGTTGGGATTCATGCATCGTGAAAATCAATACGCGGCAGTTGGGGTCGAGCCTCGCGATGCAGGGAGCAGCCTCCAGACCGCTCATTACGGGCATCGTGATATCGAGAATAACGACATCCGGTCTAAGCGCGGCGACCGCCTCGATCGCTTCCTTGCCGTTCGCCGCTTCGCCGCACACTTCCCACTCAGGCCGCGCTCTCGACATCGTGGTACGGATTCCTTGCCGCACCACGTCGTGATCGTCGACGATCAGAATCCGGGCAGACATGCAAATCTCCCAATATTTGGATCGCAGTGCAAAATTTTATCGTCCAATGCTTTCCAATGCTTATTGATCGAGTGTCTCGTCCCAGAAATAGAACTCGATAATTCCGACCGCGCAACTCCGTGTAGGGGCGCTGCTTGCTGCTCCTGTTTATACAGCTTACTTTCCGGGACACGATACTGACAGGCTGCCGAAAGATCCTTATAGCATAGCGGCATGGAGGCATGCCGAGGAATGCGAGAAGACTAATCCTCGCAGTCTGCTAAGACGGCAGGTCCTCGTCTGAACGCGTTGCGTCGTATGGAACGCTGGCGGAAATGATCGTGCCCGCGTCGGTGGAAAGCAATTCCAGCTTGCCCCCCAACTGCCGCATGCGCTCGCTCATGCCGCGCAGCCCAACTCCCAACGTCCCAAGTGCGTCGCGAGTTGATTCCAAGATCGCGGGTGGTATTCCTTTGCCCCGGTCTTTTATTTCGACGCGTACCATCTCATCCTCAGTTAGCACGCGAATATGCGCGGTGGAACTCCCGGAGTGCCGGTGAACGTTCGTTAAACTTTCTTGCAGAACCCGGAAAATAGCCAATTCCACGTCGCGCGGCAATCGGCCGAACGTGTCGGTGATCTCGAGCGTCGTCTGAATGCCGCTGCGCTTCGCGAAGCCTTCGAGATACCACGGTATCGCGGTCTGCAACCCCATTTCTTCCAGCATCGGGGGATACAGGAGGTATGACATCGTCCGCACTTCCCGAATCGATTTCTCTACAAGGTGCAGGCAATCCACCACCTGCCGGCCCGCTGCACTCCCATTGACCTCACCATCCGAATTCAGCTGATCTAACCCCATCTTTACGACCGCGAGATATTGCCCCACGCTGTCGTGAAGCTCTCTGCCCAGGTGCCTTCGCTCCTCATCCTGCATGCGGAGAAGGCGGCCCGAAAGCTGGCGGAGAGACGCCTCCGAATCGCGTAGTTTGCGTTCGGCCTCCATTCTTTCGCTGATCTCTTTTTCCAATCGATTCTTGGCCCGTCGCAGCTCTTCGTATACCTGCTCCTTTTGCTGCAGGCGGGCGATGTTGCGAAGGCGCTCCTCGTTACCGGTGAGCGCGGTGTAGCTGTCCGTCGGAATCACGTCGGAGTGCTCGGCGCAGATTTTCAGGAAGGGCTCGTCGTGTTCCTCGCGATGAAACCCTGTCATCGGATAGGCGCAACGAAGCGAGAAGGAGTGCGTTTCGGCCAAGCTATTCCAAAGTTGTTCAAGCCTGATCGCCGCGTCCGATTTGCCTTCACCCCACAGCAAAGCCACCATCTCTCCAAACGCGACCACACGGCGATTTTCGCCCCCGGCGGAGGAAGTTGCTCGTTCGACGCAACCGCCGATGACGTCTCTAAAGGAGGTCTCGTCCGGATAACCCTCCATCATGAACTTCGAAAGGGTCTCGGCTGCGTCAAGCGAAACGTACCGCCCTTGTTCGACAGCGGGGGCAGTATCCACACCCCGAACTTTCAGGCGATGCTCAAGGCCATTCCGGTGAGTCTGTGTCGCGATGACCATCGCTGAATCCCCTGCGTGCAAAGCGGTCCCAATAAAACGACTCAATTCGTCCAACAGGAATGAGTCTTCCGAATAGAATTGGACCGCATGAGACCGGTGGCTCTGATTAGATAACCGTGCTAGCGGGGCGAGCGATGTGGACTCCCAGCTGGAAATTTTGGTCGAGCTCATCGCGGTTCCCTACTCATAAGCGCCCTCGCCTTTAGACGACGAATTCGCAATGTTGGCACTTGTTCGTAGCATAGCCAATACAGGGAACCCTGTATGGACTTCGCGTTAGCCGCACCTAGCCCACCATCCGCCAGGGCTGGATCGCCAAGAACTGTCACCACGGCAACGCGCCATCTATATGCTCTTGAGTTACCCCGCCAAAATCATTTGACTTTTAGTCATCACCTGCGGCAGAGTATCGCTCCGTCCCCATCCGTAGATTCATCATGTTGGGAGGAGAAGATCAGAATGCGAAAACTCTCTGTAGGTTTGTCCCTGTTCGCGCTTGGATTGTTTAGCACCAGCGCGTTTGGCCAAGCCAGGAAGTCGGCGAACACGCGCGCGCCTATCTCGGTAGACAGCAGTTATTTCCAAGCCCTGGGCGTCACCCCCAAGGTCACCGGCCATAACCGGATGTCAGCAGAGGGGAATGCGGCGACCAAGCAGCAGCCGGACCGAATCGTTTCCCTGCCCAATTTCACCAGCTCCTTCACCTTCGACGGGCAGGTGTTTCCTTTCACCATGCTGGGCCGAAGTCCTCGATCGCATCAAACGGTTAACATACCCACCACCTACGTCCCGATGTCGTTCTTTTTCGACGAGTTCGTGGATGCCAATGGAAACAATATCGTGATCGACGCCAACGCCATTACCAGCGAAATAAAGGATTCTCCGAATTTTGAAAATGCCGAGTACAGTTCGGGCTTCACACAGTTTGGGGATGCCGTGCAGCGGGCGGAATTCTTTAACCTAATCAACAAGGACAATGACAACGACGGAGACGACTCCTACCACGTACTTCTCGACCGGCCGCGAACTCTCACGCCCGTAACGATTGAAGTGCCGGTAGGATCATCGATCGTGTTTCAGCTTCCAGACGGTTCGTTGGGTACCTTGATCGACATCAATTTCCTCAGTTCGCAGTTGAATACTCTCCTTCAGACGGAAGGCGTGACCGTTGACTCGCTGCCGATATTCATCACGCGTAACGCCGTGTATGGAGATTTCCTGGCTGGCGTCCCGCAGGATTGCTGCATCGGTGGATTCCATACTGCGTTTGAAACCAACCAGGTCAAAAACAAAATCTTCGTGCAAGTCTTCGATTTCGCGACCTCGCTTGATCCGGACGTGGCCGATTTCGTTTTCGGAGATCCCACAATTTTCTCCGACGTCGAAGCGCTGAGCCACGAGATTTCCGAAACCATGAACGATCCATTCGTCAACAACGTGACCCCGAATTACCAGATTCCCGGGGCGCCTACTGGGGTCTGTCAGGCCATACTCGAGACCGGGGACGTGATTGAAGACTTGCAGCCTGCCTTCTTCCCGGTTTTGCTGCATGGCTTCACGTATCACCCGCAAACAGAAGGATTGTTGCAGTGGTTTGAGGGTCAGAAACCTTCGAGCGCCATCGACGGAGCGTACAGCTATCCTGATCCGACCAAGCTGACTTCCCCGTTTACGCCTTGCCCGCCGGCAACGTCTGCGAATTAGCACGAGCGTTTCAATGGAAGAAAAAAGGCGCCGAAGTCGGGCGCCTTTTTTCTGGCGATGCGTACTCATGCCATGATTTGGGCAGAGGCGCCCGTGCCCAGTTTTGTTGGTCCGATCGCTGAGTTGGGCCTTTCGACTCTTGCTGAAGATCGCGTTATGCGCTGGGCGCGCTCTTTGGGAGAGTGTCGGGGCCAGATACAGCTACGCTGTCGCGCGTGGTGTTCTTCACGTAGTACATCGCTTCATCGGCGAGGTGCAAAAGCTCGGCCTTGGTGCGCGAGTCGGTGGGGTAGGACGCCACGCCGACGCTGGCCGTGATATTCACGTTGATGCCAGGCTCTTTGAGCCAGATCATCTCGCGGATCATTTTGTGCAAGCGGCGCGCAACACCCAGGGCGTTCTCCTTCGACGTCTGCGGCAGGAGCACAACGAACTCGTCGCCGCCATATCGGAATGCGAGGTCGATCAGCCGGCACCGCTCCTTAATGGCCGCGCCGATTTCCGCTAGCAGCTTTGAGCCCATGAGATGCCCGTAGGTATCGTTCACGTTCTTGAAATGATCGAGATCGATGAAAATGAGTGAAAACTCAAACGCGTAACGATGCGAACGATAAATCTCGGTGTCGAGCATGAAATTCAAATGGCGCGCATTGTACAGGCTGGTGCAGTCGTCGGTGATCGTCAGCTCGTGAATGCGCTGGACGTGACGCGCGTTTTCGATGGCGATGGCGGCGTAATCCGCAAGAGCTTCGAGCAGCGCCATGTCGCGCGGGCTGAAACCCTCGGGACCCATGCAATTGATCAGCTCGATGACCCCCAGGCATTGCTCGTGAAAGCGCACCGGGACGGCTACGATCGACCGGGTTTCCATTCGGGTTTTCTCGTCCACTTTTCCGAAGAAGCGCGAATCCTTACTGGTGTCCGGAACGACCACGGTCTCTCCGGTCTGCGCCACCCAGCCAGCCAGACCCTGCCCGACTTTGATGCGCACGTCTTTCAGGGCTTCGGCTCCTTTGCCCGTGGCGATCTGGAAGAAGAGCTCGTTCTTGTCCACGTCCATCAGCAGCAGGGACCAGGTGTCCGGCCGCAACACTTCGTTGATTTTCTCCATGATGGTCCGCAGGACCTGATCGAGCTGCAATGAGGAAGTGAGGGCTTTGCCAAGCTCGTGGAAGACGTTGACCTCGTTCTGCTGTGGAGCAGGAACATCCGGGGCAATGGCGCGCGGATGCCGGCGCCTGTCAACGCCGTCAAACGTCTTCGGGTCCGCAGCTCTTTCCATCGGCTCTTTCAAAGGATGATTCGCCAGCTTTCGAGGTCGCTACCGTATCTCGGGAATTATAGAGAAGCGTTTTCGGTTTTCGCAATGGTATTGGCGGCGGAATTGCCGAAAGGCCAATGGGCGCGCTAAACCGGAGATTTTGCATCTCTCTCGCGCCGACATTGACACCGTTCTGAGCGACGCCTATATTTTTGTTTGCACGGTGAGTTCCCGCGGATGCCCACAACACTTTTCGGTGAACATCTAAAACGCGAACGCGAAATGCGCGGCGTATCTCTGGAAGAGGTTGCCGCAGCCACGCGGATCGCCCCGCGCTTCCTCGAGGCAATTGAAAACGAGCACTGGGAACAACTCCCAGGTGGCGCCTTCAACCGGGGCTTCATCCGCTCGGTAGCGCGTTTTCTGGGTCTCGACGAAGACGACCTGGTCGCCGAATATGCGCTGGCAACGAAGGATCGCGTCGAACCGGGCGTTTTTCGCCCGCCGCCGCTCGAACGCAGCCGGAAATGGATCGCCCTGGCGGTGGCGGTCCTATTGATCGTGTTTCTCCTCGCGGGCGGGTGGTTCTTGATAACGCGGTTCGGACCTGGCATTTTTGCACGCGTGCACAAATCCCGCGCGGCCGCAGCAAGTTCCGCCGCGCCCAGTGCACCCCCGATCCAGCGGACGGATCACCCTTCCCAGACGACGGCAGCCCCGCCCTCCCGCACAGTTGCGAGTCCGCAACGCACAACCGTCGTTTCGCCGCCCGTCGCGGTCATACCCTCCGCAAATGTGGTTACGGGCCCGTTGGAGTTGAAACTCCAGGTCGCGAAACTCGCGAAGGTGAGAGTCGTATCCGACGGAAGAGTTATTTTTGACCGGCACCTCAAGCCCGGCCAGACAAAACGCTTCCACGCTCGCGATATTTTTCTGGTCGCTTCGACCGATGCTGGAGGATTGCAACTTCAACTGAATGGGCAAGCCATACCGGCGCCGGGTTCGCCGGGACAGCAGGGGGGCGTTGCTCTCACGCATAAAGATCTGAAACCTGCGACCGGAGTCCGCCATTAGCGACGACCTGCGAGCTCAAATTCTCTCCGGACACGCGCGGCCCGAGCAAAAACTCGCGATCTGCTCTGGAGGAGCGGGTCTCAGCGCGGAAGATCGCGCCGAATTGCTGGCGGTACTCGCGGCCGACCCGGACGCGGCTACCGCCAACCGCGCCGGGAGCGTATTGCTAACGCTGCCGACGGAGACGTTTGTGGCAGCACTCGGTCGCGCCGAAGCCGATCCGCGTCTCTTCAGGTATTGTGCGGACAACCTTGGGAACAAGCCGGGCATCGCCGACGCCTTGGCAAAAAATTCCGCGTGTCCGACGGCGCTCGTAACTCGCGTGGCTTCCGATTTATCGTCCGCCGGCGTGCAAGCGCTTCTCGATAATCTCGACCGGCTCAGCTCCGATCCGCATCTGGTGCTCGCACTCAATCAAGTGAAAACAGCAACGATCGAGCAGCGTGAGCTGATTCCGCATTTGCAAGGCGGCGCGCTGGCTCTTAAAGAGCTGGAAGAGGCCGCTGCGGAAATCGAGCCGGATCACCAGAAGCGCCAGACGCTGCTTCAAAAAGTCGCGCGCATGACGGTGGTGCAGCGCATCCAGTCCGCGCTGAAGGGAGGACGCGAAGAGCGAATGCTGCTGATCCGTGATTCGAACAAAATTGTGCAGCGAGGCGTCTTGCAATCACCGCGGCTCACTGAAAGCGAGGTGGAAAGTTTCGCGGCAATGGCCAATCTGACGGGAGAGGTGCTGCGCCTGATTTCGATGAATCGCAACTTCATAAAAAATTATACGATCGCCAAGAATCTGGTGAAGAATCCAAAGACTCCGCTCGATATCTCGCTGCACTTGCTTCCGCGGCTGACGTCTACGGATTTGAAGCTCCTCGTGACGAACAAGAATATTCCGGAGACACTGCGAACCGCCGCCAACAAGCTCTACCGCCAGCGCAACATGAAGCCCGGCAGCTAGCCATGCCCTCGGACAGTTTACTTCGCGGATCCTGTGGTGAGTGACGCCTGAACGCTCTGCATATACTCCCGCGCCTTCTCGAGGATCGCCGGTTCATCAAGCGTCAGCATGCGTCGATCTTCCATCACGATTTTCCCGCCTATGACGACCGTCCGCACGTCCGAAGCTTTCAGCGCATACACGAGCTGCGAATAGACGTTGTACATCGGCGTGGCGTGCGGCGCGCCAGTGTCCACGACAATCACGTCAGCCTTCTTCCCTGCTTCGAGCGAACCGATTTCCTTGTCGAGATGCAGCGCGCGAGCGCCGCCGATCGTCGCCATTTCGACGACCTGCTCGGCGGGCAACGCGCGCGGATCGCCGCGTGAGATTTTTTGCAGCTTCGCGGCGAGGTCCATCTCCTCGAACATATCCTGGCTGTTGTTGCTGGCCGCGCCGTCCGTTCCCAGCCCGACGGGTTCGCCTGCCGCAAGCATTTCGACGGCTGGCATCACACCCGCGGCGGTTTTCATGTTGCTCGATGGATTGTAAATGCAACCGACGTTGACGCGGGTAAGGATCGCGATATCGTCCGCGTCCACCCAGATGCAGTGAGCGCCGACAACGTCCGGGCCAAGCAAACCCATACGCTCGAGATAGCCCACCGGCGTCAAGCCGTGCTTCTCGCGGCTTTGCTGCAGCTCGAACGGCGCTTCGGCGATATGAATCAGAATCGGCGCATGGTTGCGGCGGGCGAGAGCGGCCGCGTTCTGCAGCGTTTTTTCCGAGCAGGTATAGATGGAATGCGGCGCGACGGCTGCAGTAATCAACGGGTCGCCCTTCCAGTGATTCAGATACGTCTGGGTATAAGCCAGGGCCGCGGCGGGTGTTTTATTGTCGGGAGCGGGAAAATCGATGATCGTCTCGCCGAGCACGCCGCGCATTCCAGCTTCCTTGGTGACGCGCGCCACGGCATCCTCGAAATAATACATGTCCGCATACGTCGTGATTCCGCCGCGAAGCATTTCCAGTAAATCGAGCCGCGTTCCCCAAACCACGAAGTCCTCGGTGACGTTGCGGGCTTCGGCGGGGAAAATATACTTGTGCAGCCAGTCGTTGAGAGAAAGATCGTCGGCAAGCCCACGAAAAAGGCTCATCGCGGCATGTGCGTGGCCATTGATTAGGCCGGGCATAATGATTCCGCCGCGAGCGTCGATCGTCTGGGGTGCCTGGTATTGCGCGCCGATGTCCGCAGCCGCGCCGACGGCGAGGATGGAATCGCCCTGGGTGGCTACCGCGCCGTGTTCGATAACGCTGCGCTGCGGATTCATGGTGACGACGATTCCGTTCGTCACAATCACGTCCGCTTTGGTCTTCGCAGCGGCCGGTAAGTTGAAGAACAAACTGCAAAGAAAGGCCGAAAGCACCAGCACAACCGCGAAACGGGCGGCGGCGAAAGCCGCCCGTCTGTGCCCCGCTTTGGTTGCGATTAGCATTTTGCGATCATCTTTATTTTCAAATTGTTTCGGCGTTTTGTAATCAAGTCGGTTGCGATTAGAAAACACGGGATCGCGCCTGGATACTTGGTCTCGGGGGGCGCTGCTCGATTCGCGACTTCGCTCATTCTTCACGCCAGCATATTAATCGAAAATCGCGAGAGTACAAGCCTGCGTAGCTGTGGACTTATTGGGTGAGCAGAATGACGGAACATCGATTCAAATCGAGCAGCTACAAAAACGAGGAATCGAAGGGGCGCGGCAGGAGGGCGCCCGAGGTTTCCTCGACGACCTTCCCTTTCAGGTTGGCGAGGATCACCGGCACGTCGCCGCAAAATTCCCAGATGATTTGCCGGCAGGCGCCGCAGGGCGGCGTGAGAGCGTCCGTGTCAGCGACGACGGCGATAGCGTCGAAGCCGCGCTCGCCTTCTGAAACCGCCTTGAAAATCGCGACGCGTTCGGCGCAGCAGGTTAGGCCGAGTGTGGCGTTTTCGACGTTACAGCCCGTGAAAACGCGGCCGGATTGGGCGCGAAGAGCCGCGCCGACGCGAAAATTCGAGAATGGAGCGTGAGCGTTCTCGCGAGCTTTTTTTGCGGCTGCGATCAGCGCATCGTATTGGGTCATACTTGCCTCTCCTGCCGGTCTTGGCATCATGTTGCACGATCCGAGTTCGCCGTTGCGTTGTTTATGCAACGTCGAGGACACGGCATGCCGGCCCCCGCGAAACCGAACGGCGACTTGAAGCCGCTGATTTCGGAAGGCGCAGCAAGCGGCGCCCCTACACCAGACTTCGCGAAGTGCGGCCTTTCACGGCATGCCGGGCCGTGAAAGCCCGGCGCTACAACACCGCCTCCCTCCGCCGTCCCTCCACGAGTAACTGACAATATCTCGCTGCAAAAAATCAACAGAAAGAGAGATTCTTCGCTCCACTCAGAATGACGAACGGGACGACCTTTTCGAAAACTTGAAGAGCTGCGATGACGCAAACAATTTCACTTTCTCCGGTCACGCGACGCTAGATCGGCGGCGATGCGCGGGAGAACGGCGCGAAGCAGGGCCACGAACTGGGTTTTGACGCGCTCGCCGGTTTCCATCACCTCGGCGTGGTCGAGCACCTTATCGAGAATGCCGGCAGCCATATTCGTGACGCAGGAAATTCCCAACACGCGGATTCCCATGTGTCGCGCGACGATCACTTCCGGGACGGTCGACATTCCCACCAGATCGGCGCCGATTGTCCGCAGGTAACGAATTTCCGCCGGCGATTCGTAGCTTGGTCCCGAAAGCGCGGCGTAAACCCCTTCGTGAACTTCGAGGCCGAGGCGTTTGGCCTCTGCCACCGCCGCCTCACGATATGGCTTCCAGTAGGCTTGCGTCATGTCCGGAAAGCGCGGGCCGAAACGCTCGTCGTTCGGGCCGATCAGCGGATTCACACCCTGCAAATTGATGTGATCGCGAATCACGACGAGCCCGCCCTGGTTGAAATCGAGATTGATTCCGCCAGCGGCGTTCGTCAGGATGGCGGCGCGAATTCCGAGCCGGCCGAACACGCGCATCGGGAAAGCGACTTCTTTCGCGGAATAGCCTTCGTAGAAATGCACTCTGCCTTGCATCGCCGCAACAGGCAGGCTGCCAACCTTGCCGATGACGAGACAACCTGCATGCCCAACGGCCGTGGAACGCGGAAAACCGGGAATCTTTTCGTACGGAATGCGAACGGCTCCATCGAGTTCCTCCGCGAAACCGCCCAAGCCCGAGCCCAGCACGAGCGCAATTTTCGGGCGGAGCTTCGCTTTTGACAGGATGAACTTGGCGGCGCGGTCCGCGCGCTCAAATTCGTCATTGCGCGCGGGCGATTTCAATCGCGAGGGGGTCACTTCATCATGACTCCGACGATGGACGCGGACATCAAGTTCGCCATCGTGCCGGCGAGCATGGCGCGAATGCCGAGGCGCGCGAGTTCGGATTTCTTATTCGGCGCGAGCGCGCCGATCCCGCCAATCTGAATGCCGATGGAACTGAAATTCGCGAAGCCGCATAAAGCGAAGGTAGCGATGGTGAACGAGCGAGGATTGAGCGCCGCCCTCATTGGCCCGAGCCGCTGGAAGGCGATGAGTTCGTTGGTCACCATGCGCAAGCCGAGAAGATTGCCGATGGTGAGGCAATCGTGCCAGGGGATTCCGATGACCCAGGCGATGGGCGCAAAAATGTAGCCGAAAATTTCCTCAAGGCTGGTCGGAAACCACGCCATTCCGTGAGGAGCGAGCCAGGCGTGCATCAAGCCGAAACAACCGTCCACGAGATAAATCAGCGCGATGAATGAAATCAGCATTGCTCCTACGTTGATGGCCAGATTCAGCCCGTCGATGGTTCCTCGAGCGATCGCACCGAGAGCGTTGGGGTCGCGTTCGAGTTCGGCCATTTGAACGCGGCCGGACGTAACGGGAGCTTCGGTTTCGGGGACGAGCATTTTTGCGAGAAGGATCGTTCCAGGAGCCGTCATGATCACAGCGGCGAGCAGGTGTTTCGCTTCGATGCCAAACGCGATGTAAGCAGCCATGATGCCGCCGGAAACGTGGGCCATGCCGCTCGTCATGATGCACATCAGTTCGGAGCGGGTGACGTCCGGAAGATAGGGGCGAATGGTGAGCGGCGCTTCCGTCTGGCCCATGAAGATGCTGGCGGCGACGTTCAAGGATTCCGCGCCGCTGACGCCCATCATGCGCGTCATCACCCAGGCGGCAACCCAAATAACCGCTTGCATCACTTTCAGGTAATAGAGCAGCGCAAAAACGGCGGCAATGAAAATGATGGTCGGCAGCACCTGAAACGCAAAAATGAAACCGGAGGAGGCCTTCGGGTGCGCGAGCGAACCGAACACAAAATCAGCGCCATAAAACGCAAAATCGAGCAGCCAGTTGACCTTGTCACCCGCCCACTGAAACAACTCGCGGCCGTAGTCCCATCGCATCACCAGGAAAGCGAAAACGATTTGAAGGCCCAGGCCCCAGGCAACGGTCTTGATACGGATAGCGCGGCGATTGGTCGAAAATGCGTACGCCAGCGCCATCATGGTTATCATTCCGAGAAGCCCTACGAAACGATGCATTCGGAACCCCTTAATTCCCCCATTGCTATGCTTATTACGAACGGCTCTTCGTGCGAATCAAAAGCCTCACCTCTAAAGATGTGAGCTACAGAGCAGCACAACAGTTTGTCAAGCGGCGTGCCGGATTGAAGCCCGGCGTTGCAAAAACCACATGTCCCAGTCTCCTTGCGTGCCGGAACGAAATGCCGGACGCGTCCCGAGCGCAACGCTAGTTGGCGCCCACGTCGCCGATGATCTTGCGCACCAGCGGCATGGGCGCGAGTGGATGTGGGCCGATGACGAAACTATTTCTTAACAACTCCGTTGCACTCGCTAGACGCGCGTCGAGATTGTAATGAACCGTGCAGAGCGGCTCTCCCTCTTCGACGGCATCGCCAATTTTCTTTTCAATCACCAGACCGACAGCCGGATCCACGGAGTCTTCTTTTTTCTCGCGGCCACCGCCGAGCATCATGCTGGCGATGCCCAACTGTTCGCAGTGAATGGCGGTGACGTAGCCGCTCGCGGCCGCGACTACACGCGACTGATGCCGGGCGCGCGGCAGGCGCGCGGGATCGTCGACAACCTTTGCATCGCCGCCTTGCAAGCGAATGACCTCGCGGAATGTATCACGGGCGCGGCCCGATGCAATCATTTCCGCAGCGAGCGCTCGGCCATCCGCCACGGTCTTGGTTCGTTCGCCGAGCACGAACATCCACGCGGATAATTCGAGACACAACTCGCGCAGATCGGCCGGGCCTTCGCTGCGCAGCACGTCGAGGCATTCCTCCACTTCTAGCGCGTTGCCGACTTTGCGCCCGAGCGGCTGCTCCATGTCGGTGATCAGCGCCACGACTTTCTTGCCCATGCGCGTTCCGGTTTCGACGAGCATGGTGGCGAGATTTTCGGCGTCCGATTGGTTCTTCATGAACGCACCGCTGCCGGTTTTCACGTCGAGGACGAGCGCGTCGATTCCCTCGGCGAGTTTCTTGCTCATGATCGAACCGCAAATCAACGCGGGGCTTTCGACCGTTCCGGTAACGTCGCGCAATGCGTAAAGTTTCTTGTCTGCTGGGGCGATTTCCGGCGTCTGGCCGATCAGCGCGCAATGCGTGAGCTCGAGCACGCGGCGGAATTCTTCGAGCCACAAGTTGACGCTGAAACCCGGAATGGATTCGAGCTTATCGAGCGTGCCGCCGGTGTGGCCAAGGCCGCGGCCGCTGATCATCGGGACGTACAATCCGGCGGCGGCAACCACGGGCGCAATCACGAGAGATGTCTTATCGCCGACGCCACCGGTGGAATGCTTGTCAACTTTGGCGGCGGGCAGATCGGAAAAATCGAGAACCAGCCCGGAGAGCAGCATCGCTTCGGTGAGCGCAGCGACCTCCGCGCGCGACATGCCGCGCAGCAGAACGGCCATCAGCCACGCAGCAATCTGGTAATCGGGGATTCGCTCGCGGGTGACGCCTTCAATGATGAATTCGATTTCCTCGCGGGACAGTTCCGCGGCGTCGCGCTTTTTGCGAATGATGTCAACAGCGCGCATGGGGGCAGTCGGCGAGGCTAGCACCGCGCTGGCGCGCGCGTCAACGCACGCGACACATGAGCCCGTAAGCGAACTGCCTTGCGAGCAGGCTGGGTGCCCGCTGCGAAGTACGCGCCAGAAGAAGCCGAAACGGTTGTGATTCGCTCTGGGAAGCGAGAGAATCCAGATTAGCAAAGAGCTCTAAGAGCGAGGGATTATGGCGACCACACCCGTTGCACCCGCATTGAATCGCGGCGGCGCTTTTCTGATTACTTCCGCAGCGCCCGAAGATGTTTTCACGCCGGCCGACCTTTCCGACGATCAGCGGCTGATCGGCCGAACGGCCGAGGAGTTCGTCGCCAAGGAAGTCACTCCCGCCATTCCTGATCTCGAACTCCACAAAGAAGGCTTGATGGTGCAGATGCTGAAGAAGGCCGGCGAGATCGGTCTTCTGAGCGGAGGGATTCCCGAAGCGTACGGCGGCACGGGCCTCGATAAAGTGTCCGCAACGGTGCTTGCGGAAAAACTCGCGGCCTATGCATCTTTCGCCGTTTCGCACGGCGGCCACTCCGGAATCGGCACGGTGCCGATTGTGTATTTCGGCACCGAGGAACAAAAGAAAAAATACTTGCCGAAGATTGCCAGCGGCGAATGGATTTCCTGCTATTGCCTGTCGGAACCGCAAGCCGGTTCCGACGCGCTTGCCTCCCGTACGCGCGCCGTGCTTTCGCCCGACGGGAAAAACTGGCTGCTCAGCGGCCAGAAAATGTGGATTACCAACGGCGGTTTTGCCGACGTCTATGTTGTTTTCGCCAAAGTGGACGGCGAGAAATTTTCGTGCTTCATCGTCGAGCGCGGCACTCCCGGATTTTCCGTCGGCGCCGAGGAAAAAAAGATGGGCATTCGCGGAAGCTCCACCGTGCCGCTGTTTTTCGAAAATGCGCCCGTGCCAAAAGAGAATCTCCTGCACGAGATCGGTCGCGGCCACATCGTTGCGTTTAACACGCTCAACGCCGGCCGTTTTTCGCTCGGCGCATCTTGCCTCGGTGGTTCGAAGAAAGTTCTCGAAGCTGCCTCGAAATATTCCAAGGAGCGCACCGCGTTCGGCAAATCGCTGGCGGAATTCGGATTGATCGAAGCCAAGCTCGGTGAAATGGCCATCCGCATGTACGCGCTTGAATCCATGATTTACCGCACGGCTGGCACGATCGAAGCCGCTGTTGCGTCTCCCGACGCCGGGGCCGACAAGACCAAACAGGCCATGCAGGTGCTCGAGGAATACGCCATCGAAAGCTCCATCAGCAAAGTTGTGGGCAGCGAGACTGTGGATTATTGCGTGGACGAGGCCGTGCAGATTTTCGGCGGCTACGGTTTTCACGAGGACTATCCCGTCGCGCGCGCCTATCGCGACAGCCGCGTCAACCGTATCTTCGAAGGCACGAACGAAATCAATCGCATGCTCATCATCCAGATGCTGATGCGGCGCGCAACGGCCGGCGTTCTGCCCCTGATTCCCGCCGCGATGAAACTCGGCGAGGAAATTCTGGCCGGTCCTTCGTTCGAAGAGTCTTCTTCCGGCCCGTTTGCCGAGGAAGAACGATCGCTCGCGCAGGCAAAGAAGATATTCTTGCAAGCCGCCGGAACCGCCGTTCAGAAGTTTCGCGAGCAACTCGCGGATCGTCAGGAGATCGTTGCGGCGCTCTCCAATATCGTGATGGACATCTACGCTATGGAATCATCTTTGCGCCGGGCGCAAAAACCCGCCGCCAAACGCGGGGATTCGGCTTCCGTTATGGCCGATGCCGCCCGCGCTTTTATTTACGACGCGATGGACCGCGTCGAAAAGGAAGCGCGCACCGCGCTGGCAGCAACAGTTGATGGCGATGCGCTCGTCACGCAGTTGGCCGTCCTACGACGCTTCGCGAAGCACGCGCCGCTGGACACGATTGCCTTGCGCCGCCACGTCGCCCAGGCCGTCCTCGCGCAAGATCGCTATCCCTTCGAAGGCCGCTAAACCGGCTTCGACTACTTCTATCGCCCGCCCAATGCCAAAGAGTTCGCTTCGTATTCGCAACTGACAAATCGCGGCGCCATATTGTGTCGGCGCTGAATCGTTTTTCACAGCCGCGCTCTGCCACTGCGTGGGAAGGCATTTTCCTTTCTTTCGTTTGTCCCTTCGTACAGAGTTTTCCTAAGCCTTTCTATTTAAGCCACTTAGGCAGGAATCGGATTGGGCTTCCCGTTGCATCCAATAATAGCGAGGGCAGGTGAGGGCCATGAAAACAATTTTGGGACAACTCAAAAAATCAACGGTGAAGTTGTTGCATCAGGCGAAGGTCCGCAAGGGATTGATTTCGATCCTGGCGGCGTTTTTCGTTCTGCAAATGTATTTCGTCCGCGAACTGCTTGCCGCGGAACTGCTTTTCGCGCTCGTTTTCGCCGTTTTGTTCGCGATCGGCAGCCTCTGCTACCTGATCGGCGCGGCTGGGGAGCGCGGCTTGGATCTAACGGAAGCAGGAGTGAAAGCGGTGGCTGATTCCGCGCGCCGCAGCTACAGCGCGCTCGAGGAAATCAGTAGAAGGCCATTCCGCCATCCACGTTCAGAGTCTGCCCAGTAATCGCGCTCGCTTCGTCGGACACCAGGAAGAGGGCTGCGGCGGCAATTTCCTCCGCCGTCTGCGGCCTCCCCTGCAATATCCCCGCCAGCATGCCTTTGAACAGCGTTTCACCATCCGCCTGAAAATAGTCCGCGAGGCCGCGGCCGAGTTCCTGCGACATTTTGGTTTCCGGCACCGGCCCCGGACTCAGGGCATTGACACGAACTCCTTTTCGAGCGGCTTCGGCCGCGAGCGTATGCGTCAGACCCATTAACCCGGCCTTGGATGCGGCGTATGGACCGCCCAACTGAAACGCGGCCTTCGCGGCAATGCTGGTGATGTTGAGGATCGCTCCGGAGCCGCGCTGGTACATTCCCGGCAGCACCAGCTGCGACATCAGGAATGGGCCGCGGAGATTTATGGCCATCACTTCATCCCATTGGCTTGCTGAAATTTTCTCTACTGGCTGCACCGGTCCGTAAATTCCGGCGTTGTTCACCAGTATGTCGATCCGGGCGAAAGTTTTCAGGGCCTCGCGCACGATCTTCTCGCAATCCGCTTCCCGGGAGACGTCGGCAGCGATGGCGATGGCTCGCGCGCCGGAGTTGGGTTGCTTCGCTGCGGAGGGATTTCCGCTAACCTTGTTGATTTCCGCGGCGACTGCTTGCACTTCGCGCTCGCTTCGAGCTGTCACCACAATCGCCGCTCCTTCACTTGCGAAACGGTGCGCGATCGCGCGTCCGATGCCACGCCCTCCGCCCGTTACGATTGCCACTTTGTTCTTCAGCTGCATTTCGATTCAGCCTCCCGACAGCAAGTTGGCCGCGCCAAAACAGCCTCCGCATATTTGCGGGCATCCCCCGACATCAGTTTCGATCTAACTTGCCGCCTTTTCTTTGTTTTCAGCGAGTTACAATGAATCTAGCTCGAACGCAGTTTCGATCTAACGCTCGCGTTTTTGGAGCTGGTTTTGAGAGCCTTGTGGCCCGCGTCGCGCTGAGGATCCGTGCGAAATTTTGGCTTCGCGACATGGCCGCAAAGACTGAGTGTCAACGTTACCCAACCGGATCCTCCGCACTTTTATGCGCATTCTCACGTCTTCCGCCATGCCTCCGCGAACAAGCTACCACAACATGGCAAGCATGAGGTGATGTGGAAGCTGTGGACGATAATTCAGGCGGCCCATCGAAGGCTCGGGCTGCATCGCGCGTTGAAACCATTGATGGGGCTGGGCTTCCACAAGGCAATGCATGTCACCATTACGGAACCTATTTCTTTGCGCACACCTGTACCAACGTAATCTATGCGCCAGCGTTTCATTCGACCACGCTGCGAGGCGGAGGAACTCCCTACATGAAACGCTTGCCTGCATTCTTTGTCTTCTTGCTCGCCGCAGGGCCCGCCCTTGCGCAGCAGCAGTCCACGACCGTGCAGATGCAGTGCCGCACGCTTGCATCAAGCGGCAATTTTTTGGCTCCTGACGAAACTCTGGTAAACGGCATGGCTTGCAAGCCGGTTGCGGCGTCTCAGCCCACGCCGGTGCCGGGCGTCGCACCGAACCCGTCGGCGACCCCAGTGCTGCCAATCGCTCCTGCGTCGCAACCGGATGTTCCGAATGCCGCGACGCCAGCAGCCGGGCCAGTTAGCACGAAGATCATGCCGGGTTCGTCCGTCTACATCGAGCCGATGAACGGATTCGAGAATTATCTGGCCGCTGCGTTGGAGAAGAAAGACGTGCCGCTGATCCCGGTGGCAAGCGAAGGTCAGGCGCGCTATATCATCCGGGGAACGTCGGACGAGAAGAAAGCCGGATGGGCGAAAATGGCGTTCACCGGACAGATTCACTCGGATGATGCCGCGAGCGTGCAGATGTTCGATCGCACGTCTGGCGCCATCGTATTCGCGTACGCTGTGAACAAGAAGAATACGTTGCACGGGCAGCAGACGACGGCCGAAGCTTGCGCGAAACATCTGAAAGAGCAAATCGAGAAGAAGTAACGCGTTCAGAACAGTGCGAGCGGGCTTAATCCGGCCCGCTCGGCGGTATCCTCGGTTCAATCAGCAAGTTCAATCCAGCAAATCCCAGGAGCGAGTTGTCGGTTTAACGGAACGAAGGCCCGCTGCATTGCCTCATATTCTTTCAGAACTCGAAGTCTACGGAGAATTCGATGCGGCGGGCGCCGGTGCCGTCGATGGGATCTCCGAAAGCGGGCAGCGGCGCCAGACCCGAACCAAAATACGGATTGATCTGCGAGACATTGGGGTGGTTGAAGACGTTGAACGATTCGGCAACCAAATCGAGATGCGCGAATTCGCCGAATGGAAAATATTTCACCACGCGGAAATCCATGTTGACCGACGCGGGTGTCTCCAGAGAATTTCTTGCGTACCCAAGCGGACGGGCTGACAGCGGAAAAGGATTGCTGCGATTGGAATCCAAGCCGGTCAATGGATCGACGGGGCGAGCGCTGCCGGCCGTGAAAATCGGGGCGAGTTCGATATGGCTGAAAGCGCGCGTGAGCCAGCCGGGACTACTCTTCGGCTTTCCGCTATCTTCGTCTTCATCGCCAATCGGCAAATCCCACAAGGCGTTGAACACGAAGCGCTGCTGCTGCTGTTGCAGGGAAAGGGAACGCTCGGCGGGAAGGTCGAAGGGATTCTGCGGCTGCTCGTCGAAATCCGACGCGTCGTCGTAGGCCTTCGAAAGCGTATAGCTGGCCGAGAACTCGAGTTCCTCGTTCATGCGGCGTTCGAGGGTGAAAGAAACACCGTTGTAGCTCGAACCCGCGGAATCCTCTAATTGATAAATATCGTTGAACGCCGGATTAAGCCGGCCGGGCCCAAAGACTTCACGTCCGATTTGCTGCGGAGCGGGATCGGGAATACCGAGGCTGGCGGAGTTGGCCGGCGTGAGGACGACGGGCGGTGAGAGGTTGATGTTCCGCGTCCGGGAGAGATGCACGCCATGAACGAAAAGGTAGTCCGCGCGCAGGGTGAGATTCGGAGCTATCAAGTATTGGGCGCCGGCGCTGGCTTGCTGACTGTAAGCCGTGGGCAAGTTAGGATCGGCGCGATAAATGGAAGGCGCGATGCCGGGTGCTGGCGCAGACAGCGGGCCTCCCTCAGCGGTTAAAAACAGATTTGTCGCTGCCTGGCCGTTGGCGACCTGTTCGAATGCCGATATACCATTTTTCTGGATGGCGCGAGCAAGATTCGCCAGAACGTAACGGTCGAAAAAAATTCCATATCCAGCTCGCAGCACCAATTTCGACACCGGATTCCATGCGAGACCTACGCGCGGACTGAAATTTCGCGTGTTTTCGCTGAATCCGGCGGGCAAGTGTTCGAAATCGTAGCGCACGCCCATATCCAGCGTCAGCCGAGGCGCGATGGACCAATGATCCTGCACGAATGCGCCGACGGATTCCACAGGGCTGTTGACGATGGTCGCGCCAAAAGCTTGCCGGAACTGATCGGGATGGCCGGCCAGAAAATCTCCCAGCGTTCCGAACAGGTAAACGCCGGCGAAGCCGTCGCCAATCGAAGCGCGGAGGCCCACGCGATTGACCGTAGTTCCGACCTTCCAGAGATGGCGCCCTTGCGTGCGCGTGTAGGTATAGCCGCCCTGATAATTATTCTCGCGGCGCTCGCTATCCGCGCCGTAGGGGCGGCCGAAATCCGCCAGGCCGACGATGTCAATTTCCGGACCGGAAGATTGATTAGCGCGGAGAACAGCGTGGCGAGTGGCGGCTTGAAAGCGCAAATCGCCGACGGCTTGAGCGCCGTAGACCGTGGTCAGCGAGCCTGAGAGTGAATTGTCGCTGATGAAGCTGCTTCCGCGGCCGCTGGCATCCACCAACCCGCTGGTGTTGAACGCGTCGCCGGCTTCCTTGTTGTTTGTGAAGGCGTAGCGCAGCATCAACGAAGTGTGATTCGTGAGCTGATGATCGAGGCGGCCAGCCGCTTCCGTCTCAGCGCGGGCGATGGGGAAGAAGCCGGTGGTGATACCGCGAGTCGTCAGGCGCGGAAAAGCTCCCGCCGCGAGAAACGTGTTAATGGCCGCGGCCGCGCTTGGGT
Source organism: Candidatus Acidiferrales bacterium (assembly GCA_050747005.1). Classification (GTDB taxonomy): domain Bacteria; phylum Acidobacteriota; class Terriglobia; order Acidiferrales; family UBA7541; genus Palsa-295. The sequence continues at coordinate 47,361 of JBOGNE010000063.1, forward strand.
TTATGCCCGATGCATTTTGGCCGCGATTGTGTTCCTGCTCGGCCGCCACGTAGTAGAACGTTCGATTCTTTACCAGGGGTCCGCCGAGAGCGAAGCCTTCGCGAAAACGCCGGAATGACGGCTCGCGTGAGTCGGACTCGAACGGATCTCGAGCGTTAAAGGCGCTGTCCTGCGCGAAGATGAACGCATCGCCGTGAATGGTGTTGGAGCCGGAGCGGCTGATCACGTTGATCGAACCGCCGGAGGCGCCACCAGATTCCGCCGAGAGGCCGTTATTGACCACCTGAAACTCTTCGACGATTTCAGGGGAGATCTCGATGTGGCTGGAGCCGGTGTATTCATCGTTGTTGTCCAGGCCATCAATCGAAATATTGTTGCTGCGCGTGCGCAATCCTCCGAAGGTGAAGCCGCTGCCGGCAAGCTGAGTGGCTCCGCTGCGCGGAGGCGGAGTGGGGGAAGATGATACGCCGGGAGCAAGGAGGACGAAATCGAGATAATTGCGCGAGCGGACCGGGAGCTCTTCGATTCGTTCTCCGTCGATGGACGAAACGACGGATGTCTGCGACGGATCGAGGGCCTGCGGGTGGGCATGTACTATCACTTGGGCCGAAGCCGACGCTGGAACCAAAACCACATCAATTCGAAGGGTTCGGCCAAGCGAGAGAACGATACCGGTGCTTCGATAGGGCGCGAATCCGGAATGAAGGACGTTCATTTCGTATTCGCCGACCGGAACTTCACCGAAACGGAAAAATCCGCGATCGTCGCTGGTGGATGTGCGCGCCTGGTTCGTTGAGGTATTGCGTAACGTGATTTGGGCGCCCGGCACCGCGGACTTGCTGGTGTCAGTGACAGCTCCCGCCAATGTCGCTGAGGTTCGGGAGGTTTGCGCACCAACACCGGAAACGCAGAAGGACATTAAAATTGCGATTTCGAGAAAAAATCGCGTGCATCGCAGCGTCGGCGAGAAATGAAGATGTAGAGTCATTTGGATCCTCTTTTGAACTCAAATGCAGCCAATCCTGCTAAAAACTTCGAATTAGGAAGATATCGCGAGCACCTTGCCGGAGGTTTACCGCCCCAGGCTCGTATAAACAGACCACAGCTGTCCGCAGAGGGGCAGAGGCGAGATTACGAGATTTTAGATACGCAGCGAGAGGGAGAGAGCGGGCGGACTGATAGGGATGAGGACGCGCGCGACAGCGGCGCTAAGCAGAAAATGGAAGGACGGTTTTTCCGCCGCGCAGGAAGCCGCTTCGACCGCCGGGAGATCGAGGAAAAATTTAGAAATGATGCCGGCAAACGAATAGAGCAAACCCACGCACAACGCAAGGAAGACGAACGCATATTCCGTGTCGGTTCCTGTTTGCATGGTCTTGTCCCAGAAGTCGAATAATTCGACGACCGGACACACCACGCAGGTCAGCAACACGATCGCCGCCGTGATCCGCGATGCGCGGGTTCGCACGGAAGGATTGTATCATTCTTCGGCAGTGATACGTTGGCCGCGGACGCGACAACCGAAGACACGAAACAAGGAACAAGTGGCGGGGAGCGGCGCGGTTCGTGTAAAATGAAGACTTTGCGGAGATGGAATTGACGCTGACAAACATTCAAAGCATAGCCAACGGGCGAGATACGGCGGGGCAGGGAACCGCAGCGAACGGCGACGCGGCAACCGCGACCGGAGCGAAGACGCTGGTGCGGGTGCGGCCGCGAGGATTTTGCGCGGGAGTGGTACGCGCAGTGGATATTGTCGAACTTGCGCTCGAGGCTTACGGCAATCCGGTGTACGTGCATCACGAAATCGTACACAACCGTTACGTGGTAGATCAGCTTCGGCGGCGCGGCGCGATTTTCGTGGAATCGATCGAGGAAGTGCCGACGGGCGCGGTGCTGGTGTTCAGCGCGCATGGCGTGCCGCCGCGTGTGCGCACGGAAGCGCAAGAGCGCAAGCTGAAAGTGATTGACGCGACGTGCCCGCTAGTGACCAAGGTTCATCTGGAGGCGCTGAAATTTGCGCGCGAGGGCCGCACGCTGATTTTGATCGGGCACCGGGATCACCAGGAAATTGTGGGAACGTCGGGGGAAGCGCCGCAGCAAACGGTGGTGGTAGGGAGCGTGGAGGAAGTGGACCGGCTCGAAGTGCCCGATCCGAACCGGCTGGCGTTTTTGACGCAGACGACGCTTTCGCTTTACGACACTCAGGAGATTGTGGCGCGATTGCGGCAGCGGTTTCCGGCGATCGTTGGTCCTGCGTCGGACGATATTTGTTACGCGACGCAGAATCGACAGGAAGCCGTGGAAGCGCTGACGCGCGAAGTGGAATTGATTCTGGTGGTTGGTTCGGCTAATAGCTCGAATTCGAACCGGCTGGTGGAAGTGGCGAACCGCGCGGGAGTGGCGTCGCGACTGATCGAAGATGCGAACGACATTGACGCTTCGTGGCTCGAGGGAGTGAAGACGCTGGGGTTGACGGCGGGAGCGTCGGCGCCGGAAGTGCTGGTGGAACAGGTGAGCCAGCGGCTTTCGAATTTCGGATTTACCAACCAGCGTGATTTGGATTTGATTCGCGAGGATGTGCGGTTCACGTTGCCGGCGGAACTAGCGGCGAAGCGCGGCCCTGCGGCGCGGTGAAATGCTGCCTTGCGCGAGTGCGACTGTAGTTTGGCATGCCGCTCTGACCCTTAGCAGATTCTTAGGGCAAGAGGGCGGCGCTACGCGAAGTACAAGGAGTGGATGAGTGGCGGCCAAAATCGCCCGCCAGGCGAATAAAATTGCTCTGCTGGGCGCGCCGACGAGCGCGGCGGCAATGTCGCCGGGCCACGAAAAGGCGCCTGCAGCCCTTCGAGCCGCTGGATTGGCGGAGCGACTTCGCGCGGTTGGATACGAAGTCAGCGATCTCGGCGACGACCCTCCTCAGGTTTGCAAGCCCGACGAAGAAAGTCCGCGCGCGAGAAATATTCCTGCCATTTTGAAATCGATCGAAGCGCTGAAGCCTCGAATGGAAGCGGCTGTGAAATCGGCGGCGCTGCCAGTGATTTTGAGCGGCGATTGTTCGGTGGCTCTGGCGACGGTGGCCGGAGCGCGCCGTTACTTCCGCCACATCAGCATGATCTATATGGATGGCGACGCGGATTTGAACACGCCGGCGACGACTCCGTCCGGGTGCGTCGACGGCATGGTGGTGTCGCATTTGACCGGACGCGGCGCCGCGGAACTGGTTCGCTTCTGGGGTGAACCGCCGCTGGTGCGCGAGCCGGACCTGGCACTTTTTGGCGTGGCACGGCTCGATCAGCCCGAAGAGGACGTCTTGCGGCGCTCGCCTTTGCGCCGTTACCTGGCGGAGGACGTACGACGGAAGGGGGCGGCGGCTGCCGCCGAAGAAGCGATCGCGCGCATCCACGGGAAGGGCAACGAATTCATTTTGCACCTCGATGTGGACGTGATCGCCGGTTTCCAAGCGACGAATTATCCGGGAACCGGCGGACTGACGCTGGCGGAGGTTCGCGAAGCCCTGGAAGTGTTCGCGAAGCAGAAGCATCTGGCGGCGATCGAAGTGACTGCATACAATCCGGAAAAAGATCCGGACGGCAGCGGAGCAAAGGCGATCGTGGATCTTCTCGTGGACGTTCTGGCCGTGCGCCTCGAAACCTTGCAATCTGCGGCATCGGCCGGCACAAATGAGCCTGGTGCGGCGACCGGAACGGCGGCCGCAGCTCCGGCACCTTCAACTACTATCGGTTCGACCATTCCTGAAGTGTCAAAGCAAGAAACGGCGGCGCCTGAGACGGCGCGTGCCGCTGTGGCTACCGGCGAAGCGTGGTCCTCGGAGTCGGTCGAAGAAGCGGCGGAGCCGGAAGCACCGGATTCCAAGCCCGACGAAAAAATTTCGGGACCCGTGGAAAATACTTCGAATTCAGAATCGCAGCAATCGAACGCGACGGGGGAGCCGGCCCGCTCGGATTCATCTCAATCTTGAAGAAATTCCCGCGCGAAAATTCTTGAGCCTCCCGAAATCAAAACTGAAGAAGCCTCAACCGTCGTTGATTATCTTCGATGTGGACGGCGTGCTGGTAGGCACGCGCGAATCCTACATGCGCACAGTGCTGGAAACGGTGCGGCATTTTACCGGAAAGCGCGTGACGCTGGCGGAACTGCATCAATGGAAGAACAAGCCAGGATTTAACGACGATTGGAAACTCTCGCACGCGTGGGTGAACTCGCTCGGCGGAAATCAGGAATATGCGGACGTGAAGCGCAAGTTCATCGAATTCTATTGGGGCGAGAATGGCAGCGGGAACGCGTCGCGGGAGGAGTGGCTGTTGCCGAAAGCGAATCTGCGACGGCTGGCAAAATTGGCGGAACTCGCGATTTTCACGGGTAGAGACAAATGGGAGCTCGATTACACGCTCGACCGCCAGAAAATGCGGGAATTTTTCGGGCGGATTGTCAACGTGCATGACGTCCAGGCGCCAAAGCCCTCGCCCGAGGGGCTGCTGAAAATTCTAGAGGGGCGCGATCCTTCGATTGCGCTGTATGTTGGTGATAACGTGGACGATGCGATGGCGGCCCGGTCGATTCGTATGCCATTCGTCGGCATACTGCCGCGCCGGAGCCAAGAACGGTACCACCGTGGCGCCCAGCTCACCCAACTCGGCGCGCTTGCGATTCTGGGACGAGTGACCGAGCTTGAACGCTGGTTGAAAAGCGGATTCCGCGGTCTTTGAGTGCCAGAACCTTCGTCCCACCAATAACATAGGACTAGATGTTAGTACCAAACAGGACACGCGTACCATTGTCTCGGCATGGGCTAAGCCTCATATTTACAGCAGAGGCGGGGCATCTGCCCCTACACCGTGACGACACACTCACAGACCCGACCTGCAGCAGCGCGCGCCTTTGTGCGCAGCCTAAATATCTTGCTCAAGTTCGCCAGGATGTACGACTTCGGGCATCCTCGCACGGCAAAACAATACGACACGGCTTGGAACGAACTGCGGACGGCGTTGGGCTCCGGCACGGACGATCAGGCCGGCCTGCTGCTGGCCGTTTCTGGCGAGCAGCTTCTCCTTGACGGAACGCCGCTTGAATCTGCCGCCTCCGAAAAGAGCTTCGCACGGATGCTTTCCGCAGCGGGCATCGCGAGCATTCATTTCTCTCCCAAGATGACCCAGGGCAGCTTGGGGCGCCTGGCGCGCGGATTTCCGACCGGCACCGGAGCCAAACCGACGCAGTTAGCGGAGCAGCTCAAAGTCGCGTTGCAGGGCGATCCGCACATTCACGTGAATGAAGTTTGCTTCGTGCCAGCCGATTCAGCGGTGGCCAAGTCGACGATTGCAGCGCAATTGACGGCGCGCACGCTGGGGCTTGATTCCGAGCAGGCGAATGAACTCTTCAGCGATCCAGAGAGATTGCTGCAGCTTATCGTCGCGGCAGAAGGCACGAAAAGCTCTGGCGACGGATCTGGCGCAAGCGGTCCGCGTGGGATGGACGAGCTTGGGAGCGGCGCGGTCGTTCTGGGAAGTGGGTCAGGCGACGGAGCGTCAGGCGGACGATTTGGATACGGAAGCGCGGGGCCTGGCGGGCATGGAACGGGCGGCTACGGCGACGGCGAGGCAGGGCCCGCTGGTTCGGGCTCCGGATCAGGATCAGGTTCCGGCTTTGGCGGCCCGGCTGCGTCGGGAGCCGGCGGCGGTGGAAGCGATTCGCCGGCACGTGGCTACTATTCGGGGGACCCGAATCTGCTTCAAGCCAATGCCGCTTCTCTACTAGGCTCAATGACGCCGGTTAGCGAGAGCGGTGCGGGTGCGGAACATGCACCAACCGGGGATGGTTCCGGATCGTCCGGGGCATCGTCCGGCACATGGAATATCGTCGGCGGTAGCGGCGGCGGGCATAAGCTTGATCCGAACGCCGGAGGGTTTTGGCTCAACAAAGACGGGAATGAATCAACCAGCGGCAGCGGAGTGGTTGGAGCAGGAGCGGGGTCGCCAGGCACATGGAATATCGTTGGCAGCGAAGGTGGCGGCAGCCCGCTCGACCCGAACGCCGGGGGCTTCTGGTTGAATAAAGATTTAGCGAACCCGAGCGGAGAGAAAGGCTCGCCGAAATTCAGCGGAAACGTTGCTGGGATTTCGGGTAGTGCGCCGAGCGGTGGCGGCTTTTTGGGCGGCAAGGGTCCAGGATCGAACGCCAGCGTCGATGCAGCGGGAACTTCTGGCGGCTGGAGCGCGGGGGGTTCGCACCGGCCGGCGATAGGCAGAGGCGGCGCACCCGGACAAGGCGGCGGTACCAGAGGATCTGGAACCGGAGCGGGAGGCGGCTCAGGCACGCGCAAATGGCGGGCAGGGAGTAGCGGGGGCAATGAAGGCGATGCCGCCACGGCGGGCCGCTGGACGAATGCCACGGCGGGAATTCGCGGGAGCCGGTCGGCGCGAGGTGCGACAGGTTCAATGGCCGTTGAAACCGGCCTGATGACTTTGCACGAAGATGAACTGCAGGGGATTCTTCAAGTGCTGGCCCAGATTGCGCGGACGACTGATTCCGCGAAAGACAAACTCGATCCCAATGCATTTCAATCGCGTCTTTCGACGCTGCCCCGGCGCGCGCGATTTACGGTGAGCCAGGCGCTCTCGGCCCTGGCCGCGCAGTCGCCGAACGAATCGGCAGACAAGCCAACGCTTTTGAAACTTGCGGAACACATCGCGATCCGGTTTGCACTGGAGAGCTACGAGCGCGGCGACATCGAGGTGAACTCCGTCCGGAACCTGCTGAATGAAATGAGCGGAGAGCTGGACGGCCTGCGCAAGATTCTGGGCGTATACGAAGAACGGATGAAGCGCGCGGGGCTCGAAGTGCAATCGCACACGGATATGCTGGCGCAGCAGTTCTGGGCGCAGGTTCCCGAGGAAAAAAAGAAAGCCGTGCTGGAATCGCCGGAGGCGTGGTGCGTTCCGCCAGCGAAGGTACGGGAGTACGTGGATGGCCTGCTGTCGCGAGGCGAGAAGGACGCGGCGGAAAACGTTCTGGGAACGTATGCAAGCTGCATAACGGCAAAATCGCCGGAATCGCGAGGCCATACGGCCATGGGTCTGGCGGAACTTGCCGGACTCTACGCGAAGTGCAGCGAACGATTGCTGATTAGCACGATCCGGCAGACAGGCGTCCAGCTTGCGGAAGAGCAGGACTCAGAATTGCAAAGCCTGGTGGGCGCGGCGTTCGTGAGGCTGACGCAAGAAGCCACGACGAAGCGCGCTTATCCAGCGATACAGCGCGCGGTGGAGCTGATCGATTACGTGGAATCGGAGCGGCCGGGCGTGGGAAAAACGATGCGGCCGAGGATTGCTGTCGAAGACCGGCTGCCCGAATTTATCGATGAAACGCTGCGAAACGGCACCCTTCCGCCGGGATTATCCGAACTATTGCGGCGCATGCCGGGGCCGGCGTCAGTGCAGCTTGCGACGCGATTTAGCCGCGCAGGTTTTCGCGACGATTGCGAGCTGCTGATCTCGATGATGCAGGCGATTGGGGCCGAGGGACTCGATCATCTGCGCAAGCAGCTTCGTCACGGAGAGCCAAACGACGCGATCGATGCAGTCGGCTTGCTCGCGCGCATGGACCTGGACACTGTGGAAAACGTGCTGCCTGTCCGAATGAAGGAGTGGAAGCGGACCGCGCACGATCGCGTGGTGCGGCAAATCGCGGGAAGCGGCGCTTCGGAGCGAGGCAGGCTGCTGCTGTCGCTCTTCGACCAACTCGACCGGCTGATACGGCCACTCGCCGTGGACGAAATAGGATTGAGCGGCGAACAACTTGCGGACATGCGGCTGGTGAGACTGGCCGAAGGCGATCTGCCGAAAGACGGGACCGATTATCTTCGCCTCAAGGCGATTGAAGCGCTGGGACGCCTGCGAACGGCCGGAGCGGAAAACGTATTGCGGAAAATCTCCGAAGGACGCAAGGCGTGGCGCTGGGCCAGTCCGAGCGAACTGCGGCTGGTGGCCGCGCAAGCGATGTCCAAGATTGATTCCGAATGGCTGCGCAGTTTCATTCCACGCAGCGGATTGAGCGTTGCGGAGCTTTCGATTGAGCCGCTGGATGCGGATCCAAATTCCCCGGCCATCCGCCAGCGGCGTTACCCGCGATTGCGGCTGGAACATCCGGTGGCGGCGGAGACGACGAACTTGAAGGACAATTGCAGTCTGGAAATCCCGGAAATGGCCCTGGGCGGCGGAGTGGCAATGTGCGTACAAAGCCTGCATCCGGGGAGCGTGGTGAACCTGCGGATCAGCACGGATCAAAAGCCGGTGAAGGCACAGACGATCGTACGCGGAGCAAACACGCAAGCGCGGGCATTCGAGGTGGTGGAAATGGAACTCGAGGAGCGCGCCAAGCTGCGTCGGCTGCTCGTCCAGCTGGGCAATTTACAAAAGCAGTCCACGCCGCAGGATCGCAATCGCCGGGGCGGCAGAACGATTATTTCCACGCAATCAACCCAGTCCTGATTCTTCGTGCGGCGAGGCCTTGGATGTATGAGAGGCCACGGACGGACGTCCAACCCGATCATCCATTCGCAACGAACCCAGATGAATCGCTACAAATAGCATGATTTCCAGAATCGAAACAAACGGCGCGAGCGGATGTCTGGCGTCACTCTGTATTTCGGGCCGAGCATTGCACTCACCCAACCATCCCGTGAACCAGCCGGCGGAAATGACGCAAGCGCAACCGGCTTGCCTTGCGCGCCAAGCCGCGCACGCCAGCCTGCCCGTACGCCGTTCGGACGTCGCGAAGATAAAGTCGCGCCAATCCGCGTGAGACGTCCTCATAGAACCGACGGATAAAGGACGCGTCCGTGATTTCGGTCGAGAGATTGCGGAAACGGTCGAGGATCGTCTCACTGGAGCGTTGATCGGGAACGGAACCGAACCCATTGTCTTGAAGCAAAACGGGACGCACCTCGACGCGAGCTAAATCGCCTGCGACCGTCAATCCGGCGACGATAATGAGGCCTTCACGTTCAAGAGCGCAAGCGGCATAACCGGAGATGAGGCTACCGAGGCCGTAGAAACAAAACGAAGGACGGCCGTGCGACTCGGCGATCTCGCGATAACCGCTGATGCGGTGGGAATGCGAAGCAGCCACGATATCAAAGCCGCATCGCGCGATTGAATCCATCAGGCGAACGTCTTCCGGATCAGGCCGATTCGTGCGAAGACAACCCACGTGCAGGAGCGCGATGCGAAAGCTCGCGCCTTGCACTGACATTGCGTTGCACGCCCCTTGGGCGCGTTCGATAGTGGCGGGTTCCACCCCCGCTCGCGCCCGAGTTGCCGGATCGTGAGTTGCTTTCGCGGCGCTCCAGAAACCGACTCGCACGGATTCCGGCCCTTGCCATAAATAAACATCCGGCGCGGATTTCAAGTGACGTCCAGCTCCGATTGCATTCATTTTGCGGTGATGGATCGCCGCACGCGTTCTTTCGACGCCGGCGGCGCCGAAGTCATATGCATGATTGTTGGCGAGGCCGATGATACGAGTCTGAATCGAGTCCAGGTAATCGAGTGCGGCCTCGTGGGCTCCGACGATTTCGCCGATTCCGCAGAGAACGCGCGGCGGAAGTCCTTCGGCGTTGATGGCGCACTCCAGATTGGCGAACGCGAGGGCGACATCCTCAAAATGCGGATCGAGAGGCCGAGCCATATCACGCCAATTTGCATTCGGCGGAAGGGACAGTTTCCCGGCGGGCAAGAAATCTCCGGCAATCGCGACGCGAGCGACGACCGGCTGGTTTCGTTCCGATTGCCACATAATGTGATTTGGCGGACTCATTAGGGTCGGCATGAAATCACGCGGGCGACCGAGATAGAACCCAATCCATCAGGCGTTTTCGCATGGGATGAATCCACATCGGAACGAACAGGAGGGCGATGAGCGCGACGCTTGCGGTGGCCGGAAGCGGAAACAAACGGAAGCGAGCCGATGCGCGAAAGAGCGGAAGAAAGATCAAAGCCGCGGCAAGGCTCGAAACCATAATTCCCATGCTTTTACTTGGCCAGAGAACCGAAAAGGGGACGCGGTTCGTCAGGTGATACGATGCGAGCACGATGACGTAACCGAGAATCAGGCAGCCAACGGAACTTACGACGACAGCATCGCCTCCCAGATATTTCCCGGCAACGAAGCCGATCGAAACGTTCAGGACCGCCGTAACGCCGCAGCCGATTGAAACCCATTTCAACTTGCCCGTTCCGACGTCGACGACGTATGCGGGATTGCTCAAAATATTCACGAGCCAGCCGATCGCAAGCAATCCCACAAACCGCACGAATACCGGCTCGTAATAGCCAAGCCATATCCGGGAGACGACCGGCGCCATGGCCGCGAGGAACGCGAAAGTTGGGACCGCGAGAAAGAAAATCAGCCGGTACGATTCGCGATAAATCACCGGCACGGACCTAGGATCGCGTTCCTGCAAGCCCGCGACGGTAGGGACTAAAACCTGATTGGCCTGGACGATAAGCTCACGAAATGTGATCACCCAGCGCATGGCCATATCGTAGAAGCCCGTCACGGCAAGGCCGCCGAATTTCGCCAGTAAGGCCTTGGTGGCGGGTTCGCGCACGGCCTGGCTGACAGTGATGAACTGGAATTGGAGCCCATAGTTGGCCATTTCCCGGAAGAGCGTGCGGCTCCAGCGCTGTGGGATAAATGGAAGAAGAGGAATGCACCGGCGGAGCAAAATCCAGGCGACGAGGAAACCGCCGGCGGCAACGATGGTCTGCGAATAGGCGAGGCCGAGCAGTCCAAAGTGCGGCACGAAAAGCCAAGCCATCAGCAGGTAGCCGACAGAACTGCCGAGCACGACGTAGTTGCGGTGAGTGATCAGTTCGTGTCCGGCAAGGCCTGCCTGCACGACGCTGGCGAGGAGATTGATCCACAGCGAGGCCAGCGCGAAAGGCAGGATCGCAACGGCTTCCGCAAGATACGCGCGCGGCAGAACGATTCGCAGTATCCATTCCGCGACCGGGTAAAGTCCGATCGAAATCACAGCAAGCCCAAGCCCGATGGAAAGCAGCGCGGTCTGAACGAGCGCCGAGACGTCTTCAGGCTGCTGCTTCGCGACATACTTCGCGACAAATTTGACGATGCTGGTCGAGAACCCCTGATTCGCCAGCGTGACAACGGAGGTGGTGGCGAGCACGAGGGACCAGATTCCCAGGCGTTCGATTCCAATCGTGCGGATCAGAAAGCGATAAAGAAAGAAAAGCGCTCCGGCGGTCCCGGTCACCTGAAGCAAGGTGGTCAGCGCGTTCAGGAGAATCTGTTTTTGTTTCATGAGGGACGAATGCGAGAGGCCGTTTACGCGACCGTCAAGCTGCAGGGTATCTTTCCCGGAGCGGGTTCCATTGCCCTGACGTCTTGCGGAAGAGGCACTTGAATATGCCGTGCGCCGCTGCGAGATTTACGAGGCAGAAAGAAAAGGGAATCGAGACGAGCCGCGGCGGGTGTTCGCGGAGCAGACATCCTGCCAGAGCGAGGGCGTAGAACAAGGCCTGCAAGAGAAGTGTAATTTTGAAGAATGGGCGCCCGAGCAAGAGCACATTGCTGCCAAATAGCGCGATCAGAAAGACCGGAACGAGCCATCGAAGGAGTTTGTGAGACCAGAGCGCCAAGGCAATCCGTCCGTGTTTGAGCGGGTTCAAGAGATCCGCATTTGCGAACAGACCCGGAAAATCCTTGCTGACGATTCGCGATTTCAATTGAAGCATCGACGCCGGCCTGGTTTGCGTCAAACGCGTGGTCACAATAGCCTGGCTTTCGAGAATACTGCGCAACCCTGCACGGGCCACCGCGAGAGGCAGCACGAAATCTTCTCCGCGATTCGGATGCAGCGGCTGCCATAGCGGTCGCCGCATGGATAGGAGGGAACCCGAGCCCATCGCGAGGATTCCGCGTTCGCTTTCCTGGTTGCGCAGCCAGCTTTCGTACCGCAGATACAAACGTTCGTTCGCGGCAATATCGGTTTCACCTTCGTTTTGATACCGCGGGCGTGCCGTGACCAGGCCGACGCGCGAGTCCGCAAAATTCGCGATCACGCTGGACAACGTGCCGAGTGAAAAGAAGCAGTCTGCATCCGTGAAGACCAGGATCGAGCCACATGCAGCGGCGACGAGCCGATTCTGCATAACGCTCTTGCCAACCTGCTGCGGGAATGAAATCAGCCCGATGCCATTACCCGCAAAGCGCCCGGCGATTTCCTCGGTCCGGTCGGACGAGCCGTCGCTGCCGATCAAAATCTCGAGTGCATCGCGCGGATAATCCGAAGCCAGCAGATTGTTGAGCTTTGCTTCGATCACCGATTCTTCATTGCGTGCTGGGACGATGATACTGACGAGCGGGTGGATCGCCGCTTTGTTGACTGGCCGCGGCCTACCGAATGCTCCGAGGGCCAGCAAGAGCGGATACCCGAGATACACGTAGGCGACGACGGCGAGGCAGACCCAAAAGAGAATCAGCGGCGGATTCATGGGCAACGTCACGCTCGAACGGCCTCGGATGGCGCGCGGTGCGTGATACCCGGCGCGGACAATTCTTCGTATGTGATCAATTGGATTTCGCGGCGATCGATGATTTTCCGCAACTCGGGATCCATGAGGCAGCGCAACTCCCTTTCGCGCTGCGACACCAAAGCGTCTCCTCCCAATGAATCTTGTCCGGAAAGTCCCGGATGGCACGCAAATTCGAAGGTTCCAGGCGGCAGGTTTTCGAGCATGGATTTCCATCGGAATTCGATCGTGACGCCGTTTGCACGATGGCGCGCCGCGAAGGCGACCCGGCCGTCAGGCGATTGGATTTCGCCTAACACGGCAAACTGAACGGCCGCCCGGTAGCCTTGAACGAAGAGTTTGCGCACGATTCCTCCGGCATGGGGACCGCCGATGTGGCCGGTAGGTGGCCATTGGTTGCAGCGGGGAGCACGTGCCCGGTGGATACCCTCCGCAGCAAGGGCGCGCGCGAATGGCTTGAGGGCAGCCGGATAGATGTGCATGTGGTGGTGGGAATCGGCGTGAGTAGGAGCGATCCCGCGATACTTCAGCCAGCGTATCTGCTCGCGGAATTCTGCTTCGATCTCCCTTCCGCTGATTTGCCAACGCCACAGTTTGCGAGCCATCGCGCGGGGAGCATGGAAGAATCCATGGGAATCCACCAGCGAGCGGACTTCGCACGGGCGCAAAATCGGTCTGCCCTGGCAGATATTGAGATGGACGCCCACGGCCAGGGTGTGAATGTTTGCGAGGCGAGCAACCGCGTATTCGGCGGCTGGCATGTTCGGCATGAGCGAAGCACTGGTGAGAAAACCGCGTTCATGCGCGGTGCAAATTCCATCGGTGATGCCGCGAGTCATTCCGAAGTCGTCCGCGTTGACAATGAGCCGAATAGCGGTCATGTCCGCACCTGATTGACGATCAGCGGGATCTTGCCGCCCGGGCGCGCGATGGGAGCGCTGGCGATTTCGGATACGACGTGCATCGCAGGGCCTAGCAGCGTTTGCAGGCGGTCGCGAATCGCAGCAGTTTCTTCGGTCGGACGCCCGGCATCCGAGCCCGGCACGACTCGGACGACGACGCGTTCCGAACGATCGTGCAAGAACTGGCAGAAACGCAGCGAACTCGATTGCTTAAGCAGCTGATTCAGCGCGCGCGGAGAAAAAATGCGGCCGTCCGGACAGCGAAGCGTGTCGCTCTCTCGCGTTATTGTTGGCCTTACCAGTGGAAACGCGCGGCCGCAAGGGCACGATGAATCCGCGTGCCACATGCCGCGATCGCCGATGCGATAACGAATCAGCGGCATCGCACGATTGAGAAAGCCGGTCCACACGAAGTGGCCTTCCTGGCCGGGCGCGGCCGGCTCATTGCGGTCGTCGAGAATTTCCAGAAACCCGAATTCGGGGATCAGATGCATGCCGCCGCGCTCGCATTCCTGAATCGAGCCGCAGTATTCGGTCATACCGTAGCTATCGAACACACGCGACGCGAAAGCGGCGGCAATTTTTGCCCGCGAATCCGGATAAAGCGGCTCGCCACTGGTGAAAACGACCCGCATAGGAATGGGCTCGCCGCGCTCGAGGATGAAATCGGCGAGGACGCCGAGCACGGATGGGAATCCCTCGAGGACGATACCGCGGTGCGATTGCAGAAAATTGAGATATGCGGACGCCGTGCTCTTGGAAAGATGGAAGATGCTCATGAGAATTTGACGTTCGGGCGCGTTGCGAGTCCAAAATGGCGGGGTGACGCGTGCGGGAGGAATGATTTGCGCACCGAAGAGCGTGATTCGTTTTTCGCGCGGGACGATTCCGGCCCACTGCCACTGCCGCAGGAGAATCGCCCAATTCGCGCGGGCCAGCGCTTCCGTGTACGCCACCTTGAGATTTGCGCCGGTGGTTCCCGTGGTTCCGGCGCGAACGCGGGAATTTGGCGGAATCTCGCGCGAAAGTAGATCGTCAATTTTCTGCCGCACTGTTTCTCGTTCGAGAATGGGAAAGCGGCAAATGTCTTCGAGGCTGCGAATGGGAGCGCAGGGATAATCGGCATAAAAGGGGACGGTGGCGCGGACGCGCTCGATGATTTCCTGAAGGCGGCTGAGCTGGTATGCGGCAATTTCGCTGGTCGACCACGACTCGTGCGATCGAAACTCCTCCAACAGAGCGAGTGTTTCAGGTGCATACCGGAGTCGCGTCAAGAACCATCCGCGAGCGCTGGCGAGGAAATTGCGCGCTGGCGATGGGACGCGGTGGTATAGGGGCTGAAGACGCGGGATGTTTGCGCGAATGAGAGGTTCGAGCATGTGCTTATTGGATTGTCGATCGGTCAGTGACTGTTTGCGATGCTCAGGCAGAACCTGGCAAGTTTTTGTGTCTCGTTGTGATTGTTAAATCTTTCGACGACCGCGGAGCGCCCGCGACACCCCATCCGTTCCGCTGTATGCGGATGCTCCAACATCCATCGGATCGACAGCGCCAGCCCGTGCGAATTTCCGGGAGGGAACAAGAGGCCCGCGTGCGTGTTGCAAAGAAATGGGCGAATCGGTGGCAGGTCGCTTGCGATTACCGGCAAGCCGCAGGCCCAGTATTCGAAGATTTTCACGGGAATATTCAGAAGAAACTTGGGCGTGGCGGAGAGCGGGCTAACGCCGATGCGCGCCTGGCACAAGGCTTGCGCCATTTCCTCGTGCCTGATTCGTCCCAGAATCTCGACGCTGGAATCAAGACCGAGACCCCGGATTCGCCGGCGAAGAGCGCTTTCGGCCGAGGCGCTATCGAAATACCCAATGAGAAGCAACCGGATCGCGTGGCCTTGCCGGACGAGTCCGGCGGCAGCGTCGAGAAGCAGAAACGTGCCCGCTCGTTCGGACAATCCGCCTCGATAGACGACGTCAAACGGCTTTCGCTGCGGGGCCGGGTGTGGAAAGAAATCGAGATTTGGAAAATTGTAAAAGACCAGTTTGCGACTTCGTCCGGTGTGGGCCAGACGCCGCAAGGTGCAGGGGTCAGCGGTCATCACACCGTCGAAGCAGCGCGCAGCCAGTTTTTCGATAGCACGAACAAGCCTTGCAGCCGACGAGCGAAGCGGTTGAGGGATGGACGCCTTGTCGCGAGCCATCGAAGGGAAATCTTCGTACGCGTCGTAGACGACGCGCTTGCGAAACACGAGCTTCAACAGGAGCGCCGCCGGAAGAAGTTCCGGATCCTGAAAATGATAAACGCTGGCGGGCTGCTGGAGCAGCTTGAGGAAGAGTGGCACGCTGCCAAGGAAGCGCGCAAGACGACTGTTACGTTTGCGAATAGTCACGAATTCGATGCCGTCGTGGGTTGCCATGGCGCGGGCGGGAGAAATATATTGCACTTTGAAACCGGCTGCCGCGAGCGGGAGAAACTGGCGGTGGAACGACCGGCTTTTCAGTTGCGTGTGAGCCGTTGAAAAATGGCAAAGCGTAATCGCGGTCGCAGGCGCAGAAGGTTTTTTCCCGACGCACACGCGAGCGGATGGGCGCGCATCGATTTCCGCGGGTAGTGGAGAAGCCATTAGGGCCATGAACCGAGAAAGCCTATGACGCAGAAAACGGATGTGGTGATTCGATCGTAGCCGGAGCACGATTGTCCGGTCCGTAGCGAAGGCCGCGCGCCGCAAATACGAGAGCGACGAAGAGCCACGTGAGGCGGTCGGAATTAATGTCGCCCGTGTTCAGCCCGTTGATGATTCCGGAAAGCAAGAGCGCTGCCGCGATCAGCGACAACGTAAAGCCCGGAGTTACGCGATCCGTGGCTTGGCGGAGCGCCTCGCGGACGGCGCTGAAGAAAATTATGAAAACCAACATAGCCGCGGGAATGCCCATTTCGCAGGCGACCTCGAGGAAGATGTTATGAGGCCATTTGTACAGGCCGGGATTCGGCGACGAATAGCGATAGCCGCCCAGCCCGGTGCCGAATAAGGGGTGGCGCTGCAACAGAATCCAGCCGTAAGACAGCAGGTCAGTTCGAAAATTGAGAAGGCCTTCGAGATTCATGCTTTGAGTGAGCGTTGCCAGATAATCGAGCGAGGCGCGCGGAAGGCCGGCAAGCGGCAAAGCTAGCAGTCCTAGCATCGCAAGGCAGAGGAGGTCGAGCGCAAGCCGGCGGTAAAAATAAATGCACAGCAGAAGGGCCAGGGCCAAAGCAATCGCGGAGCCTCGGGAGCCGGATCCAATCAGCGCGATCGCCGGAACGGCAAGCAGCGGATACAACAAGACTCGTCTGCGAAATGAAAGGCGAGGCATGGCGCCGAACCAAATCACAATCAATAGTGCGCATGCAACGTGGCCCAAGCCGATTGTATTGCCACTGAGCGATTCGAGGCGCTCCGTTCCGCCGAGGCCGGTGAGCGAACAAGCACAAATAGCGAAAGCCGCGACGCAGAATCCGGCGAGGAATCGCGTCATCGCGCGGCGCGTTCCGAGAACAAAAAACGGCGCAACGATCGCGATACCTGTGAACGTGAGGAACCGGCCGAGCTTTTCAATTCCCGCGTCGAGCATCAGAGTGTACGTAAGGCTTGCAGCCATGATCGCGACGAGGACGACGTATAAAAAATAGACAGGCGGCGGCGATAACATGGGTTTTTTACGCAAGAGGTTGACGGCGATCCCAATGAGAAGAATTGCGCCCAGGGCAATCGTGAGGTCCACGGGAAGCAGCGACGCGATGCGGTCGTCGCCTTTGACGTCGCCTACAACTACGTAGAACGCAAGAGCCAGTTCCGGATAGAAGATCGAAGCAATGGCAGCGGCGATGCCGAATGCCCACGCGAGCGCCGCAGTCAGCGCGAAACCAAGCGAGGAGAACTCGAAGCCGACGGCAATCGCAGTGATTAGCGCCGCAATCTGCCAGGCGGATACCGGTAAATTGCCGAGCGGAAAGACGTGGACAGCGCGCTCACCGTTCATTTTTGTTTACGCTGATCTTGGCGCGAGAAATAGGACGTCATCGACGCGATTGATGGCTGTAATGTCGACGGGGGTTGAGGCGTCGATCAAATCGAAGGCTGCGTAACCCTGCGCTCGCATGTAGCCCGAAAGGTCTGATAGGGCTTCGCCCATCAGCGGGTAGGCGCGGGGAGCAATTTCGCAGACGATCGGCGGACGTTGTCCGGTGGCTGCAAAGTAACCCTGCAGGCCCTTGAGAACCGGGAATTCAAATCCCTCCGCGTCTATTTTGATCAGCGAAACGCGCTCGATGCGGTGTTGCTCGATATAAGCGTCGAGCCGAACGATGGGGATATCCTGCGTGTCGACGATTTCGGGACCCGATTTGTACCTCGGGACCACGGTGTTCTGCCCGGCTTCGCGCGTGACGTAAATCGTCGCGTGACCGGGCGTGTCCCCAGCGCCGCAGGGATTGGCGAAGATGTTGTAACCCGGATTCATTTCCGCGAGGCGGCGCAGTCTCTCGAAATAGGGCAGCACGGGCTCAAACGCGTGGACCTGGCCCTCGGGACCCACAAATCCGGCGGCAATCGCCGAGAGATATCCGATGTTCGAACCGACATCGATGAAGACGCCGCCGGGGAAGAGAGAGCGTTTCATGGCTTCGACCACCAATAACGCGTATGAACCGAAATACATCGGCGCAAGCCCTCGATAAGCGGCGAGATCGTATTCAAAAGTGACGCCGTTGATTTGCTTCCGCGCGGGGAGGGGCGGCATGCGCCGCCTGGTGGCGAGTTTTGCAACCATCATTCGACAAAAAAGTCCGGGATTTTTGGCGAGCAAGGCGCTGGCTCGGGAAGCAGTGGCGCGCAGCATCATTTGTCTTGATCCTTCATTGACTTAGCCTTGCGTGGGCCATGGCTTTTGCCGGTTTTTCCGCGAAGGTGGCATGGGCGAAGAGTCGTTGGAGTTCGGTCATACGATCGAAATCCGCCACGCGAATGCGATTTTCGCGCCGATCGCGGACAACACCCGCTTTGTAACCATGGAGGTCAAGCTTGATGGCGGTACGTGGC
The DNA here is from genome assembly GCA_050747005.1 of Candidatus Acidiferrales bacterium. GTDB lineage: Bacteria > Acidobacteriota > Terriglobia > Acidiferrales > UBA7541 > Palsa-295. Next base: position 65,906 of record JBOGNE010000063.1, read on the forward strand.
TGATTGCTGGGATCGCCGGGCCGCGCCCACGCTGGCCCCTTGTGGATGCCATTGCCATGAATGGCTGCGATGCTTCCGCGATCCGTGCGGAGAATGGCCCACGATTCGCGCGGGTAGACGCGCAGAACTTCTTCGTCGCTGAGGCGGCCGTCATTGGCGGGGATCCCGAGATCACGCGAAAGGCGCGGACGGCAGGAACGCGCGTCGTAGCGATTCGAGCCGGGGATGTAGACGAGCGGCCCGCGAGCGTCATCGATGTCCTCGAGATAAATAAAAATTTGCAGCGAGTCGGATTCGTCATTGTCCTTATGGAAGTTGCTGGAATGCAGCGGCCGCGCGTGCGGAAAATCGCGGACAAGCGTGACGCGATAAAGGGGCGGAATGCAGCCGAGAAAATTGGCCGCGATTTTCAGAATGGTTTCGCGAAACGCGACCTCGATCAATTCGGGGATGCGAATCAAGGGATCGCGCAGGGCGATCACTTTTTCGGTGGCGGCTAGCTCGTTGTAGGAAAGTCCCGCGAGATTGGCGCGCCGGCCCGTTTGAACCGAATACGCGCGTTCGAGGTCGATTTCGAGATTGCGGAACATCGCGTCGGCTCTGGTGCAAATGCGGTCGATTAAAGAGGTCGGGAAAAAAGATAGCGCAACCGCGTAGCCGTGGGTACGAAGGTTCTCCACCTGCTGGCTTTCGAAGCCGTTCATTGAGAAGAGACGCTCGTTCTGGTGGAAAAGCGAACGAGCTTTGGCGCCGGCGATGCGGCGCGCGTAGAGCAATCGCGCTTTGCAAATCGCGGAATAAGCGTGCGGATGTTTTCGAATTGTCCGCACGATGAATGGAGACCGCGTCACTTCTGAACCTGCCTTGTTTATGGGTTTCATTTCGCTTAGTGGGCCACGCTAATCGAAGTTAGAAATAGGCCTGAGAACGATAAACGAGAGGAAAAGGCGGCCGCCGAATATCCGCGTGTATAGCGTTCTTAGCGCGGGCAGTGCGAAGGGCGTCCGCAACCCGGCAATCTTCGCGAGATTTACGAGCCGGCTACGGCCCATCTGCCGCCATCGTGATGGAAGAAAGAGTTCGTCGTCGTATGGAGTACGTACGCGGCGCGTGACAGCGAATCGGTATTTCGACGCGAGCAGATCGAGCGTTCGAAGTCCCAGGAAATGAATGTCATCGGGGATTCCCCAATGGAGCTGGCTCCAGCGGTGAACGTTCGGAGTCATTTCGGTGGTCCTGAGAATCACCTTTCCGCCCGGCTGCAATGACTCGCGCAGCGCATGGAACATCCGTTCGAAGGATGGAATATGCGAGAACACGTTGATCAAGGTAATTACGTCAAATCGCCGTGTCGCCCGGAATTTCTCGAACGGCGTTTCGATGATTTCGCAGCCTGCGGTGCGGCGTGCGAATCGAGCGGCTTGCGGATTCAGCTCGATACCCGCACGATGCAGCCCCGGTTGCGATGCCAGCCGTTCGAGCAAATGTCCGGCGCCGCACCCCACATCAAGAAGAGACTTCGCTCCGTTGCATTCTTCGGCGATCAGCGGAAAGTGGCGGCCGTAGTACAGCCTCTCGCCCTGATAACGGCGGTCCAAATCGAGGATTTCAATTTTCGCTTCCGCGCCCGAAGCTACTCGGATGTGCTGGCTTTCGCTGGCTGGGTAGGGCGAGACGAAAAACAAGTCGCAACGACAGCAAGTTCGGAGCACGACACGATTCTCGACGAACGCAAAACGTGTTTCGCGCGACCGGCACAGGGGGCAAATCCAGGCGGCGCCTGGGCCTTCCATGGTCGCAGCCTTGGGAAGCGAATGTACGATACCAGAAATACGAATGTGATTTGCCGATGACATTTTGAGCGCCAGACGAAGCAATGATCGTTCGATTAAGACAAAGCTCCGCTCTTCTTAGTCACAGCGGACGATTCAGAAGCACGCTACATCCCAACCCGTCACGATTCGAGCTGATTTCAGCGCGCGTTTTACAACCGTCGATAAAGCGGCTCTGGAATCGGAAACGTTCGTTTGTTTAGAACCGCGCCCAGCACTCGCACATTCGCTGCTTCCAGGCTTTCTTTCGCAATTCGCGCCGTCTCACGGCGGGTGGAATTCGATCCAACGACGAGCACGATTCCGTCCGTTACCTGCCCAAGCAAGACGGCGTCGTTATAAACGCTGAGCGCGGGCGTATCAACCAGGATGTAGTCGAATTCGCGCCGCAACTCCGCCATGAATGAATTCAACCGCGGCGGATTGAGGGTATTCGCGACGTCGAGGCCTGCGGAGCCTGCAGCGATCAGTGAGAGATTGCGGCCAGGGAGTCTTCGAGTGAATTCAGCGGTCGGGCGCAAAGCGCCGGACGATGAGGCGAGATTAGGAGCGTTTTCAAGCCGGAAGCGTTTGTGGAGCGACGGAGATCGGAGATTTGCGTCCACGATACAGACCGCACCAGCAGCCTGCTCCGATAACTCCTGGGCTGCATGCGCGCAAACCCAACTGCATCCGTCCCCGGGTTCAATGCCGCTGAAGACGACGATTCGAGGCGCGGCGGGAGAGCCCGGCAGAATAAAAATGCGTTGAACGAGCTTCACGACTTCCTCATGCGCTGGCGCTCGGCCGCGAAAGGCCATTGGCCTGACGGGATTGAGAGCTGGAGATGCGGGCGAACCAACGGAAGCGAACGGCGGAACGCTTTCCTCAGGCCTGTGAGGAATATCGAAATTTCGGCTCATGGCGTCTCCTCGTTCGTGGTGGCGACCGACGGAATCGACGCAAGAACGTTCACGTCCAAATAGCGGCTGAGTTCATCAGGCGTTCTGAATCTTGGGTCTAGGCGATCCGCGGCGCAGGCTGCGGCGACGCTCAGGCTTCCTGCCGCAAAAAACCCACCGATCAACAGCCAGCCAAGATTCACGATTGGAAAGGCGGGGACGGTTGCGGCCTCGGCGATCGAGACGTTGACGATTCGTTGGCTGTCGAGCGCGTCGGAGATTCGTGCGTCCTCACGCTTGCGCATATACAGGCTGTAATTGTCCTCGGCGGTTTTGACGTCGCGGATCAGGTCGGCTTGCTTGGATCCTCTTTCGTCGAGTTGCTGCGCGACACCCTGATAATGATGGGCAACACGAGCGTAGGCCGCGACCTGCGCTTCGAACCCGGCGCGGTCGGTTTCGGCCTTCACTATCTCGGTGGCCATCCAATCCTGAGCGGGGATGCGATCCGTGGTCGTTTCCTCGACGGGCGAGTCTTGCGCGCGGGCGATGGCGGCGCGGGCATCGGCGATCTGAGTTTCCACGCCTTGCACCAGCGGATATTTGGGCGAATATTTGACGAGCATGTCGGTGCGTTGTAGTTCGAGCTTCAGCAAAGTGTCTTCGAGATCCGCGAGCAACTGCGCGTTCCCGGCCTTCCTGACCGCCGTTGTTTGCCGCTTGGGCGTTGTAGACTCCAGCAGCGAGAGCACCCGCATGCGTTGGCGTGACTCGCGGGCATTTGCCTGCGCCTGCTGCAACTGAGATTCGAACTGGCTCAACTGTTGAAGCGCCAGTTGCTTCTGGCTTGCGGCGTCGAGAACGCCTTCGCGACGATCGAAATGGATGAGCTGCGATTCCGCCGCAGCGAGCTCGCGGCGATAGCGGCTGGCTTCCCGATCGAAAAAGCGAAAGGTCCCGGGCGGACGATGCACCGCGGCATGCTTTTCCTGGTACAACGTGCCCAGAACGTTCAGCACGCGCGCGGATTGTTGCGGATTACGAGATTTGTAAGACAAGCCGATCAACGTGGTTTTCTTCAGCGGTTCGACCACCAGGCGACTTTCGAGAGTCTGTACAGCGCGGGCAAGGCGTGTCGCACTGCCGGGACGCACGCCGTGAAGGAAATCATTTGCTCGCGCAAACCAACCCGGATTGTGCTGAGATTCCAAGCCGCACGCGAGAACTACTTTTTCGAGCAGATCGCGGCTCTTGATGAGCTCAACTTCGGAGTTCAAATCCTCTTCGCGGACCGACGCGAGAGGCAGCGCGCTGACAGGCGCGTCCGGGTTAGGCGTGACCACGGGGTCGACGCGCCCGCGATTTACGAGGATTTTCATCTCGGCTTCGTATTCGGGCGGAGCCAGAAACGCGGCGAGAACGGCGCCGAGAAATACGCCGATGAAAACGATTAGTGCGAGCCGGCGCTGACGAAAGATGGGAGACGCAATGTCCCGGGGAGTTATTGTTGCGATGTGGCGGCCGTCGGCTCGAGATGCCAGACGATTCATTCCGTCTTCTTTCCACTGGGTTCGAGATCGCACGCGGCGTGTAAGCTCGTGCGATGGATAGCCACCGCGAACCCACCGCTGGAACCTGCCCTTTGCGCCGGCTCGACTCGAACCACGCAGGCATCCGAGTCAATTCGCAATACGCCAGATTCGCTTGTAATTGCCGGCAACAGAATGCTCAATGCCACGGCCGTTCCGGGAGGAGGGAATTCAGTCGCAAGCACGTAGGCGCCTTTTCGACCGACATCGCGGGTATTTCCGCGAGCCTCGCGACGCGCTCTGTCGTGGTCGATCCAACCGAAGATTACGCGAGCATTCAGCGCATAACGGCCGGCAGCACGCCGATCGGCGATGACCGCGTCTCTCGTCAATTCATGGTGATTCTCACCGTGATTCGGCACGTAGTGCGCCGAGTCGTCTCGCTTCTGAGAAGCTTGAATTCGGAGTTGCGGTTTGGCTGAGTTCTGCATCGTGGTTTGGAAGCGCATGCTACGTTGTGTGCCAAAGCGGCACAAGTGGTCTAACGTTCCATAAAAAGGGATGCCGCGTGCCTCTTCGCGACATGCTGCGATTGAATAGGTTTCGCGGAGCCAGAGGTCTCTCATGGGAGGCATTCAGTTTGTTGGCGAGCGCGGGATTATGGCCCATGACTGCGGGGGGAAATATGCCCTGAGTCTGTCAGTATGAAAATCTTCAGGTTTTGTTCCTATCGTAACCGTAATCCCCGCATGCGAGGCTGCCTGCATTACTGAGAAGAGCGATCGCAAGAACTACTGTGCCGAGATACTCAGCGCCAGTCGCTTGCACGACCTATCTCAATGGCTTTCAATGAAATAAGCCAAGATTGGCCAAGACTTCACGCACGCCGGGCGCAAGGCGAGAGAATGCCTGTCGACACATTGTTACTGGTAGTTACGGGAGATCTCGTTTGGGGCGGTCGGCGATCGAGTTGCCAAATCCAAGCGACGCCTTTGGAAGGTTACCTTGTTGTCGCAAATTGGGCTCCGCGCCAGGGTATCTTTCGCCAGGCGCGCGCAATTTTATTTAGAAGCTACGTATCACTTTAATGTTGTTTTTACGATGTTTTCTAACTACAATCGGCGCACCCTTCCAGACTCCATAGCGACCGAGGAACCGGATGGCGAAGGCGCTGCAGTCGCGGAGTCCCGTAGTAACGGTTGTAGTGGCGGAAGCAAGCCCGATGAATTGCCAGTTGGTCGAAAGCGCATTTCGACCGAGGCGGTATCGCGTGGCGATCGTTGCCAGCGCGGCGGATTCCGCGCGCACTCTGGCGATACTAAGAGAATACGAGCCCGACGTCGCGGTGATTAGCGCGCAACTTCGAGACGGTTCGCTCGAGGGCTACCGCGTGCTGCGCGAACTTCATTCGCTGCAGACAAAGACACGCGCAATCCTACTCGTTGAATTGCGGGAGCGGGAATTTATCGTCGATGCGTTTCGCTGCGGAGCTCGCGGCGTGATCGGCCGTGACGAGCCGCTCGAAACCCTCTGTAAGTGCATTCATGCGGTGCATCAGGGGCAAGTTTGGGCGAACAGCGAGCAACTCGGATACGTGCTTGACGCTTTGGGACACGCCATGCCGTTCCACATTCAGAATGCGCAGGGCACGAAGCTGCTTTCCAACCGTGAAGAAGAGGTGGTCAGGCTGGTTGCGGATGGCCTCACCAATCGCCAGATATCGAGCGAACTCAAACTCAGCGAGCATACAGTTCGAAATTATCTATTCCGGATTTTCAACAAGATCGGAGTTTCGACGCGCGTTGAACTGGTGCTTTATTGCTTGCAGCGGCAAAACGGAACCGCGAAACACGCCGTCATGAGCTAGCGCAAGAAGTTGCCGGGCGGTTCGCAACTCAGCTCGGCGCGCAAGCGCCAGCATCCGACTACTCTCTCGTCTTCGAATGGACGCTCGCCGTGCCGTCCGAACGAAAGGACCCAAAGCCCGGAGGGAAGCCGGACTGATAGGCGGCGCGGAGGTAATACCTCGGCGGCTCGTAGTGATTCTCCGCGGTGAAGGGCCGGCAAAACGCCGCATCGGAGACCAAATCGTTGCGGACGAAAACCGCATTCGTTCCGAGCAGATTGCAGCCGACGAGCCAATACCCGCGTCCGGCCAGAAGAGTTTGGATCGCTTTGAGAGATGCGCCGAAGTAATCCGTGGAATCCCAGCGATGCGTTTCGTTGTATTCCATCACCCAATGCACGTCGGGCGGGAATTTCGCGTTGTATTCGGCCACAATCGCGCGAGGAGAAATCGAGCGAATGGCTTGAAGAACGTGATAGTCGTTGCCATCGAGGTCGATCGAGAGAAGCGAGACGTCTTCGCCCGGAGAGAGTTTCTGGATCGCGCGATCGATGTTGGCTGCCGTGACAACGTGATGCTGGATGCGAAGGTGGTCTTGCGAAATGCACGAGCGCATGTTTTTTGCGGCAGCGGCAGCCCGGCGCGCCGATCCTTCGATCCAAAGGCCGCGCCAGCCCTGAACGAGCAGGAACAGCGTATTGTTTTCGAGCCCGTCGCCGCTGCCAAGTTCGATGAACGTGCGGTTGCCCTCGCCGATGCGCCTGAAGAGTTCATGGAGGATGCCGTCTTCGTCGGCTTGGGAATAAACGCGGTAGCCAAATTTGAGAAGCCGGCGATCGTCGCTATTGCGTGGCTCCGCGAGCAAGGCGCCGCGGTGGGCTTGCAATTGCGCGACCGCGCAGGCCCATTGAAGCTTATCCGTGCTGGCGCTGGATTTGCTTACATTGCTTGCGATCGCCTTCCATACCGATTTCATGGCGCCACTTTTAACCTTGCCGCGGAGGAACTGCTGCTAGCGGATCTGTTCGCGGGAAGCGCGAGAAATTTCGCGACCTCGTGCGCGGATGGCATCGACGTCTGGGCTCCGGGACGCGTCACCGAAATTGCCGCCACTGCCGCGGCGTAGCGGGCGGCATCGAGCGGCTGTTTTCCGGAGAGGATACTCACCGCGAAACCAGCGTTGAAAGCATCGCCTGCGGCCGTTGTGTCCGTGGCCTTCACCGGGAACGCCGGCACCATCTGCCGCAAGCCGCTGGCGGTGGCTAGATATGCGCCTTGCTCGCCCATTTTAACGATCGCATTTTTCGGACCTCGGGCTAACAACATTTCGGCGCAACGGGCGGCCGTGGCGGAAGAGACGGCCTCGGTTGCATTTAGACCGCACAGAATTCGCGTCTCGCTTTCGTTCGGCGTAATCCACGCGACGTTGCGCAAAAGGCCCGATGGCAACTCGCGCGCCGGAGCGGGATCAAGCATCAGCGGAATATCGTGGCGATGGGCGAATACGGAGAGCGTCTCGACGGTTTCGAGAGGGATTTCAAGTTGTGCGAGCAGCATTCCAGCCCGGCGCAATAACGCGGCGTTCTTTGTGATGTCCGCAGGCTGAACTTTGCCGTTCGCGCCGGGAACCACGACGATGCTGTTTTGACCGTCCCGGCCAATATTGATGAGGGCCACGCCTGAAGAGCCTTTCGCGATTGCGACTGGCTTTACATCAACACCCGCTTCGCGCAAGGCTCGCTTTAACGCCGGACCGAAGGAATCGTCGCCTACCTTCGCAATCATGCTGACTGGATGACCCAGCCTCGCGACCGCGACGGCCTGGTTGGCGCCTTTTCCGCCGTAGAACGTCGCAAAATCGCGGCCGGTAAGAGTTTCTCCGGGCAACGGTGTGCGTTCGACGCTCGCCACTAGATCGAGATTGATGCTTCCGACGACGACAATGGGCTTTCGCATTCGAATCTCCAGCAGCCGATAAGGCTACCACCGATTGGCTTACTGTCGGACGATGGAATCGAATTAGCAGCTTCTTGAAAAACTCATTGCGATCGTCATTCTGAGCGAAGCGAAGAATCCCTCTTCGTGAAAATGCCTAGAAAAAGAGAGATTCTTCGGGCCACAAAACGGCCCTCAGAATGACGCGCGGCGTTTTCAAACAGTCGCTGGAGGAAGCGATTCGCTATTTTTGCGCGGGCATAAGGTAAGGGACGAACCCGTGAGTTCTTGTGCGTAGCCGATACACGGAAGTAGTCGCCGTGATGTAGAGCGTGCCGTAATCCTTGTCGCCCCACGCGAGATTGGCCGGCTGTTCGGGCATGGCGATGGTGCCCAGGTGATGTCCCTGCGGATCCCAGACCCAAATCCCTTTCGGTCCGGTGACGAAGATGTTTCCGGCGTGATCGAGTTTCATGCCGTCGGGTACTCCGTCGCCCTTGCCGCCGGGCTCCTGGCCGAAGATGCGGCCATTCGTAATCGTGCCGTCGGAGTGGAAATCGTAGACGCGGATATTTCTTTGCTCGCTATCGTCAACGTAGAAGAGTTTTCCGTCGGGCGAGAATCCGAGGCCGTTCGGCTGCGACAATTCCTTCGTCAGAAGGCGCACGTTGCCTTGCTCGTCGAGGCGATAGACGCCCTGATAGGGTGTTTCCTGCTTTTGTCCGGCTGGCAGATCGAGGGTCGGGTCGCTGAAATAAAGCGCATAGTCTGGGCCGACGATCACGTCGTTGGGGCTGTTGTAGCGCATCCCCTGGAAATGATCGGTCAGCGTAGTGTAATGCCCGTCCGGCGTGACTGTAATGATGGCGCGAAGGACGCTGGCGCAATCGATCAGCCGGTGATGCGTGTCGTAGGTGTTGCCATCGGGATCGCCAAGAGAAATCACTTCTTTTTTCCGGCCATCCAACTGGACGCGGAAAATCTTGTTCAGGGTTTCGTCGCTGACGTAGAGAAACCCCGAGGGATCCCAGACGGGTCCTTCGGTAAACCCGAATCCGGTCGCGACGGTTGCCAGCTTGGCAGCGTGCGCTACGAGTTTCCAGAATTGCGGTGATTGTGCCTGCAAATCGAAGCTTCGCTTGGCTTCATCAGCCTTGGGATAGCCGGGCAAGAGCCAGATGAAGAGAAGAGCAACGAATGCAATCGCGAGTCTGGTTTTTTTCGACATTCTATCCTCGATGGATGGCGCTGCTCGATCGGTGCCTGAGAGCAAATGTAAATGGATCCTAGAAAATCAGGGCTTTGGTTGATCGCCGTTATTGATCCTCTTCGTTCCGTCCGTCAGGCCGGCCTGGCTTTCCCGATGCGTTCGATTCAGCCACGCGCATCAAGTAACTAACGAGATCGTTGATTTGGGCGGTGCTGAATTTCGCGCCATAGGCCGCGGGCATGACCGGTCCTGGCCCGACTTCGATGCTCTTCAAATCCGACTTCTCGAGAGAATGAAATGTGCCGTCGAGAGACTGCAATTGCAGCGAAAAATTGTCTTCGTTGCGAAGAACACCGGCGAATTGTTGACCGTCGCGCGTAACTACAGCGACCACCTTGCTGCGCGGATCGGGATCGTTCTCCGGATGCACGATTGCCTCGCGAATTTCTTCCGCCGAGTGATCGCCCGCGTAAACGGACAGGTCGGACCCGATGAAGCCTCCGTGGCCATTTACCATGTGGCATCCCGAGCAGCCAGCAGAGGCCGAAAAAAGCGCCCGGCCTTTCATTGGATCGCCGGGGAGCGGGAAAGCCGCGTGCTGGCCCTGCAGGACGCGAAGATAATCCACGGTGGCCTTGATTCGAGCTGCGTCGAGTAGCGCGCGAAAAGCCGGCATCCCTGCCGACGGTATTCCGTCGCGGACGATCGCGAAGAGCTCGCCGTCAGATTTTTGCTGGACGTCCGGCTTGGTGGCAATGTCGGGCGCGTGCTCGCCGCCTCGACCGTCAAGGCCGTGGCAACCGGAACAGGCTGAAATAAATTCGGTTCTTCCCACAGCGGGCGACGGCGAGGATGAACTTTTCGGAGCATTATCCTGCCGGGGAGTCACTCCGTAACTCCCGACGACAACTCCAAGAAACAGAATCGCCGTCAAAATCCAGGATATTCTCTTTGCGACGAGGGATATCTCCGCCTCCATGCGCTGCAGCCGGCGGCTGTCGATCTCTTAGAACATGTCGACCGACATCCGCGATTGCCGGAAACCGCAAATCCGATGCGTCCTCTCAGAACAGGAACTTCAGTGCCACTTGCAACACGCGCGGGCCGATGTCGCTGGTCACGAAACCGAAATTGCCGTTGAACGACCCGTCCGGATTCGAAAAGCTCACGTGGTTGAAAGCGTTGAATGCCTCGAATCGGAGTTCAAGGCTCTTGCTCTCGGTCAATTTTGTATTTTTCAGCAAAGCAAGATCCCAATTATTGATCCCCGGGCCGTGAAAAAATCGGCGACGGGAGTTTCCAAACTGTCCAAGCGGTTCCGGAGAGAATAGGCTCGTATTGAAATACGGCAGTGGTTGGGCTAGTCCCGGAACGTTCTTGCGCGGATTCGTCGTTGCAAGGATCGGCCCGGCGGAAATGTTAGGAAGGTCAAACGGCGCCTCGGTATTCTGCGTTCCCGTCAAGGAGTTGTCATCGTTCTCTGAAATGCTTACAGGCAGGCCGGATGCAAACGATGTGACGCCGGAAACCGCCCATCCGCCTGCAATCCTGTTGGCCCATCCAGATGTGGCGTGAAAGACTCTGTCGAAGGGAAGCTGCTGATCGTAGCTGGCAACAAAATTGTTGGTCAGATCGAAGGCGCAAAGGGACATGCTCGCTTTAGGGTTAAACGGGTTCACGCCTTCTTGTAATCCGGATGCATCGTCCATGCACTTGCTGTAGGTATACCCAAGCAAGAACGAGCTAAGGCCGCTTGTGTGGTGCAGGCTGGTCTGAAAAGAATTATAGGAAGACTGCGCAATCGTTGCTTCGTATGGATTGTTGCCAAAGGCAGGTCCCAGGAATGTATAAGTCGTGTTGACGACGTTACAGGTTCCCGGCCCCGTGACGCAGGATCCCGTCGATCTGACGTTTGGAGTCGCAGCGGCGGGGAAGGCAACTCCAGGGGGAAGGGTGAAAGAGTTTCCTTCGCTGAATGGACCGCACGATGGCGTTGCATTCGCGGCTATCAATTGTAAGCACAGAGCCTGATTCCCGGAATTTGCTTCAAGCTCGGTGATTAGCTTATGTCCTTGATTTCCGACATAGCTAACGCTCAATACCGTATTCGCGCCAAATTGCCTCTGCACTGAAAGCTCGTAGTCTTCGGTGTAGGGCGTCACGTTGCTCGGCTTGTACAACAAGGTGCCCGAGATCGGTTCCACTCCCGCCCAATTAAAGGTGCTATCCGGGTTTTTTGCAGTTGCTGCGGGAGGAAAGACGAACGGGAACCGCTGGCCTTCCGAGGCCCCTGTTGCACGGTCAATATACGGCGTTTCAAATAAAGGAGACACCGGGCTCACGTAAAACAGGCCATAAGGCGGATCGCCGATTTCCTGGAACTGGGTCAAGTCTTCGACGGAAGTATAGAAAATCCCGTAGCCCAGCCGGATGCTTGTTTTACCAGGACCGCCAGTCAACTTTGCGAGAAAACCGGATTGGGCGCCGGGCGAGTAGGCGAGTCCCAAGCGAGGTGAGAAGTTGTGATATCGAGTCGGAGCCAGGGTTTTTGGAATGCCAGGATCGCCAGGAACCAGATATCCGGTTGGCGCGCCGGGAAAAACAACTGATTGTTCTCCCGGAACGAGGGTCTCGATCTTGCCTTGGGTGTCGTACCAGGGGTTGCTGAATTCCCATCGCAGACCGTAATTAAACGTAAGATTGTCCGTCACGCGCCAGCTATCCTGCCCGTAAAGTCCCATGTACTTTGAGCGCGAATCGAGAATTTGTTCGCTTGCCTGAATAAAACCAGAAGGCGCACCGAGCAAGAAATCAGCGAAATCGGATCCCGTTTCGCCTCCATTAAACGTGAAAGCGCCATTTTGGCCAAAGAAGTTTCGGTCGTTGATTTGATCGTAATGAAACTGCCCGCCAAATTTTAGGCTGTGCCGGCCGACGATCTTTGTGTAGTTGTCCTGCCACTGAAACGTATTGTTGAATTGCTTGGTGGTATCCGACGGAACGCCAATCGCAAAGTTATTGAAAGCAATATTCGGAACCCCTTCCAGATTTGGGGCGATTGGTCCTATTCCCCCTGCCGGTCCAAACCCGCCCGGGAATCCCAGAGAAGTCAAAGAAACACCCAGTCCGCCTTCCGGCGTGAACAGATGATTTGCGCTTCGGAGATAGCTGAACCGAAACTCGTTGACCGCAGTTGAGCCAAAAGATTTCGTGTCACTGAGGACGATAACCTGTCCCCGGGTATCGCTGAGAGCGTTGAAGGCGCCGTTTGCCCCAGGCACTGTTGCGCCGCCATTAGGATACGGATTGTCGGCGGAGGCGTCGTCGAGGTGATAATAGCCAGAGATCATCCCGAAGCGATTGGTGTTGAGATCAATGCGAATCCCGCCCTTGTTGTCCTGGACCCGTTGCTCGAACGCTGCACTCGAAAAATTAAACGTTGGATTGTTGGCGTTCGGTTTTGGAATCAATGGCAACGTGCCGACCGAGGCGGAGGAAAATGCTCTCGTGGGGATTATCGCCCCGGGAAAAACACATCCCGTTGGTGAGCTTGCGTTTGTTGTGGTGCAGGCCGGTGTGAAATAAGCTTCGCCTGGCTGGACCTGATATCCCAGCCGGTTGGAAAGCACATTGGCCCAGGAGTTGGGGTTGCTGAGCGGATCGCTGTTAACGGGGCACGGCGCGGTCGCATTGGGACCACACGTAAGGAAGCTGGCTTCTACATCGGCAAGATTTCCTGTGCGGTCCGAAAGCGTTGGAACGGTAGTTGTCGCGACTTGTCCAACAATTTGTCGCGTCCCTTGATAGTCTGCAAAAAAGAACAGCTTATCTCTTTTGATTGGACCGCCCAGAGTACCGCCGAACTGATTGCGAATGAACTTTCCGATCGACGGAGCGAAAAAGTCACGAGCGTTGAACGCCGTGTTCCGATTGAATTCGAAGGCGCTGCCGTGATAGGAGTTCGTCCCTGATTTTGTGACTACGTTTACCTGTCCGCCGCTGTAATTTCCGTATTCGGCATCGAAGTTGTTAGTAATGATGCGAAACTCTTCGATGGAATCCAGGTTGGGAATCACTGCCGTGCCGTTGTTTTTGCCTTCGTTGACGTTGGCACCGTTGATCATGAATCCGTTGGCTGCTTCCCGCTGTCCATTAATCGATTGGTTTCCGGAGTTCAGATCGTTGCTGCCACTCACCGTTCGATCGTTAAGGCCGGCTGCTTGAGATGCATAGGCGCTCGGAACGACGCCCGGCTGTAAATCCAGCAGGTTGGTAAAATCGCGGCCATTCAAAGGAACGGTCAGAATTTTCTGGCTGTTTATGACCTCGCCCATCTGCGTGCTTTGCGTTTCGACCTGTACTACGTCGCTGCGGACCGTCACTTTTTCGCTGGCCTCGCCTACTTCGAGTTTCGCGTCCACGCGAATTGCCGAATTGGCGTCAATGTGAATGGCGGTCTGCTGGAAGAGTTTGAAACCCCCGGCCTGAATTTGAATCGTATAGTTGCCGACCGAGAGGTTAGGGAAGCTGTAATAGCCGCTTCCGTCCGTTTGCACGGTGGACGCGACTCCGGTCGCCGTCTCGGTTGCCGTGACGACGGCGCCGGGAATCACCGCACCGCTGGGGTCGGTGACGATGCCCGAGATACTGCCAGTGATGCTGGCCCACGCTGTTCCGGCTCCCAGCAAGAGAACCAGCAGGAACGCGGGAAGGGATTTTCGAAAGGCTTGCATTCTATTCCTCCTCATGGAAGGAGCCGCGCTCAAAATCCGCAGCGGCTCACACATTCTCACCAGGTGAAAAAGCGCACTTCTATTTTGAAAACCTGAAGACACCACCCAGCGCGTAGTTATATCACTTTCCAGGACATGTCAACTCGTACTTTTTATTCAAATTTATTGAATCACCAAACAGCCTGCACCCGAATCGGCATGCGTGCCGGCATCGTACGAGGTCCGCGTTAGCGCGATCTCTCGCCTTCGGCGATTTTCCAGGTCTCTGCGTGCAGGCGCAATTTTCAGTTCGCAATCGATGGCGGCAGATTGATTTTGAAAGTATTTAGTGATGATCCTTCACCGCGATCGCGGAAATTTCAATCCGCGCACCATTCACGAGTGCGGCCACCTGAACGGTGGCGCGCGCGGGCTTGGGATCGGGTACAATGGTGCGATAGACTTTGTTCATCTCCGCGAAGTCGTTGATGTCCGCCAGGTAGACCGTCACGGAAACGATGTCTTTCATTTCAAATCCCGCTGATTTGACGACCTTTTGAACGCTTTCGAGCGCGCCTTGTGTTTGCGGCCCGATTCCGTCTTTTAATTTTCCATTTTCGTCCGTGCCCTGTTGTCCGGCGATGTAAAGCGTATTGCCCGCGACGATGCCATCGCTGAACGGCAGGTTCTGCCCGGCCGGGGACAAACTGATTGCACGCTTATTGTGGGAATCCGCACTGCGCGAGGCACCGAGCAGAAACACTGAGGCCAATGCAACACCAACGATTCCAACCTTCGCAATTCTAGTTTTTACGCTCATCGAAATCTCCTATCTCAAGTTTCTTCCAGCGCTCTATCGAATCGTAGGAGCGAAGCCAGGCGGATCGTAGTTGGCTTCTTTTTTCCAAACGCCAAGCCGATGACGCGGAAGACATCCTTCAAACGCCCCCGAAACGGTGGTAGAGTTCGCGCATTATATACAACACGGGAGGCGCTGATGAACAAGCATTTTCATTTTCCGCATGGGACGCGAATTCGCATCGCTCTGATTGCGGCTGTGGCGCTATTAGCCGCCGGACTTGCGCTGACGACTCATTCGTTCGCGCAATCTTCTTCCAGCCAGTCACCCGCAAAAAAGGACGAGACGCTGCTGGACGGATTCCGCCACGTCGAGGTCGCTTCCGTCTCAGACGCCGTGGAACAACTTCTGGGCCGCCGGATGTACATGTCTCATCGCATGCGGCCGATTTTCCCGTCGAAGTTCGCGGGCTACGCCGTAACCGTGGAGCTGAAAAAAGACGAAGGCGATCAGGATCCCAATGCGCTGAATGGAATGCTTGCGGCGATCGATCAAGGCGGCCCGGACTCCGTGTATGTGATGGTTGTCGAGGACGGAGCGGATATTGCGGGGATGGGCGGGTTGATGGGGACGGCGATGTCCGCGCGCGATTACGCAGGCGCCGTGATTGACGGCGGCGTTCGCGATGTGGCGTATCTCACGAAGATTCGCTTTCCGGTCTACGCGCGGGGAATCGTTCCGTCGACGTCGGTGCATCACTACCGATTCGCGGGCGCGAACGTTCCGGTGGTCTGCGACGGCGTCAGCGTGAACGGCGCGGATATCGTGGTGGCGGATACCGATGGAGTTGTCGTGGTGCCAAGGCAGAAGGCAGCGAAAGTTCTGGCTCTCGCTCAGGACATGGATTTCAAGGAGCACTCGATGTACGCTTACATCGAGAAGCTCAAATCAATCGAGGAAGCGGTGAAGAAATTCGGACGCCTATAAGGGAGGCTGCGGTCCGGCGGGGCCGATACAGTCAAAAAAAGGCTTGAATGTTGCCGCGATATCGTATATCAGCATTTTCATCAGATAAGCAGGACTTTCATTTCCGCCGGGCATCCGGACAGCGAAGGACACAGGGAAGGAATTTATGGGCGTTACAGGCAAGCGCGATTACAACATCACATCTCTCCAGCGAGGTCTGCGATTGCTCAGCCTCTTTGCAAAAGCGGATGGGGGTCTCAGCGCCACGCAACTTGCCCAGCTTTCGGGACTGCCGACCAGCACGCTGCACCGCTTTCTCGTGAACCTGGAATCGTCGGGGTTCTTGAATTGCGATGGGTCCGGGAGTTACCACCTGGGGATCGCGTGTGTCTCGCTGGGGCAGGCAGCGATTGGCCAAATGGATATGCGCGCGCTGAGCCGTCCAGTCCTCGAGGAACTCAATCGTCGAACACGCGAAACGGTTCATTTGACGGTTCGCCACGGCTTGTCGGCGGTTTATTTGGAGAAGCTTGATTCGCCTGAGCCCCTTCGCATCTATTCGCACATTGGCGCGGCGGTGCCTCTGCATTGCTCGGCAGTTGGAAAGGTCTTGCTCGCCTATCTTCCGGAGCAAGAACTCGCGAAAATCCTTGAGCTGCTGGACCTCAAGCGATTTACGGCGAGCACCATAGGCAGCCTTCAGGAATTGCAGACGCAACTGCAGCGCGTGCGGAAAAATGGATACGCGTGCGATATGGAGGAGCACGAAGCTCACATACGGTGCATCGCCGCACCCGTATGGGATCACACCGGCGCAGTCAATGCGAGCCTCAGTATTACGGGACCTGCTGTTCGCATGTCCACGGCCCGGTTGCGGGAACTCGCGCCATTGATTCAGGAAGCCGGTGTGAGAATTTCGGGAGAACTCGGCTACGGAAGCGGAAAGAAACTTCACGTCATCTCCGGGAACGCAAATGCGGAGCAGAGCAACTCCGCCAATGATGTCCGCAACCCCGCTCCTAGAGCCGCGCGAAAATGAAATGCGTTTTGGGATGGGCTGCGTGCGCGGGCCTGATGGCGGGGATCGCGGCCAGCTATCTGGGGCCTGCTCAGGCTCAGCCTTCGCCGACGGTGCAGCCTTCGAGCACAGCGGCTTGCCGGATTGAATCGACTGACTTTGACGGCTGGAAGGCGGAACGAATCGTGAATGGGACCGTCGAAATCGTCATCGTTCCCCAACTTGGAGGACGGGTGATGCAAGTGACGTTCGCCGGCCATCCGTATCTATTCGTGAATCCCCAATATCGGGGGCAATACATTCCTCCATCGCAAACCGGCGCGAAGGGTGGGTGGATCAATTACGGCGGCGATAAAATCTGGCCGATGCCCGAAGGGTCGCAGGACGATCATCACTGGCCAGGCCCCATATCGGACGAACTGGACGACGGAGAATATGCATTCCACGTTCTTTCGCAGGGAAACCGCTGCGCGGTGCGGCTGGATGGGCCTCCTGATCCGAAAACCGGTTTGCAGTATTCGCGGGAAATCAGCGCTGAAAGCGGTTCTCCCGCGATTTCTTTTCATGCGGTGATGAAGAATATCTCGAATCATCCGATTGAATGGTCGATGCAATCGGTGACCCAATACGACACGGCGGATGCGCGGCAGCCTGCGGACTTCAATCACGATTTCTGGGCGTTCGCTCCCGCGAATTCTCAGAGCGCTTATCTTGACCGCTATCACGTCCGGTCGGGTCTCGCTGAGGATCCGTCGTTTTCGGTCAGCGGAGAGTTGTTCGCGCTTCACTGGCTCTATTTGCAGAGCGAAGTGTGGATTGATTCGCCCGGCGATTGGATCGCTGTAGCCGATGAATCAACGCACTTTGCAATGGTGGAAAGATTTAAATATCAGGCGGGCGCTGATTATCCCGGCAAGGCCACGGTGATTTTTTACAAGAATGGGCCTGGAGTAGAAGTGAACGGCAAAGGCATGCCCGTCGTCCGGTTAGGCACAGAGGATCAGCCATATTACATGGAAGCGGAATTGAACAGCCCGATTGTGCGATTGAATCCCGATGAAACGTACGCGATGGACACCAGGTGGTTTCCGGCGCGGGTCGGCGACAAATTCGTCACGGCGACCACGGCGGGTGTGGTGAGCGAGCCTCTCAGCGCGTCCAGGGCGGCGAACCAGCTAACGCTTTCGGGATCGTTCGGAGTGTTCTACTCCGGGAAGCTCGTCGCGCATTTGTATGACGACCGCGGCGCGGAGTTGAACGCGGTGCCTTTGCAACCGGCCAATCCCGCGGAATTAACGATTCTTGACAAGAAAATTCAAGTGCCTCCGGGAACCGCGCGGGTTTCAGTCCGATTGTCCGACGATCGAGGCGTGGATCGCGGATCGCTGGGTGACGCGAACGTAGCGCGCGCGGCGGGAGGATCCTAGCAGGATGCGCGTCGCAGCAAAGATCGCATGCGGAGCGGCGATTTGCGCGTTCGTGGCCGGGTTTGGCATCGCGCAAGACGAGAGCGCCGAGGCGATTTCAGCGACGATCGACGTCCATCCAAAGGAATTGAGGCGTCAGCCACCTGGCTCGAATTGGCTCTCGTATAACGGCGATTATACCGGGCGGCGATATTCGGGTCTCGATCAGATCAATACGACGAATGTGAATAAGTTGCGCGCGGAGTGGGTCTTTCACGTGCCACAAGCAGAAAGCGAACTCGAGGTAACCCCCATCGTCGTGAATGGAATCATGCTGATGACTTCAGGGAACGATGCTTTCGCGCTCGATGCCCGCACCGGCAGCATGATCTGGCATTACTCCCGAGCCGTCTCCGAAGGGCTGATCGATGATGCGTCGCAGCATCATAGCCGCGGCGTGGGTGTTTGGCACGATCGCGTTTATATCGAAACGGACAACGCGCATTTGCTTTGCCTCGACGCACGTTCGGGACATTTGTTGTGGGACGTTGCCTACGCGAACTGGAACAGGAATTACGGAGCGACCAGCGCGCCGCTGGTGGTCAAAGACAAAGTGCTGGTGGGAACTTCCGGTGGCGACGATGGCGTGCGTGGTTTCGTCGCTGCGTTTGACGCTCAGACGGGAGAACTAGCATGGCGATTTTGGACCATCCCCGCGCCCGGCGAGCCGGGTTCTTCAAGCTGGCCGGGCGATATATACAAGCACGGCGGCGGAACGACGTGGATGCCCGGCACGTACGATCCCGAGCTAGACACGCTCTACTGGGGCACCAGCAATCCTTCGCCGGACTTTGATGGAAACGTTCGCCCGGGCGACGACCTCTACACGGACTGCGTGCTGGCGCTCGATCCCGATACCGGCAAACTCAAATGGCACTTTCAATTCACTCCTCACGACCTGTTTGATTATGACGCGACCGAGACGCCTGTTCTCATCGATGCCGCGTATCGGGGAGAAAGCCGCAAACTTCTTGTCGAAGCGAACCGTAATGGGTTTCTTTACGTTCTCGACCGAACCAACGGCAAATTCCTATCGGCGATTCGATTCGTTCAAAAATTAAATTGGGCGAAAGGGATCGATTCTCAGGGGCGGCCGATTCGAACGGACGTACAGCCGTCGGCCAATGGAACTCTCACTTGTCCGGGCTTCGAGGGAGCGACGAATTGGTATTCGCCTTCGTACAACCCGTCGTCGCATCTGTTTTATTTCTTCGCGATGGAGGATTGTTCCACATATTTTTTAAAGCCCCAGGACTTCGTGGAAGGACGAACCTATTACTCAACCGGCGTGAAGCATCCCGCCGGAGAGCGAGGGAAAAAGATACTGCTTGCGTTTGATCTTGATACAGACAAGTTTGCATGGCGATATCCGCAAGAGGGTTTCGGGCATTCTTCGGGGGGCACGATGACGACCGCGGGCGGCCTGGTTTTCTTCGGAGACGATGCGGAAACGTTCGAAGCGGTCGATGCGCGATCCGGTGAACCGCTCTGGCATTTCCGCACCGGTCAGAGCATTCATGCGTCGCCAATGAGCTATGCCATAAACGGGAAGCAGTACGTTGCCATTGCTTCCGGGAACGATTTGTTCACGTTTGGGTTGCCCTAGCAGGCTGCGGAAAAATGCATGTAGCGCCGCCCTTCAGGGCGGCATGCCGAGCTAAAACTCGGCGCTACAACACCAAGCAACTCGTGAGTTGCGAGAAGATTCAATATTCGATCATTTTTCCGCAGACTGCTAGGGACTTGCAGGTCCAATATCGTCGGAGGAGGAAAGAACGATGTTATCGAATGCGTTTACGCGGAGGAATTTCGCAGTGCGGCTGGCTTCTTTGTTTTCGGGATTGGGTTTGGCGGGAGCGGTTTTTGGGTCGGAAGCGTCAGTGGCCCAGGAATCTGGCGCGCAATCAAATGGCGACGTTCAAAAACTCGATTACAACGGCAAGCCGGCCAGTGGCAAGCAAATGATCACGTCGTTGATCGTTCATAACGGGCTGATCTACATCTCCGGCCAGGGAGCGAATGATGCTGGCTCGGTGCAAGGGGCCGACATCGAGACGCATACGAAGAAAGTGATGGATAACGTCAAAAATCTGGTGGAAGCGGGCGGCGGCACGATGGACAGCATCCTCCAGTTGACCGTTTATCTAGGAAGTCTTGACTACTACGACGGCATGAATAAAGTTTTCAAGACGTACTTCCTGCATGGCGGCCCGGCCCGCACAACTGTTGCCGTGGCTGGGGTTCCTGGCAAGTCGTTGCTCGAAGTGAATTGCATTGCGGCGGTCACTCGCAAATAGCAGCACGAAAGGAGCGCGGACATGGGAATGAAATGGAATCGCCGGACCTTTATCGGAGGCCTGGGCGCGACGATTGGCACCGCGTTCAGCGGCGTAAGATTGTTTGCTTCGACGCTGCCGCAGGGCGCAAAGCTATCTGGTTTTGGAGGCACGGGCAACGTATATGAGGAGCTGGGCGTCACGACGGTCATCAACGGCCAGGGAACAATGACGATGCTTGGCGGCTCATTGATTCGGCCGGAAGTCGAAGCCGTGATGGCGCAAGCCACCAAGCATTTTGTCAGCATTCCGGCCCTCGAAATCGCCGCCGGCAAGAAAATTGCGGAAATGCTCAAGTTGCCGGATGGCTACACGGCATTCGTAAGTTCCGGCGCTGCGGGAGCGATTCAGTCGGGCCTCGCGGGCATTTTGACCCGCGACGATGATGGGCTCATCCGGCAATTGCCCGATCTCACCGGAATGAAGTCGGAAGTCATAATTCAGAAATCGCATCGCAATCCTTTCGACCATCAGCTTCGCGGCACGGGTATCAAATTGATCGAGATCGAAACCCGCGAGGATTTCAAAAGAGCGCTGAGTCCGCGAACCGCCATGATGCACTTCACGAATTACGCCAACGCCGCGGGACAGATCAAAGTGGACGAATGGCTGAAGCTGGCGAAGGAAAACAACATTCCGGCGATGATTGACGCCGCCGCGGACACGCCACCGGTTTCGCATCTCTGGGACTACGCCAATATGGGCTACGACTTGATCACGTTCAGCGGCGGAAAGGCCATGCGTGGGCCGCAATGCGCCGGACTGTTGATCGGACGCAAGGAGTTGATCGGCTACGCCGCGCTGAATAACAGCCCCTACGAGGACACGCTCGGCCGCGGTCAAAAAGTGGGCAAGGAAGAAATCGTCGGAATGGTGAAGGCTCTCGAGCTGTATCTAAACGACGATCACGATGCGTTGACGAAAGAGTGGTGGAAGCGCCTGGACACGGTCTCGCACGAGGTCACCAAAGTGGAAGGCGTCAGCACGGCGTACTTCGAGCCGGACATCGCGAATCACGTTCCGACGATGCATATCGATTGGGACCCGCGCCGGATCAATCTCACGCCCGATGAAGCCCATCAATCGCTTCGAAAAGGAAATCCGTCGATTGTTCTGGAGCGCACGGAAATCGGCCTGGGGATGAATTCGTTCATGCTGCAACCGGGCGAGGACAAGATCATCGCCGGCAATCTGGTTAAGTTGTTCCGTGCGCATTCGGCGTGAGCGATCGAACCGCAATTTTCGTGGGCCGGCGAAGGTTCAATCATCCTCCGGAACCGGGGCGGGCTTCGTGCCCGGCTGAGCGCGCGTTCTTTGGCGGCGTCTTATTTTTCCGGCATGCGCAGCTTCGAGCCTTTTTGTTCGAGCCATTTGTTGAACTGCGCGATCATTTCGTTGGTCCACCTGGAGTCAATTTGCCCCGGCGTGTACTTGCTTTCGCGAAGCATCATGTGGCCCCATTCGTCGACCATGCGATCCATTTCCGAATCATCCGCGATCTTTTCGGCAAGCTGCGGGGGGATGAACGTCACGCCTTCGGGATCGCCGAGCGCGATATCTCCGGGCATTACGGTGGCGCCGCCGATTCGGATCGGCACGTTGATTCCCACGAGCATTACATTTTCAAGAGCCGAGGGATCGACGCCGCGAGTGTAGACCTGGAACCCTTTAATCGCCCGGATGCCGGTAACGTCCCGAACAGCGCCGTCAACTATCAACCCATTGTGACTTTTCGCGAAAATCGCAGTCGAAAGATTGTCGCCTACGATCGTGCCATCCTTAATTTTTCCAAACAGGTCGACGACGAGGACGTCGCCCGGCTGCAAAATGTCGATGATCCAGGAATTTTCGTCGCCGATGCGGCCTTCTTTTTTGCCGTTTGCTTTGATCACCGAGTCAACGTCAGGACGGCGGGGCATGAAAACGGCCGTGACGACGCGGCCCACCAACCGTTCGCCCGGATTAATCACGCGCCAGTTTCCTTCAAATTGGTTGCGGTAACCGGCGTCCTGCAACAGGTCCCAAGCCTGCTCCGCGTCCGTATCTTTCAGGCGTGCGAGCACGGAATCGGAAACCTTCGGCCGGCCGTCGGGAAAGCGGTCGCCGTGCCAATCGGGCGTGAAGGCGACGCGTTGATCGGTGGAAAAAAGTCCCAATTGCGCATGAGCCGAGACTGGCGCGATCGCCAGCAAGGAAGCGAAGAGTGTGATTCGATAAAAGAATTTTGTCATTTGGTCCTCCGGCGGTTCGATCGCACCGGGCGGTCACGGCGGCGAATCGGAACGCCAAGAATCCGTGCAAGACGCGGAACGATAGCACGCTGCTCCAAGAGCGACAACTCCCGGCGTGGATTGCAGACGCCGCGTAAGGCCACAATTCGACTGCTCGGTAACGCGAGCGCAGCGCAGGAATGAGACAACCGGGCACAAGCCGCGTTCGCTGGTTCCTGGTCTTCTGGCTATTCATCCTGAGCGCCGTGGCGTTTCTCGATCGCGTGAATATTTCAATCGCCGGAAGCTCGATTGAGACCGAATTCCATCTCAGCAACGTTCAGCTCGGCTGGGTGTTCAGCTCATTCTTGATCGGATATGCGCTGTTTCAAACTCCTGGAGGCCGGCTGGCGGACCGCCTCGGACCGCGTCGCGTGCTTGCCGCCGGAGTGATATGGTGGGGAATTTTCACGGCGCTTACAGCGGCTGTGTCGCCGGCAATTGGCGGCGCGATTCTCGTTTTCATTTCGATTCGATTCCTGCTGGGCGCCGGCGAAGCGATCATTTATCCGGCGTCGAATCAATTTGTCGCTCGATGGATCCCCAGCGATGAGCGAGGAATCGCCAACGGCTGGATTTTTGCGGGCGTTGGAGCAGGCGCCGGTGTTACGCCGCCTTTGATTACGTACATCATGATTCACCGCGGCTGGCGAGCATCGTTCTGGATTTGCGCGATAATCGGCGTGCTTGCTGGAATCGTGTGGTACATCGCCGCCCGTGACACGCCGGAAGAGCATCCGCGCGTGGGAACGCCAGAACTGGCAAAGATTCGTGCCGGACTGGACGTGGGGAGCGGAGGCAAGAGTGACGAGCGACTGGTGCCGTGGCGAACGATTCTGGCCAGCAAGGACGTTTGGGCAGTGACTTTCAGTTACTTCTGCTATGGATACGTCGCCTGGATTTTCTTCAGTTGGTTTTATATTTATCTCGCGAAAGTGCGCGGGCTGAATCTGAAAGCGAGCGCCTTCTATGCGATGCTGCCTTTTCTTGCGATGGCGGCCTGTTGTCCAGTCGGCGGGGCGATCAGCGACCGGTTGACGAAGTGGCGCGGTAAACGCGTTGGACGATGTGGGATTGCGGTCGTCTCCATCGCTTTGGCGGGAGGATTCATTGCGTTCGGCGCAAATGTCGCAAGCGCTCCTCTGGCGAGCGTGGTTCTGTCCGGAGGCGCAGGCGCGCTCTATCTGTCGCAGAGTTCATTTTGGTCTGTTACAGCGGACATAGCCGGCCGATCGTCCGGCTCGGTTTCGGGGCTGATGAATATGGGCGCGCAAGTCGGTGGGGCGGTGACGGCTTCTCTGACGCCGTGGATTGCCGTGCGATACGGTTGGACGGCATCATTTTGGGTAGCGTCGGCATTGTGCGCTCTCGGCGCGCTTGCCTGGCTGGTAGTCGATCCGGACCGGCGGCTCGATTGCACGGCGAGCTCATTAGCTGCGGTGGAGACTGGTTCGTAACCGAAAGGACCGCGGATCGAATCGCAAATATATGACTGCGCTCAAAATTAAATCCAAAAAAAATTGCCGATGGGATCTCGTGAGCCTCGGCGAAGTGATGCTGCGCCTTGATCCTGGCGACGCGCGAATTTCCACCACGCGGGATTTTCGCGTGTGGGAGGGCGGAGGAGAATACAACGTCGCACGCGGCCTGCGCCGGTGCTTTGATCTCGATACCGCAATTGTTACGGCTCTCGCGGATAATCCAGTTGGGCGGCTGATCGAGGATTTGATGCTTCAGGGGGGAGTCGGCCTGAAGCATGTGCGCTGGACTCCGTACGACGGTGTGGGTCGAGAAACGCGAAATGGCCTCAATTTTACCGAACGAGGGTTCGGAGTTCGTGCGGGAGTTGGCTGCTCGGACCGGGGCCACACGGCTGCTTCACAATTGGAGCCCGGCGAAATTGATTGGGGCCAGATTTTTGAGAGTGAGGGCTCGCGTTGGTTTCATACTGGCGGAATTTTTTGCGGCCTTTCGGAATCAACGCCGGGCGTCGCGCGAGAAGCTTTCGGAGCCGCCAAGCGAGCGGGAGCGGTGACTTCCTACGACTTGAATTACCGGGCATCTTTGTGGAATTCGAGCGGCGGAAAAGCCCGCGCGCAGGAAGTGAATCGTTCGCTCGTGCCTCTCGTGGATGTGCTGATTGGCAATGAAGAAGATTTCACGGCCGCGCTTGGCTTCGCCGTCGACGAAATGGACGAAGAACACTCCCATCTCGATTCGAAAAATTTCAGGCGGATGATCGAAAAGCTGGTGCGGGAATTCCCGAATCTCTCGGTTGTAGCCACGACTTTGCGCCACGCACGCACAGCTACCGTGAACGATTGGGGCGCGGTTGCGTTTTGCGGCGGCCGGTTTTATGAGGCACCCCTGCGCGAGAAACTGGAAATATACGACCGCGTTGGCGGAGGCGATTCATTTGCTTCCGGGCTGATTTACGGATTTCTCGCTGGCAAGGACGCCCAGTGGGCGGTCGAGTGCGGCGCGGCGCATGGAGCGCTGGCGATGACCACTCCCGGTGATACGTCGATGGCGACGCTTGCGGAAGTGTTGCAGGTAATGAAGGCCAAGACCGCGCGCATCACGCGCTGAGCTTTCGCCGAATCCGTTCTCGGAAGGAATGCCGAAACAGCCGCCATGACTATCGATGATGCTATTCGCAGAATCGGGGAAGTCGGCATCGTTCCCGTGGTACGCGCCGCGACTTTCGACGAAGCTTGCCGCGCCGTTGACGCGATTCACGCGGGCGGAATTCCGATTCTCGAAATCACCATGACGGTGCCGGATGCACCTGCTGTAATTCGCGAAGTCGTTCATCAATACGGGAAGGATGTTCTGGCAGGCGCGGGTACCGTCTTGACGACAGCCGAGGCTGAAATTTGTCTCGATGCGGGCGCGGAATTCCTGGTGAGCCCTGGCGTCAGCATCGATGTGATGCGCGTTGCGGCCCAGCGCGGAAAGCTGGCGATGCCCGGTGCGCTGACGCCAACCGAAGTGATGGCTGCACTCAGCGCGGGCGCAAGAGCGATCAAGATATTTCCGTGCGGCAGCCTCGGCGGCCCAAAGTACATCAGCGCATTGAAAAAACCGTTTCCGCGGATCGAGTTCATCCCAACAGGCGGCGTCAATCTATCGAATGCGGCGGAGTACATCGCGGCCGGAGCATTCGCACTCGGGACCGGAAGCGAATTGGTGGACGGCGACGCCTTGCGAGCCGGAAATTCGCAAAAGATAACCGATGCCGCCAAGGCGCTCGTCTCAGCTGTGCGTGTTGCGCGCGAGCGCCTTCCATCTTCGACGCGCTCTTCGCCATCGGCGCGATAACCGGCATCGCCATCCTGCATTTTGCATCCAATCCATCAGTGTCAAATTCTGTTTCAATACCTGCGATCTTTACGCGATTGGGCTAGCGTGCGATTCCGGCAACATAAGGACGATCGAGACCAGGGATCGCGCTATGCGCGGGTCCCTCAGAGTTCGATGGGCGCTGGAAGTACTAGCGCTCGGACCACCAAGGATGACGGGCAGAAGCGCCCGTGGAAACTGTTGCCGGACGTCTGGGCGCTGCTTAGGCCGCGCAGAGGTCTCCTTGCCGCCGGGCTCGTGTTGATGGCAGTGAATCGGCTTTCCGGTTTCGTTCTTCCCGCATCCACGAAGTACCTCGTCGACGACGTGATCGGCAAGCGCCAGCTTCATCTCCTGACGCCGTTGGTCTTGGTGGTGCTTGCGGCGACGCTCGTGCAAGGACTCACGTCGTATTCGCTTACCCAACTGCTGTCGAAATCCTCGCAGCGAATGATTGCCGAGCTTCGCGTTAAAGTGCAAAACCACGTTGGCCGGCTTCCGGTTGCATATTACGATTCGAACAAAACTGGCGTGCTCGTCTCGCGAATCATGAGCGACGTCGAAGGCGTGCGTAACTTGATTGGAACCGGTCTGATTGAGTTTGCGGGCGGAATCATGACGTCGCTCTTCGCTCTTGTGGTTTTGCTGCGCATCAGCGCGATGATGACGGCTGTTGCGTTCGCCGTTCTTGTGCTCTTCGGCATCGGGTTGAGCCGGGCTTTCAAAACCATCCGGCCAATTTTCCGCGCGCGCCCGAAGATAAACGCGGAAGTCACGGGACGGCTTACGGAGTCGCTCGGCGGCGTCCGCGTCGTCAAGGGCTATCACGCCGAGGAACGCGAAGGGAAAGTTTTCGCGGCGGGAGTGCAGCGCCTGCTCGATAACGTGCTGAAGACGCTCACCGCGACATCGCTGATGAGTCTTTCGGCCACCACGCTTGTGGGGCTGGTCAGCGCCGTAATCATGCTTTTGGGTGCGAGAGAAATTCTGTCCGGCGCGATGACTCTCGGCACATTTCTCACGTTTACTATTTTTCTCGGGATGCTCGTCTCGCCCGTATTTCAGATCGTCGGAATCGGTCCGCAAATGACGGAAGCGATGGCCGGCCTCGAGCGAACGCGCGAGATTCTCAACGAAAAACAAGAAGACGATACGGTGGGGAGGACGATCAGGCTCGATCGTATCAGAGGTAACGTGGCCTTCGAAAACGTCGAATTTTCCTACGAACCTGGCAAGCCGGTGCTGGGCGGCATTCGATTCGAATCCGAACCCGGCAGCGTGACCGCGCTGGTGGGGCCTTCGGGTGCGGGCAAATCCACGATCATCGGATTGATTGCCGCTTTCTACGTTCCGACGCGCGGCCGAATAACGGTCGATGGCGTCGATCTTTCGAAGGTAAAGCTCGATTCTTACCGCACGCAGCTCGGCGTGGTGTTGCAGGAAACTTTTCTTTTCGATGGAACGATCCGCGAGAACGTGGCGTTCGCGCGTCCCGAAGCCTCTGAAGCGGAAATTCTTGCCGCCTGCCGCATTGCGCGCGTGGATGAGTTCGCGGAAAGATTCGAGAAAGGCTACGCCACCGTGGTCGGAGAGCGTGGCGTAAAACTTTCGGGTGGACAAAAGCAGCGCGTATCCATCGCTCGCGCGATTCTCTCCGACCCGCGCATTTTGATTCTGGATGAGGCGACGTCGAGCCTCGATTCGGAATCGGAAGCGCTCATTCAGGAAGGCCTAGGCTATCTGATGCACGGACGCACCACGTTCGTCATCGCGCACCGGCTCTCCACGGTCCGTCAAGCCGATCAAATCTTGGTCATTGAAGCCGGAATGATCGTCGAACGCGGAACTCACGAATCGCTATACGCTCGCGGCGGGCGTTACTACGAGTTGTATACCAAGCAGCACGGCATTGAAGCGAATCTGTTTCTGGCACCGGGCGAAGGAAGCGGCGATGCGCCGGAATCCGAGCCGCAAACTTCATCTTCGAATCCCGGCAGCGCCGGTGAGTCTTCTCTCGGTGATGCGATCCGCTTAATCCGCGATCCTCTCGGCTGAGGGTGCATAAGATGCTAGTGCAGAGCGCCTGCTTGATAATTCAGCGCGGATAATTCCGCCTGATAGTCATACTTCGCGCTGGTCTGCGCGATTTCGGCTTCCGTCTTGTTCAATTGAGCCTGGCTCAGCTCGACGATCGAGCTCAATCCCAATTTATAGCGCGCTTGTGCGAGATCCAGGGCCTTGGAAGCCTGAGCCAGAAGCTGGTCCGTGAGTCCGAGACGCTGGTACCCCGAATTCGCATTCAGCCACGCCTTCTGCACGTCCCGAACGACGCCATCCTGTTCCGCACGCAGGTATTGCTGTTGGGCGCGGGCTTGCGCGTTCGCCTCGGCGCGCAAGGAACCGAACAGATGCCCGTTGAAGATCGGGATATTCAAGTTGAAACCGGCGGCGGCATAACGCGGCGCAAGCGTGGAATCGTGAATCGGAGTGAGACCTGCGGCCCCGGCCGCGGAAAGCTTGGGAAACCACAGATCTCGCTCTGCCGTGGCGTAAGTTTGAGCGGAGAGGACATCCAACTGCTGGCTGAGCAACTCCGGCCGGTTGCGCAGCGCCTGTTGAATAAAGTCCGCGAGACTCCCCAGGGGCGCCGGAGGTAAAGGGCTTTCAACAAGCAGGAACCTGCGCTCGTCGGCGTATCCCAAGGCCGCCGACAGCTCCGCATTCGACGCCTGCACGTCATTTCGAGCTTGTACGAGAAGCAGTTGTGCCTGAGATAAATCCACATTTGCAAAACTGACGTCGAGGCCCGATTTCAGATCGTTTTTTGCCAGCGTGGTGATTTGATCGGACACAAGCTGGCGGTCCTTCACGGTTTCGTTTGCCACCTGAAGCACGGATTGCGCCTTCAACAGGGCGAAGTAGGCTTCATCCACGCGCAAGAGCACGTCCGCCCGCGCCGTGGTGACGTTCACGTCTTCGGCTTTGGCGTGTAGCTCGGAGCTTTTCACGAGTTCGTGGGTTCTTCCGAAATCCGTCACGAGTTGCCTGACCTCGATGCCATCCGCAAACCGGTTGAAGATAATTGGATTGTTCAACGCTCCCGCCGCAATGCGGCTATCGTTCTCCGCTTTCACGCCCGTCGCGCTTCCATCCGCCGTCGGAAAGTAATTCGAACGCTGCTCGCCCACGCGCGCCGACGCAGCGGCGGCAATGTATTGCGCGGCTTGCACCTGCGGGTGATTTTGAATCGCGATCTTTTCCGCTTGCGCCAAGGTCAGGTTTTGGACTGTTTGAGCCGCAAGTCGAACAGCGCCGAAAACCTCCAGCGAAACGATCGCCGCAATCACTAGGCCGCAATGTTTCATGCGTTTGCCTCCTCGGGCAGGAGCGCCGGACCGTTTTTCTCGCGGCGGCGGTAGATCAGCAGATACGCCGCAGGGACGAGGAAAACCGTCAGCACCACGGACACAATCAATCCGCCGATGATGGCCAGCGCCAGCGGCGCGTATTGTTCGCTGCCGGTACCCAATTTCATAGCCATGGGGACCAGGCCGATGATGGTCGCAAGCGAGGTCATAAGAATGGGGCGCAGGCGAATTCGGCACGACGAAATGATCGCCTCTTTCACGGTCATGCCGTCTTCCTCGAGGCGGTGCGCGAACTCAACGATCAATATGCTGTTCGAAACCACCATCCCCACCATCATGATGACGCCCATCAACGACATCACGTTCAGCGTCGTGCCGCTCACGATCAGAATCAACAGCACGCCGGTGATTCCCGGTGGGACGGCCAGCAGGATAATGGCTGGATCGATGAAAGAGCGGAATTGCGCCACGAGAATCAAGTAAAGCAGGACGAGCGACAGCGACAATCCCAGCCCAAAGCTTCGAAACGACGCATTCATTCCCTGCACCATTCCCCGAAGGTTCACGCGAATCCCCTCGGGAAGCGGCGTCCCGGCAATAATTTTGCTTACCGACGTCGCGATGCGCCCGAGATCCTCGGTTGCGGGGTTTACGTACACGTCGAAGACTCTTTGAATTTGGTAGTGGTCGATCTCTGTGGGAGCCGTAAAGCGCTTGATCTGGCTAACCGCATCAAGGTACGCGGGTGACTTAGCCTGCGGGGAACGAAGGGGGATTTCTCGCAAATCGAGCATGTTATGAACGTCTTTCTCCCGGTATTGAACGGTCAGCATGTAATCGTTCCCACTCCGGGGATCGATCCAATAGCTGGGAGCGATCATGGCGTTTGAGGTAAGCGCCGTGATCACGTTGTCCACCACTTCCTTTTGCGACAGCCCCAGCTCGCTGGCTCGTAGCCGGTCGATATTGAGCTGCAGCGACGGATAATCGAGGTCCTGGGGAATGAAGACGTCGCTGATTCCGCGCACATTCCGGATTTTGCCCGAGAGCGTCGCGGCGACATCGTAGGCAGCCGCGAGATTCTGACCGCTTACTTGCACGTCGATCGGCGCGGGCAAGCCTTGGTTCAACACTGCGTCCACCATGCCTCCAGACTGAAAGTAGGTGGTGAGTTCGGGCAGTTGCCTTCGCACCTCGCGCCGCACCCGGTCCATGTATTCGAAGCTGCTGATGCGGTGGTTTTCATTCAGCGCCACTTGAATCGTGGCTGTATCCGGACCTGAGTTTGACGTGTAGATCGAGGAGAAGCCGGGAATCACGCCGACGTTTGAAACGATTAATTTCAGGTCCTTCGGATCAACCGTTTTGCGAATGACATCTTCGACGCGCGCGACCTCCGCATTGGTAATCTCAACTCGCGTTCCGGATGGCGCCTTCACGTTGATGACGAATTGGCCAGCATCGGTCCGCGGGAAAAAGGCAATGCCGAGGAAGGGGTAGATCGCGAGACTAGCCAGAAATATCCCAAGAATCCATGCCACAACGACCGTGGGCCGCGCGAGCGAGCGGCGAACCGACCGTTCGTAAATTTCGAGCAGGCGATGAAAATTCCGGCCAAACGATTCGTTGAATCGCTTTCCCCATGTGGCTACTGGCTGGCTATGTTGAGCTTGTTCGGCCCTCGGAGAAGATCCCTCCTCGCCAGGTTCATGCGACGGGGCTTTTATGTAGCGGGCGCAAAAGAGCGGGACGACTGTCAGCGCGACGAAATAGGAAGCAAAGAGCGCCAGCACCACCGCCAGCGCCAGCGCGGAAAAAAGAAACCGGCTGACACCATAGAGAAACGTCACCGGGAAGAACACGACGGCGCTGGTCAGCGTGGCCGCCAGCACGGCCAACGATACTTCCTGCCCGCCCTTTTCGGCGGCTACCTCGGGTGTTTCGCCGAGCTCGATGTGACGGAATATGTTTTCGAGAACGATCACCGCGTTGTCGATCAACCGGGAAAAAACCAGCGCAAGGCCCGCCAAAACCATTGAATTGATCGAGCCGCCGCCGAAATACAGGATAATGATCGCGACCAGCGCGGATAGTGGAATCGACAGAAAGACGGCAATCGTTGCGCGCGGGCTTCCCAGAAAGATCAAAACCATCAAAGCCGTCAGGAACAGACCGATACCTCCTTCGTGAAGAAGTGTGTCGATGGCGCGCTTGACGAACAGCGACTGGTCGAACACAACGCGTGCCTGCAGGGTTTTCGGAATACCCGTGAGCTGAGAAACGACTTTCTTGATGCCATCCACGACCTTGATCGTGTTCGTATCTCCGCCCTGTTTCAAAATCGGCAGGTAGACCGACTTCTGGCCATCCACTCGCACGATATTCGTCTGGATCTGGTGCGCGTCTTCCGCGTGGCCGATATCGCCGACGGTGACCGTGGACTCTCCAATTGTTTTCAGCGGCAGCGTGTTGATGGAATTGACGTTGCGGAACTGGCTGTTGGTGTAAATGTTGTAATCGTACGGGCCAATTTTCACGTCGCCCGCGGGCAGAATGAGATTCGAGTTGTTCACCGCGCGCACCACGTCCATTGGACTGAGTTGGTAGGCGTCCAGCTTTGCGGGGTCCACGTAGACCATGATCTGACGGTACTTCCCGCCGAAGGGAGGCGGCACGGACGCTCCGGGCACGGTGGCGAGTTGATTGCGAACCTCAAATTGACCGAGATCGCGCAATTGAGTTTCATCGAGGCCTTGGCCCTTGAGCGTTATCAAGCACACGGGCAGGCTGGAGGCGTCGAATTTCTCAACCACAGGCGGCAGAGTGCCCGGGGGAAGCCTTCGCAGATCGGCCATGGAAAGGTTCGAGATTTCGTTTACGTCCGAATCGGCGTCGGTTCCCGGCTGAAAGTAAACTTTGATGATGCTGACGCCGGGGAGCGACCGGGATTCCATATGCTCGATTCCGCTGCCAAGCGTGAAGAAGCGCTCGAATCGCCCCGTGATTTCGGTTTCGATCTCCTCGGGCGGCATTCCATTGTAGAATGTGGCTACGACGACCTGCGGGATGTTGATGGCCGGAAAAAGATCCACCGGCATTCGAACCAGGCTCGTGATTCCGAGGACAGATACGATCAGGCAAATCACAACGATAAAATATGGGTTCCGAATAGAAAATCGCGGCATCACGTTCCTCCGCTGGGTTGCTCGGCGGAGGCAAGCCGCGGCGTGACAACCATTCCGGGGCGAAGCTGCCCGCGGTTCCCGACAACGACCTTATCGTTTTCCGCGAGGCCCGAAAGAATTTCCACCCGGTTGGGCGTTTCAATGCCGAGCTGCACGCTTCGTTCCTCGATTTTGTCGTCCTTGCCGACTAAAAACACCGTCACCCGATTTTCTGAGCGGTCGATGGCTTGTACCGGAACGGCGAGGACGTCTCGCTTCCGGCTGAGCACAATGGACGCCTCGGCGTACATGCCGGGGACAATCTCGAGATTCGGGTTCCGAACATCCACCTCGGTGTGCATCGTCCGGGTCGCGAAATCGACCTGATCCGCAAAGCGCGCCACCGTGCCCTGATAAGTCTTGTTCAAGGCGGCCACGCGCACCTGCACCGGACCACCCAGCCGAATGTCGGGAACGATGGATTCGGGAACTGGGATGACTAATCGCAAGAGATCGTTTTGCGAAAGCCGCACGACGGGCTCTGACTGCGTATCAGACGAGGTGCCGGCCTGAATCATCGAGCCGGTATCCGCATAGCGTTTCGTAACAACGCCGGTAAACGGGGCTGTGATTCGCGCGTATGCGAACAGCGTGCGAACCTTTTCCTGATTTGCTTGCGCCACTTGCAATTGCTGTTGAGCAACGGAAAGCGCGGCCTTAGCCGTGGAAACCTGAGCCGCGGAAACACGATCGCGGCCCATGGCGTCGTCGATTTCCTGTTGGGCTACCAGCCCTGGTTGCGTTTTGGAGACGGCTGCAAGGCGCGTGTAGGCCAGGTGGGCTACCTGGTACGCGGATTCCGAGCGCTCAAGGTCGGCTTGCGCGCGGCGAATTT
This sequence comes from Candidatus Acidiferrales bacterium, assembly GCA_050747005.1. Classification (GTDB taxonomy): domain Bacteria; phylum Acidobacteriota; class Terriglobia; order Acidiferrales; family UBA7541; genus Palsa-295. The sequence continues at coordinate 99,475 of JBOGNE010000063.1, forward strand.
CGTCCTGGCCTTCGCGGGCGGAGGCCTCCGCTTGCTGGACTTCGTCCTGAAGCTCGGGAATTTCCAGCGTGGCAAGCAATTGCCCTTGCTTCACTCGGTCGCCAACGTCCACATAGATTGCCTTCACATATCCCGCCACTTTCGCATGCACGTCAATTTCTTGAAATGGGCGAAACTCAGCTGTCAGAGCCAAACCTCGCGACAGGTCGGTCCGCTCCACTCTGGCAATGGCAACCGTGGGATTGGCCGCGGAATTGCCGCTTTCCTTCGCGGAATCGGCCTTGCACGAAGCAAGCATGAAGGCCACGGCCACTGCCGCCAGCAGAATGCCGGCGTTCGTTCCAGGGTGAGATCGATTATCATTGCAAATTCGTCTCTTCATGAATTTTCACCGCGTTTTCCCTCGGTTCCGTGTGGCGCTGGATTTTGAGGGGAGTTCAGACTTCGAATCAGTTGAATCAGTTTTTCGAGCGAGAAACCGTTGGATTGGCAGAGAGCGATTATTCCTTGTTCCTTTTCAATGATTTTTCGGGCCGCGCCAGGCACCTCCCCGGCGACTTTCCCGGGAATCTGCAGGACTCCGTGACGGTCGCCGTGAAGGAGATCGCCAGGTTCGACTCGCAAACCTCCGATTTCCACGGCCGTGCCGAATTCAAAAATATGGGCGTACGAATGAGATACAGCCACGTTGCCGGCAAAGCATTGAATTCCGATCCTGTGGAGCGCCGGCAGTTCACGGACCGCGCCGTTGGTGGCGAACGCCACGCAGCCAAGCGCACGCAGGATATTCGCGTGAACTTCCCCGACCAGGGAACCTAGTCCCGACGGTCTGTCCATATCTTCGATCACCACAATACGAGGGGCCGGAATCGTTAGCAGGTAATTCCACCAGTCGGTTCGGTCGTAATACGTCCGCCCTCCCATCGGCGGTTGCGAGCCTCTAATCCGAGCCGTTGCGGCATAGCCAACGACGGGCGGCAGATCGTCGAACATGCAGCGAATGCTCGAATTGGCAAAGCCAGTATTTCGCAAGCGCACGCCGAAAGTTTCGATCGTGCTGGCGACGATGCAGGTGCTCAATCGCCCCAATTGGTCAAGCAGGGCGCTATCGGCCGGTTCTGGCGTCATAGTTTGCTCCTGTGCAGTTTGTTGGCCGTGCAACCGAAGGGGTCGCATCATGAAACTGTGTTGTTAAATGCCGTTCGAGAAAGCGAGGCCGTGCTAAAAGAACGATGTTGGAGGAGATCGGTGTTGAAGCGAGACCACGGCTCCGGTGCTAGGCACGGGAGGAATGTAGGACCGCGGACGCCGCACTATCCGCGGACGCGGCCGATAGGGCAGCACGTTGGCAACCGGTTGTGCCGGTTCCAGATCTACAGCCGTCGTCGCATGTCCATCCTGCATCTTGCTTGAAATGTTGACGTAGTGAACGGCATTCGTCGTGGGAAGATAGAGGCTGTCCTTCGCGAACGTCGAAAGCATTGCGACGGCCACCAGCAGAACGAAAACTATGATTCTTCCCAAGCACAGGGGAATGCCGGTGCGGCTGGTGCCGCGTTCGAGATGTGTTTCGCTATTCACCCTGTACTGAGATCGGGAACTTGAACCCTGCTCGTTGGCCTGCTCGCTCCCTTTAATCATCCTAGTGTGAATGAGATTCGAAAATCAAGCCATGAGATGCCTGACGGAAGCAAAGCAGTAAATGGAATCAACGCATTGTGCGTTGGCGGCCTTGAATGCGCGCGCTTCCTCGTCTCAGAATTGAAATCAAAATGCTCGCCCAGAGCGGCAACCGCGAAAATCGATTCCGCGATACAATTAATCGGCCATGCTTTCTCTAAATAACATCACCATGCGCTTCGGCGCGAGAATCCTGTTTGAAGACGTCACCTGCACGTTTTTGGCGGGGCGGCGCTACGCCATCACCGGCCCAAATGGCGCCGGCAAATCCACGCTGATGAAAATTTTGACCGGCGAGATGGAACCGTCGAAGGGATCCGTCACGCGGCCCAAGAAATTTGGCGTACTCCGGCAGGACCAGTTTGCTTTCGACGAGTTTCGCGCCATCGACACGGTGATCATGGGCAACGCTCCACTATGGAAGGCACTGGTGGAGAGGGATGCCCTGTACGAGAAACCCCACGACACACTCACCGATGCAGACGGCATGCGCCTTGGCGAACTCGAAGGAATCGTCGGAGAAGAAGGCGGGTACACGGCGGAAGCCGATGCAGGCAGGCTGCTCGACGGGCTGGATATCCGGGAGGAATTCCACGAACGCAAGATGCGCGAGTTGCAGGGCGGCGAAAAAGTCCGCGTGCTCTTGGCGCAGGCGCTCTTCGGGAATCCGGCGGCGTTGCTGCTCGACGAGCCCACCAACCACTTGGACCTCGATTCCGTGCATTGGCTCCAGGACTACCTTTGCGAATACGAAGGCGTGCTGATCGTCATCTCGCACGACCGCCATTTTTTGAACAGCGTTTCCACGCACACCGCCGATATCGATTATCAAACCGTGATTATGTACAACGGCGGCTACGACGATATGGTTGTCGCCAAGACGTCCATCCGCTCCCGCATCGAATCCGAAAACGCCCAGCGCGAAAAGAAAATCGCCCAGTTGAATGAGTTCATCGCGCGATTTTCCGCGGGCACTCGCTCGGCGCAGGCCACTTCGCGCAAAAAAGAAGTCGAGCGGCTGCAGACAACGGAGCTGGCGAAATCCAATATCGCGCGCCCCTTCATTCGTTTTCAGATGGAGCAGCATTCCGGACGCCATCCGCTCGAAATCAAGAGCGTCGCGAAATCCTACGACGGCGTGAAAGTGATTCTGCCGTTCACGGCCAGCATCGCGCGCGGAGAAAAGATTGCTCTTACGGGCCGCAACGGCGCGGGCAAGACCACGCTGCTCAAGTCGCTCGTGCTCGGCGCGCCGGGATACATCGAGGATTCCGAGCGGAAATTCACGATCGATGGCGGCACGGTCGTGTGGGGACACAACGCGGCGGTTGGTTACTTCGCGCAGGATCACACCGACTCAATCGCCAAGGGTGCCACGGCCATCGAATGGCTGCATCAATTCAAGCCCATGGCTACGCAAGAGGAATTGCGCGGCGTGCTGGGTCAAATGCTCTTCAGCGGCGACGATGCGCTGAAATTCACGCAGACCCTCTCCGGCGGCGAGTCCGCGCGGCTGATTTTCTGCCGCCTCATGTTGCAGAAGCCGAACATTCTGGTGCTCGACGAGCCCACCAACCACCTCGACCTCGAATCCATCAACGCGCTCAACATCGCTTTGCAGCGCTACGACGGGACGGTCCTGCTGGTGACCCACGACTACGACGTGATCGACGAAGTCGCCACCCGCATCTGGCATTTCGAAGCCGGCCGCGTCGAAGACTTCAAAGGCCCCTACGCCGACTACCTCGAATACGCCCAGGAAAAAGTCTCGTAGTTTCCGCCGTTGCGCACAAGGCGCGCTTAGCGCCGCCGCACCGTCTCACGAATTTATAGGGGCGCCGCTTGTTTACCGTGACGCAGGAAGGGCTGCGCACTGCTCATGCATCGCTTTTCCGTCAGGGCACGGCTTCAGCCGTGCCGCAAAGCCGCTCAAATTGGGTCCGGCTTCAGCCGCTGGGGGCCGGTCCTACGAGTTCTCCCGCTAGATCAGCGGGCTCGGGCCGCGACATCTGTACCCGTCGTGATGTAGCGTTGTGATATAACTCTCTTGTCACGTCTAGAGCTTCTCTTTAAGGTCGAAAGGGGCAAAGTGAATGAAGGAAAAAGAAATCCGTGTGACCGACATCCTCTTGGACACGGGCAACTACCGCACAGGAAAACAAGATGACCAACGGGAAGCTATCAAGGCTCTGATCGAAGAGCAGAAGCACAAGCTCGTCAATCTGGCAAAAGACATCATCGAAAATGGTCTGAGTCCACTTGAGACCGTCATGGTTTACGCCGTTCCGGGTGAAACGAATCGCTTCATAGTCGTCGAAGGCAATCGCCGGATCGCTGCCATCAAACTTGCCACGCAACCTGATCTTGCTGCGGACACTACATGGCACAATGCATTCAAGCGTCTACATAAACTTCTGCCGGGTCAGGTTCCGAAAAAGATCCTATGCAAGGTTGCAAGCAGCAAGGAAGAGGCGTTCCCGTGGATACAGCGTCGTCACGATACGGGGTTGAAGGGTGCGGGACTCGAACCATGGTCAACGATAGCCACCTACCGGGCGCATGCGGCACAGGGCAAATCAGCACCGGAATATGACACATTGGAGTTCGTCCTCACCCGCGGCCAACTCGATGCAGATGTGGAAGAGCGGATCATGGGGCAGGATTTCCCTATCACCAACCTGAAGCGGCTCGTGGACTCCGCTTACGTGAGTGAACAGTTGGAACTTGATCGTGGTGATCCCTCTCTGACCAGCACGGCAAACAAAAAATGGGTGCTCGCGGTGCTGCGTGATTTTGTCACCACCATTTCACGGGAAGCACATGAAGACGGAAAGCCGTTTGCAGTTAAAGACATCTACGACGCCAACGATCAGAAAAAGTTCTTCACTAAAATCGTCCATAAGCACCCCAAGCCCGCAAAAGGAGCCAAACGCTGGGCGATCAACGCTAACACCAGCGTCAGCGACACAGAGCGCGGAAAACCGATAAGGAAAAAGCCGAACCGCCCAACGTCTGAACGCAAGAAACTCGTTCCAAGGAATACGAACGTGCTTCCCCCGATGGGTAGGGCCAATGACATCTTGCACGAGCTTCGCAGGTACGAGGTGGAAACCTGCCGCAACGCTGTATCAGTTCTATTTCGTGTGTTCTTGGAATTCAGCGTCGAAGCCTACGTGACTCGACGTGCGGTGTTGAGGGTAACGTCGGCGGATACCCTTGCCAAAAAGCTGCAGGCCGTAATTCAGCACATGGAAGACAACGGCATCATGACGAAGAAAGATTTGACCTCAGCCAACAAAGCTGCGAATGATCCGCACTCGATGTTCTCCACTGTGCAGTTGAATGCCTACGTGCACAATGTAAATTTTTATCCCTCTGCGAGCGAACTGAAAACTTCATGGGATAATCTAGAACCTTTCATCGAGAAATTGTGGCATGGCTGACCCACACTCACGATTGACCCGGCATTTCTCTCCCCTCCGGTATCCGGGCGGCAAGGGGCGGCTTTCTCCATTCGTGCAGCGAATCTTTGAAGAGAACAACTTAATTGATGGTCATTACGCGGAACCGTACGCGGGTGGCGCTGCGGTTGGTCTTTCTCTTTTGATGCTGGAATATGCTTCGCACATCCATATCAACGACATCAGCAAGCCAGTGTATTTATTCTGGAAAGCTGTGGTCGAAGATACCGACGCGCTCTGCAGGAGGATACGAGACAGGCGAGTTACGCCTAGCGAGTGGAAACGACAACACAGCATTTTCCGAAATTTCCACAATCATTCCCGACTTTCCGTGGCGTTCTCAATGTTCTTTTTGAACCGAACCAACCGCTCGGGCATCGTTCACAGCGGGGGGATGATCGGCGGGTACAAGCAAACGGGAGAATGGAAACTCGACGCGCGGTACAACAGAAAAGAGCTAATCAGCCGCATAGAAAGGATTGCCGCCTATTCGAATCGTATTTCCCTCAGCAACAAAGATGCCGAAACTTTTCTGAAATCCCTGACGACTCTCCCGGCCAAAACTCTGATATTCCTTGACCCGCCCTACCTTAGGCAAGGGCAGAGCTTGTACGAAAATCATTATCAACCCGAGGACCACATCAGGCTAGCAGGCGTATTCAAGGAGAAATTACGTCAAAACTGGATCATCTCCTACGACAATCATCCGCAGATTCGCAAGGCATACCGTGGCTGTAAGAAACTCGTTTATTCACTGCCATACAGCGCAGCAAGACGATACGAAGGATCAGAGGTGATGTTCTTTAGTCCTGATCTAGCCATCCCGCGTGTGAAGAACCCCCTGACAGCTTAAGTTCCCTTTCGTTTTTTGGAGCGATGCCGGCCTGCTTTAGAGTTTCCAGTTGACGGTTGGTGGAAACGAGTTGCAGAGGTGGGTTATGGCATTAGCGATTGCTCCGGGGCCTCCGGGTCCCGCATGACGCAAGCTCTCCTCCGACGACATCGACCACTCACCAGAAAATCGTCGTCGCGCTGAACGAAACCATCCGCCTCATGCGCGAAATCGACGAAATCATCCCCGGCTGGCCCCTGCCATGATTCCCCATTCGGCGCGGACGCGGCAGCCGTTGTAGCGCCGCCCTTCAGGGCGGCATGGTTTTGCCGTTTGTAGGGGCGCCGCTTGCTGCGCCCTTCTTACTCGCTGCGATCGTCATTCTGAGCGAAGCGAAGCACGTGGTTTGTGCCCCGGATGGTTCTGCGGAGAATCTCTCTTCGCAAAAATGCCCACGAAAAGAGAGATTCTTCGGGCCACAAAACGGCCCTCAGAATGACGCCGGGTTTTTACGGTGGGGATTTTGCTTTAGGTTTTCTTTGCGTGTGATTGTTCGGCCTGCCGTATTTTCTCCACAGCTCAACTCCATTGCCTCGCGCTCGCAGGCGAGTTACCTTGCCTATTTTGACACTCGAAAGTATCGGGAGGCTTGAAGCGTCGACCACTGCGGCGTGAAACGCCCACTGAAGCCCACCGTGCGGGTCTCAGGAATACTTGAACGCTCTGCGACGCCGACCGCATCGTCAAACTCATCAATTTCTAATCAGCCCAACAGGGATTAGAAACGCCAAGACTATTTACTTGACACAGGTAAGCGTTAAGGGTACTCTTTTCTTGCATGAGCGTAACCCTCAATCCCGCTTCAACTTGGACTGAATACCGTGCTTCACATCGCTCACCAGCTTGCGAAGTGGGACAGTTTCAAGCGGTCGCTCTGTCTTTTGTTTCTTCTTGCGAGGTGCTTTCATGGCTCTCCTAGAAATGCTCCACAAGTATTCGACGGATGAAAAGTGCCGTGAGATTTTGACGAAGCTTCGCTGGCCCGAAAGCGTGCGCTGCCCGCGATGCAAAAGCGATGAGCGCATCTGCTACCTACAGGACCGCAAGCAATTCGAGTGTGGCTCATGCAGTTATCAGTTCTCTGTAACAACTGGCACCGTTTTCAATGATACCCATTTGCCGCTCGAAAAGTGGTTCGCTGCTACGTACCTTCTCTGCGAAGCCAAGAAGGGTATGAGCGCGTGCCAGATTCAGCGGACGCTTGGAATCAGCTACAAGACGGCATGGTACCTCTGCCATCGGATTCGCGCCGCGATGATGCAAGCGGACAGGCCGATGCTCTCGGGCAAAGTTGAAATGGATGAGACGTTCATCGGCGGAAAGAACACGGGACGCGGTTGGGAAAACAAGATGGAGAACAAGGAAGTCGTAATCGGTATCCGCCAGCGAGGAGGCGAACTCCGGTTCTTCCATGCGGACGATGTAAAGTCGGGTACACTCCGCAGATTCATCCAAGAGAATATCAGCGCGGACGTAGACGTGTTGTTCACGGATGATTTTAATGCTTACCGGAGCGCGGCCAGCGATCTCAGAAAGGATGGACGCCACAAGACGATTCGCCACAAGCTCAAGATTTACGTGAAGGGGGACATTCACACCAACACCGTTGAATCTGCCTTCTCGCTTTTGAAGCGCGGTGTTATCGGCACATGGCACAAAATCAGCGCAAAGCATCTCGCGTCCTACCTGCAAGAAATGGAATTCCGATTCAATCGCCGTAATCGGCCTGATTTGTTCGTTGATACCCTGCGACACATGATTACGGCTCCCGTGCTCACATTTGAAGAGCTAACCGCATGAGAGTTCATAATTCCTTCTTTTTGGAAATTTCTCCCATCCACCTAATTACTTTAGCGGTGTCTCCGCCTATTCTTTCAACCATTGCCTCGTCAAATTCGCGCTGAATTTTCTCAAATTCTTCTTCAAGTGTGATGATTTGATCGTATTCACAGTACCCAACATCGGCTTTTCGCAGGGCCGTAAGATGCGTAGGTCCGCCGCACCCTTCTACGCCGTCCTTAACTCTGGAAACGATAAACATTGCAATTCGAGCCAGTTGTTCTAGCTCATAGGTTTTGGGGCGATACCTATTTATCAAGTCTTGGGCGAGCAGTACGCCTAGACCTATTGCCTTTGCGCTTACCTCAGAAAATGCCGTCCCCGAATAATGGAACAGCCTTGGAGCCATGTCCTTCCCGGTTGCCCCGACGAGCAGTTCGAGCTGAGGCCTTTCTGCTTCAGGCCACGGGAGTAAATGCTCCTTCCAAAATTCCAAGAGCCTCGTCCTCAATTCTTGCTTCAAATCATTTGCTGGAATATCTGCTGGAAAGTCTGCTGTCAATGCTTGGCGCGCTGTTTGGATATAATCATCATACCCCGAACCGACAATCGCAAGCGTCAGCCTGCTCTTGCTATGGAAAATAATTTCCTCGATTTTCCCGTCATAAGTCTTCATCTCGCCGACAGTCTTCTGCATGTCGGCGCAGATAAGCACTCCGTCGTTTGCGCGGAATCCAATAGCTATTGTCATAGGCTTCGCCTTTGGAAGCCGCCGCGATTTCCCAGGCTTCGGCGCATCATACACCACCGCCTGTATCAAGTAAATAATCATGAGAAACGTCGGTAACTTACAGAAAACAAAGGACAGCAATGCAGTCTAATCGACAATTTTTGAGGCACTTCGGCCGCTGCGGACCAACAGATTTTCGGATCGCTCAGCCCCTTGGCGGAAAGAAATTCGGGCATGGAAATGAGAACGGGTAGCGACTCGAACCTCTCGCCCGCGCTCAGACAGGTGCCGCGTCATCGTCTTGCAGTCAGGCACTTGGTAGTATAGGGTTTGCGATGGCGACGCCCGGATGGCGGAATGGCATACGCGGGGGACTTAAAATCCCCTGTCCTTTACAGGACGTGTGGGTTCGACCCCCACTCCGGGCACTCTCTGATAGCTGACGGTTCAATCGCTGTCGCCTCAGCAAAGTGCAGCGAGGAGCACCGGAAATGGTTTCGCGGGATTTTATTTTGTGGGAAGTGGACGCCCAGAAGGATTTCATGCTGCCGGGCGGAAAACTCTACGTGCCCAACGCGGAAAAGTTGCTGCCGAACATTCGGCGGCTCACGAATGAGGCGCGCCAGGGCCACGCGTTCCTCGTATCCCACGGCTGCGTGCATACCCCTGACGATCCCGAATTCAAGCAGTTCCCGCCGCATTGCATGGCAGGAACCGACGGCGCGAAACTCGTTCCGGAAGCCCTGGCCGATACATACGTCACTATCCCGAATGATGCCGAGTCATCTCTGCCCAACGACTTCGCACAATACCAGCAAGTAGTGATCGAGAAGCCTACGCTCGACATCTTCGAAAGCCGCCACGCGAATAATCTCGTCAACCGGCTCGCGCCCGACGCTGAGTTTGTCGTGTTTGGAGTCGTGACGGAATACTGCGTGCGATTTGCGGCCAAGGGTTTGCTCGAACGCGGCCGGCGAGTCGCAATCGTGAAAGATGCGATCGAGACGTTGAATCCGGCGGAAGGGCAGCGCGCCATTAGCGAGCTTTTGTCGCTCGGCGCCGAGGTCATCAGTACGGATGAGGCGCTCGCGCGCCTTCATCAGTCGGCCGCTGCGCGCAAAACGTAAAGCCCATTTGCGATCACTTGATGCAATCGCTCCGTCGTCCGACGGCAATGACAACGTCACTCACCAAAACGGACACCATCCATATGGTGAACAATGGTACGACGCAGGACAGCCAGCGAAATGGAAATTCACTTCCTGCAAACGCGACTCGGAATCCGGGAATGATTATGCGGTAGCGCGAACTTACGTGAATCGCCTGATCGGGGAATCACAGCGCCGTGCGGTCGAAAAAGTGGCCGATGTTTTGGACTACGGTAGTCCAAATGAAGCCTGTTTTGTGGGTGCAACTGATTGAAAGGATTGGGGTGAGCGATGGGATTTGAACCCACGACCCTCGGTGCCACAGAAAGAAAGTCGTAAGCTAAAGCTTGTTGGCGGTACGCGATTTACAGTCATAAGACGTCCAAAATCGCCCGTTTCGAGGGGGTTTCGGACGTGATTTCGGACGCGAACGGACGCGAATTTCCCGCCCGCCTCGGGATAGGTAGGGATCGAGGCGCTATCGCTGCGTCGCGCTACGGGCTTCCCTAACTTGAATTTTCTTGCGAAGGGTACGGCGAAAGTCTCGTGGGCCTTTAGGACGCGTTCACGGTCGCTCCGCATAGGGAGCACTCAAGCACGTGCTTTTTCATAATAAGCAGCCAGCCCAGCAGTCCTCCAACAAAGGACATAATCCCTATCATAATCGGGACCGCCCTCGAAGGCTATAAGCCCCAGGGGATTGTAGCCAACCTCTCCCAAAAACAGCAGGGCCGCTAGTGCCATTCCGAGGATAGAAGGGACCAACAGAATAAATCCAATCGCGACGACGGGACCGCTCATGCGGAAGCTTTTCTTGAAGACGAGTACGCCGCGTTCGGTAGTGAGTCAGTTTGAAATCAGCGTGCCTAGAAATATCACCTCGCGCTGTGCTTCAGAAGAATTAGCACTAGCACTGCCGAAGGAAAAAACCTGCTAGAAACCATGTCCCAACGACCAAGACCGCCCACGCACCGTATTCTGATGGGTCGGCGCCGAGCCAAACCGGGTAACCAGTACAGGCAATATGCAAGAATGAAGGGCACGGTCACAACCCAGAGCGAACGCAAAGACTTGGGGAGCACGGAGCATAGTAACCAAACAACGGCCGCGCGGAAAGGAGGGCTATCAGAATTCCTCCAGAGACAAGTGACAACGACATGCCGCTGCGATCTCCACCGACCGGGCCGATACGACGTTGAATTAATCCGCGCGAGAATTTCGTCCATGCGCCGTACGGCTAGCCGCTTAGTCGGCAATTCTTTTTTGCTCCCTAAGAGGGCCGCCTTTCGGACGCGGGCGACATTTCCGTCCGGACATATCACATCCCCCGGTAGCCTCCCGCCCAGACTTGATCTTTGCCCCTCAAAAACACACTGCCCCTCTGAAACCGCTTCCGAGCCATGCTTCCTCCGTGGCTCGTTGTCGGTTGCTCTCGGGCGGGAAGTGTAGCAGCGTTCGCGCGCGAAACGCTTTCGGGTTGTTGAAAAGTTTCAGACATAGCTGTTTTCAAATGGAGCGTCTCGAATACGTGGAAACGGGTTGCGGCGACAGCCTCAAGCTGAATTACGATTGGGACTGGCCAGGGGCGGAAGCCAGCCTGAAACGCATTGTCGAATTGAATCCGGATCATGCCACCGCCCGCCAGCGATATTCGCTCTTTCTCTCGGCCATGGGCCGCCACCAGGAGAGTATCGCTGAAATCCAGCGCGCGTTGACGCTCGACCCGCTCTCCATCAGACTCGGAAGTAGCGAAGGTATCGAAGTAGGTTGCGGACAGAGCGGATCGAATTGCTTGCGATGCACCTGCTGTGTGCCACACTGGGGCAGCCGTTGGCGATACAATTTCGCCAATCCGCGTGCTGCGTTTACGTTCGCTAGTCGGACGCGCTACGCTCGGGATCTAAGCGACTTCACTTATCTTCAGAAACGCCGGCATTCTCTGTGGGAGATTCAGATTGTAATCTATAAGTTCGTAATCGACTGGACCTTCCAACGCCACCACTCTGACTCTCAGCGGAATTAGGCAAGTATCCGTCCAACATTCGAATGTCGAATTGATCCATCCCCCTGGATACCTGAGAACAAAATGGTGGGATGGCAAGATCCCACGACTACCCCAATCAATTGACTCGCGCGAATAGGTCGCTGCGGCTTTAGGGGCTTCCATGCAGGCGCCCCGATAGCGGTTTGCAAGATGGAGAAAGCCACGTAGGGTCTGCTCTTGGTTAGGATTCAAAGCCAGCTTTCGTAGCCACATCCCAGCCGTGATCGGATAATTCACCAAGTGATAGCACGGTGAAGCACCAGCAGGCTGAGTCTGCAGAAGCGGGTAAGCTCCAGAACGGAATCTCAGCAAATGCACGTGTTCTCGAAAGAAGAAGGATTCAAAGTACTGATTCTCTCGAGGGCCATTACCCTCTGGCAGTATCCATTCACAATCCTGTGAACAGCTTTTCCAACCACCGTCGGACCCAACGACGCCTACGAATCGGCTAATGCGGCGGTCGAGATGTTCCTCCGCTGTGATGTAGGCTTGTCCATGAGCGTCGACTTCTAAGGACCAAGGCACGACGCCACGCGGACCCGATCCTGGGGACGAAACCTTATAGGTACCACTCGCGACCTTTTGCGTTTGAGGGAGCAAAAGTGTTGCCGAAGGATATGACTCTAAATCCCAGCGATAAGCATCACCTTCAGAGGCCCAGCGGATAACGGTACCGCTTTTGTCAATCCAATGATGGGTTGCGCCGAATCGCTCACTGCGATATTTGGTCGCCATAAAGCGTCCGGCTGGCACGTCTATTTCTTGGATTCCGAGCCTCTCTACTGTGACGGCCACCATGCGATGGTGTGTGTCCTCAACATCGACGGCTTCGAAAGACTGACGCTCAGGACCTGAAGGATCAAAGCGCATGACGACTAGTGACTCGAGAGGTCCCCAAAAGCCAATAGCCGAGTTTTCCGGTCGAGCTGGTACACTGTTCCAGCAAGTACCAAGAACCGATCCGTGCCAATCTCCTCGTATTGCCCTGCCGTCATGATGAAACGAATAACGGAAATCATTCGAATATTCCGAGGTTCCAACCCAATGCCCGCTATCGATTTCACCGTGACGATTCAACGTTAGGACCACGAAGCGGTCAAGCACGGGCCCCCAAAATTCCAGTCGTTCTCGAACCAGATAGGTGCGAGAGCCATCTCTGTACCGAAGCTCGCTGAGTTCCGCATGGCCCACACGCCCTGCGGCACCAACCACTACATAACGCGCCCGGAGCACTCTAGGACTCCTTTGAAATCATTGGTGCTAGGGGTTCTTAATCGATAAGAAAAGCAAGAGCCCCTCTAAGTCGGCAAGAGCTGGTTATCGTACCTATGCGGAACGCGGCTCTGTGCATCTTAACTTCAAGGTTGTCAAATTCACTTGCTGCCTTCGTCCCTTGTGCAGCTCGGCAGCAATATACTCCTATCCCACCTAATGTCCATCAGCCGGAGTTTCTTTCTCTCGGGATTCCTTAGCGAAGCAGAACGATGTTCTAAATCAAGACTGCATAGTACTTGACGCAGTGAAGCCGTTCGAGCTACGCTCCGCCCGTTTATGCGCCGACTGGCAATTCTGTGGAGCGTTGGGAGATAGCGATGCATCAGAGATCAGCAATCTTGTCGGCCGCGTTACTCGTTCTGGGGATCGGTTGCGTCACCACATTTCCACAGAGTCTATGGCCAATCCCTTCTCGCTCGGTGGAGGAATCCGGGTCACGGGTGTTTTCGGAATTTCGGAATCCGGGTAGAGAGAGCGATGCAATGAAGGAAGAATCACTTTCCTCCGCTTCAGCAGTAAGCGAAATTCGAAGCGCAATCGAAGGGTATCGCGAGGCAGTTCTGCACAAGGACATGCGAGGCATCGCGCGATACTACTGGAACTCTCCGGACATCGTGATCTTTGACGTGGTTCCTCCCCTCAGTTACGTAGGCTGGGATTCATTCCGGAAAGACTGGGAAGGTTTCTTCGACGGCTTCAAGGAAATCACGGTTTACGATTGGAGCGATGTTCACATTGAAGCCGAGGGCAACCTGGGTTGGATGCGTGCGTTCATCCATTTCGTTGGCAAATTTCAGGACGGCAAAGTCTTGGATATGACGACTCGGGATACGGCGATTTTTGAACGGAAAGATGGGAAGTGGGTAGCAGTCCACGATCATGGTTCCGTGCCGATCAACTTCGAAACTGGGCAGGCTATTATGAATGCTCCGCCGAAATAGCTGCTTGTGGTGGCAAAATCTGAATCAGCGGGAGAGTTAAAAATGCCGAAACCCACAGCGGTATGCTCTTGTTTGGCTTTGCTTTTCGTCTTAGGGCCCACTGTATCGTACCGATCACGAGCCTTCGACGGCTCTGCAGGGCACATGAACCCACTGACTTCGTCGTCCTCTGTGGATACGATTCGAGCCGAGGTGGAGCAATTCCGCCAAGCCGTTCTGCACAAGGACATGCGAGGCATCGCGCGATACTACTGGAACTCTCCGGACATCGTGATCTTTGACGTGGTTCCTCCCCTCAGTTACGTTGGCTGGGATTCATTCCGGAAAGACTGGGAAGGTTTCTTCGACGGCTTCAAGGAAATCACGGTTTACGATTGGAGCGACGTTCACATTGAAGCTGAGGGCAACCTGGGTTGGATGCGCGCGCTTGTTCATATAGTGGGTACTCTTCAGGACGGCAAGCCCTTGAATATGGCATTTCGGGATACGGCGATTTTTGAACGGAAAGATGGGAAATGGGTAGTGGTCCACGATCATGCGTCTGTGCCCATAATCTTCGAAACCGGGCAGGCTGTTATGAATGCCCCATCGAAATAGTTTCTCGCAAGAGTCGCCCTCAGCTGCGAGGTGCCCAGCTTACCGGGGTCGCGTTCATAATCGGTTTTCATGCTCCGCGTCGAATTTATTTAAACCTTGCCGGAGTGAGAGCCTCAGTGTCCAACGTTTGAGAGTCGTTGCGAATCAGTTCAGAAACGAGTTTTCCTGTTATGGGACCAAGCGTTAACCCGAGCATTCCGTGCCCGGTGGCGATAATGAGGTTTTTGAATTGCTTCAATCGACCTACGACGGGCAGACCGTCGGGCGTGCAAGGTCGCAAGCCAGCCCACGTCTCAATAGGTTTTGGATTTGGAATTCCCGATATGTAATTCTGCGAACTCCGTAGCAAACCATCAACCCGTCGACGGTTAATGGATGTTTCTAATCCGGCTAGCTCTAAAGTTCCCGCCAACCTGACTGCATCTCCCATCGGTGTGACAACCACTTTCGCTTCATGTAGAAGGAGTGGGGTTAACAGATTCATCTGCGGACTACGTTTGAGAGTTACGCTATATCCTTTTGCTGGTTGGAGCGGCAACTCAGCCTGTAAAGCCTGAAGAAGTGCAGATGACCAAGCTCCAGCAGCGAGCACGATTTCGGAAGGACGAATCTCACCTCTTGACGTGATTGCCGCTGATATTTTTCTGCCCGCAGTCTCGAAAGATTCCACCGATGTCGAAGGGTACATTCTTACTCCCAGGCTCTCCGCTTTCTTTGCCAATCCCCGAACAAAATCGGCCGGAATAAGCTGATAATCCTCCGGATAATAAGTTCCTCCAGCGATATTCGGCTTAATCGTTGAAGCAAATTGACGAGCTCGTGTCGGACTCAAATCCTGGGACTCAATTTCAAATTCCTGTAGCAGTCTTGCCTGTTTGCGGCCTTCCTCACGGCCGCTGGAGCCGGTATATAGGACTAGAAGTCCATTCTTCTGGAAGCCAAAGGCAAGCCCTTTCATTGCCGCGAGTTCGCAGTAGAGTTCGATGCTGGCCCTTGTCAGATCTCGAAGGATGGGGATCGCTTCGCGAGTCGATTGATATCTACAGGACTTGGCGAAACGCCAAAGCCACCTCAATAGGTCTAAGTCCAATCGAGGCTTTATGTAGAAAGGGCTGTCAGGGTCGAGAAGCCACAAGAGGGTCTTCCCGAAAACGCCCGGCGCTGCGAGGGGAATGCTATGGCTCAATACAACGAGCCCTGCATTACCATACGAACAACCTCCGCAGATTTCGTCTCGTTCAACTAGCGTGACTGTGCCGCCGGCTGCGGCAATGTAATACGCAGCGCAAACACCGATAACGCCTCCTCCGACCACCAACACATCACAACTCTCAGAAATTTGCACCGAATTGGCTCCAGAGTCGGACTTACAGTGTTGACTTGCGTGTGCGTTGTTTGCCCAGGCATAGCTTTGCCGCGATTCGCGTTGACCAATCGGCTCACCGACTAAGAGGGCCCATAGCACGGCCCAGAATAATCTTTTCCGGAAGTCTTGCGGAGTTAGTTAGGCCCCGTCCTTGGTTCTTGCAATCCGAACTTAGCGTGGTTGAGAACTTCAACTCCGTTTTGGGTCACTGCAACGTTGTCCTCGAGCCCTAACCATCCCTTATTAGTCAGTCTGATTGATGGTTCGATCGCGAATACCATCCCAGGTTGTAAAACAATTTCTATAACCGTGGACGAACTGCCGATCATGGGTTGTTCGTGAAGACCCAGGCCAATTCCATGCCCCCCGTAAGAATCGAGACCATACCTGCCTTTGGATTTGGCTTGCAGCGTTTCACGCATGCTCGCGTGAATGTCAGTGTTCTTGATTCCGGGTCGCACCGATTTGATCCCGGCAGCCAAAGTTTCGCGGAGAAGTTCATATGCTTCCGCGACCTCGGAATCAACCGGTCCGACGAAACCTGTTCTCGCGATACAGCAACAGTAGCCGTCGACCACGCAACCGATGTCGATTCGTACTAATTCGCCCGACTGGATCTTCCGGTCCGATGAACAGATGTATCCAAGCCGTGGATGGTCGCCCGAAAATATGCAGGGCATCATGCTGGCATGTTCCGCTCCGTCCTTCCTAAACACGGATTCGACCACCCCAGCCAGTTCCGACTCAGAAATGCCCTCGCGGGCTTGAGCAAGAGCGCAGTCAATGGCCAGGTCAGCGATTCTGCAAGCCTTGCGGATACAGTCGATCTCGTCATTGCTCTTTACGATCCGGGATTCAGTCAGGAGAGCAGACGCATCCAAAAATCTGACCGAGGGTAAACAGGAACGAAGCTTATCTAGGATCGCCCACGGCATGCCGGGATCGACTGCCAGGGTTCCGCCCGCGAGACCTAACTCTCGGACAGCGTCTGCAATTAAGCGCGGCCATTTATCAGCGCCTGTAGGTTGATACGCTTCAATTGTCCCCAGAAATGGCAATTCCTTTATTATCGAATACCAAGGTGCAGTGGACTTGATGCCGCTTGCAAAAAAATCGAGTGGCAATAGCGAAGGCAATTTGTCGCCCTGTTTAAGAATCGCTGCATTGACGTTGGCATACGAAACGCTGTGATGGATCGGCAATCCTGTGAGATATCTCCAGTTGTCGACGGTGATCACAAACAGCCCGTTTATTCCGTCGCGTTTCATAAGAGTACTGAGACGGGCCACGTTTGCGTTGACGAGCCTACTGAGCGTCGAGGCATTCGAATTAAACTCGTTGATTCTCAATTCTCAGAAAACCTCCTCGCCGTATCTGTTTTTCTCCGAACTAATTAGGCTCATACCATTAACCCCAGTTTGACCTTCGCCTGTTGCAGAGACTCGCTGTCTAGCTCAACTCCAGGATGAGAGACATTAACCAGCTTCTTTTCGTTTTCGTCGAGAGAATCCCAGATCCGGTTTCCAACATAGACACGCCGATATTTCGCGCTCGCTACGATTTTGGAGATGTCGGCCCTGCGTGAGAGAGGCAGCGAGGTTAATCGATCTGACCGCTCGGGCCCAATCTTTTGTCTCAAGTCTCCAATCAACTGCTCGCCGTGCCTCTCGAAATCCTCGGCGTGGAGAAGAATAACTGCCTCCCCCTCATCTAATGTCAGAACAAGCTCGCGGACGAATGAGGCGCTGTACCTAAACACGACAGGAGCGACCTCTAAATCGAGCCGAATAGCTCTTCGAGCAACACGTTCAAACTCGTAAAACGGCGTAAGAAGTCTGGAGAACAGTATCTCTGAGCGTTTCAAGTTCTTGAATTCATCCACTGTTAGCGAAATTACCATTGTTGACCACGCGGCACTAACCTGCTCGGCACACGCAGCGGCTTCGGTTCTGATTGTCCCGACAAACGCGATCGGGGGATGAGCTTGCTCGTGCGCCATGGCTCGGTGATAAAGCCACCCAGCAAATGTGCTTTGAAGTATTCCGAGACGTTCGACTTCCCGGAATACTTTTCTGGAGAGGAGTTCACATTTTTTGGCCCGATGATTTGTAATCGGCAAGACGATCTTCTTGGCGACAACAACACCCTTCCTTGGATGCAAGGTGAGGATACCGCTATCCTGCAGCTCTCGGTACGCTTTGTGGATTATAGCGCGACCAATTCCGAATTCTTTCTCAACATCGCGAATCGAGGGGAGCGCATACCCTGGACCGATCTGGCCGAGCGAAATCGCGAGTCTAATCTGCTCCTTTACTTGTTCATGGATGGAATATTTCGAGTGGGTGTTGACTTGGAATTTCATGAGCAGCCACAATTTGAGATTACAGAACTCTACATATTCTTAGAATTTCTGGCGACTTCGCACTCTGCCAACCAACTAAGACACCGCGACGATACTACGGAATCTACATTTCAATGTCAAGGCTTGACGATCAATTTTCCTGTTGACAGCATGACAGCTGTCATGTTAATGAGTCAACCTGTCTGGCAGTAGTGACAGATAGCGGCTCGGGTACCGTCCTATCGCATCGGCGCACTGATCGATTGCAGTCTGCTAACTCTCGCAGAACCCCATCTTTAGGATGAGTGGAGGCTCGAGATGGAACTTCATGTTAACGAGAACGGTTCCAGACTTTGCTTTGGCCGGTTGAATTTTTTCGCCGACTTTGTACGCATTGTGATTGTGCTGATGCTCGTCGCGGCCACTGCCTCCTCAGCCTTGGCGACCGAAACCACAGGCACAATCCGAGGATTGGTCTTTGATCGGTCGGGTGCTGTAATATCCGGCGCCGACGTGGCCGCAACAAACATCGAAACCCGCGAACAAACTTCCGTTAAAACCGATGCCAACGGTGCGTTTGTCTTCTCGCTGCTAAAGCCGGGCCCGTATGAGGTGTCCGTGGCGGCGGTCGGATTCGAACGGTATGTTAATCCCAAAACTGACTTGGGAGTTGGTCAGGTCATCCAACTCAGCATTACTTTAACAGTGGGGGCCCAGCAACAAACTGTCACTGTTGCTGGCCGAACTCCGCTAGTGAACACTGCAAACCCGGAACTCGGTGAAGCCGAAATGGCAGAACGGGTAGTGACGTTGCCCCTGATCGGCGGAGATGTATTATCGCTGACTACTTTACAAGCGGGCATAACGGCCCCCATCAGCATGGTTTCGTCTGAAACGCCTAGGAATCTTCCCGGGGGAATCGGTGAGTCCCCGAATGTCAATGGCTTGCGGTACAACGCTAACAATTACCTCCTTGACGGGTCCGACGACAACGAACCGTTTCTCGGAGTAGCTGCAGTCATCCCCTCGACCGAGTCGATTCAAGAGCTTAAAGTCATTACTGGCCTTTATCCTGCGGAATATGGGAGGTCGGGCGGGTCAGTCGTGAATATCATTACAAAGTCCGGAACAAATGCTTTCCATGGTGCAGTTTGGGACTATCTTCGGAACGATGCCGTTAATGCGAGGAACTACTTCGCGCCGACTGTGGGTCCCCTCAAGCGGAATCAATTCGGAGCTATTCTCGGAGGTCCTATTCAGAAGGACAGGACTTTCTTCTTCGTCAATTACGAGGGTATCCGAGAAAGTTCAGGAGAAACCGAAGCTACTACAGTGCCTCCGCTCGCTTACCGCAATGGCGACTTTTCAAGTCTTAATCCGAACCCGGTGTCTTGCACTGACCCGGGAGCAATTTGTGACCCGACAACTGGTCTTCCTTTTCCTGGCAATATGATACCAGTAACGAGATTTGATCCTGCAGCCAAAGCGCTCTTACCTCTGTGGCCGCATCCGAATGTGGGCACCGACGGCTTTGTCAGCCAGCCAGCTCTTTCTAGCAGTTCGGATCAGGGTTCAATTCGACTGGACCGTAACTTCAGTGCTAGTGATCAACTTTGGGCACGATATTTCTATCAGCAAGGTACCTCCGATGTGCTTTTTCAGCCAACTTTTAATGGACCGGTTCAGGTGCCAGGGTTTCCGGCCCAGGACTATTTCCGTATGCAGAACCTTGTGATTGAGGAAGCACACACGTTTTCTCAGTCTGTGATAAATGAGTTCCGCGCTTCCTACAATCGGGCACATCTGGTTGCTGGATCGAATCTCGCGACTCGCCTGCCATCGGACTTCGGATTTAAGTTCTACCCTGACCAAGCGGAGTTTTTTCCCAACATCGGCGTTGCGGGATTCTCGACCATCGGCACGTCAGACTTTGACAATGTAAACCGATTCAACAATGTCTACGATTTTCAGGATAACTTGGTCCTTGTCCGCGGCAGGCACACACTGAAGCCCGGCTTTGAGTTTATCCGCGCCAGGCTCAACACCTCGGCTCCAATTAATCAGCCATTTTTCAGTTTCGTTCCTACCTTTACCGGAAATGCGTTCAGTGACTTCCTTCTCGGAGACTCGAGCGTACTTGTCGCTGGCGGAGGTAATGCGCGTCGAGACTTCACATCTAATCACTATAATGCCTACCTTGAGGACAGCTATCGAGTTTCAAGCAAACTGTCGCTCGAATTGGGCATTCGATACGAGTTAATTCAACCTTGGGACGAAGAGCATCATCTCTTTACAGCTTTTTCTCCGGGCGTGCAATCCATTGTTCAGCCTGGGTTGCCGCCAGGCGTCTTGTTTTACGGAGATCCCGGTGTGCCAGTTCGAGCAACTATCACAAACAAGAGGAATTTTGCTCCTCGGGTGGGGATTGCATGGGATCCCTTCGGCGATGGAAACACCAGCGTTCGCGCGGGATACGGGATTTTTTATGATGCGGGGGATTTTAATTCTGGAAGATTTCAGAATGTGGTGAGCCCAGGTCCAAATGGGTACGCGTACCTGGACTTGTTTGGAGCAAATCTTTCAAATCCTTATCCCGCCTTCGGATTCTCGGAGCAAGGCCCATTTGTACCCGGGCCTATCCTCGAGAACACTCTTCTGAATCCTCCGCCAGGCAGTCAGCTCAATGAGACAAACATTAATCTTCATACTGCCTACGTGCAGCAGTGGACGCTCTCGGTCGAGCGTCAATTCGCGCGGGATTATGTTTTCAAGGTGGCGTATTTTGGCAACACTGCACGGAAGCTAGTGGGCACGATTGATTTAAATCAACCGCTTTTGACCCCTGACGCCACTTCCATTAATGAGCAAGAGAGACGTCCGTATCAACCGTGGGGAGTAATCAACTACCAGTATGGCGGCTTGAACTCCTCCTACAACGGGCTCCAATTGACAATGGACAAGAACATGTCTCACGGTTTCAACTTCCGTGCCGCCTATACTTGGTCGCATGACATTGACTATGGTTCGCTTGCTGAGACGTTTCAAGAGGCGCCTGGCCAACCGGTTTTCCCTCAAAACGGTCGCGACATCGCCGCAGAAAAAGGTGACGCGGCGTTCGACATTCGACAGCGTGTGGTGCTTAGCGGCATTTGGAATCTTCCATTTTTCAAAAACGAGCCTGGGTGGTCAAATAAGCTACTTTCGAATTGGGCCGTTGCGGGGATACTACAATACAACACGGGCGCACCGATTACGGTAATCGATACTTCAGACACGTCGCTCACTGGCGAATTCTCCGACCGATCGGACGTTATTTGTAATCCCAACAATGGCCCGCGTACCGTGAGCGAGTGGTTTAACACCGGCTGTTTTGTCGCGATTGGTCCTTTGGGCGGGCCCAACCATGATGGATATGGAGATGCCGGCCGTAACATTGTTCGAGCGCCCGGTCTCAGTAATACCGATTTTTCAATCATAAAACTGATACCCATCAAAGACCTTGTCAACATTCAGTTCCGAGCTGAATTCTTTGATTTATTCAATCATCCGAACTTTGCAACACCTGGAAATAACATTGCAGCGCCTGGGACCTTCGGTGTTATTGAAAACACACTGCCAGACGGTGAGCGCGAAATTCAGTTTCTCTTGAAAGTGAACTTTTGAGCCGTAGTGTTACGGTCGGCCCTGGCAAGCGCTGAGATAGCGTCAACACATGGCTAGTAGCATGCGCAGAAGCAAGACTAGAGAACACTAAGACTACTTTTATGGAGATGGGATGCCACCAACCTACGACGTCGCAATAGTGGGGAGCCGCTTAGCTGGAGGAACACTAGCTATGCTTCTGGCTCGTAAGGGACTTAAGGTGATCGCGGTCGACAAGGCAACATTCCCCAGCAACAAAGTGCCCTGCACGCATACGGTACCGGCAGGGGCTGAAGCAACGTTAAAGCGTGTGGGTTTGTTCAACGATTTTATAAAAGCTGGAGCGGACCCCGTCAAAGGTGTGCATTTTGTTTATCCCGAGGGAAGGAGCTACGGCGAAATCCGAACAAATGGCGTGCCAACTCCAGGATTACAACTCCGAAGAATTGTAATGGATAATATTGTTGTGCAACACGCCCGTAGCGCCGGCGCAGAGGTCAAGGAATCCTTTATAGTCCGCGAACTGATCCGGGAAGGTACTCGAGTAGTCGGGTTTCGCGGTGAAAATGCATCCAGAGCATCGGAGGAAATTAGGGCTCGATTGGTTGTTGCTGCTGACGGGCGAAAATCAAATTTTGGGACTGAGTCCTCGTTCTCGAAACATTGGCCTTGCTATCGCTTTTATTATTATCGATATTTTGAACCATCGCAGCCAATTGAACCGATCATCCTTTGCTGGGACCGCAACCCTGACATCGTTTGCATTGGACCGATTGGTGAAGGGCTGTTTCTCGCGATGGTGGCTCCGCACATGTCTAAGTTCGACGAATTCGTCAGCGATTTGGAAAACAACTACAACCAATGGCTTAATTCAAACGAACAAGTACGCGAAATCATCAATCATTCAAAACCGATCAGTAGAATTTGGGGACGCGGCAATCTCGACAACACCTATCGGGATCCGGTTTGCAATGGACTCGTGTTGCTGGGGGATGCGGGCTTGGACATCGACCCTCTCGCGGCCCAGGGCACGGCGTGGGCATTTATTTCCGCCGAGATCCTAGCCGACGTACTCGAGAAATGTTTCAAGACGAACGACCTTTCTCGGGAATCTCTGGATGAATTCCGAGCACGTAGAGATGAACAACTACTGGAAAATTTTAAGTTCTTCTCTTTGTGGTCTCTGACGAAAAAACGAAACGAAGAAGATCAGCAATTTGTTCTCCGTTGCATTAAGGATCCCAATCTCAGTTCTGACCTGGCAGGAATGTGGCACATGACCGTCAAACCCTCGTCAGTTTTCGGAAGTGCGCGCTTCGCGGGTTCGATAGCGGATTGGAAGACTGAAGCTCCGCTTGATTACAATGTTCCCTCCATTGCGTGAATGTTGAGTTCGCGATTACAACGGGCGTCTGGGATCGGAAACAACACCACCAATTTTGTATCGGCAACGAAACTTCGATCTGTTTGAGGAGCGTAGGGAATGGAATCGCTATTAACTGCAGAACTGCTTGCACCACGGATGGAACCGAGCCGCACGCAACCTCCCGCTGACAAGCTGATTTCTTACGATCAGCTCGTGGATTTCGTTGAGAGATGGTCAGCATCTCCCTCCGCATTGGTCTCCGTCGTTGGCAATTCCAAATCGGGACGAAATATCTTCCTGATTGCGGTCAGTCACCCGGATAATCTTCGCCAAGTGGCCGGGTTCTCCAAAAGCACAAGGGATACGTGGAGGTCTTTAGTTCGCTTTCCTTCTTTAGGACGTCCCCAGTTATCTAATCCGGACCTGGTGTCGCTTGTTTCGACCACAAAGCCAGCACTTTTGATTCTTGCTGGGGGCTTTGGTTTTGAGGCTTCACACACTGAGGCGGCTTGTGATCTGATCGAGCGCTTGTTGTCGAGTGCTGACAAGGAGTGCGAGGAAATCCTGCGCGGCTCCGTGGTGCTTGTGATGCCAATGGCGAATCCAGATTCACGCGAACTCGCCCTTGATCAGTGGAAGACATATCCAACGGCACCCGGATGGCAAGGCGTCGGAAACTCGTACGGGTTCATCATGAATCGCGACTTTTATTGCCTATCACAACCTGAGAATCAAGCCGTCCATCGAGTTATTGATGAGTGGCGTCCTCTAATGGCTTTGGATACCCATGAGGATATGGCGTTTTTAGGCGCGCGTCTTGACCAGACATGTTGGGTACCTCCATTTCGCGAGCCTCGTCACAAGAACCTGGACCCGGTGATCCTGGATGTCGTAGCTGATTACTCGTCCGCGATTGCCGAACGGTGGCGAAAGGAAGGATTCAACGTTTGGCACGAGCCTAAAGGTTCGTTCATGAGTTACCTCGTGTTGGACGGCCGGTGTGATATGCATCTTGACATGCACGGAATTCCTTGTCTTTTTACGGAGAGTGCCAGAACGCCGGGCAGTCAGGCCTGGGAGGATCGCAACCGTCAAAAAGTAACAGCTAGTCTAGCGTTTCTTCACAAGGCCGCGAACGATTACGGACCAGTGCTTGAAACGGAATACAGCTATTGGGCTGATCAGATTCGTCTAGGCAATGGTGGGCCTAACAAAGCGTTCGTGATTCCGCAATCGCCCTCAAACTACGGCGATCCACGCTGTGTCGATCATCTCGTTTCAATCCTGTTGCGCCATGACATTCAAGTTTATTCAACTGACCTGCCTTTTCCTGCATATGTCGTTCCGCTTGGCCAGCCCGATCGCAACCTTATTTTGGCGATGCTTCAAGTCACTCGGTGGAATACGCTTTCTCTTCCGCCGGCGCTTGGTGTGGAATGTCTGAAGTTTGAGACACTGAACGCGGAACAGCAGGAAGCATTCTTAAAGGCAAGGCTTCGTCCTGTAAGAGACGTGAAGCAGTTTTCGACGAAGTTTCCGCGGAAGCCCACGTATTCAAAAGTGCTGATCGCAAGCAATACCGAATCCTCAGTGCCTCTTGTTAATTTCGCTCTGCAAGTAGGTGCCAACGTAAAGTGGCTAACGAAACCGGGTAAGTTAGACTCTCGATCCGTGCCGATAGGCTCATTTTGCATCTTGGACTCCGGAGGAATCCTCCAAGAGTTCGCGCGGGACCACAACATACTGGCGACTGAGGAACAAGAGTTCCCTGAGGGCGAAACTGTATCTATTCGGCTGCCCAAACTCGCCGTATATGTCGGGCAAGGCGCTGACGAGAAAAACCGCACTTCAACTGGAGAAATCCTTTGGGCCCTTGACTTCCTAGGCTTTCCGTATTCCCAGTTAACGGAACGCGATATTCGTTCGAGTCTTCTCGACGAATTCGAAGTGTTGATTTTGGGAAACGGCGCTGCACTCGAGATCGTAAATGGCTGGGAAGTCAAGACTCAGAATTATTCGTACCCATGGCAGGTCCCTGGAAACGTGCAAGGATTGGGAAGTGAAGGGATTGCCAAAATCGCCCGATTCATTGAAAGAGGTGGGCGTTACATCGGCGTCAGTTCGGGAGGAGGATCGCTTGCATGTAAGGAGATCGGAGGATTTGCTGACGTAACTATCGCCGATCATGGGCTAGGTCAAGCCAGGGTCTATCTTCGGGTTGAAGATCCCATGCACCCAGTGATGTTTGGGTATAACGGATACCGTGATCAAGAGGGGATCTGGCATGCTCACGAACTTCCGGCGTTCTACTTTTGCGATCAGTTATGGCCGCGGATGGAGAATTTTTCCGGACCGATCTTTAAAGTGGGACCGAAGGCAAAGACCTTAGCCTCGTTCGAGCACGTAGACTATGATGCGTGGACTGAAAACATGGAGCGTCCGCCATTATCACTTAACCGGAATCATTCAGCCATCGTGTACCAGCGTGTCGGTGAGGGAAGTCTAATTCTGTTCGGTATCACACTGGGTTTTCGAGGACAGTGGATCAGCAATTACCGCTTGCTCGCCAACGCAATTTATTCCTGGGAAATGCAGTAGACGATCCGCGCGATCTCGAGGCATTCCCTCGAGCAGGATGACCAGACATGACGTCGACACCCACACCAATAAGCGCCTCCGGCGCAGCAATCGATTTCAATAGGAAGAGCGTCCTCGTCGACCTGCATCACGATATTGCCGAAGACGTAATCCGACGTCGCCAACTCGGCGAGCAAGATATCTTACGGCGCATTTGGTTACGGCGTCTTACTAACGCGGGCATCAAAATTCAGGTATTCCCGATCTTCATTGACAGCGTGTTCTTGCCGGAGATGGGGCTTCGCCGTGAACTCACGATGATTCATTATCTGTTAGAAGAGTTCGAAAGGAACGCGGACGATGTCGTGCTGGCACGCAATTTTGCGGATATTGAGGCGGGGCTTTCCTCCAACAAACTGGTAGCTGTGCTTGCGTTGGAGGGAGCGGAAGCGATCGATCCGGAGCTTACGATTTTAGGGATTCTGTTCCGGCTCGGTGTCCGAATGGCCTCGTTGACGTGGAACAGGAGAACGCTCTTCGCTGACGGTGCGGATAAGCGATGCGGGGGGGCTGGCTTGACAAAGTTCGGTGCCGACCTTGTGCACAAAATGGAGGAATTGGGAATTCTGGTAGATGTCTCACACCTCTCCGATGCGAGCTTCTGGACTCTGCTGGAAGAAGCGCGAAATCCGATAATCGCGTCCCATTCAAACGCTCGAGCGCTTTGCGACCACCCTCGCAACCTTACGGACGATCAGATTCGGGCGATTGGAGAAAGGAAGGGCTTAATCGGAGTCTTCATCCATCCCGCTGTTATTGATCCTTCGAAACCGACGATATCACGCGTCGTGGACCACATTGAGCATTTGATTGACGTCGCTGGCGTGGATCACGTAGGGGTTGGAACAGACTTCATCAAAGATCTTTGCGGTATAGGCCAAACGCCTACCCATGAATGGTTGATGCCGCCTGAAATGGCTTTCTCGACAATTTCTGGACTGTCCGAATCGACAGATTTGCCTAACCTGACAGATGAGCTGCTTCGCCGAGGATTTGGTTCTAAAAACATTCAAAAGATTCTTGGTGAAAATGCATTACGCGTGTTTCGAGAAGTCTGGAACGACTAGGAATTCGCCCCCGGATAACGCGCTAGTTCTCAAAGAATCGAAAGCAATGATTCGCCAATAAAAAATGGGCATCGCGATCGACCGAGATGTTCCAGTCAAAATGTCGGACGGCGTCTGCCTCTATGCGGACGTCTATCGCTCCACTGCTGGGGCAACTCGTCCTGCCGTCATCACGCGAACTCCTTATCTTAAAGAAACCGAGCGATTCACAACACGTGCCCAATATTTTGCAGATCACGGGTATGTATACGTCATTCAGGATGTTCGCGGTCGTGGCAAGGCTGAAGGAAATTTCTATCCGTTCTTCAATGAGGCCACGGATGGATATGACACTCTGACATGGGCAGCCAAGCAGAAGTGGTCAAATGGTGTCCTTGGCACGATCGGAGCGTCGTACGGCGCTTGGACTCAGTGGTTAACCGCACCGCTCCGGCATCCGAATTTGGTCACTATGATAGTGGAAGCATCGCCCCCAGACTTCTTTCGGTGTTTACCCTATCAAGGTGGGGCGTTTTCTCTGCCGTTGCTGAGCTGGTTGCTTGAGCTGCGCAAGAGTCCGCCTCGAGACATGGGGTCTACCGATTGGGATCATCTGCTACGAGGGCGTCCTCTGCGAGATCTCGACAAGGTCTGCGGCTGTGAGATTGGGGCCTGGCGAGACTGGCTGGCTCATGATCGTGACGATTGCTATTGGGCCCAGATTGCGTTTAATCGTCAGATGAACCGGATCTCATTGCCCGTGTTTCATATTTCAGGCTGGTATGACGACGTGTTGGTCGGAACACTGATCAATCATTCAAAGATGAATAATGAGACTCGCTCCCCACAGAAGCTCCTGATCGGGCCATGGCCACATCGTATCAACACCACTAGCAGATACGGTGAGATTGATTTCGGCCCGGCCGGTATTATCGATTTATTCGACATCCAGCGGGAATGGTTTGATCGCTGGCTGAAGGCTTTACCCGCCCGTGCAGGAAGAGAAGCGCCGGTTAGCTATTATATGATGGGTGTCAATCAATGGAAGGACGATCAGCAGTGGCCGCCTTCGTCTGTCAAGCTCCAAAAGTTTTATCTTAATAGCAACGGCAACGCCAACACCCGGCTGGGCGACGGAAAACTGGACACAGTAGCGCCTGTTTTTGATCGGCACGATGACTTTGATTACGACCCACTGAAACCAGTTCCTTTCCTGACACAGCCTGGCTGGACTCAATTGGGCGGCCCCGACGACTATCGCGAAGTTGAATCCCGGAGTGACGTCCTCGTTTACTCGACCCAACCTCTAGAACGTGCTCTTGTCATTGCCGGCCCATTGATCGTCCACCTTTACGCAGCTTCATCTGCTAAAGACACCGACTTTACTGCACGAGTGCTTGACGTTCACCCGAATGGATACGCAATGCGATTGAATGACGGCATTGTGCGGGCGCGTTTCCGGGCATCTTACAGCTCGCCGATGGCTCTCATTCCCGATCAGGTTTACGGATACCATATCGACTGCTGGGCAACGAGCCACGTCTTCGAGAAAGGCCACACGGTTCGGCTCGAGATTTCGAGCAGCGCCTTTCCCAGATTCGATCCTAACCTGAATACCGGACTGCCCATCGGCACGGACGTAATGCCTGTGACCGCACGGCAGAGGATTCATCACGGTTCACAATATCCATCTCACATAGCGTTGCCGGTGATGCGCAGCCCTGGGGAGCCAAATTTCTCTCCGAAGGAGCAACAATGAAAGACTGGTTCGTGTACACGCTTTTTACGATCTTCGTGTGGGGACTTTGGGGTCTCTTCAGTAAGCTCGCAGTGGACGAGGCTGAGGCTCGATTCGTCCTTTTGTTTCAGGCGGTCGGAATGTTCGTGTTCTCGATTGTCGCGGTTTCGATAATGCGGTTCTCTGTACCATGGTCCAGCCGCGGTTTTACTTACGGAGTCTTGGCGGGTTTGACGGCCTTCGCTGGGTACTTCACTTTCTTTCTGGCTCTAGAACGCGGAAAAGCGTCTGTCATCGTACCGCTTGCCGCTATGGGACCTGTATTTACTGTTGTGCTTAGCATCATCCTCCTTCATGAAAGGCCCACTCTGAGACAATCAGTCGGAATTGCACTCGCTGTGCTCGCGTGCATTGTTATTGCAGCCTAGCACTCTGTCCACTTTCACTGCTTGGTGGAAATGCGTGGCCGATAAAGCGCTTGCGTTAATCGGTAGTTAGCAGCAGATTCGCGAACGTTCTGCGCAATAGTAATAAAATTGAGGAGTGCCTCCACCCGATCGGTATATTAAGGGTCAGCGAGAGAGTCGTTTGTCGCGACAGGGCACCGCCACACGGATGCGTAGGGAGGTCAGATGAGGGAAGACGGAGGACGACAAATCAAAGCAGCCTCCGAAACCCCAAAAGGCACTCGACAGATAATGACTGTCCGAGGGACGAGATCATTTCCTTGGATTCCAACCACTTCATCGAAAAGCCTGGAATGTCGCGAACGTTGTAGGGATGGTCTTCGGGAGCGAGAAGCCAGTAATATCGAAAGAATGCATCGCCTACAGGGGCTTCATGACGCATCACCAGGAGCTGATTCAACTGCACAGCTGAAAGTGGCTCCTCATCAATCCTCCCCAGCCGGTCGAAAATGTCCGAATGCGTTTTATCGGTGAGCCAAGCCCCAATGGCTCCCGTGGGCGTGGAAAAAAGCTCGAAGTCTTGGAGTATCTCGGCCTTCGGTTTCATTTCCACCTCCAAGTGGCAGATCTGGTAACGGCCACAGCCGACAGCAAAGCGGAAACGGCACTTCAGCTACGCCCACTGGTTCTGAGAATCCCGCGCGCGGCAAGCCCTCCGTAATAAAACTCCGGCCTGTTTGGGGACGTTCACGAGTAACTAGTTGTAGATAGTTACGGGGAGTTCCGTAACGATGTCGAAGAAAAAGAAACGGCAAAAGCATCCGGGTGGGCGCCCAAAGAAAATTGTTCCATCGCACGAAGTCGTGCGGTTGGCGAGTGAGGGTGCAACGGCAGAATACATATGCGAGAGCCTAGATATTTCCAAACCACTCTTGTACCGAAGGTTCCGCCGCGAGCTTGATCGTGGCCGCAACCTTCGCGACGGCTGTTTGCAGATGCGCCAGTTTGCGGTTGCGCTCGCGGGAAGTCCTGCCTTGCTGAAGTGGCTCGGCCAACAGTGGCTCGGTCAAAGCGATAAACAGGAAATTATAAGCAAAAGCGATCCTCTCGCCGAGTTGCTCGAACAAATGCGCGCGGAATCGAAGCGCATCGGCCCACCCGTAAACGAAGACAACACGCCAATGTTAGTCGAAAGCAGTGAGGAGGCCGAATCAGGGGCCACCGGTTGAATGTTGGCCATAGCGTGCTCGGTTGACGGCGTACTAGGAATTTATGACCACACAGACCATAAATCGCTCCAGCGAGCCTGGAGGGTCAGGCCGGGCGGCGGATCGGCAGCCGCCTCTGCCCGTCGTCAGTTCAGCCTGACTTTTGCCCCTCCAATCCTCTCAGCAACGTTGATCCCGATGGGCTCGATTGCGTCTATATCAACGACAATTCGGTCAGCGTCAAAACGCGCGATTGGCTACGCCACGGGACGCTATTGGTGATACGATCTGCACAAAATTTGCGCTTCATATCTCTTGCGGAAAACGATCAAGTCGCTTTTCGCCAGAGATCCGTGTTCGTTGAGCGGTTGCGCGCGAATGCGTTATAGTTTTGCGTTCAGGGGAAAATAACTGGTCGGGTTAATCTTGCTTTCCATCAGAAGCCGAAGCAAACTACCGGGTCGCCTGCAACCAGCCCGATATGCCCGACGTAAGAGTCACGCTTAACGAAGCGCCGCAGCTTGCGACGATAGCCTTCGCGACCAATCGTGATCTCGGATTCATTGACGTTTGGCGAGACAAGCTGGGCTCGGATGCCGATCCTCGGCGAAGAGACGCATTAGACCTGGCGCAGCTCGCGACGGACAGTTTTATCGCGCATTCGCGGGTTCAACTACCGTATGTGAACAGTGAAGAAGAGATCGCGAGCCATATCGCGAAAGAGCCTAATGGTGAGTTCGCTGGCTTTATCATGCTGCACTGCGCCAATTTTCCAGATTCGAAAATCATCGGCGTTTCGCATTTTCGTCGAACCTGGTGCAACAACATCGTCCTCGACTACCTGGCGGCGCATCCGTTCGCAGCTAATCCGCCAGATGAATACTCTCACGTTTTGGGCGGTGTCGGCACTGTGCTGCTGTGGTTTGTCTGCAATCTCGCACAGCGCCATTCGTGCGGTTGCATTTGGGGAGAAGCAACCTACGACTCGCGCACCTATTACAACTATGTATTGGGACTCAAAGATGCGAACGATTTGATTTTGATTCATGCGCCCCAGTACACGGAAT
The DNA here is from genome assembly GCA_050747005.1 of Candidatus Acidiferrales bacterium. Lineage (GTDB taxonomy): Bacteria > Acidobacteriota > Terriglobia > Acidiferrales > UBA7541 > Palsa-295. The sequence continues at coordinate 130,840 of JBOGNE010000063.1, forward strand.
TTGCCGGGAAGGACCTAGCCTGGTCTCCCGAAGGTGAAGCTACTACAATGAAAACTGAAGCCGTAACTAAGCTGTACGAAGCTGAAAAAGCGAACCCGCCCTTAATCGGAAGGCGGTCTTTTGTCGTGAGCCCATCGCGCACACTGGCCTATCACTTCGTGGAACTGGCGTGGCACGACCAAATGGCAATCGCCAAGAGTTTCGGTCTCCCGGAAAAGGGAGACGAGAAACTTGAGGAAGAACTGTTGTTTCGCAAGTTATTTCGGCGAGCTACCGAATCTGGAAAACTCGCTGATTTGTGGACCGCCGTTGAAAGGAAGCATCAGAAGGGTCGGCCCGACGATAATCCATTTCGGCAGTCATAGATCGCGAGGCATCGTCCATGCACGATTATTTCGGTGAGTGGTATCGAAGCGCAGGAATTCCGCCGGAGAGCGTACCGCTGGCGGAACGATGGAAAGCGGTCGAGGCATTTGAGCCGAATTCGGCAGATGTCGCTCTGTTGGCTCAGCTATTTTTCCAACTGACCTTGTCAGACCCATCTTTTCCCGAGACGTTTCGCAAGGGCTTGCACGACACCGACATCACGCTTCCGATGCAGGACAACGACAATGAGCTGATCGTCCTCGCGGGTGCTCAGCTGATCGATGTCATCGAAAGAGAGGAGCGGCAGTTGGCAGATTTTACCGCGTTGTGTTTGGTTTGCGGCGCGGCTCAAAATTTACGCCAGAATGCTTTGGTGCCGGATATTCCAGAACGCGCGGCGAAATATCTCAACAAGCGTTCAGAGAACCGGGCAGAGCCCGTAAAGAACAGCCCGGAAGGAAAGCTGTTTGACGCGCTAACGGCAGTCGGAGCTCCGCACAGTCATCTGGCCGCCGAATTTCGGAAGCTGCAATTGGGTTTTCCGCTCGTTGATGAAGAAACGAACATGCTGTGGTGGTTGGCAGGCGACACTAGCCGCGATTTGGACAAGCGTTGGAACGAGCTTCAAGTCGGAGCTGTGTGTTCCATCGGTGCCGCGGAGCTGGCTGGTCTCACGAAGGTATTGCCTGGCCCTATCGCGGCGCGGGCATTTCTGGATTGTACGGTGCGTTCGGAACGCAAGAAGGTTCCTACTTCGATTTCAATTGCGGAAGTCGTCGGCGAAACTCCGAAGGAATGGCGCGAGAAGCACCATAGAACTCCGGTCGCAAACGAGTTGGCGGGCCTGCTGCCAATCCATCAAGCCATGACGCTCTCGCTTCAGGCTGACGATGACGGCGCGTGGCGTTCTGTCTTCAAGAACTCGACCAAGATTCCCTCGACTGCCAAAGGATCGCCGGATTCAGTCGCGTATCAAATTTATCTGGAACATTTAACGGTGCGCAGTTTTGCCGAGATGGATGAATCTAAATGAGCACGCAGCCGCCCAAACTGACCGTTCCTCCACCGGAGTCGCCGCAGCAGGTTGCGCCGCCTCCGCCTGCGTCAAAGGTAATCGACCTGCCCGCCGGAAAAGAATTGGATGACGCCGCGGCGGCGAAGCTACAGGTATCACGATTAGTTCGACTGATCGTGGTTGCCGGTCCGCCAGGTGCGGGCAAAACTACGTTGGTCACGAGCTTGTACGAACTCTTTCAGAAAAAGCCTGTTGCCGAAATTGCATTTGCCGGGTCGAGCACACTGCCTGCACTTGAGCGCCGGTGCCATATATCCAGGACCGCATCCGAGCGGTCGCAACCGGACACGGAGCGAACTCCATACGGCGAAGTGCGCTATCTGCATCTCCGCGTGGCAGCGGACGGCCTTTGTCATAATCCGCTCGATCTGCTTTTTACCGACGTATCGGGCGAGTCCTTTGAACGAGCCCGCGATTCGATTTCGGAATGCCAGCAACTAGGCTTCTTGAAGATGGCGGATCACTTTCTGCTGCTCATGGATTGCAAAAAGCTGATCGACCGCAGGATGCGCTGGCTCGCAGCTCACGATTCGATGGCGTTGCTTCGGTCCTGTCTGGATAGCGGTATGCTCGGCAACGGATGCTTCGTCAATGTACTGTGGACGAAATACGATTTGGTTGGAGGCGCCGCCGACGGCGGGTACGATACTTTCTTTCAAAGGACCAACAATGAGTTCAGGACGGAATTCGGCTCGCGCGTCGGCAGACTAACATTTACCAAAGTCGCAGCGAGGCCGATGGCTGTGGACAATTTGGAATTCGGTTATGGCATTCCAGATCTGCTCAAGGAATGGTCGAACGATTCTCCGCGCGACCGCGCGATGAATTTGATTCCTGAAGAGACTACCGGATCGCGCGAGAGCGAGAAATTTTTGACGCGCCATCTCGATAAGGTACGGGAAACATGACCAGCCCGCCGTCGAGTCGTTTCGTCTTGATCGGTCTTCCCGCAACCGGGAAAACGAGCTTCCTCGCCGCGCTTTGGTATCTCGTCCAGCACGCTCAAGTGCCACACAAGTTGACTCTTGAGCGTTTGGAAGGCGAGAACAAATATCTCAACCAAATTTCCAGTGCGTGGTTGCTCTGTCGACCCGTTCCTCGCACGCCGACCGACTCCGAAAAAGTCGTCTCTATGATCCTGAAGGATGCTGAGTCTGGAAAGACGGTCGCGCTGACTTTCCCTGATCTCTCGGGCGAATCCTTTTCATTGCAGTGGGCCGAACGACAAATTACGATCAGCTACGATAGGTTTCTCAAGACAGCTTCGGGCGGAGTGCTGTTCGTCAACCCTGATCCTCATAAACCAGGGCGCATCGATGTAGCGGCCCCGCTCGTTCAGGAAATGAATCAAGCAAACTGCGATGGCGATAGTCCTGTGGTGCAGTGGGAGCCCTCACTAGCGCCGAGGCAGGTGCAGCTTGTGGAGTTGTTGCAGCTCATAGCCGAACGCGATTATTTCAAGTCGCCGTTTCGCGTGGCCCTGGTGATCTCCGCGTGGGATAAGTTGAAGGCGACCGGTGTCTCACCGGCGAAGTGGTTAGCAACTCAAGTGCCCTTGCTCTTCCAATTTCTAGAAAGCAATCGCAATCTATTCGAGTACACAATCTACGGTGTGAGTGCTCAAGGCGGCGATTACGCGCAGGCCGATAAGCTGACGGAAGTAGACCCATCTGAGCGGATCGACGTGGTTAGTTCGGACGGGAAGAATTCGTCCCACGATCTGACTGAACCTTTGCTATGGCTAATGCGCTGAAATCTGATGGCGTGAGTTTGCACATAAACGCGATCCATCAATTCCTTCACGGATACTCAGACGGCCATCGCCTGATTGAAGGCTCGCTGAAACTTCCCAACGATCTCGCGCGCGTCGTGCTGCGAATGAGCGATCTATCAGGCAGTAGCGTCGTCAAGGGTTTCGAACATTACCTCACAGGCTATCCGTTGGATTCGATCAATGGATACGCTCTTGCGATGACATGGTACGCGTCAGAAATGCCGCGACCTGGAAGCGTTTGGACTCACACCCTTGCGGTCCCGGCGCAAACTATGGCGGCGATTTCCTCACTCGGCTCTCTAATTCATCTTTTCAAGCGGCCTTCGCGTGATTCGATCAAAGGCCAATACGCAGACACTCTTTCCTTCCATAACTTTCCGGTCAACTATTCCCCTCAGGGCAGACCAATCGATACCCTCGGTAAACTCAAATCACTTTTCTCTGCCTATTATGAGCAGTCTCCATCTAGCTCTATTATTGTTGCGACGCGTAGCTCAGACGAGTTTACTGACGCAATCTTTGCTCTGTGGTCGCAACAGTGGCCGAGCCTGCGGCAGCATTTTGCGTTCTGTACCGGCTCACTCTCGTCCCGGAATCTACCCGATAGGCCGTTCGACATTCAATGTTCTCCGCCGATGTTGGCGAAAGACGTAGCCCGCGAGGCCGCAATAGACGCCATTACAGAGCCGGTTGTGTCGTCAGATCAAGATGACTTTTTCTCGAATGAGTTGAGGACCGCGCTGGAAGACGCGGTGCTGCCGGACGGCGGAAGTTTTCGACGATATCTCTGGACTGTATCTGATGTGAACTCACGTCGAGCTGACTTTGTCTCCTACGTGCGAATTTTCGACGCACTCGAGACGAAGACGGAAGCGGCGACAGTCGTCGAACTTATTGCTCAAGCGTTCCCTGAGCCGACTGCTGGGTCCGGCCTGAAGATACGGCTAGTGGAGAGTCATCACACGAAACCCCTCACTACTGAATGCGCTGAGCAGGATGTTTTGTTGGCACTAGCGACGACCGAGAAACATTCAAGTTTCGACATCGGGTCAGCTTTGAGCGATGATTTGGCCGCGCGACTGTTTGCGGAGTCTCCTGGCCGAACTCGCCGCCTCGTGGCTGATTTGTTCCACTCCAATCTCAATCCGTTCGGCGACGATTTGCTCGCGCTGCTTGTTCGCGCAATGGATGCTAACGACGCGCAAGAAGTCGTCAGCGATCAGCCGCAGTTTCTTCCCGCCCTCTTTCGCGCTAACGCAGATTTGGCAGCATCGGCCAAGCTCTGGTCGATGGCGGGTGATCGTCGGCATGAGTTAATGGATTCGCTCGTCGCCCAGGAGATACGGCCTGAATTGGTAGGTAGGATCGTACCGGCGCTGCTCGATAGCAGATCGGACGGGCTCCTCCGCCGACCGCTTGAGCGTTGGGGCAAAGCTGCTGTATTCGCGGCGCTCGACTGGACGGAAGATCATCAGGGCTCGATACCGGAGACCTGCCGTCAGGCTCTCACTTTTCAGGTTCCGAGCGTTATGAATTGGGTCGAATCAGGATCGCGCTCGACCCCGGCACTTATTGCAGCGGCGCACGTTGTAGCGCCCTACTGCTATCAAATCTCGAAACATGATTCGAACATCTGGCGTCGCGCTTTTGACGACGTGCGAAAAAGCAGCCAAGAGGAAGACGCGACGTACTTGCAAACCTTCCTATTGGGACTAGCACTGCGAAATGCGCCGCCCGCGCCGCTTGATCTGATTGGCGAGTGCTTTGAGGCGATTCATAAAAAGGTGAGCCGGCAGCAGCTTAGATACGACACATGGCTGATCTTAGAGCCTCTGGTGCCCGAGCTGAGCTGGCGGAAGAATTGGGATAAGTGCGAAAGAATGCGCCGCGGCCTACTGCTCGCATTTATGCAGAACTCGTGGCCTGCCCAGGAAATCAAAGAGCGGATCAAGGACCGTGAACTGCTCCGTCAGATACTCAAGAGCGTGCGGAAGGTCCACGGTGAACACTACTTCTACGACGTCTCTGCATGATTTTACGGTTAGACCTTACGGTCTTGGAGTTACTTTTGGTTTCAAGAGCCTCAAAAAATCAGATGGGCAAAGTCTATAGTCCTTCTAACGCCGTTGGTTTTCGGCAGACGGGCCTTGTCACCGATGGCGAGCCACACCTGGAATGGTGATCGCGCGCGAAGCGAAACTTTCGTCAGCCAGCGCATGTTCACTCATAACGAAGCGCGACCATAGGGTCGACGCGCGTCGCCCGCCGCGCTGGGATATAGCATGCTGCGAGCGCGAAGAGGCCAAGGATAACGGTAACGGCTGAGTACGTGGCCGGGTCCGCAGCGCTGACGCCAACAAGCAAATTGGAAATCAGACGCGCGGCGGCGAATGCGCTTATGCACCCGAGAACCAATCCGGCGGTGATGATCGGAAAGCCTGGCCCAAAATCATTTTGAGGATTTCCGCCCGCTGCGCGCCGAGGGCCATGCGAATCCCTATTTCGTGTGTCCGCTGGCTCACGGAATAGGAGATGACTCCATAGACGCCCACGATCGCCAAAATCAGACCAAGCAAACCTAAAGCGGCAGCAAGGCCAGCGCCTAATCGAAAGAGAAGAAAGCCCTGAAGGGTATCGAGGCTCTCGGTCATCGTGTGAATGTCGAATAGGGGTAGATTGGGCGCGAGAGTTCGCACGATATCTTGAGTTTCGCGAATCACGGCCTCGGGCGGCGCGATGCCAACTACGGTGCAGGGATGCGCGTTGACCAAAATCCTTTCTCCAATAATGGATGGATCGCCTCCAAAGCGCGTTTTCCAGAACGAGTAAGAAAGAACTGTGACTGGATCAGCGCCGAGCGTCTGGCCTTCGGATGGAAGCAACAGGCGGCCCGCGTAAGGTTTCATGCCGAGCATTGAGAAGAAATTGCCGGTGACATATTCCGTGAAGGCGCGATTGGCCTTACCGTTGAAACTTATGCCGTCGAACGCGGGCACGCGGCCGAGCATGTCTGAAAAAGCGTCGTTCGCCTGATCGCGAATGTCGGCAAGATCCGCGGCGGAGAACTGGGTGAGCAAAGGGCCGTGGCCTTGCCGGAATGCGAGCACAGTGAGTTGACCTGGATCTCTTACTGGCAGTGGGCATAGAAGGAGAGAGTCAACAATGCTGAAAATGGCGGTGTTAGCGCCGATGCCCAACGCGAGGGTGAGCACGGCGATGGCGGTGAAGCCGGGCGATTTGCACAGCATGCGCAAGGCATAACGCAAGTCTTGCGCGAAGTCGTGAACATAGTTCGTGCGGCGCATGTCGCGGCACTCCTCTTTCATTTGCTCAACACCACCGAAATCGCGCAGGGCAGCGCAGCGAGCTTGAGCGGGAGACATTCCTGCGGAGATGTTGGCTGCGATTTGGTGTTCGAGATGAAAACGCAATTCCGTGTCGAGTTTTGTGTCCGCGGCATTTCGCCGAAACAGCGATCGCGCGCGAAGCGAAACTTTCGTCAGCCAGCGCATGAAAACCCCCTAGCTTTTTGCCGCGTCCAAAACAAGACCGATAGCTGAAGACAGGCGTTCCCAGTTGGCCTGTTCCTTTTCGAGATACTTTCGCCCGGCGCGCGTGAGCGAATAAAACTTGGCACGACGATTGTTCTCCGAATCGCCCCATTCAGCGCGAATCCATCCTTGTTGTTCCAGACGGTGAAGTGCAGGGTAGAGCGCACCCTGCCGAACCTGCAGCGCGTTTTTTGAAATTAGTTGTATGCGTTGCGCGATACCCCAGCCGTGCATAGGTTCAAGCGAGACGGTTCGCAGGATGAGTAGGTCGAGCGTGCCCTGCACAAGGTCTGTCGGTTTGCCCATGGATGCTCCCCTCAATGATTGACAGGAGATTGACACTATTCCTGTCAACAGTCAAGGGGGAACAGTTTGAGTGGCAGGCGGTAGTGCCTCTGGGGCTTGATCTATAGGAAAAACAAAAATCGATTTCGGAGAGAACAATCAGACGGTGTTTGTTACTGTGATCGAGCGTGGGGGATACAGGAGAACAATGATGATGCAGACGAGAGCGGTGGAGTAGTTCAAGAGCTGCGAAGAAAACGGGTTCACGTGCGCGGGAACAGACTTCTGCTCTATGTGGTAACACGTCGTGGCGAGAACCATCAGAATTATGGGCAAATAAGGAAGCATTGTTTTCCTTCGATAAGAGACAATGGGACATCTCGGCGTCAAAGGTTGAGCCGATTAAAGGCGAAACGCCTGTTCGATGTCGGCGACTAGATCGTCAGGATTGAGAGACCCATGATGTACATCGCCGAGGACCCTAGTGCCCGCCCGCAAATCGCAGAGACAAACTAGCATGCGATACGAGAATACCTTCAGGGGGGAAACGTGGCTCATCCGACGCAAGCCGACCTTCGTGAAATCATTCTGCGCACCGCCAACGCGCAGCAACCACGAGGGTACGGAGGCCCGACGCTCCAACAAAATTCCTTGCTGAACGCGGTTGCTCTGGAATTGGGTATCCGCCAAGACCCTGAGGTGGAAGAAGCCATTCTTACACAGTGGCATGATCTTTTCAGGACCGGATACTTCGCGTGGGGGCTCAACCTCAGCAACCCGAACCCACCTTTCTTTCATTTCACGGACCGCGGCCGCCGCGCCCTGGAGAGACTCAGCCGCGACCCGGGAAATCCGGCAGGTTATCTGCGGCATCTCGCGGAGGTTTCGCGCCTCAACTCGATTGCGCATTCTTATTTGGGGGAGGCACTCGATTGCTTCGTTGCCGGCTTCTATAAAGCCGCCGCTGTCATGGTAGGCGGAGCGGCCGAGAGCATCATCCTTGAACTGCCAGACATCGCCAGTAGAAATTTGGCCACTGCGAAGCAGCCAGAGCCCAAAGGGCTTTCAGACTGGCGCGTGAAAACAATCCTAGATGCGCTCCACGGCTTGCTCGACTCCAGAAAGGGTGCGTTCCCCAGAGAGTTGCGCGAAGAATTTGAGGCGTATTGGATGCCTTTCGCGCAGCAGATTCGCTCGACGCGGAACGATGCTGGCCATCCGTCAAGCGTGGACCCTGTGACAGAAGAAGACGTGCATGCCTCGTTGCTGATATTCCCGGAGATGACGCGGCTCTCGAACAACCTTGCCGCTTGGATGGACCCCGACCTCAAGTAGTGCAATGCTAGAGCGCTGCTTTCGCCTGGGGCCGTTCGGCTATGTCGCGCGAAAAACCTGGTTGGCTCATTCCAACCAGCCAACCGCTGCGACTGCTGCCCTCCCCGGCGAACGTGACACCAGGCCAACAAGGGGCGGGATTGATTCCCCACGAGTGTTTCGATCCCGCCCCTCGAAATTAGAAATGGCCCTCGAAATCGTCCTGCCGCCGTCCAATGAATTCCGGCACTATCGGAGTCCGGGTTGCTGCCTTTTGAAACCGTAAATTGCTAGGCCTTGGCGCGCCGCTTGCATAGCTGAAATGCAGTCCAAACTGACGTTCCATATTTCGCGGCCAGCGCCGAGAAGGGCATCCGCTTACGCCGGTCACGCCGTAGCTGTCGTATCTCGGCTATCGAAAATATTCTCAGCGGCGGCCTGCCGAGGCGGACGCCTTTCGCCTTCGCGTTTCTCAACCCGGCCTTCACGCGCTCGCCGATCAAACTCCGCTCAAGCTCAGCGACTGCACCTAGGACGGTGAAGACCATTCGACCGGCTGGTGTCGCCGTGTCGAGGGACTCCGACAGCGATACGAATTCGATCCCGAGCGCGCGGAAGGTATCGAGCGCGCGGAGCAGGTGCGAAACGCTACGCGCGAATCGGTCAAACTTCCAAACCGCAATCACGTCAAACTTCCGCTTGTGCGCGTCCGCCATGAGTTTGTCAAGCTCTGGCCGCCGATCCTTCGCACCGCTTACGCCTTTGTCGATGTACTCCGCGAAAATCTTCCAGCCGCGACGTTTCGCATATTCACGCAACTCCCGAAGCTGCATCTGCGGAGATTGCCCGCCGTTCGATGAACTCACTCGCGCATAGACAGCTACTTTCATTTTCGATTCTCCTTTTGGCTTGCCCGGTTATCGGGGGCAGCCGCTAGGAAATATACCTTATCTATCATATGACCTACAGGTTAATTCCGGCGGCGCGGGGAGGTCCGGGGAGCGAAATATGGCGTTCAGAATACGGTTTAATCGCGTGGAAACAATGATTTCCCGCGTTTTCGGGCCGGGAACGGGGAAAAGGGCGGGGATCGGGGCGGCAGAGGGGAGAACGTTCCGATTGCAACTTGGGGTCAATTTAGCATACAATGAAGGCACAGGGTCGTGTGCCTATCGGGACGCGGAACCCTAGATCGAAAAACCCAAAACTCATATACAAAGTGAATAAATGCTGAAAAAGTAACTGGCGTAGCTTTGCTCGGTGTTTTACCAATTCAAATCTAGGAGGCAAAAATGAAAGGAAACAAAGCAAACAAAGGACAGCCGTCACGAGAAGTCAGCAAGGATTTGTGGGCAGAAGTCAGCAAGGATTTGTGGGCGGTGGCATGCGAGACCGTCAGAGGGAACATCAGAAAGGCGGCGTGGGCGGCTGACCGGAGCTCGGACTTGATCGCATGGAAGAACGTAGAAGCAGCAGTGGAGAAGGAGTATCGGCGTTTGCTAAGGCTAGCGAGGCGTGTCCGCGCCAGTGCATCGTCCTCCTCTTCTTCTTCAGCCTCTGCTTCGGCATCGGCTTCGGATTCGGACTGACGTAACGAAACCGGACCATTTTTCCGATGCTCGCGAGTAAGTAGCTATAGGAACAGGGCTGGCAGTCGTTAAACCCTCCGGTCAGCAATGATCCGCTGGGCTCCTTCGACGGGCGACTGCCCGCTCTGGACCAAAACGTCGAAGGAGCCTGGAGAAAATGTCAAACGATAAACATTATAAGCATCACCACGGCAGCAAGAGTTCGCACCTCCCACACGACTGTCTGGAGGTGTTTCATTCCTACCGGGAATTCAAGAACGCACCACCGATCACGTTCGCCATCAAAGGATTTCTACAGAACAACGGCGCTACGCTTATCGGAGGCTTGAGCGGGCACGGCAAAACCTTCGTAATGCTTTCGATGGTGAAGGCGCTCCTGTCCGGACGTTCGGACAAGAAACTGTGGGGCTATTTTGACGTGGCCGAAACCGCCAGTCGGGTTCTTTACCTGATTCCAGAATCAGCGATCACGCCATTCAAGCACCGCCTGAAGCTTTTCCATCTTTACAAGTACTTGAAAACTGACCGGCTGCTCGTACACACACTGTCGAAGGGGCCGGTGCCAAACCTCTCGGACAAACACATCCTATCCGCAGCGAAACACGCTCACGTTTTCCTAGACACTGCCGTCCGTTTCGGAGAAGGGAATGAAAACGAGGCTCGCGACAATCAGGAAGGACTCGCCACTGACATCTTTAATCTGTTGCGTGCCGGTGCTCGAACCGTCGTAGGGGCACACCATTCCCCCAAATCGTTCGCAAAGGAAGACTACATGACACTTGAAAATGTTCTTCGTGGCTCTGGCGACATCGGGGGAATGCCAGCGACGGCTTGGGGGATCAAGCAATTGGATAGGGACCGGAACATACTTCACATCCAGAATATCAAGCCACGAGACTTCCAACCGTGCGGTCCGTTTCAGCTGATAGGCGGCCCGTATATTGACGATGAGGGGAATTTCCGAATGCATAAGAAGCCTGGCGAATGTGGTTCACTGAAAGAAGAACAACAACGAGAGCGTAACCGTGGCGGTGCTCCCGCGCAAGCCAGAGACCAAAAAGCAAGAGCCAAAGAATTCGTGCGCGAATCGGATCAGGACGGTCCGAAGGCCACGGCGAAAGTGCTTGCCCAACGCTTGAAAGAGGAAACCGGAATCGCTGTCGAAGAGAGCACGATCCGCAAATATCGGAGAGAGATCGTGAAAGCTGCGTAACGGAGTGCATATCGGAAGCGTTACGCACTCGGCGTAACGGTGCGTAACGCTCGAAACGCTTATAAACAGGTGGCCGAATGTTGGTCCGTTACGCACCGTTACGCGAAAAAAGGACAAAGCGTTACGCGTTACGAACCCCCTAGGTAGACGAACTCGTAACGGTCCCTCCCCCAAATCGGGAATTCGCAGAGCTTTCCCCGATTTTCCCCCTCCCCCGATATTTTGAAATACGAATAAAGGTTTAAGCCCGTGCCTCCGCTTCTCGCTCCGCGCTTCGCGCTTCGCTCGGTGCGGAGCCATAGCTCGCTTCGCTCGCTATGTAAAACCCTTTTTAATTTTTGACTTTGGACGAAAGAGAAATGAAGCTCTTCAAAGAAAAGATTTTTACAAGAGCGAGCGAAGCGAGCGACTGCCCGAAGGGCAGGCAATCGCCACCCGGGGAAACGCTCGCACTCCTTTCGACGGCGCTAGCAATCTTTAGTACCCAAACGCAAGAATCGGTTCCCGCGAATGCCCGATTTCCCGAAGCCCTAGACAGGCGGATTTCCGTGGGTTTGCTAACCGGCTGTTTTCGCTAAGTTTTTCTGCGTGAGGGGTTCTATCTAGGTAGGAGGGAAATGTTATATCCCCTCCCCCATAGGCAAGACTCGTGCCCCGAGGGTTTCCGGCCTCGACGTTGGGCCACTTCAATTCAAGGAGCGAACACAACTTAGGATCGTGACGGTGTAGGGCGAGAGGTCCGTTGCGACTAGAGCGTTCGCTGGCCCAAAGGTCGTGCGAAAGTTAAACCAGGAAATTACTAGCGCCGCGAAGCCGCGTTCAGGTAGCCTTCCCCCGCGTACCGTCAGCGAGCCAAAGGAGAAAAACTTGGCTCGAAGGCGATTTCAAAGAGGGCAAGTGCTTTTGCTAGGTTCCAAAAAAGAAAAACGTTGGTTTGGTCGATTCTACGAGGACGTGATCGAATCGGGGCGAGTCCATCGCATTCGCCGGCAGGAATTTCTCGGCACGCTTAAAGACTTGCCGACGAAGAAACTGGCGATGCGTGAACTCGACGGCAAGCGATTGGTCGCGATCAATAGCCCGTCCTATCGGCCTCGACCCACGGCAACATTCGCGGTGTTTGCAGGTCTCTGGATGGAACAGTGTCGGACGCGGAAGCGTAGGCCACTGAAGCCATCCACGATACTAAATTGGCAGAACATTCTCGACAAGCACGTCTTACCCGTGTTGAAGGACATACCTCTATCGGATGTCAGCAACCGGACGATGAAGGAGTTTGTCGAGATTCTCGTTGGGAAGGGACTAGCCTCGCAGACGATCCAGAACATCACGCAGGTGGTTAAGCTGGTAAAGGCTAGTGCGAAGGATGAGGACGGCAACGAGCTATATCCGGCGAAATGGAATCATGCGTTCATCGACATGCCCGCAGCAAGCGAGAAACGGCAACCCTCGTTTACCACGGAGCAAGTCGCGGAGATCGTGAAGGCTGCGAGTGGGCGGATGCAGATGGCCGCCATACTTTTCGCAGCAACCGGAATGAGGGCCGGAGAACTACTCGGCCTCGAAGTCCGGCATTTCGACGGAGCGTCCATCGTCGTTGAGCAGGCCGTTTGGGGAGGCAAGGTGCAGAGGCCAAAGACGCCGAATGCAAAGCGCGTTATTGACCTCCATCCAGATGTCGCCAACCTGCTCAGGCAATACGTCGGCAACCGTTCGGCGGGTTTCATTTTCCAGACCAGTAGCGGGAAGCCGATTAGCCAGCCCAACCTTCTCAAGCGGGAATTCCATCCCATCCTCGAAACCCTCGGAATATCGAAACGGGGCTTTCATTCCTTTCGCCGATTCCGCAACACGTACCTTCGTAAGTCGCAATGTCCGGATGGCCTAATTAAGTTTTGGATGGGCCACGCCAAGCTAGACATGACTGACGTTTACGACCGGGTACGGGAGGACGTGGAGTTCCGAAAGGATGTAGCGAGGTCGATGGGCGTCGGTTGTGAGCTTCCGAAAAGTCTCACCGTTCGCTCCAAAGAGGGCGGGTTTCGGACGCGTTTCGGACGCGAATTAGTAGACGTTCGGACGGAAGTTGTTGAAAAAGCTGGGGTGAGCGATGGGATTTGAATTACTGAATCTAATCTTAAGTCCCGTTGAATGTGTTGCTCTTAAACCCGTCGCAAGCCTCAAAACCGGGTTGTCTCAACGGATTTTGCGACCAAGATGCGACCAATTCTAGGATTCGGAGAATGAGTTACATGCTTTCGTATGTCTGGCGTTGAGTTCGCAGTGGTGCTCGCTTTAATCACGCTAGCAGTGTTGCTTTTGGCGTTGCTTTTGCGATGCATCGGAGCCTACCGATTGTTTTTACGATGAGGCTTTTCGCGCTCTCGCCGAATATGTTCTTTTAATCATATTCGGCGAGAGGCCGCGAGAAGCTGTTTTAGTTGTCGCCGTGCTCTATGAATCCTTTCAGGTGCTTGGCAAATGCTTCCGATGTGCTCTGGGTATTTGCGTTTCCGTACTTACGCACGTTGTAGGCGTAAACGACCGCTCCCGTAGCTTCATTAACAACGCGAAGCGATGCTGTCGTCGCCGCGCCGTCATTCGCTGGGCCTAGAAAGATTGCGCGCGCCGTCGATCCTTTCTTAAAGTCAATTGTAGATTCGACTTTGAATTGTGCCGCTGATTCTTTTTCCACGACTGTAACTGGTACTTTCTTTTTAGCGATTGCCGCCGAAAGTGAATCCTCGAATCCGCCATTCGGAACGATGTAAACCGTAGCACCGGGCGTCAAACGTGCTGAGTCGACATTCGCTGTATTCGCTGACACGAATTTTGCGGCTTGTTGCGAATGTGCAGGAACAGCGAACGCAAGTAGTGTCATCACAAACAAGATTCTCTTCATCTTCTTCTCCTAGTTTTGAGTTTGTTGTATTTTTCCACGTTCCCTTTCACTGGACCGTAAGCGTGACATTCATCGAATGTTGCAATTGATTTGAACTTCCCGTGACAGCAATCGTGAAACTGCCTGATGGCGTGCCGGGATTTGTCGTAACGTGCCCTCCTCCCGCGCTGCTGCAAGCGGCCACTACCGAAGTAAGACAAATCAGAAACGTGGCGAGTGCGATTGTGGCGGCTCGCTTTCGGCCTGATTTGTTCGCGAGAATCATTCCCGTGAATAAGGAGAAAAGCAGTCCGATCCATCCGCAGAGTAAAGGTAAGCTCGGCCAGCCGCGCGGCAATATCGGAAAAACGGAAGATGGCGAGGTTGTTGAAATTGTCAGCGTGGAATTCGCTGAGCCGACGCCCGGCGTGACGCTGGGCGGTGAAAAAGAGCAAGACGTGAGCGATGGCTCCCCCGAACACGCCAGCGAAACGGGATTTGTAAACGCCCCGAACTGCGAGCCAACGGTTACGGTATACGTCGCCGATTGTCCCGGTTGCACGCTGGCGGTTGGCTGCGCAACGGTCGTTGTGAAGTCGCTCACCGCGATTTGTACGGTGCTTGTCGGCAATGACGTAGTTATCCCGCCATTGCTTGCCGTGAAAATTTCTGTGTCGTTCCCGATGGGGCACATTAGACTGGCGCTGGCTCCTGACGCTGTTCCGCAACTGCCTGTCCAACTCAACGTCACAGGGCAGCTATCGGGGTCTGTCGCCGATCCGTTGAGAGTAACGCTCGCTCCACTGGCGCTGGTTCCATTGAGAGTCTGGCTTGAGCCTGCATTCGGCATCGGTAGTGTCGCAGTGATAGCCGCAAGTGCGTTGAGAAGTCCGAAGCCCTCGATATTATTCGGAACGGCTTCAGGTATTCCGGGAAGTGGCATAGCCGTGCCAGTGAGGAAGTTGCTCAGGCTCGCACGGGCAGTCGCGGGCTTGTTGACGCTAGAGCTAGACAGCAAACAAGGCGCGGCCTGCAACGTGAGAGCGGCAATCGCGGCGGCGTGCGGCGCTGCCGCAGAACTGCCAGCAAAATAGCACGGTGTTTCTCCGATGGCACAATTGCCAGTATTGCTTCCGTTCGGGCCATTCATGCCAAATCCGCCCGCTCCTGTGACAGTCACGTCGTCCGTGGCAGTTACGTCTGGCTTCATTCGCGCCGCTGCTTGCGGCGTCGCTTCTGTTGGTCCTTGACTGCTGTAAGGCTCAACCGAACCCACGCAATTGCCCGGCCCAGAACACTGTGTTTGGTCTATTGCGCCAACCGAGACAACACTTACAGGCGAACCGCTTGCATCGCCTTCAGCGGGAACGCTTCCCGAAACGGTATTGAAATTATGATCTGGATTTGCACCGTCGCCGAGGCTACCAGCTATGAACATGTCGAATGTGCGCGATGCGGCTGCCTTGTTCACATTCTGAATCACTATCGCGACAGCGATTGAGGAGGCTGCGCTTGGATTTGTGTAGCTCAACTCTTCTGTCGGAGGCTGAGTGCCAGTCTGAGGATTCGTGCTGCTCGCAAGTGGTGCCCCGCTGATGGAGCATGGCGGCAACGGCAGTCTGTTTGTGCTCGAAAATCCGCTGCAACTCAGCGGAACCAAGAAAACGTCGTAGTCGTTTGAAGAAGCGTTGGCGGGGTCATTCCATGTTAAGAAAACTCTAATTGTTCCCGACGGTAGAACGGTTGTAGGATCGGCAACTGAAGGGCCAAAGTTTTCATTGTCCACTGTGACCCCGGACGCGGCTTGGAACGCGTGGAGGTCACCCGCTTGGCCGGTGATGGAAGTTCCGTCCGTGCCTGAATCAATGTATTGTCCCTCATAGTGATCTTGGGCGAAATTGTCTACAGCCGTGAAATACCCTCGGATTGGATTCGAGTCTGTATTGAGTGCCGTTGCTGTATTGGTTGAAACAGGGTCAGTGCCGTCAAACGGCGGAATCTGAAAGCTGATGTCATCGACAACAACGTCAGTATTAGCGGCTAGGAAGTTCACCGCTAGCTCGAATGAAAGGGACGTTCCGTCTGCCGCGTTTGCGAAGTAGAGTTGTGCGCCGGGTGCCAAGTCGTGGACGATTTCCAACATGGCTGTGCCTTCGGCGTTGACACCAGCCGGGCCGTCGGGCTGCGTGTGATCTTCTAAATCTGGCGAGGATGACGGGAATGACTGCGCGATGATGCCTCCGGTGACGGACGTGAGTATTCCGCTCGAATTGCGAGTTCCCGTTGCGTTGGGCAAATCGCCAAGAGTGATTGGGCTAGGCGTTTGGGTTGTGGGACCGCAAGTTGTGCATCCAGCAGCGAAAATGCCCCCGATGCCGCCAGAGATTACGCCGACGCGAATTCCTGTGCCGTCCACTCCGAATTGGCTTCGCGCGGCCTCTGCTTGCAAAATCGCGTCGCCCTGTGATTCGACCGAGCCTGTGTTCGTAAACCCGTAGTCAGGGAGCCGGACGTACCGAACGAAAGAGAGCGCGCTGACTTGGTTAATCATCGTGACAGGAAGCAAACCCTGCACAGTGGGAACGTTTGTAAGGACTTCGCCTTTGCTCTTGTCTGGCTTCGGCTCGCCAACGATCTGCACCGTGACGCCATAGCTGCGCAGCTCGTCGAGATTCTGCGAGTCAGCCGCGCTCAGTTCGATATACACCTGCACTTCACCGTTTTCTGTGATGTGCATTTGGCCCGCTCCAATTGCGTCTTGTAGCGGCTTCGGAAGTGTTTCTTTTGAAAAACCCGCTGGCCGTGTGACAGCTTCGGCAACTGCCGGGCGCGCGCTTTCTTGCTTAACGTTCATGCTGAGCAAGACAAGCGGTGTGCTCAGCTTAGGATTCTTTTGCGGGCGATGACCGGATGCGCCCAGCACTGGGAAACCATTCGCTGCGAGCGGAATGGCAAAAAGTATTAAAGAGCAAGCGCCTATAGTGAGCCACAGTCGCTGGAACGCGATCTTCATGTGTAGCAGCCTCTCCCTTTGTGAAGTGTTTCTTTGAATTCCCACGATGCAATTGTGAATGCATCATGTCGGGGTGACGCATTTATAATTAGCTTCTTGTGCTAACGATAAGCTGTCCGTCGGTACAGGCGGGTATCTTCCGTATCAATAGTAACGTTGCTGACGTTCCTGTTTTAGTTGATACAGAAAGCATGAAACGCACGATTCAGGTGAACGTGAAGATGACAGAAGAGGATTTCGATCTGTTAAAGCGAGCCGCCGAAAAACGCTGGCGCGATGCAGTTATGACAAATTCAGGGATCGTCCTTGGCCTAGCGAAAATTGCTGCCCGCCAAACGCTCAGGAGAAAAAGGAAATAGAGGCTGCTTTATTTCGCGTAGTTTCTTTTGTGGGTACAAGTCTTTCATGCGCGTCCAAAACAGACTCAACTGCACCCTTTGGACGGGATACATTGTTCAGAAATGCAGACGTGATAGCATAAGGCATGAGTTCGTTGTCACCCTTCGGTTGCCAGCTCTTTTCGATAGCTAGTTTCAAGTCGCGCCATTTCTCGCAGAGGAAGTCGCACTGGTGGCCGTTTTTCTTCGATAGCTTTAGAAGTTCCGCCCGGAAGGAATCAACCGGCGCTGGACTGAATTCTTTTGAGCTACGGCGATATATATGTTCGATTATTTGGAAAACGGCATAGGGATGCCGCGCGTAACCTTCCGCTGGCATTTTTGAGCATCGTGCGTCCGATTGCCGCCATCGCATATCGGGCAGACCTGCCAAAGCGTTAGCGAAATTGAGGGGTGTGAGCGCGCGCCTTCCGCTGCGCAGAAAATCGAGTAGTTCAAAACAATACGAATACGTCTCTCCGTCGGGCACCGTTTGTTCGAGAACAATGCACTCGCTTTGTTTCGTTTCAAATACTCGGTCGTGTTGGTGCAAGAGTTCGGCCCGGCGCGTGACTTCCATCTGAATTCTCGACCTATCCTTCTCGCTCGCTTGTTTGAGGGCACTCTCGGCTTCCGTAAGAGAAACCTGTAGCTCCTGTCGCGTGGACTGCATCTTTTGGATTTCAAGGCGCAGTTCGCTACTTTTAGTTCTGTCTCGGCGGAGATTCTGCATGCTGACCGGTGGTTGCAGCGAGCCGCGCAAAAAAACTTCGGCGCGGTCGCAGCGAGGCCTTCCTTTTACAAATAGCCTTTGAACGTCCTCGATTGTGCTGCTTCTGCGTTTCCGAATCTGTAGCATTTGCCAGCCGATCTCTGGCCAACATTCTTCAAAGAACGAAAGCCAATGATTGCGACTGCCCAAGAGAAAATTATTGCCAATGGTGGGGCGACCAGGGCTGCGCTCTTCTCTTAGCGTGACAGCATTCTGTTTCGACGCTTGCGTCTTGCGTTTCATAGAAGCCCGGTCAAGAGGGATTACAGCAAGCCCCAACATTTGTTCGCCAGAAAATTCCATCGCAAGTTGGCCTCATTGCCAGAAAACCTGATTCCGGCTTCCGAAGTGTTTGCCAACAAATCACCGAAACGGGCATTTTTGCAACCTAGCCGTGCCCACAATTCAAAAAAAATCGGGTGTACAAAAAAGCATGTTCGCGGCGACTTGTGAATCATAAACCGAAACGTTCGGCAGAGCCAATCGCAAGGGGTGAATGCGCCTTCTGCGGGCGGCCCTTAGAGCTATGCGTCTCAGAAGTTGGAGTTCGTATTTTCCGATGCAGCCCTTGCGGACTCTTTGGCCAAGCCCTCACGCCGCCGAGACTGTTCCGGGCTAAGCCGCGAGAGAAAGGGCGAGAGAGAAAATTATGGCGCGCCGCAAACTCAGTTTAGAGGCTCAACTCAAGGGAGTTCGGGCCGCGATCCGCAGCAAGCGTACTCCGCCACAACTGCGACAAGGATTGCGGCATCGGGCGGAATGGCTCAAAAAGCAAATCCGGGCGACACACCCAAAAACAGAAAAGAAAAAGCGGCCCTTTTCCTTTTTCGGTTAGAGAGGCCGCAGGTGCAAAAGCAACTCTCGCGTCATCGCACGGACAAGACTCACCTGCCTGCCACTGACTATCGCTTTCCCGGATGCCCAGAGACTCTTTGCCGTCAGCCGCAATTAGGCATGAGACTCGCTCCCAAAGGTCAGTTGCAGACGTGCATGATCTGCCGAAGAAAGGCGAACCTATAATGCCCGACGTCCTAGAATTGAAGTGCCGAGCGGATTTTCTGGTCGTCGTTTCGCGTTACACGAAATTGCATCGAGCAGGCCGTCAGTTCGTGGGCCTCTGCCCGTTTCATTTTGAGCGTAGTCCATCGTTCTACATCGAGCCTCAACGAAAAATCTGGAAGTGTTTCGGGTGTGAGCGCGGCGGCGATTTGTTTGCCTTCGTCATGCTCATCGAGCATTGTGATTTTTGTCGCGCAGTACAAATCCTGTCTGATTTTTCAACGGGGGTAGCTCGCGCCAGCGAGCCGCGAAGCGGCGAGCGTCTTGGCGCGAGCAAAGGGGGCGAAGCCCCCTCAGCCCGCGAAGCGGGCGTAGGGCATAGCCCGCCATTGCAAGCTGAACGCGCCCGCATCATTGCGCGCTTAGACGCGACTGAACGCCTACTGGCTATGATTCGAGCGACTAACGAGGTTGCGTCGAGAGAACTGGCAACGGCGTGCGAGCCGCGCGGCGAAGCCGCGTCTTTACTTGTCACTAACCGGATAACTGCTCCGCCTCTTCGCGGACAATCGAACGCAAAAGGAAAGGGGCGGGGGAAACCAAAGGTTTCCCCGATGCGATGAGCGACGCGCAAACCGGGATTCTGCCGCGTGCCGTGATCCCGGAGTTTGTGCTTACGGAACCGTCCGTGCCAGCGCCATCGCGCGAGGATTTTCTTGTCGCTGAGTTCCGGCGGAGGTTCAACGCGCGGAGCGTGGACAATGGCTCGCTGGCAGTCGAAGTTGCCGAGCCGGAGATATGCGCGGGTGAATTAGAGCATGAGCCGGAGTGGGAGAAGTTCGGATTTCGGGGTCAAGTCGCTAAGTTGGTGTGGGCGCGCAGTCTCAGGAAAAAGGCGATCCGGTTTCTAAGCTGCAACAAATGCGCTCGGTCTGGCCGTTGCTCCCGCTACCCCGATGAGCACAAGTTTTTTGTTCCGAACGGCTGCGAAGTGATCTTCTGCAAAGAGTGCCAGCAAGAGGTGCGGCGGGAGTTGTTCTTGTCTTATCTGGCAGTCATTCTCGCGGTCATTATGCGCGGTATTCCTGAAGGATGGATACTCGCTCGCATAAACTTCACCCTTCGCTCGGACGGAAGCGAGATTGCGCCGGAACACGTTCGCGGTATGAATGCGTGCGTTCGTAGTGTGATGCGCCGAACGGTTGGCTCTCCAAAGGGATATGGCTTGCTCTTCGTGGATGAAGTCGGCTTCGAGAAGGGCGGCGGTCGCTTTCGCGGTTTGCGGCGCGTCGCGCACGGGTTGAATCTGCACTGCCACGGTCTCTACTTCGGCCCGCGTATTGATTGGTTTTGCACGCGCGATCTGTGGATGTCGGCCACGGAAAAAAAGTTTGGAGTGCCGAGCCGGGGTTTTTATATCACTCCGGTTCGCGGTTTCGAGAAAAATCCAGAGCGCGCTGTCCGTTGGGCGCTGAATCACATGCTTAAGTACGTCTCGAAACCGCCTGCCGTCACGCCGGACCGCCTTGCATCGCTCATAGCTGCATTTGACGGCGCACGCCGCGTTCATTCGCTCGGTCTCTTCTACGGAAAAAAGCCAAAGCATAAAGCCAAAGATTGTCCATGCCCTCGATGTCGCGCAGAGGGGATTGTCAGTACAGTTTCATTTGAGGGACGCACACTTCCGAATGGCGGCTGCATTCCACGTTTGGAAAAAGTCGAATCGCTTCTCGCTCAGGGATATGTCCCGCTGCGCGAGGCGGGCCGTGATGCAGTTCTAGCGATTGGCGCATCGCCGTGAGTGTGCCGCTCACAATTCGGACGGCGCAAGCTGCGGGGCGGCGGCGCGGAAGTACGCCCGAAGCATCGCCCGGTCTCTCTTCTCGCTACAATTCCGGCGGGGATAACTCTACGTTCGGCCTTGATTGCAACTCCAATCTCCAAAACAACGAAAAAATGGCGGTCTCTATAGAAGTAAGTGGTACGATGCGTCCCCAAGAGCAACACGTCAACGGGCGAAAGGGTGAACCTTTGGCTCGAAGGCGGTATCAGGAAGGAACTCTCGAATTGCGTGGCAATGCTTGGACGGTTCGTTTTCGGGAAGACATGCTTCAATCGGACGGCTCCACGAGGCGAGTTGAGATTCGGAGCGTGTTGGGAACACGTGAAGAGTTTCCTACTCGCAAGCTCGCGCGTCGCCGCGCCGATGAAGTTGTCTCCCGCGTGAATCGTCTCGACTACAAACCTATCAGGGTTGCAACGTTCGCGGAGTTTGTCGAAGTGTGGCAATCGCGGGCGCTTGCTTTGATGAAAACCTCAACGCAAAAGGCGGCGCAAACTCATCTCCGCGTCTATCTTATTCCACAGTTCGGAAAAATGCGGCTCGATGAATTTGGCGCGGGGCCTGCGCAGACCCTCGTTAGTGGGCTGGCTGTGAAGGCCCGGAGCCGTCACTACATTAAGAATGTGCTCAGTACTCTCCAATCGGTGCTTCATTCGGCTCGCAGTTGGGGCTACTTGGTCGGCAACCTTCGGATTGCCGATCTGATTTTGCCCGCTGAATGTATCCGAAAGGTTCCGCGCTTCTTCACTGCCTCACAAGCGACCGCGATTATCGAAGCTGCGGGAAATCCGTGGCGCACGGTTTTTGCGGTCGCAGCGATGACAGGAATGCGTCCGGGAGAAGTGCTCGGCTTGTCCACGGAAGATTTGGACTTCGAGTACCGTCTGATTCGGGTCAGGCAAACGGCCTACTACTCGAAGCTGCAAACTCCGAAAAGCCGCTCGAGTATTGCGCCAGTTCCCATGCCCAGTCCGCTCGAAGGGATGCTGCGGGAATTTTTGCGGACATGGCAACCGAATGCAGCCCGGCTTCTTTTTGCGACGCGCAACGGGACGCCGTTCGCTGAAAACAATCTCGTACAACGGAAGCTCTGGCCGATCTTAGATTCGCTTGGGATTCCACGATGCGGGATGCACGCGTTTCGTCACACTCACGCAAGCCTTTTCGTCGCTCAGGGAGCATCGCCCGTAGTTGCTCAACGCCAATTGCGTCACGCGGACGTGGGAACCACGCTGGGTATTTACACTCACATCCTTGGCAATGAACAGCGCGAATGCGCGGAGCGAGTTGCGGGAGTTTTGCGACCAGATGCGACCAGCGCGACCAAAATAAAATCGCAAAGTTCGTGGGTACAATAGGTTAATTGGGGTGAGCGATGGGATTTGAACCCACGACCCTCGGTGCCACAGACCGATGCTCTACCAACTGAGCTACGCTCACCACAAGCAGATTTCAAAGAGTTTATCACAACTCCGTTAAGCTTGCCGTTGAGAGGGTGTGAGTTTTTATTGTGACGAGCAGCAAAATCTGCGGTAACTACAACCCCAATGCGAGTGAAGAATAGCACACGGCGGTTTCAAGCGTTTTTGTGCCAGGCGCAGAAAATCTACGTCGGAGCAAAACAGTTGGCGGTCCATTTGCCGCTGTCGTTGATGTAGGTGCGGAAGAGCTGCAACCGGAGTCGAACAACCTGACGGGTCTGGCGGGATTGAAAATCATCCGTGCGGTGATCGATAACGACGTTTTCGCACTTTGTGAGTCTTGAAATCGATCGCCATTGTGCGCGCGTATTTTTTCGTGGGTACGTTCTCAACTTTTCCAGTGTCCGCATTCCCCGCGACGATCTTGTAATTGCCGCAAACGGCAAACAGCCGATCGTTTTTGGCATCCACCGCAAGCCCGGACGGCTCCTTGCGAGGCGCAAGAGGCCAGCGGTGCACATCTTCAATGTTGACGAAGCGCGCTTCTGGGCCTCGCTGGTTGGTAAATGGCCCGTACGATTTTGGCCGGCCCATCCGGATAATCAACAGCGGGGGAGGCTTCAGCCTCCGTGACATGACGAACACCTGCGCTTGTCTGCTGTTTTTTGCGGTCTGCAGCGTCGCCACGTCCACGGCGAACACGGCCCGCGAACTGATGTGGATGCGGTTTGCGACAGGTCTGGGACTTGGCGGCGTGGTGCCGAATGCTCTTGCTCTCACCGCCGACTTCATGCCCAAACGTTTTCGGGTGACCCTCGTGCTGCTGGCTTGGTTCGGCTTTTCGATCGGTTCGGGAATCGCCGGACCGATCACGGCGCGCATCCTGGACGGTTATAGTTGGCGGATTGTTTTCTTGTTTGGGGGCGTGCTGCCAGTCCTCCTCGTTCCATTGTTAAGGCCGGCGGTAGTGTCGTCAATACGGCCAGCATCGTCGGCCTGCGGCCGGGACCCCAGCCGCTTCCTTATGCCGCGAGCAAAGCTGCCGTCGTGAGTCTTACGAAGCTGCTGGCGCTGAATCTGGCTCCGGAAATTCGTGTGAATGCGGTCGCGCCGGGATGGATCGAGGGCGAACGGATGGAGCGGATGTTGAAGGACCGGTACCAGGATCTGATGGAGCGCCGGGCCAGGAATACCCCGCTGCGCCGTTGTGCAACGGCTGATGATGTTGCCCAAGTGATGGTCAATTTACTGACCAGTAATCGATTTGTAACTGGTGAGGTGGTGGTCGTCGACGGAGGGTATGCAGCTACGACCTGAGGATGGAAGGAAAAACGATGCTCCAAGGAGTGGTTCCATTCCCGCCGGAATTCGCGCGACGCTACCGCGAGCGCGGCTACTGGACTGATAAATCGCTGGCACAAGAATTCAAGGCCGCATTTCAACGTAGCTCGGAACGTGTCGCGTTGATCGATAGCGACCGATCGTTCACCTACGCGGAGCTCGACAGACTATCGGAAAATCTGGCACTGAATCTGTTAGGCGCCGGTTTTAAGCCTTTGGACCGGGTTGTCGTACAGTTACCCAATGTCGCTGAATTTGTAATTCTTTATCTCGCGCTTCAAAAAATCGGATGCATTCCGATCGCGGCTCTGAAGAGCCATCGGTTTTCGGAGATCAGCCAGTTCGTCGAGCTTTCACGGGCGACGGCTTGCGTCGTTCCGGATCGTCAGGGCGACTTCGACTATGCCGAGATGGTCGGGCGCATTCGCAGCCAAAGCCGGACGTTGCAGCACGGCATCGTCCTGGGCGCTGCGCACGCGGGGTTTCTCTCGCTTTCGGACATGATATTGAACCGCGCCTCGTTATCTTCTTCGGCTCTTTCCGAGATAAAGATCGATCCGAACGACCCGGCGATCTTCCAGCTTTCCGGTGGAACCACCGGCATCCCCAAGCTCATTCCGCGCACCCATAACGATTACGCTTTTAACTCAAAGGCCGCTTCAGAAGTCTGCGGGGTCAACGGGGAATCGATTCTGCTGGTTGTACTGCCTCTCGCCCACAATTTACCGCTCGCATGCCCAGGCATACAGGGATTCTTCCTTCAAGGCGCGAAGGTTGTTCTCGGAAGCAGCACTCGACCGGAAAAGATGTGCGCTCTGATTCAAAAGTATCGGGTCACTCACTTAAAGGTGGTCCCCGCGCTCCTGATTAGGTTCTTGAATGATCCGGCTGTATCGCACTATGACTTGTCTTCGCTGCGCTACATTCAAAGCGGCGGTCAGCGGCTTCAACCCGAAGTGCGTATCCTCTGCAATCGCCTCATTCCCAACGCGTTCATACAGGAAAACTTCGGCATGGCCGAGGGTCTCCTGATGTTTGTCCGGCTCGACGATCCGCCCGGCGTCCGCTTGGAGACCGTGGGCCGGCCGATCTGCGCCGACGATGAGGTGCGCCTGGCGGATGATGACGACAACGAAGTGCCTTTCGGAGAGATCGGCGAACTTTGCTGCCGCGGTCCCTATACCCTGCGTGGCTATTACGGCGTTCCGGAATATAATGCCAAGGCTTTCACGCCCGATGGCTTTTATCGTTCGGGGGATCTGATGCGCCAGCATCCATCCGGCAATTACATGGTGGAGGGACGCAAGAAGGATTTAATTAACCGAGGCGGCGAGAAAATCAGCGCCGAAGAAGTCGAAAACCTCATCTTGTCACATCCTTCGGTCAAAAACGTTGCCTGCGTGGCTATCCCGGACCCCAACATGGGAGAACGGATGTGCGCGTGCGTTTCGTTGCGCGATGGGGCGAACCTCACCTTTGACCAACTGATCGAATTTCTTCGCGGCAAGGAAATCGCCAAGTTCAAGCTTCCGGAACGCCTTGAAATTCTGCCAGATTTCCCGCTATCGACCTTCGGTAAAGTTTCCAAGAAGAAGCTGGCGGAGATGATATCGTCGAAGATCGCGATGGAAGAGGGCGATCCAGACCCCAGTATCCCGACGCGCGCCTAGCGCCCCACGCGAATTTGAGAGCGGCATGAAGATTATCGACATTCACTGTTACCCGAATACGAAAGAATGGATCGCCTGCCAGCAACCCTACGTCGATGCGCTTGCCCGGTATTGGAATCGCCCTTGGGCAGCAAAAGCCGAGGAAGAGGTCGTCAAGGACTTCACCAAAGCAGGCGTTCAAGCCATTCTGGTGGCCCTCGATCTTGAGACGACCATCTCCACGCCCCCTTGTTCGAATGACTATGTGTCGGCGATGCAGCGGCGTCATTCGGACGCGATCATCCAATCATGGGCTGCGGTTGACCCATTTAAGGGCGAAGCGGCCATCCGCGAAGCGAAACACGCCATCCAAGATCTCGGCATGCTGGGGTTTCACTTCCATCCGATTGTAGGACATTTCGCGGTCGATGATCCGCGCTTCTATCCGCTCTTCGAACTTATCAATCAGTTGAAAGTGCCAGTCATGATTGACGTGGGGACCACGGGAATGGGCGGCGGCATGCCAGGGGGCATGGGCGCGAAGCTGCGTCATGCTCATCCATCCGCAATCGACGCGCTTGCCGCGGATTTTCCAAACTTGACGATCATCGCAGCGCATCCTGGTTGGCCCTGGGTGGAAGAAATGACCGCCGTGGCGTTGCATAAAGGCAACGTGTTTTGGGAGCTTTCGGGCTGGGCTCCCAAATACTTTCCACCCCAGTTGAAAATCGATATCCGGGCGCGCCTTAAGGACAAAGTGATGTTCGGAAGCGATTATCCCAGCCTTCCGTACGATCGCCTGCTGCGCGAATGGGACGAACTTGGCTATTCCGATGATATCAAGGAGGGCGTGTTTCACAGGAACGCCGAGCGGGTGTTGGGGCTCTGAGAGCCTCGTAAACCGTAATTTGAAGGGAGATAAGTTGCCCGCTGCATGTATTTGCGAAGGTATCCGCACACCGATTGGGCGCTACGGCGGCGCTCTTGCTCCGGTGCGCACCGACGATCTGGCTGCCCACCCGATGAGATCGTTACGGAAAAAGTTCGACCGAAGTGATTGGGAATCCCTGGACGAAGTGATCTATGGCTGCGTCAACCAAGCCGGAGAAGACAACCGAAATGTCGCACGGATGGCGGCACTACTCGCGGACATTCCCTGCACCGTGCCAGCAGCTACGGTTAACCGGCTTTGTGGCTCTGGGATGGAGGCGGTTTCGGTTGCGGCAAGAGCGATTGCAAATGGTGAGATTTCGATCGCTATCGCAGGCGGTGTGGAAAGCATGAGCCGCTCGCCTTTCGTCATGCCCAAGTCTGCCTCCGCATTTTCCCGGAACGCGGAGATTTACGACTCCACGCTTGGCTGGCGTTTTGTGAATCCACTGATGGCGAAGAAGTACGGAACGGCGTCGATGCCCGAAACGGCCGAGAACGTGGCGGAGGCTTACCATGTGGACCGCCGCTCGCAGGACCAATTTGCGCTTCGTTCGCAGCAAAAAGCCGCCGCCGCTCAGAAGGCAGGAATCTTCGCCCAGGAAATTGTGCCGATTCATGTGCCCGGGGCCAAAGGAACGGCAAAAATTGTTAGCGAAGACGAGCATATGCGTCCTGAAACTACGATCGAAACCCTCGCCAAGCTGCCAACGCCATTTCGGGAGAACGGAACCGTCACTGCGGGAAACTCATCGGGAGTGAATGATGGAGCTTGTGCTTTGTTTGTCGCTTCCGAGGACGCGGCTGCGCGCTTCGGCCTCATGCCGATCGCTCGCGTGATCGGGACGGCCACGGCAGGCGTCGAACCGGCAATGATGGGCATCGGTCCAATTTCCGCCATCCGGAAGCTCCTGGCCCGCGTGAATTTGCCCATGAGTGACATTAGCGTGCTGGAATTAAATGAGGCTTTTGCCGCTCAGGCGCTGGCAGTGACACGAGCTCTCGGTCTTCCCGATGACAGTGAGATCGTAAATCCCAACGGCGGCGCGATTGCCCTCGGACATCCGCTGGGCATGAGCGGCGCGCGCTTGGTCTTGACTGCATCCCTGCAGCTTCAGCGTATGAAAACGCGCTATGCGCTGGCTTCGATGTGCATCGGAGTGGGACAGGGCATCGCAATGTTGCTCGAGCGGATATAGAGTTCAGAGCTTCCGCAGATCAACTTGCAGAGGCCGGTTTCGGCTTTCGCAGGAAGACCCAAAGGGAGATATACGGCAATGGCTCCGCTCAAAGACAAATCCGTGGATCGTCGCGATTTTCTCAAGAACGCGGCCGTCGGTGCGGCAGCGCTCGTCGCAAAGCCCGCCATTGCCAGCCCGGAACCAACCGAAGTGCGCCGGACCGGAACCCCACCGCCGATGTCGCCCGATGCCGAGGTAAACGCGCCGTCGAAACTTGATGTCCTGACGGAAGATCGCTCCGGCTCGGACTTCATGGTGGATGTCGTCAAATCGCTGGGGCTCGAATACATCTGCTCGAACCCCGGATCGAGCATTCGCGCGTTGCACGAGTCAATAATCAATTATGGTGGGAACCGGAAGCCGGAATTCATTACTTGTCTTCACGAGGAGTCGTCTGTCGGCATGGCTCAGGGTTACGCAAAAATCGAAGGCAAGCCGCTGGGGGTGTTCGCGCACGGCACCGTCGGACTCCAGCATGCTTCGATGGCGATTTACAACGCTTTTTGCGACCGCGTGCCGGTCTATTTGATTCTTGGCAACACGATTGATGCTGCGTACCGAAGGCCGGGCGTGGAATGGGATCACAGCGTGCAGGATGCCGCGGCAATGGTTCGCAATTTTGTGAAGTGGGACGATCTGCCGCTCACGTTGACCGATTTCGCCGAGTCCGCTGTGCGCGCCTACAAGATTGCGATGACCCCGCCGATGATGCCTGTGCTGCTGGTAGTAGATGCCGAACTGCAGGAAAAACCGATTTCGGCTGGCGCAGGGATGCCGATACCGAGAATGGTCCTGGCGGCGCCCCCACAGGGCGATTCAGGGTCTGTTGCGGAGGCGGCGCGGCTGCTGGTGGCGGCGGAAAGGCCCGTTTTGATCGCTGACCGCGCAGCGCGCACGACGGCGGGCATGATGCATCTCATCGAACTGGCCGAAACGCTTCAGGCACCGGTGATCGACCGAGGCGGCCGGTTGAACTTCCCGACTCAGCACCCTCTTAATCAAACCGCGCGCGCCCGGGCGCTCGTCGCCGACGCGGACGTGATTGTCGGCCTCGAGGTCGCGGACTTCTATGGCACCCTACACTCATTCCGGGACCAGATAGACCGCACTTCGTCTCCGATAACGCGGGCCGGGGTAAAGCTAATCACAATCACCGCAGGCGATCTCTATACCAAAAGCAACTACCAGGATTTCCAGCGTTTCCAGCAAGTTGATTTGGCCATAGCAGCCGATGCTGAGGCGACCTTGCCTTCGCTGGCCGAAACCATCAAACAATTGATTACCGATGATCGACGGAGAGCGTTTCAGGATCGTGGCAGGAAGTTAGCTGCCGCCCGGCAAGCGTCTTTGGAAATGGCGCGCACGGCCGCGACGTACGCCTGGGATGCGACCCCCATCAGCACGGCCCGATTATCGGCCGAGCTCTGGGCGCAGATCAAAGATTACGATTGGTCACTCGTGTCTGCCGTGACGTTTGTCAGCTCCTGGCCGCTGCGGCTTTGGAATTTCGACAAGTATTATCAGTTCATCGGTGCAGCGGGCGGATACGGAGTCGGTTACGGCGCGCCGGCAGCCGCGGGTGCCGCGCTTGCAAATCGGAAGCATGGGCGGCTGTCGGTGAACATCCAGTGTGACGGCGATCTGATGTACGCGCCGGGAATCCTGTGGACGACCGCCCGTTACCATATCCCGCTGCTGAACATCATGCACAACAACCGCGCCTATCACCAGGAAGTTATGCAGGTGCAGGTCATGGCGAACCGCCACAATCGCGGCATTGATCGCGCCGGCGTGGGCACGACAATCACCGATCCCAACATCGACTTCCGAAAGCTCGCGGAAAGCATGGGTGTATATGCCGAGGGGCCGATCTCAGATCCCAAAGACCTTGGGCCGGCCATTCGGCGAGCGGTCGAGGTCGTGAAGCGCGGCGAGCCTGCGCTGGTTGACGTTCTTACACAGCCGCGGTAGGGAGGATCTGTGATTGGATTCAATCGCCTTTCAAATTCAGTGAATGTTGCCGGTGCCGTCGGCTTGCTAATTCTCATGGTTCTCATCGGCTGGTTGACGATCCCGCGGGCGAACGCGGCAGCTCAAACAAAAGCGGCATCTCCAAAGCCGGGCGTGTCCGCGGCAAAGGTGCAAGACGGCAAGCGGATCTTCGAAACCCACCGCTGCATTGTTTGTCATGGAATTGAAGGGCAGGGCTCGGCGCAAGCTGGGGGTCCGAGAATCGGACCACCGCCAATTCCATTCTCTACGTTTGCGGAAGACGTTCGTAATCCCTCGGGCACGATGCCGCCGTACGGCAAGGATTCGTTGCCCGATTCGGAATTGGCGGAGGTATACGTTTTTTTGCAATCCCGTCCACCTCCACCTCAAGCAGAAGCGACCCCTGCCGGAAATGCCAAGAACGGCGAGTTAATTTATGCACGCTATGGCTGCTATGAGTGTCATGGTTATCAGGGCCAGGGCTCGACGAAAACTGGCGCGCCGCGAATCGGCCCTCCCCCGATGCCTTTCGAGGAGTTTGCGAAGTACATTCGTCACCCCACGGGTTCGATGCCGCCGTACACGGACAAAGTCACTTCGGACTCAGAACTGGCCGACATCTATGCATTCCTGAAATCCCGTCCGATACCTCCTCCGGCCGCCAGTATCCCGCTTCTGAACCAGTAACTGTATGGTTATAGAGAAGATTGCCCGATGGAATGTACTGTTGCGTGAAGTCGCGGACGGGGATCACGGAATGCTTCTGTCCGAACTTTCGGAGGCGTGGGGATTTCCGGCGTATTCGTAAGGGGCGGCGTCAGCGTGCGCTCATCGTTCGAGTCTAACGTGATGCAGGTTCGCCTGGGCTTCCCAGAGTAACTCACTTGCGTGCTTGTCTTGTCAGTCCAGATCTGCGTTTCGCGGCAGAGCTGACCTTTCGCGCAGCCCTCCCGGTGCGTTGTTCTGCCGGGGCCTTTACCGGTCTTCCTGGTGTACGAGCCCGCGGCTGAAGACCCTCGATTTGCAATTCCAGTAAGCGTCTCAAGTCGGCCAGGCCAACCTCGGGATCCGCGCTTGGATCGGCAATCCACCAGCGAATTGCAGCCGAGAATACGAAAAAAAAGTGACGCGCAATGATCTTTGCGCTCGCTTCGGAGCGGATAAATTGGTTTCTCTGAGCTTCCCGAACCAGCTTTTCGATTCCGGTTAAAAGATGTTCGCGAATTTTCTGAAACGTTGCAGCCTGCTTCCCTTCCGAATAAAAAACAAGCTCCTTCAAGAGAATGCGCGAGAGCGCCGGATCCTTGCCGTAGTAGTTGTAATGAGGCTTCGAAATTGCCATCAGTTGATCGATGAGCGGCTCGGCTGGATTGGGCGCGCTCAGCGCCTGGTTCGTGACTTGATTCAATTCTTCGTTGAAAATCAGAAAGACTAGGTCCCGCTTGTCTTGCGCGTAATTGAACAGAGTTCCCAGTCCAACGCGCGCTGCATGAGCAATTTGGCGGAGCGTCGCGGAATCGAAGCCGTGCCTCGAGAAAAGATCGCGAGCAGTTCCACGGATACGCTCGCGTTTCTCAAGCTTGTTCTGCTCCCGAAGTCCAAGCTTCGGCGGATAGATACTCTCGGTCTTCAACGCGGCACCCTCGAAAGAGCGCATGATTATAGCTTGAAATCAGCACCGGCAGAAATCGACCGTGTCGCGGCGAGTTTTCCCGGACTCTCTTCCGCGAGTGCGTGAGTCAGGCCGCGAACTTACAGGCGCGCTGGGGTAAAAGTGTTCATGCTGTGATCTCTACTGTCAAATGAAAAGCCTTACGCGGCTTATCCGCCAATTTGGTTGCACTCGAAGGCTCGACATATGGCGAATATAGCTGCCAAGCTTTGCCGTTTCAGCGGGTCTCTGTAGGTACCACAGACCGATGCTCTACCAACTGAGCTACGCTCACCACATTGGGAGTTAATCTTACTACGCGTTGCGGTCGCGCCCCACGATCAGACGGCGGCGTCGGTCTGGCGTTTGGCGATCCACTCTCTAACGTATTCGAGCTCCGCCTGGTCGACGCGCGAGCGATGCTCCGGATTGCGGGCGATCGTCAAGCGCAACTTGAAAGCCAACTTTTCCAACTCTGTGAGGTTCATCTCTTCAACGGTCATAGTCGTATTCTAAACTGAAATGAGGCGAAGGTCACGGGGAAGTATGCCTGGAGTGCGGGAAACGGCCTGAGAGTTGGTGCTTTGTGGCACCGCGAAAGTACGAGGCCGGAAATATTGGCTTAAGGAAACTCTTGCTCTTTGCGCGTGCGCGGGATACGCGGGTGTTAAGACCCCGCCCTACCACTCGCACCGAATCGCTGCACTTGCGGCGGGTAAAGATCCCACCCTTCTGGAACTGGTATGCCGGTCGAATGGCCGCCTTGGGAGATTACGATATGGCCGCGCCTGGTTGTCTCTTGCTCGAATGGCATGACAGGAGTGGAACACCGCTCTATGCTTTGCGGGGGAAGGGGATGGGGGCGGAGGGCTTGCGGCGGTTGGCCGAGCAGGCGCGGAGGCGAGCGCGAGCCTGGTCGGCCCATTGGCCGGAGGGGGCGTACCGGAGATATCGCTTCCAGTGATCGCGGGCCTGACGGGCGTCGCCGCGCTTTTCGAAAGCCAGCGCCAGATTGAAATGCACGTCTGGATGCGAGGGCATGAGGCGCGCGGCGTGGCGCAGATTATCGATGGCTTGATCGATGTCGCCCTGTTCTTCGAGGACGCAACCGAGGTTGTAGCGCGAAATGCCGTTTTCCGGGTCGATTTGCACGGCGGAAATGAACGAATCGCGGGCCTCGGAAAGCTGGCCGGTCTGATAATACGCGACGCCGAGATTGATGTGAGCTTCGATCCAATGCGGGGCTTGGTCGACGACGCGGCGATAGGTTTCGATGGCCTCGGGCAGCAGTTCCGGTGAATCCTCGCAGCGAAGGGCGGCGTCGAATAATTCCTGAGCCGAGCGCATGGCCATGGAGTGAAGTGTTGGCCCGCGCGCCGGCGATTCGAACGGCAAAACCCATTGGCGGCGGATGGGATTGAAGGGACGAGTTGCGCCTGGCGGGATCACCACGACTTCGCGGCCGCGATCGAGCAGGCGAAGTTCATGGATCGGAAGGGGCGATTCGCCGAATTCCTGTTCGAGGGTTGTGACGGCGCGGCGAAGCTGCCGGGCGGGTATCCGATTTTGCGTCATGCGCTGAATGGTGCGGACTGCAACGAGGTCGCCAAAGCTGTAAAAGTGCTGGCCCCAGCGAGCGTGGGGGCGAATCAAACGCAAGCGTTCCCAATATTGAAGGCGGCTCGATTCGAGTCCGAGGATGCGGCCAACTTCGCTGCGTGTATATCGCTGCGTCAAACTTTGAGTCCCCCGCGCCGCTACATTGGATTGATTATGCACCCGGTGTCAACCTGTCCGATGGTGTGGTGTCTGTGGAAAAGCGCAGGGTTGTGAATTCCGAGCGAGATGAACGTCACGTTTCCATGGAAGTGGGAAGCACAAGAATGGCGCAGCAAGCGGCGCCCTACAATGAGTTGCATGGCCGGAATATTGAGTTTATTTCCGGGACTTGACGCTCGAACCTATTTATCGCGACAGGCGAGATCGGAGACGAGCGCCGTGAGACGATTACCATAAGATGACATGCGGTTGCGCGGGTCTGCCGGCTTGCTAGACTTCTGGTGCGACGGCCGCTCCGCAAAATGTCCCTCGACTGCACCGAACGTCTATATTTGGCACGCCAAGTCACGCTGGCACGCGCGATTCTCGTGGCTTTGGCATTCGTTGATCTGCTTGAAATGCACGCCACACCGGTGCGGCGTGCACCCGCGCTGTTTTTGGAAGGCTATCTTCTTGTAGCAGTCGCGGCAGTGCTGGCCGGGCGCATCTTCGACGAGTCGCGAGTCCGAATTCCTTTGGCGGCGGATTTTATCGCGCTGGCCGCGTTTCTGTATCTCACTCCTTCGGTTTCCGCTTTCTGGTTTCTTTTTGTGTTTGTGGTATTTGCGGTGGCGACGAACGGAAACACGCGGGCGATGCTGATTTTGGTGGGTGCAGCAACGGCTGGGGTGATCGTGCGCGCCGCACTGATAGACCCGATTGGTTTGCGAAGCGCGGTACACTGCCTGACGCTGGGGCTTGGGACGCTGGTTTCCGGGCTGGGAATGGGATATTTGGGAGCGCGCGAGAGGGCCCATCTGGCGCGGCAGCAATTTTTGGAAAAGCTTACGCGACTTTTGCAATTCGAACGAGGGCTGGCGGAATCTATCCGGCAGTTGCTGGGCGAATTGGCGCTGGAGTTTGAATCCGAGCAGGCATGCCTGGCGATTCGCGACGAGGAGATTGAAAGGTTATTCGTGTGGAGGGTTCGCGCGGGCGAACGCGAGCCGCAGCTGCCGGAAACGCTCCCGCTCGCGAAGTCGGATACATTTCTGGCGGATTCGTTCGAAATTTCGATGTGTTGGGAATTCAGGAACGGAGACGGAACAGGCGCGGGATTCGGATGGGACCGCCGGAATGGGACGCAGTTCCGGAACGTTCCGGTTCCTCCTGGTTCGACGCAGACGGAATTTGGAGCGAAATCGCTGATGGCGGTGGCGATCGAAGCGGGAGGCCGGCCTTCCGGCCGAGTTCTGCTGGTTAACCCGCAAAAGAAATTTTCGGCGGGCGACCTGCGATGGCTGGAGCAGATCGTCCGGCAGGTGGGACCGCCGCTGGAGAATGTTTTTTTGCTGCGGCATCTTCGGGCGCGCGCGGTGGAATCCGAACGCAGCCGGATCTCGCGCGATCTGCACGACGGAATCCTCCAAACGCTGCTCAGCCTGAATATCCAGCTTGGGGTACTGCGGAATAAGTTGCCACAAAAGCCCGAACAGGCGGCGGATGAGCTGGCGAACCTGCAAAAGACAGTTCGAGAGGAAAGCGAGGAATTGCGCCGGATGGTGACCGATCTACGTCCACTTCGCGTGGAAAGCGCGGATATGCGAGAACTGATGTTCGGCTTTGCCGAACGGTTTCGCAACGAATCGAGCGTGGCGGTGGACCTTTTCATCGAGGACCGCAATATGCGGCTGCCGGACCGGATTTGCCGGGAATTGTTCCAGATATATCGTGAGTCACTTCACAACATAAAAAAGCATGCGAATGCCAGCCACGTCGTGGTAAAACTAGGGCAAGACGAGGCGCAAGTCTTTCTCGTCGTGGACGATAACGGCCGGGGCTTCAGCTTTTCCGGGCGATACACGAGCGAAGAGCTGGACCGGCTGCGTCTCGGGCCAATTTCGATCAAGGAAAGAACACGGAGCGTGGGGGGAACGCTGACGGTGGAATCGAATCCCGGGCACGGGGCGCGTCTAACCATAGAAATCCCACTGAGTTGAAATGACGAAAGCGAAGCAGGTGGTTCGTATCCTGGTCGCGGACGACCATGCCATTTTCCGGGATGGTCTTCGCAAACTGCTCGACGGCGTCGACGATATCCAAATCGTCGGAGAGGCCTCGAATGGGGTGGAGTGCGTGAAGATGCTGGCGAAATTGAAGCCCGACATTCTACTGCTCGACCTGCGCATGCCGGAGAAGGATGGCCTGGGCGTGCTCGAAGAGGTGAATTTCGATTCGCTGCCGACGCGCGTGATCGTGCTGACGGCGGCGGAAGACGACCGCGATGTGGTGCGCGCGATGCGGCTGGGCGCGCGTGGCGTGGTCCTGAAGCAATCGGCCAGCGATTTGCTGGTGAAGAGCATCCGAAAGGTCCACGACGGCGAAATCTGGCTGGACAATCGCATGACAGCGGAAGTGATCGACGCGTTCAAGAAATCCGCGGAGTCTGGCCAGCGGCGCGAGAAGCCACTGCTCAGCGAGCGCGAGAAGGAAATCGTTCAGCTGGTGGCGCAGGGCTTTCGCAATCGCGAAATCGGCGAAAAATTATTCATCAGCGAACAGACGGTGAAAAATCATCTGCACAATATCTTCGATAAATTGGGTGTTTCCGACCGGCTGGAACTCGCGCTGTACGCGATCCACCATCGTTTGATCGATCAGGCGTAATCCCCTCGTTCGTTTAACAGACTGTCCGCGTTCAACACTTCGAGATACCTGGTGAGATGCGCGAAGCCGTGCCGCCCTGAAGGGCGGCGCTACAAATGCAAAAGCAAGACCACGCGGTTGTGAAGTCTGACTGCGTGCGGATTGCGGGAATGCGGTATTCTTTTCCTCTGGACGGCGATGAGCGAGAGGGAAACGAAAAGCGGTTACGTGGTTTTCGGCGGACGAGCTTACCCGCGCGAAGCGGTGGTCTTCGTCAGCCTGGTGATATTGCTGCTGATTTTTTTGGGGCTTACGGCTTTTGTTGCGCGAACCTACCACAAGAAGGTCCACGTTCTAGCGGACAATTGGTTCGCGCAGGGCGAGGCGGAATCTCAAGACGGCCGGTCAGCGAACGCGCTCACGGATTACCGAAACGCACTGGCGTTTACGCCAGGCAATCCGAAATTTCAGTTCCACCTGGCGCAAGCGCTGGCGGCAACGGGCCGAGCGGAAGAAGCGCGCTCTTACCTGATGAATCTTCTGTCCGAATCGCCGGGAAGCGGAGAAGTGAATCTCGAGCTTGCCAGGGTTGCAGCCTCGCAGAAGCACACGCTTGAGGCCGTCCGCTTCTACCAAAGCGCGATTTACGGAGAGTGGACCAGAAATCCCATCAAAACGCGTTGGGACGTCCGCCGGGAATTGTGCGAATTTCTTTTGGATCACGATGCCGCAATACAGGCTGAGCCGGAAGTGATCGCGCTTGCCGACAACACTCCCTCCGACAACGTTCCGCAATTGAAAATGGCGGCAGCGCTGCTGCTTCGCGCACAACTGTGGACCCGAGCGCTGGATGAATTTCACACCGTGCTCGAATCCAGTCGTCACGATCCCGACGCGCTCGCGGGAGCCGGCACAGCGGCATTCAACCTGGCACAGTACTCGCGGGCGCTCGGTTATTTCAACAGACTTCCGAGAGACCGCCGGGACGACCCGAACGTTTCGGCAATGGCCGATACGGCGCGGCGGGTTCTGGCTTCGGATCCATTTCTGACCGGTATTTCGCTCAAGGATAAGGCGCTGCGAACATCGCGAGCGCTCGCCGGGGCGGAATCGCGCGTCGCTGGGTGCGCGGAGGAAAAGGGCCAGCCCATCACAGCGGGCCCAGCATCCACGAGCCTTCAACAATTATTCGCAACGAGCAAGCAAATGGAGCCGGACTGGACGACGCGCAATCTGGAGCGTCATCCGGAGCGCGCGGTTTCAGCCATGGATTTAGTTTTCCAAATGGAAAACGCGGCGGCGCAGAGCTGCGGCGAACCGCAAGGACAGGATCGCGCTCTCTGGCTGCTCGGCCGTAACCGCGGGGGCATGCAGTAATGTCCGAGACGACAGCTCCAGCGAGCGAAACGCCGTCCCCGCAACAGCCGGTACTGCCTCGAAGCTGGGCGTCTTTTCGAACGTTCTGGTCGGCGTGGTCTGGCCGCATCTCTCTGCGGGAAGACCAGTTCTTTTTGCTGCTGGCCGTACTGATTGGCATCTTCTCGGGGCTCGCCGTTGTCTGCTTCCGCGTCGCAATTGAATCAACGCAGCTAGGGCTTCTGGGGTCGTCTCTTTCGCCTTCCATCCTCCGCGTGCTCCTTGCCCCGACGCTCGGAGGATTATTGGTCGGATTTCTCATGTTGCGCGTGTTTCCTCGGGCGCAGGGCAGCGGTGTAAACCGGACCAAGGCTGCCGTATATATTTGGAACGGCTACATTCCCTTCCAAACGGTGATCGGCAAGTTCGTGACGTGTGTACTCGCTATTGGAAGCGGCCAGTCCCTTGGCCCCGAAGACCCATCCTTGCAGATGGGGGCGGGTATTGCATCAGCGATAGGCCGCCGGCTGAATCTTTCGCAGGAGAAAATTCGCCTGATCGCGCCTGTGGGAGCGGCGGCGGGCCTGGCGGCAGCATTCAACGCGCCCATTTCCGCTGTGTTGTTCGTAATTGAAGAAGTAATCGGGACCTGGAGCGGCGGAGTGTTGGGAGCCATCGTGCTAGCGGCCGTTTCGAGCGTGGTAACCATGCGCTCATTTCTTGGCGCGGATGCTCTGTTTCGAGTCCCTGAAATCAGGG
Organism: Candidatus Acidiferrales bacterium; assembly: GCA_050747005.1. Classification (GTDB taxonomy): domain Bacteria; phylum Acidobacteriota; class Terriglobia; order Acidiferrales; family UBA7541; genus Palsa-295. The sequence continues at coordinate 168,636 of JBOGNE010000063.1, forward strand.
TGGCGCGCCCTGCGGAATTACTGGCTTACGTGGTACTCGGCGTCGTCGGCGGCGTGGCTTCCTTATTTCTATTGAAGTGGATTGAGTACGCACGACCGCGGCTGGAGAAGCTGCCGGCCAGGACGCGATATTTTTTGCCCGCGATTGCCGGCTTGCTGATAGGAATTATCGCCATTTGGCTGCCGCAGGTGATGGGCGCTGGTTACGCGATCATAGACCAGGCTGTCCATGCCCAGTTCACCTGGAAGCTGCTGATCGTGCTGGCAATTTTCAAAATACTGGCAACGGGATTTTCTTTCCTGAGCGGCACTCCCGGGGGGTTATTTGCGCCCACTCTTTTCATCGGCGCGATGCTGGGGGGCGCGGTCGGGGCGTTCGAACAACATTTCTTTCCGAGTCTCGGAGGAACGGTGGGCACGTTTGCCCTGGTGGGAATGGGGACGCTCTTTGCCGGATTCCTTCGCACGCCGATCACTTCCGTGTTCATGGTCGTCGAACTTTCGGGAAACTACACCGCAATCCTACCCGTCATGTTTTCAACCATGATTGCATACTTAATTTCACGCAGGTATCACAAGGTGCCGCTCTTCGATATGCTGGCGCGGCAAGATGGAATCATGCTGCCCTCGATCGAGGAGCAGCGCGAGCAAGTGGCGCTGGTAGTGGAGAAGGCGATGAGGGCGGATGCCGCAATTGTCTTGAGTCCCGATGACCGCGTGGCCGACGTGTTGATCCGAGCCGAGGCCAAGCCGGAAAGCCCGCTTCTATTGCGGGGGCGACTTGGCGACTGGCGTTTGGTGGATCGCGAGGAGCTCAAAAAGCTTGGATCGGAATCATCGGTAAATCCGACGGTAGCGGATGCGAATCCGAAGGGTCCTTTGCCGACGTTGTTTCCGGACCAGTCGCTGGAAGAAGCGCTGCAAGCGGTGGGGGACTGGCCGTTGCTGCCGGTGGTAAACCGCGCCGACTTATCGAAGCTTGAGGGCGTGATCACTCTGTCGGACGTTCTGCGCTCTTTCCGCAGCAAATCAACCGCGTAGGCGACTGGCCAGTTCCCCGATTTCTTCGTGCCATCACGTAAACAGCATATTTTCAGGGCTTACGTATAGTACCCGCGTACCGAAATAATGGCATCGAAATGGACCTCTTGCTCTATTGGCGCGAAGGGGAGGCACGCCTACTCTGTTGATGCACCGGGAGGTTGTGTCCTGTGGCTCTAAAAGAGCGTCGTTCGACGCGCCGTTTTCTCATGCGTCTTCCATTAACCGTTCGTTGGACGGATGAAAGTGTTGTCGGCGAGGCTGCGACCGAATCGCGAGAAGTGAGTTCGCGCGGCCTTTATTTTCATTTGCCCAAGGGATTGAAAAGCGGTTCGCCGGTGGAGATTGTAATGACGTTGCCCCATGAACTCACGCAAGCGGGGCCGGTCCGGGTGCGTTGCCTGGGCCGCGTCCTGCGGACGAGCCCCGAAAATTCGGGCGATGTGGGCGTGGCCGCAGCAATCGAACGCTACGAATTCATGCGCAACGGCGAATCGGCCGCGTAGCGTCCGTTGCGGATCACAAGTTCTTACCCTGTTCCTGCGGAAATGGGTGAGAAGTGCCGGGAGGCCCGGGTCCCTCAGCCGGGGCTCCCCGGCTATTTTTGCTTGTCGTTTGAAGCGCCGGTACTTTTGCTTTCGCGACGTTTGCTCAGTTTCTTGCGCGTTCGTCGGCCAACGGGCTCGCAGATCGTCTGACGCACAATGTCGCCGTTAATCTCCAGAGTACCTGCAAGAGATCCTAACCAGGATTGAGAACGCGGACGAGTGAAAACGGGCGTGAGCGCGGCAATTGGCTGCCCGCGTCTCGTTACAAGGATTGATTTGCGTGTTGTTTGCACGCGTTTTAGAACCTCAAGACAAGTCGCTTTGAATTTCGAAATGTTGATTTCTTCCATAGGCAGCTCCCGGCCTCTTGATACATCGTCAAACCAACTGAGTTGAGTGATCCCTTGGAACTATTCGATGAATCGTCCTTTGGACGCAGAAATTCAGTTGAATTCCTTGGCGGGAGGGGATTGGCGCGCGCCGACGCGGCCCGCCACAATATCCGCATGGAAATAGTTCTCACCTTTAACCGGGGCGGCAGCGAGGCGACGCAACATCGCGATTTGACCGACGTGGGTCAGCGCGTCCGCGACGGGACCCTGAAAAAGCCTTTCGGCAGGGAAGCCCAGATGGGCATCCGAAGCTAGATAACCGTCAAATGCCTGCAAGGCGGCAAAAAACCGCTGCGCGCCTTGATGCCATGCAAGCGATGGGGAATCGTGCCACTCGTGCGTGCCTTTAGCGAGCGAAAGCGCCCAATCGAATAGATCGCCCATGTGCGCGAGGAGCTGTCCGGGCGTGCGCGTCTTCTCTCCAGCACTAAATTCGGCGAAATTTTCCGGCGCGCCGCCGATTACTTTTCCAGCGCGATATGCAAGAGTTGCGACCGTGTGGCGAAGCAATTCACGAGCAGTGGCAGAGCTTGTTTTTTCTGTTGTATCTTTCATGACGGGAATATTATCACGCGCCAGCAGCCGCAGAGCGTTCTCTCGCTCGACAGTCCAACGTGGCCGGAGCGCGCGAATTCGGATGCAAGAATGGGATGGAATTGGAGCGGCGCAAGCCGCTAAAGTGATATAAGCCGTCGTCACGGCAGAGACAGCCCGCCACGTAAAGTTGTTCTGACGATCAAACGATGACGCAGCAGCTCGAAAATCCGATTTGGACGGCGCTCACGACTCGCCAGGAGCAATTCGCCGAGATCAACGGCCAAGTGCGGAGGTTCCCCGTAGAGATGACGTCTCTCGCGGCGTTTCCCGGGCCGAGCCACGCGGCATTTGAGGCATTGGCGCAAATGCTAAAATCCGGCGAAGGAAGCGCGCTTTTCCTGCTACGGGAAGTCGATCTGCCGCAAACGCTGTGCGCGATCGGAGTGGACCCTATGCTTCAGATGATCCATTCCGCAAAATCCATGCAAGCGTGCGAGGTTGAATTCAACGAATTGAGTGATCGGGACGTGCCGGAGATGACTGCTCTGGCCGCACTCACCAAGCCGGGTCCCTTCGGCAAACGGACGCGCGAACTCGGAACATATCTGGGCATCCGACGCGACGGCAAACTGGTTGCGATGGCCGGCGAGCGACTCCGGATCCCTGGGTACACCGAGGTCAGCGCGGTTTGCACGCATCCGGACCACACCGGCAAAGGTTATTCGAGGGCGGTGGTCACAGAGGTCGTCGAAAGGATTCGGCAGCGCGGGGAAGTGCCCATGTTGCATGTCCGGGAAGCGAATACTCGCGCGATTGAATTGTACAAAGGGCTGGGGTTCGCCGAAGGCATGACATTCCAGTTGACGATGGTTCGCAAGAATTATTCGGGCTCGGCGGCCTCGCATTCGACGGCGGCGCGAAATTCGTAAATGTCGTTCAAAACCTGCAGGGTTATTTGGCTTACAAAATAGCCGCGATTAGTGACGATGCGAAGGAGCCGCTCGTTTTGCAATCGGACAGCCGCTTCACGCACCGGCGTTCGGCTGGCCTTGTAGCGATGGGCTAAATCTTTTTCGTTGAGAGATTCGCCGGGCTGGTAAACTCCGTGGATAATGTCGCGCTTAAAGGCGCGATACACTCTTTCGCTAAGGGTCGTGGCCGCGCCCGAGGGCGATGATCCGGGCGGCGCAACGGTGGATGGTGGGACGAGAGCATACCCGGGAGTCCTGCCGCGGGCCGCTATCTTCGCCAAGACTCCTCCTATGTCAATCCGGTCAAATAGCATTCTTCACATTTTCCGGCCTCCTGTCAAACGTATACCGTATGCATACAGAAACCATTCTCTTGACATGCTTTTGAATCAAAGCCCGGAGCCCAAAGCGGGAACATTCGCAGGCCCACTCGAGCAAATTCAAGCGCACACGGCAGGCAGACGGTTACGCGGATTCGCGCACATCTACGGGCCAAGCACAGCCGTTTCATGGCGACGGCGATTGTCTTCTGGTTGCCTATCTGCCGCGGGACCGCCGGTTCTCAGGATGAGGGTAAGTCTTCCTCATGTTCAGAAAAGGGCCAACGCCTCCACATGAGCGCGATGAATTACGCGAGACTCCGTGTTAGATTCATCGTGATTTCGAGAGGAGCAGCGGGCCTTGCTCGATCGCCGCCGATCGCCGTTCACTTGGATTGACGTCATCTGGATCGCATTCCTGGCCGGGCTCGCGCTTCTGCCTCCGGTCAACGAAATCCACAAGCAGCTCACCCTTCTCGCCTTTGGTGTTTTCCAATTATTTGAAGGACGCTTGATCGCGTGGCTTCCGAAGCGCGGACGCGCCTATAGCGTCATTCTCAAAATTCTTCTCGCAACTCTTTTGCTCGATCATACCGGCGGCATCGGGATCAACAGCAACTACTATCCCATTTACTATTTGCCGATCGTTACCGCGGCCATTTACTTCGGGCCGATCGGCACGTTGTCCTGGACCACGCTGTCGTCCCTCGCCTATTGCTCCTATCTGATTCCCGCACTGCAGCAATATGAAATCACATCGGAAGGGATGGAGTTGCTCGCAATTCGTATTTTGTTTTTCTACCTCGCAGCCATGCTCGTCAATCGTTTTGCGGACGAAAACCGCAAGCAGGTGAAACGCTATCAAGAGCTTTCCGAGACCCTCGAGATCACCAACTCTCAATTGCGCCGCGCCGAAGCCGATGCACGGCGTTCGGAACGTCTGGCGGCGCTCGGACAGCTTTCTGCCGGACTGGCGCACGAAATTCGCAATCCTCTCGGCGTGATCAAAGGCTCAGCGGAAATGCTCAACCAAAAAGTGAAAGATAGCCAGCCGCTGGTGAGCGAGCTGGCCGGCTACATTTCATTCGAAGTGAACCGGTTAAACGCGCTCGTCGCGCGGTTTCTTGACTTTGCGCGCCCTTCGCGCCTGGAACTGCGCGGCGAGCGGATCACCGAAATCGCCGATCGCGCCATCGCGTCCGTTCAGCGTCAATTTCCGCGGGCTAAGATTGTGGTAGAGCGCCGCTACGCAAACAAACTGCCCGAAACGCAGGCCGATGCGCAGCTTTGCGAACAGGTGTTCATCAATTTGATCGTCAATGCATATCAGGCCATGGCTGGCGAAAATGGAAAGATCGTCATTTCGATTTCGCCGGAATCGTCCAATGGAAATTCCGGCGTGGGCGCCGTCATTGAGGACTCGGGCCCCGGCGTGCCGTCTGAATTGCGGGAGCAGATTTTCAATCCGTTTTTCACATCGAAAAAGGACGGCGTAGGCCTGGGGCTTTCAATCGTGGCAAAAATTATGGACGATCATCGCGGATGGATTCGCTTGGAAAATAATTCCGGCGGCGGGGCCCGATTTCACATTTTCTTTCCGGGTGCTTCCGATGTTTGAGCCCGGCGATGGAACGGGCGGGCAGCCTTCCGCATCGAATGAATTGCCGATATGAGCGGACAAAAACCCTCGGTACTGATCGTTGAAGATGAGCCGAAGATGCGGCGGTTGCTGGAGCTGCAGCTCGCCGACGAAGGCTTTCTCGCACAGGGCGCCCCGGACGCTGAAACCGGCCTGCGCCTGCTGAACGCCGCGAAGTTCGATGTTATTGTCACCGACTTCAAATTGCCAGGCATGAGCGGCCTCGAATTTCTGCATGCCGTGAAACGAGCCTGCGGGAATATCCCAGTGATCATGATGACCGCGTACGGCTCGGTGGAATCCGCGGTTGAAGCGATGAAAGCCGGGGCGAGCGACTACGTATTAAAACCTTTCTCGCTCGCCGAAATGGTTCTGGTAATCCGTAAGGAACTCGACTCGCACCAAATTCGCGAAGAAAATCGCAATCTCCGCGAAGCTCTCGGCGTGAAGTACAGGTATGAAAACATCATTGCCGGAAGCGAGCAGATGCAAGCCGTGCTCGGCCTGGTCGAACGGGTGGCGCCGACGAACTCAACGGTGCTCCTGGGCGGCGAAAGCGGCGTCGGAAAAGATTTGATCGCGCGCGCGATCCACGAACATTCGAATCGCGCTTCCGGGCCTTTCATCAAAATCAACAGCACGGCCATCCCCGAAAACCTTTTGGAAAGCGAACTCTTCGGTTACGAGAAGGGCGCGTTTTCCGGAGCCACATCCTCCAAGCCCGGCAAATTCGAACTGGCCGACAAAGGCACGCTTTTTCTCGACGAAATCGGCGATATTCCTCCCGCGATTCAGGTGAAGCTCTTGCGGGTGCTTCAGGAACGTGAATTCGAGCGCCTGGGAGGAACGAAAACGCTCAAGGTGGACGTGAGATTGGTTGCCGCAACGAACCGCGATTTGCGCGCCGCTCTTGAAGATGGCACCTTCCGCGAGGACCTGTACTACCGGCTGAATGTGGTCGCCATCGACATTCCGCCACTCCGCGATCACAAAGAGGATGTTCCTGCGCTGGCCGAATTTTTCCTGAAGCGTTATGCGCGCGAATCTCAAAAGCCGGTTCAAGGAATCACTCCCGCCGCAATGAAATTGCTCGCCGCCTACCATTGGCCGGGAAACGCTCGCGAACTGCAAAACGCGATCGAACGCGGCGTCACTCTATCGTCAGGAACGATGCTCGATACGGCTGACATTCATCTCGATTCGCGCCCTCCGTGCGGCTTGGGTGCCAGCACCGCGCTTCCAGCCGGCATGACGCTCGACCAATGGGAAGAAGAAGCCATCCGCGAAGCATTGCGCCAAGCGAATGGAAACAAGAGCCAGGCTGCGCGGGCGCTCGGTCTCTCCCGCAACGCACTGCGGTATCGCCTTTCGAAAATGGGCGTCGGAGACTCCGCTGAAAACGACTCTTAGATCTAGTGGTTGAAAACCACCGCCTGTGCGCGAAATCCACCAGAATCACTCGCAACGAGCGAATCGCGATGAGATATGCATTCCCGTATCATGCTGATTCTGCGCATTTTACTAAACTTCTGAGCCAGCCTTGGAGTTTGGCCACCGCGCTGCAATCATAATCGCGGATTCAAAGATCGCCTGGCAGAGCAGCCGGGAGGCCGGCCATGAAAAAATTATTCGCGAGTTTGGTGGCGCTGCTTTTCATCGGGAGCGCAAGCGCGGTTCGCGCGCAGGATCAAGATCAACAGCAGCCGCCGCAGCAAGAGCAGCAGCAGGATCCGCAACAACAGGATTCGCAGCAGCCGGCGGAAAATGCGCCAGGCGTCGCCCGCGTCAGCCTGATGAGCGGCAATGTATCTTCACAGCGCGGGGATAATGGCGATTGGGTCGCTGTGACGGTCAACACGCCGCTGTCGGTCGGCGATCGTATTTCCACGGGCCAAAATTCGAGGGCGGCCATTCAGCTCGACTACGCGGATATTCTGCGCCTGTCGGACAATTCCACGGCCAAGATCGCGGCACTCGACCGCTCGCAAATCCAAGTTCAGATCGGGCAGGGTTTGGTCACATACAGCGTCCTCAAGGGCAGCAGCGCAAGCGCCGAGATCGACACACCAAACGTCGCGATCCATCCGGATGGCGGACAAGGCCAATTTCGCATCCTCGTGAATTCCGATCAGGAAACTCAGGTTACGGTTCGGGACGGCCAAGCCGAGATCACCACGCCGCAGGGCAGCACCAAGGTTCAGAAGGGTGACCTGATCACCATCGCCGGCACGGCGGATAGCGCTCAATACAAAGTGACGGACGCGCCCGGCAAAGACGATTGGGACCGCTTCAATGACGATCGCAACAAGAATATCGAGAGGGCCGCAAGCTGGCAGCACACCGATCGCTACTACACGGGTTCGGAAGATCTCGACCCCTACGGCACCTGGTCGGAAGTCCCTGACTACGGCCAAGTGTGGGTTCCGGCACAGAATCCAGGTTGGGCGCCGTATCGCGATGGTCGCTGGGTCTATGAGCCCTACTATGGCTGGACCTGGACTTCGTACGAACCTTGGGGTTGGGCGCCTTACCATTACGGCCGCTGGTTCGTTTACGGGGGTAACTGGGCGTGGTGGCCAGGACCCGTCGCCGCTTATCCGGGGTATTATCCCGTGTGGTCGCCGGCGTACGTCTCCTTCTTCGGTTGGGGACGCGGCGGATTTGGCATCGGATTCGGGTTCGGCTTTGGGTTTGGAAATATTGGCTGGCTGCCGGTTGGCCCATGCGACTTCTACCATCCGTGGTATGGCGGCTACGGCCGGTTCGGGAACCGCGTGAACGTCGTCAATGTTACCAACATCCGCAACGTGAACATCCGCAATATACACAACGGAATCGCGCCTCTGGCTGGGAACAGAGGCGGCCGCCAATTCTCAAATATCAACCGCATGCTGGTCGACCCGCGCGTCCGCTCCGGACTTAGCTCGATGAACTCGAAGCAGTTCGGGCAGGCTCGCGTTTCAATGCACCAGCAAGCAATCGGCGAAGCCACGCTGCGCAACGCCAGCATGGCGACCGGAAGAATGCGAGCGGCTACGACGCGGGCGAGTTTTAATCCGAGCGGGCGCGCCGCAAGCGCATCAACGATCCGGAACACGCAGTCGCACTTCTTCACGGCAGCACGAGCGAATTCTCCCGCGAGCGCACAAGCGGCGCGCACTGGGCTAAACTCGCCGGCGCGGACGAACAACGTCGCACGTTCTGGTTCGGCGACAGCCCCCAATAGGGCTGTCAGCGCGAGATCGGGCAGCAGTACGTTTCAAAGGCCAGCTTCACGGACCACGACGCAGGATCGCGGAATAGAGCACCCGGCTTCGAAGGCGTTCAACCAGCGCCTTGGAAATCTGTCCGAGCCAGCGCAATCGAACGCGAGCCAGGGCTGGCATACTTTTGGCTCGGGGAGTGCGGCGAATACTTCGAGCCGGCCCGGCGTGTCTCGCGTTCCTGCAACCGGTTCGCAATCCAGAACGTTCCAACCACCGCAAGCAGCTCGGGGCGCTTCTCCGAATGGCGCCGCGAATACAAGGACGTTCACGCCTTCCAACTCGCGCACGAATCAATCGCCAGCAGCGAACCAGCGGAGCGGGTGGCAGCATTTCACGCCTCCCTCTCACACGACAGCGCCGCAAAACTCGCGCGGCTTCTCGCCATCGGGCGGATCGCAACGCACTTTTACGCCTCCGAACCGGCCATACTCTCCTCAGTCCGGGCGGAGTTTCTCTCCGCCCAGCCAAGCGCGTGGGTCGCAGCGGACGTTTACTCCGCCAAGTTCGCCTTCGCGGGGCAGCTCCTCGTACGGCTACAGTCGGCCGCCATTGAACATGCGTCAGCCAATCATGACGCCCCGAAGCAACGGCGGATACGGTTACAGTGCTCCGCGTGGCAACCCCGGCTACAGCGCGCCCCGTGGCAATAGCGGCTACCGGCCGCCTAGCGGCGGAGCCTATCGCGCACCGAGTGGAGGAGGATACCGCGCGCCGGCTGGTGGCGGATATCGCGCGCCCAGCGGCGGCGGTAACAGGGGCGGCGGAGGCGGCAATCACGGCGGTGGTGGATCGCACGGCAGTGGCGGACATCCCTAGCATCGCTGTTGCACCATAGTTGCAATCAACGGCGGGCCGCAGGGCTCGCCGTTGTTGTTTGTTGAGGGCTTTTGTGCGCACACGACTGTGGAATAGTTGAAATGCGTTGCCGTGAGCGAGCGAATCGCGGCGTGTATGATTGGAAACTTGTCGCGGTGTTTCATCCGCGGGAGCTCGAAGGCATCATGTCATGTGACTATCAGATATCCAGAAGAAGGGTTACGCGCCGGTTTTGCGGCGTCCATTTCAAATGATTGTCGTGAAATCCGAACACGAAAGGAGAACTTCATGAAGAAGACCAAGATCCAGTGGATTTTGCCTCTCCTGTTCGCTATGGCAACGGTGCTGAGTTTCTCCCAGATAGCTGCGGCACAAGACCAGGACCCGCCAAACCGAGTCGCGAGGCTCAATTTCATGCAGGGATCGGTTTCCTATCAGGCTTCCGGCGATCAAGATTGGGTGCAGGCCGATCCGAACCGTCCGCTGACCACTGGCGATAACCTATGGGCCGACAAAGATTCCCGCGGAGAGGTTCACATTGACAGCACGGCGATACGCCTGTCGAGCGAAACCGGCATATCGTTCCTGAATCTCGACAACCGCACGATTCAACTCCAGCTCGCGCAAGGCGAAATCGAAGTTCATCTGCGGCGCCTATCACCGGGCGATGCCGTTGAAATCGATACGCCCAATCTCGCGTTCACGCTGACGCAATCGGGCGAGTACACAATTCAAACCGACCCCAACGGCAATTCGACAACGATCGTCGTGCGCGAAGGCGAAGGTCAGGTGACCGGCGGAGGCGAATCTTACGATCTGCCTGCGGGACAGGCTTACACATTCACTGGCGCCGATCAGCTCACTTACGATGCGCAACCCGCTCCTGGATTCGATGACTTTGAGAATTGGTGCCAATCGCGCGACCAGCGCGAGAACGATTCCCCGTCGGCGCGCTACGTCTCGCGCGACATCGACGGCTATTACGACCTCGACCAGTACGGCACATGGCAGGCCGACCCCGAGTACGGCGAAATTTGGGTGCCCACTGGCGTCGCCGCAGGATGGGCGCCGTATCATGAAGGCCATTGGGTCTTCATCGCACCGTGGGGATGGACGTGGGTGGATGCCGAGCCGTGGGGTTTCGCGCCGTTCCACTACGGGCGCTGGGCGTACGTGCGCGGATATTGGGGCTGGGTTCCCGGCCCGATCGTGGTGCGCCCTGTTTACGCTCCCGCACTCGTGGGATTTGTCGGCGGCGGCGGATTCGGCGTGGCGGTGGGATTTGGCGGGGGAGTTTCGGGCGTGGCGTGGTTCCCGCTGGGCCCGCGCGATGTATTCGTGCCGAGTTATCGATGCAGCCCGCGCTACGTTCAGAACGTGAACGTCACTAACACGCGGGTGGTCAACGTCACGCAGATCACGAACGTCTATAACAACGTTACCATCAACCGCACGACGATCAACAACAACACCAGCAATGTGACCGTGAACAAAGTCAACTACACCTACGAGAACAACACCAAGGCAATCACGGCGGTGTCGAAGGAAACATTTGTGAGCGCGCGGCCGGTGGCTAAAGAAGCCGTGCGCGTGACGCCGCAGCAGGTTCAGAGCGCCCGCGTGGTCGAAGCAAAGCCTCTCGAGCCCACGCGCGCGAGCTACATGGCTGCGAACGCCAAGGCGGCAACAGCGAAGCCTGCGGTGGCTTTCGACAAGCGGCCCGTGGTCGCGAAGCTGGCTCCCGCGGTTTCGGTGAACCGCCGAGCCATCGAGGTTACAAACACCGGCCGGCCGGCAGCTCCCGCAGTCCGCACCGAGGCTGAGCCAGCCGCGCGCGCCAAGACGGCAGAGCCGCCGGCACGGACCGAAGCGGCGAAACCCGTCGAGCGGCCTGCCACGGAACCTCCGGCAAAACCGATCGAGGTAAAACCGGCTGACAACGGCTTCAAGTCCTTCAAGCCAGCGGAGCGGACCAACAATGCTCCGACGGAGCGCAATGCCGCGCCCGAGCGAAACGTTCCACCTCCGAGCCGCAATGAGGAACCCGCTCGTCCTGCGGTGCGGTTTGCGCCGCCCGTCAGGGCGAAGGACCAGATGTACGACGTCCATCCGCCGCTAAACAGGCCGCAGCCGAGGCCGGAGGAGCGCCGCGCACAACCGCCTCCGCGGCAGGAATCCAAGCCAGCGGTGCGGCCTTCGTCGAAGCCGGAATCGCATCCGCACGGCAAGAGCTAACGCATCGCGAGCAACGCGCTTCAGCGGGCACGTGCTCCAATCGGCCACGGCGAGCGCCACTCGCCGTGGCCTTTGATTTTCCTGCCCGAAGCGCCCCCCAAAATTGTCGCTTAGACTGCGTCGCCAGTCTTTACGATCACGGCTCTGGTGTCCGAATCTGCGACAACGCCGTCCTGAAAACGAGCATTGTGGCCAAACCGGTATCGTGCTAAATAATTTATAATGTGACGCTTAGCATTTGGCACGCACGGTGCTAGTTGCACATCCAAAGCGAGGGCAACGAATATGGCATTTTTCCGCGATTTGAAATTTGCATTCCAGTCACTGATGGGTGCCAAGGGGCTTGCCTTCACGGTGATCGTAACTCTCGCGCTGGGAATCGGGGCAAACGCCGCCATCTTCACGCTGGTGCGCGGCGTGCTGCTCAAGCCACTCGTCAACCGCGACGAGAATCGCCTGATCTACATCCGGCAAAGCGCTATGGGCCTCGGCAGCGATGACACAACGTTCTCCGTGCCCGAAATTCAGGACCTCAAGAACGGCATCCACTCGATTGAGGAGTTTGGCGATTTCTCAACCATCGGCTTCACCATGGTCGGCCTCGGCGAGCCTCGCGAGATTCAAGCTGGCGTCGTCGGCGGCACCTACTTCCAAGTCATGGGCCTCCACCCCGTTCTCGGCCGTCTTATCGGGCCTCAGGACGACGGGCCAAAAGCGGCTGGCGTGGTCGTTCTCACCTATCGTTTCTGGACCACCGTCCTTGGCAAAGATCATTCCGTGATCGGCAAGATCGTCCGGCTAGACAGTATTGGCAGCCGCTCTGCCACGGTTATCGGCGTCCTCGAGCCATCCATTCCTTACCCCGCGGAAACAGAGATCATCGCCAATGTCGTCACCAGCCCGCATCACCTCTCCGCCACGATGGTCACCGGCCGCATCCATCGCATGACCGAACTTTTCGGCCGCCTCGCTCCCGGCGTCACTCTCGACCAAGCTCGCTCCGAGTTGCGCGCCCTTTACGGCACGATGAAGAAGGACCACCCTGAAGCCTATCCCGTTCACGACCACTACCGCATTGACGCCAAGATGCTCCGCGACCAGGTTACCTCGGGGGCGCGCACGGTTCTCCTCGTCCTCCTGGCCGCCTCTGGGCTGGTCTTCATCATCGCCTGCTGCAACGTGGCGAACTTGATCCTTGCACGGACGGTTCGCCGCGAAGGCGAGTTGGCGATTCGTGCGGCGCTCGGTGCCAGCCCCGGCGCACTACGCCGACTCCTGCTGGCCGAGAGCCTCCTGCTGTGTGCAGCGGGCGCGGCGCTCGGCCTGATAAGTGCGCAGCCGATGATCGCTATTCTGGCTCGGTACGCCTCCCGTTTCTCGGTCCGTGCGCTCGATTTGACCGTCGATTCCAGCCTCCTCTGGTTGGGAGCGGCGCTGGCCATGGTCGCCGCCGTGCTTTTGGCATTCGTCCCGCGCCTGCCGTCCTCCGATACGTCCAATGGCCTGAATGTATCGGGCAGCGTCCGCATCACCCGCAGCACCGGCCGCCGCCAGCGCGTCTTCGCGGTGACACAAATTGCTGCTTCGTTCGTGTTGCTCGCCGGCGCAAGTATGCTGATCACTACGCTGGTCGCGCTCCAAGCAGCCCAGACCGGTCTCGACACGCGCCATGTTCTCGCCATCGATGTTCCTCCCATGTCCTACGGGAAAACGCCTCAGCAAGTCCTCGATTTGTACAAGGAATCGATGCGCCGCATTGATGCGCTACCCGGCGTGAGCGGAACAGCTTTCGGCATGATTGCTCCGTGGCGGGATGCCGACAGCTTTGGTCCGGGTCTTCAATTCAGCGGGGACGGTCGCGTCCATAGCCAGGACGATCCTCGCGCACAGTGGCGGGTTATCTCCCCTGGCTTTTTTGCCGCGCTTGGCGTTCCCATCGTCGCTGGCCGCGATTTCACAGCGCTCGATAATCACAGCAAGGAACCCGTAGTAATCATCAGCGAGACGCTCGCGCACGACATGTTTCCCAATCATGACCCCATCAATCGGCACGTCTACTGGACGGATCCCGTGCTCCAGTTCACGCCCTTGGACAAAAGCGAACAGACACGATTCATGTCGCCGCACCGCATCATTGGCGTCGCCGCCGACATTGACGACGAACATGTCGTTCCGGCACCCACTCTTACCATCTATGACACCTTTGAAGATGCTCCCATGTTTGGCGGCCACCTTTTCGTTCACTCCACCACGAATCCTTATTCGCTGGTCACGCCGGTCACGCGCATCATTCGCGGCATGTCCGCCGACCAGCCCGTCGAGCACGCCGCCACTTTGGAAGACATCCGCGCCGAAGTACTCGCGCCGGACCGTTTGAGCTCGCTGGTGTTTAGCGTCTTCGCCGCCGTCGCGCTGATAATTGCCATCGTCGGCGTTGCCGGAGTGCTGGCGTTTTCCGTGAGCGCACGGACGCGCGAATTCGGCATCCGGCTGGCGTTGGGCTCGCAGCCGCGGGATCTGCTTAAGCGAGTCGTAAAGGAAGGCGCAGCGATGGCTGCGACGGGCGTCCTCGCTGGCGCGGCATTTGGCTTCATCGCGGCGCGCTTGGTGAGCAGGTATTTGCTGGAAATGAAAATGCCGGGCGTCTTGCCCGTGCTCTTATCTGCATTCGTGCTACTGGCCGCTGCGGTGGCCGCCTCCATGCTGCCGGCCGCGCGCGCCGCCCGCGTCAACGTCATCGAAGCACTCCGCGCGGAGTGATGGCGAGTCCAAGTCGCCGGCATTTACGGTGGGGCCGAAACCACGGCCTTCCAAGAATACTGCGTGCTTTACAGTCTCCGAATCTCCGACCCCGATAAAAGCGGTGACACTCGGCCGCCTTCTGTTACGGTTGCTGGCGTTGTGAAGTCACTCGATCAACGCTTGAAATCTAATGATCGGCAGAGGTCAAAGTGCCTCAAAAATTGTCGATTAGACTGCATCGCCGTCCTTTGTTTTCTTTAGGTTATCGCCATTTCTAATCCCTGTTGTGCCGATTAGAAATTGACGGGTTTGCGCTGCCCGACAGCGTCGCAGACCGTTCAAGAACTCCTAGCAGCTTGCGGAAAAATGGCCGAATGATGTGTTCTTCCGCAACTCACGAATCGCCTGGTGTCGTAGCGCCGAGCTTTAGCTCGGCATGCCGCCCTGAAGGGCGGCGCTACACGTATTTTTCCGCAGCCTGCTAGACCGCGCGGTGGCCACGGGTTGGCGTATCGTGCCCGGTAGTCGAGGGCTGATCTCAGTTTAAGCCTCTCCATTATTTTCGAGCGTCAAAATCGGCAAGGTAACTCGCCTGCGAGCGCGAGGCAAGGGAGTTGGGCTGTGGAGAAAGTTCGAGAAGGTGACGGATAGTCGTGGCGGCTAAAAAGGTTGTAGGCAGGGAATTGTGAAAATCCGCACCCTTCGCAAAAAACAGAAACGCGAAGGATGCGGCACCCGAAAATTCTAGGAGTGTTACGATGTGATGTGAAAAGACCAGTCCTTCCTCGCCAGTTTGAAAATTTTAAGCTAGCGGATTATCCTGTCGAAATTTCTGTATCAGACGGCGATTCAAGTGGCGAAGGATGCCGCACCCGGCAGGAGGTAAACAATAGTGAGCACTTATCTTCTGACGTGGAATCCGGCCAAGTGGACGTTCGCTGATTGGCCGCAAGCTTTGGCCAACATGGCAGAACAAGGCTTCTATATTCGCCAATGGTCATGCGTCAATTCCCACGCCGCGTCCGGCGACAAGATTCTCCTTAAGAAAACCGGTCGCGGACTAACTGGAATAATGGCATGCGGTACCGTTCTGTCTGCGCCCTACAAGAATCGCCACTGGAACGGCAAAGACAACGGTAAGCAGTTCGTCCAAGTTAGGTTTGACCGGCTCACCAACTACACGAAGGGCGAGATATTTCCGGTCAAGGATAGAGAGGATTTCGGTTTCATCCCACAAGCGTCTGGCTGCCTATTGAATGAAGATAAGGCTGCAAACCTGATGGAACGTTTCCATGCTTACGCTGCCGCGCCAGTTATCGCGCCGAAGATCATTGTCCTGCCATCAGAACGCAATCGTTTGCACGTAAGCACGAGAGTCCGTTATCAGATTCTTGACAGAGATGCTCACACCTGTCTTTGCTGCGGACGCTCTGCTCCGGATGTCATTCTTCACGTTGACCATAAAATTTCTCAGCATGATTGGAAGGCGCGTTTTGGAACATTGTTAGGCATTCAAATTATCAACGGCGACAAATACAACGGTGTGAACGACACGCGCAATCTGGAGACGAAGTGCGAAAAATGCAATTGGGGGAAGGGAAAGAGGAGTGAACTTTATCGAGAGCCGTAGAGAGCCAGAAACCCCTTCTTGAGCGCATTTCTCATTTCGGATTTTGTCTTCACGGCAACTCGCGCAGCGGATGATAATGGCAAACGAGGCCGAATTTGTGAAATTTACCGATTCAAATTATAGGCGACGTGCAGCACTATCGGGCACGGCTTCGCGCGCATTCCACAACTCACTTCGCCTCGTCGAACGGCCGCGGTTGTAAACTACCGCCACCCGCTTGCAGCGTCGCGTTACGATGGATCCCACCAGTGTCCTGTACCGTGATTCGTGACATCAGGTTGGGCGCAGCAAGCAGCGCCCCTACAATGAGTTGCGCGGCCGGAATTATTGAGCTCATTGCTGGGACGAGGCGCTAGAAACGGTCATAATTCAATCCGCCTTATTTCAAAGAGGGGTGACACATATGCCGGATACCTCCATGCAGTCTCAGCAAGAGCGGCGAATGCTTGGCCCCGAAATGCGATTGGGCGTAATCGGCGCGGGGAAAATGGGCGGGATTTTGATCGAAGCGTTTTTGCGGCAAGGGCTCATGCCCGCGTCGCGCATTCTGGCAACGGTCCAGCATCCGAACCAGCAACGGAAAGGGTTTGCGGCATCGAACGTGCCGCTCGGCGCCGACAATCGGGCGGCAGCGCGCGGTGCGGACGTTATTCTGCTGTGCGTGAAGCCACAAACGATCGGAAACGTCATCGACGAAATTCGGCCTGAATTGAACGAGCGCAAGCTGGTGATTTCCATTGCAGCGTCGGTTCCGACGGACTATATCGAGCGCCGGATCGGCTCGAACGTGCCGGTGATTCGCGCGATGCCGAATACTCCGTCGATGGTCGGGGCCGGAATCACGGCGATTGCAAAAGGGAAATTTGCGACGGACAAAGATTTGGGCGTTGCGCGGACGCTGTTCGATGCCGTGGGGAGGACGGTGGTCGTCGACGAAAAGCACATGGATGCCGTCACGGGACTTTCCGCCAGCGGCCCGGCGTTCATCTACATCATTCTTGAATCGCTGGCCGAAGGCGGCGTGAAGATGGGACTTTCGAGAGAGCTCGCGACGCTCCTCGCGGCTCAAATGACGTATGGAGCGGCGAAGGTTGTGCTGGAAACTGGCGATCATCCGGCGCTGTTGAAGGATACAGTCACCACGCCCGCGGGATGCACGATCGACGGCATACTCGAACTCGAGGAAGGCAAGCTGCGGGTGACGCTGATCAAAGCGGTGGTGAAAGCCTCGCAGCGTGCCAAGGAATTACACTTCAAGCATGAGGATTCGTGATGGTTCTCTTGTGATGTCCGTGAAATGTTTGGCCAAGGAGCGGCATGCCGTCCTGAAGGGCGGCGCTACAACTACTTTTCCGCGGCCTGTGAAGGCATTGCGATGTGCCCGGTAGCGTGGATGGTGATATCGACGGTATCGCTGACGTGGAGAATGAATGTGCTGGGATTTTTGAGGCCCCACGTCACGTAAGGGATTGCGAAATGCGTTGTGGCCTGAAGCTGATTGCCGGCGGATGGCGCGACCGCAAAAGTCATGGTGAGCGGATGGTCCTGACCATGCAGCCGGAAATTGCCATGAACGTCTACCTGCGATATTCCGGTTGATGCGATGGCGCCCTGCACTCGGTCCGGCGTGAAAATGATTTCGCCAAATTTCAGGCTTTCGAGAACTTCCCGGTGCATTTTTTTGTCGCGCGAGGAATTGTCGGTGTCCCCGGTCGTTGCGTCCACGATTACGGCGCCGGAGGCTTTGCCGGTTTTCGGATTGAAGCGAATCTGGCCGCTCTTTAGTTTGAAGGTGCCGTGAACGGTGTGCATGGTCGCGCCGAGCGTGAACTCGATGCGAGTTTGCGCGGGATCGAGATTCAAGGTGGTGTCTTGCGCGCGCGCAATGGAGGAGGTCAGCAAAATCAAGCATGCGGCGGCGAGGAAGATGCCGATGTTCGCGAAGCGCGTGTTAGGTTCTCGCCAGCTTTTCGTTTTTTCTCGCAAGTTCATTTCAGCTTGTTGAAAAACTGGAACCTTATCACCCATCTCAGAAACCAAATTATTTTGCGCGAACCTCAGGGGTTGAAACCCCTGAGACTAAGTGGCTACCGGCACGGCTGAAGCCGTGCCCTGACGCAAAACCTAAAGAGAGATTCTTCGGGCCAAGAAACGGCCCTCAGAATGACGAGCGACTCTTTTCGACGGGCTATCAGGCCCGGAGCACCTGCAGGCCCAGCGTGAAAATGTCGCTCGGCTTTAAGGCTTGCGGATCGGCTGCATCGATTTGTCCGGAGATGAGTTTCGAAAAAAGCGCGGGACGCTTTTCAAACAATCGCAGCGTTTTCCGGCGCAGCCACGCGTTGCGGTCGAGCAGAAGGAGCAGTCGCGTGATGCGCTCGGCCGGAGCTGCGATCCGGCGATGCGCCGCGGCGTAATGAGACGGATTATCCTGCGCAATCGCCTCCGCGAGAAGCAGCGCCTGCTGAAACGCCAGGCTCAATCCCTTCCCCGCGATACCATCCACTGTGCTGGAAGCATCGCCAACGAGGGCCACGCGTCCGCGCACAACAGCGCGCGCAGGCCGCAGCGCCGTGAGATTTCCCAACTCCGCAGTCGCAGGCAAGACTCCGGCAAGACGTTTGCGAAGTTCCGGGAAAACCGCCAGCGCGTCATCAATACGGAAGCGCGAGCGATCTGAAAGCAGCCCCAGGCAAATCTCACCGGGCGATGTCGGCGTTACAAAAACCTGGCAGCGGTGGCCCCAATGGACCTCGACCACATCCGACCACGGGGCGATCGAGAAATGACGCCGAAATCCAAAGCGCGAGCGACCGCGCCATCGCGAGTCGAGGCCCGTCCATTTGCGCACGGTCGAATGCTGTCCGTCGGCTCCGACCAGCCACTTATACGCGAGGGTCCGGCCATTGACACGCAAACGTCCTTGCTCAAAATTCGAAACGCGTGAATTCCAAACGAAAGACACTCCCACTTCGTTTGCGCGTTCGATAAGCAACTGATGAAGGGTTGTGCGGCGAATGCCAAAGGCGCGACCGTGCGTAAATTTCGCGGTTGCAGAGGATTCGTCATCCGTAAAGCGGAACCCTGAAAACGGGAAGGCGCGGCGCGAGTCGAGTTCGATACCTAGAGTGCCAAGCGCGGCTACGCCCTCTGGCAGCAGGCCTTCTCCGCAGGCTTTGTCGATCGGAGGCTTACGCGAATCAATTACGGTAACTCGGAAGCCTTTCGTGCTTGCAGCAATCGCAGTGGCAATGCCGGCGGGGCCCGCTCCCACGATTACGACGTCCGCACCACTCTTCAAGGCAATCTCCACGGAGCTTAGGCAACATTACCATCGCAACAAAACCAGTTCGGAACAAAATCCCGGGCCCATCGCCGCAAGAATGCTCAGGGTTCCCGGTTCGGGCCGGCGGCGCGTATACACTTCCTCAAGAACAAGCAAGACCGATGTGGAAGATAGATTTCCGACTTTGCGCAGGCACTCCCACGAGGCATCGAGATCCGTCGCGGTAAGACCCAGGGCCTTTTGCGTTGATTCCAGGACTTTGGGTCCACCCGTGTGCATCACCCAGCTTTTGACGTCGCATCGTTTCAGTTTCTGTTCGGCCAGAAATTCATCGACGTCGTGGCCCAGGTGCTTTTCCACGGTTTCTGGAACTTCCGCAGACAGTACGATGCGGAAACCTTTTTCAGAGATGTCCCAGCCCATCACCCTCTCGGTATTCGGATAAAAGATGGATTTCGTTGCGACGATTTCAGGGCCCGGGCTCGAACGGTTCGACCCGACAACGATGGTGGCCGCCGCGCCATCGCCGAAGAGTAACGCGGAAATCAGGTGGGCCATCGAGAGATCGTCGCGCTGCAGCGTCAGCGAGCAGAACTCGACGGACAATAGCGCGGCTGCTTGATCGGGATAGCCTTTCACGTAGTCGGCCGCGCGCGAAATCCCGGCGGCTCCCGCAACACAACCAAGCCCGAAGATCGGGATGCGCTTGATGTTGCGCGAAAGCCCCATGCGATTTACCAGACGAGCGTCAAGAGACGGCGCGGCGATTCCCGTTACGGAGACGACGAACAGCGCGCTCAAATCCTTCGGACCGATTCCAGCCTGATGAAGAGCCTTGCACAACGCCTCTTCGCCCAGATTCAGCGCGTGTTCGATCCACGCGTCGTTCGCCTGACCGAACGTAGTCAGGTTCAAATAGAATTCGATTGGACGAACCAGAAACCGGCCTTCGACCTTCATACTTTCATCGAGGCGGTCGAGAATGGCGGGATTCGGCAAGCGATGCTTCCAGTCGCTCTTGAGCGCTTCCGTCAGGACACCCTGGTCGTAATAGTTTTCTGGAAAGGCGCTCGCGACGCTTGCAATTCTCATTTAGTCTGGCTCCCGATGGTTGGCTTGGTGTCCGCGCGCGGCACGAACGCCGCGTGTCTATTTTGCCAAGTTGGTTAGTCTCAAGTATTAACCGCGTATTTGCAAGCCTCGCGATGCGCTTTGTCATTTTTCTTGACGGGTATCGCCGCGTGGGCTGACGGATGCCGTGCAGGCTTCCAGGAGTGGCGTCAAGCAGCCGCCAGCGCCACGAATCGCGTTCCGCCGCAAAAGCAGCGCTGGAAATTTTGTCCGGCGTGTACGAGTCAAAAAAATCCCGGGCCTGTGGGGGCAGGCCCGGGCCGGGGGAGTGAGAGGGGGGCCGGGGTAAATTCGCTGCAAACGGCTCGCGTTTAGAAATTCAGCCGCCGCAAAAGTATCGTCGCTTGCAAGAGCAACTGAACCGCAAGAATCAATGTTGTGTCGCGCAGGTCTCGCAACCATGTGCGCATGGCTCGCTCCTCCGATGCTTCCGGAAAAGACGCTGCTTGCACGACCGCGTTCCGCTCGCCATCCCAAATGCCCCGCGCAAGTGCACTCATGACCATCCTCAGTTGATGACGTAAACCGGGTTATCGTGCTCGACTGCAAGAACCATGGATTTAAAGATATCGACGTCCCAGCTATCCGCAATCCGCAACCGGACCACCTCATTCGTTTCAGAAATCAATCGACCGCGCAGCGGCACGCGCAGGTTACCCGCCACAACACGAAGAATTACTGGCTGCCCCATCCAGACTGCGTAGCCGCCTTCCATCGTTTGGCCTCCCTCAGGGTTCCATTGCTCGAACAACTGCATTCTCGGACAGGGGGGCGGACTGGCCAATGGTACAGCGGGCTAAAACCGGTAGGAGCAAAGTACTACTGGAAATTGGCTCTCCGGTGAAATGGCTGCAAACGCGGGGGTTCTGCTATTGTGGTTTGGGTGCGGTTATCGCGGGCAGCGCCGGGCGACTCTACAGCATGGAATCAAGCGGCGCGCGATTGGCGTGCGTTCGCTAACGCGACGATATCGAGAGAGGACCGTCCAGGAGATGGTTGAATTTCTTAAGGGGATACTGGCGCACATTTACGACGTGCGGGGCATCATCCAGTGGGGCGGGCCCTTGATGGTTTGCGTCATCATTTTTGTAGAGACGGGAATGTTCGTGGGATTTTTCCTCCCCGGCGATTCCCTGTTGGTGACGGCGGGCGTCTTCGCAGGGGCGGGCCAAATGAGGCTGGTGTGGCTGCTTACCCTAGTCAGCCTGTGTGCGATTGCCGGCGACCAGGTGGGCTACCTGATCGGGCGCAAGGCGGGCCAAAGGCTATACGAGCGGAAGGATTCGCGATTTTTCAGGAAGAGCCATCTGAAACGGGCGCACGAGTTTTACGAGCGGTACGGCGGGAAGACGATCATTCTCGCGCGATTCATTCCCATCATCCGCACTTTCTGCCCGCCAGTGGCCGGAGCGGCCGAAATGAAGTATTCCCGATACCTCGCCTACGACATAGTTGGCGGTATCTCGTGGGTGTGCGGGATGGTCTTGCTGGGATATACGTTGGGGCGAACGATCCCCAACATTGACAAGCGCATTCATTACATCATCGCTATCGTAGTCGTGGTCTCGCTGCTGCCGGCTGCGTACGAAGCTTGGATGGTCCGCCGACACGCGACGACGGACAGGCAGCCCTGACGTTGTGTCACGCGGCTGAAGGCCGGCGCGCCAACGCCACGCAACTCGCGACTTCGCGAAGGCTCGTTGTTTGACCGTTCTCGCAACCTGTCAGTGGCCTATCAGGGTGGATGTGCTCGCGACGCAGAGCCACGTGCCGTTCTGCTTCACCCAGGTGTCCGTGAACCGGCCGTGCCGCATGAACGGCTTGCCCTTCTCGGTTCCTTTATCGCGATACGCTCCGGTGACAATTGCGGCGTCTCCGTAGATACTGACGGTGACTCCCTCGTTGACGATTTGATGGTTTTGCTCCGTCGAATTTTTCACGCTGGCAAGAAATTGCGTCTTGTCCATGAACGTTCCGTCGTAATCGGTGTAGGCGAGAGTGCTCGCCAGTAGTTCCGCAACGGCGCGCGCGTCGTTATGCTCTTCCGCTTGGTTCCAGGCTGTCTCGAGCGCCATAATGCGGGCTTCGTCGGAGCTAGTATTGGAAGCATTTTGAGCGGGGAGAAGAACGGCGGTTGTTAAGATGAGAAAACAAATGGATGCAAATATTTTCATGGCAGTTTTCCTCGACGCACGGTTGGCGTGCGTTCGATTTGAATCCACGCACCGCCGCCATCGTAGGCGCGCCGGGTGGGCGCGTCAATGGCGGCCATCAAAACGATGCGCGAAGACGGCACCGGGGCGTGCAAGCTCCTCCCACGATCCGGTCGCAGGATGCAATTCGATTCCTCGGATGGAGGCTGCCTGCAGCGCGGCAAAATTGCCTGTTTCTTTCAGGACTGGGGAGCGACCAGTTGCGGAGCGACTGGCTGCGGCGTAGTTGCAATTGGAACCGCAGGATCTCCGCCGCCGCATTGGGCCTCGACCTGCGTCTGAAGGGAATCGTCCAGCAAAGCGCCAAGGTGGGATTTTGCCGAGCAGACCTGAGAGGCAGTCGCTCCCAGCGCTCCGCGCAGGTCCGCACCGTCTAACAGTGAGCCTTTCAGATTCGCGTCGTTCAGCACGGTACCCTGGAAGCGCGCGCCGCGTAAATCAGCGTCCTGCAGATCGGCATCGATAAAAATTGCGCCGCCAAGCTGCGCGTTTTCCAGATTCGCTCGCTGAAGCTTCGCGGACCACAGATACGCCTGCTGCAAATCCGCCCGGTTCAGATCGGCATCGTCCAGATACGCGTTGCGGAGATCGGCTTTTTCCAGATTCGCCCGCGTAAGATTCGCTCCTGTTATGCGTGCGCCATACAGCGTAGCTCCGTCCAGCCTGGCGTCCACCAGGCTCGCATGCGTGAGCGTGGAGTACGACAGGTTTGCGCCGCGAAGATCCGCCTGCGTGAGATCGGTGCCGTCGAGCGCGGCCCGGTCAAGCACCGCGCGGCCGAATTTTGCTTGATCGAGAACCGCCGAGCTCAAGTTTGCCTGGCCCAGGTCGGCGCCGCGCAAGTCCGCTTCGGACATGAACGCGCCGCGAAAATCAGCTCGCCAGAGATGAGAGTTGGCGAGAAAAACTCCATAGGCCTGGGCGTATCGAAATTTCGCGCCGCTCAGATGCGCTCCTCGCACATTTGAAATCTGATCGTCGGCGCCCGTCCAATTCGCCGGCGGCGTGGAGATGCTGGATTCCGTGAGGTCGGCGAATGGGTCGAAACCCACGCACCAGAAAACCGTCGGCACCCAGCGGCGAATGTTCGCCGGTCCGAATTGCTGGCCGCGATAGTGGTCGTGCGGAACACCCGTAAACGTTCCCAGCGACAGCAGCGCCAGCACGATCGCGAGAGCGCACGCGACCGACGCGATGCTTGCTTGTTTCCAGCGCGCCACAAACCAGTTGTCTTTCTCGCCTCCCAGAGCCCAGCGCTCCTCG
Source organism: Candidatus Acidiferrales bacterium (assembly GCA_050747005.1). Lineage (GTDB taxonomy): Bacteria > Acidobacteriota > Terriglobia > Acidiferrales > UBA7541 > Palsa-295. Next base: position 192,665 of record JBOGNE010000063.1, read on the forward strand.
GGGCGTCCCACCCGCGCGGGGGAATAAATCGCGATTGCCACTGCCGCGATAATCAGAAGTATGTGCAGGATCGTTCCGTGAATTTCCTGGCGCGTCAGGTAGCGCGCCCAGTAAAGTAGCAGCGTGATGGGAACCAGCCAGTAGGCCAGCAGAAGCGAGGACCATTTTTCGATGAATCGCCGGGATGGCGAATCCGAATTGAGCCAGCGGAAGTGGCATCGGGCCAGCGCCGTGACGATTCGCGGACCTTGCTCTGCAAATGCCTCGCCATCGGGAAATATGGCCGGCAGTTCGAGCACCGATTCCCACGCGCGTTGCAGTTGATAGTGAGCGACAACGTACAGAATGAACAGCGCTACCGGCGCAATCAAATAAAACTCAGCCGTGGGCAAGCCCGCGGAAACATGCCGGTAGGAGAGCAAGCCCGAATCGGACACAAGCTGCATGTCCCTGGTCTTCCACACAACCAGCCACGAGAGAATGCTGCAGGAAAGAATGGCCAGCAGGTATCGTTCCGCCAATCGCGCCGCCGCGGTGAACGCTTCAAACGCCTCGAATTTGAGGAGCGGCTCCGGAATGGTTGCGTCTCGAAGATTCGCTCCCGCCAATTGGCGCGGCACCAGCCCCATCGCGCCGGCCAGGGAAGCGCCTTCGAGATTCGCTCCTTCGAGATTCGCGCCCACCAGGCAGGAATCCTGAAGGTCGGCGCGAATAAGAGATGTATCGCGAAGATCGGCCAGCAGAAGATCCGCGGCTCGCAGATTGGCGTCCTGCAGATCCGCGTAACGCAGATTTACGCCGATCAGTTCCGTGCCTTCCAGTTCCGCGGCGCACAAATCCGCTTTCTTGCCGGCCACACCCTTCGAATCGAGCCATTCGCGATGGCTGGCAAGCGTGGCCTCGAGTTCCCACTCGCGCGAATCTATTTTGGGCGATTCATCCCGGCGAGGTTCATCGACGAGGCTCGCAGGCGGCGAATCAGCGGTCTCGATGCCAGGCTGTGAGATTTCCTCGGCGGGGCTAGCTTCCAGCCATTCTCGCGGGAAGTCCGCCGGAAGATCGGCGAGCGATGGAGATGTCGCGATAGAAGATGGCGCTTCGTCTGCCGGCAAAGATTGCTCGCCCGAAGATTGTTCATCGGATGATTCGAGGCCGGAAACCGCCTCGTCGGAGACACCGGTGGCGTCTTGTTCGTCGCCGGTAAACACGCGCGAGGTTAATTCCATTCAGCCGCCCCAAGCCCATTCGCGTTTTGAACGCGAGACATCAATCTTGCCAAACTGCTTCCCCCTGAAAACACACAATCCCCCACGCAAAAGAATTGCCTACCAATATTTTACGCGACGATCCCTGCCGTTACGCCTGTTCGAGAGTGCAACAGATGTACAGCTGTCCGGCCGGTTGCTTCGTCGGTTCCGAACCTCGCACGTATGCACTTTTCTGCAGGCTGTTTAGCCGCTGTAGCCACGAATGCGCGATTCTTACGCAGACCTTTATCGCCTGTGGCGTGTTAATACGAAGCAAACATCAAGCTGCGCGATGCACGTTTCCGCAGTATGCTTCTCGGAGCGAGTCAAAGGCCGACGTGTGCAGGGCGCCGGTTCGGAGGAAACGATCGTGGATGCGAAGCCGTCTCTGGCAGCGAGCGCGAAGACGCGGGTGGAATCAGACAGCATGGGGAAAATCGAAGTTCCCGCCGACCGGTATTACGGAGCGCAGACGGCTCGCTCGCTGATTCATTTCAATATCGGCCGCGACAAGATGCCGCCCGAGTTGATTCGCGCTTTCGGAATCCTCAAGAAAGCTGCCGCGCTCGTGAATCAGGACCTCGGCAAACTCTCACCGGAGAAAGCGCGCTGGATCACGCAAGCCGCCGACGAAATCATCTCCGGCAAACTCGACGAGCATTTTCCGCTGCGCATCTGGCAGACCGGCAGCGGCACGCAAACCAACATGAACGCCAACGAAGTGATTTCGAATCGCGCCATCGAAATCGCGGGCGGCGTGATGGGCAGCAAGCAACCGGTCCATCCCAACGATGACGTCAACATGTCGCAGTCGTCGAACGACACGTTTCCCACCGCGATGCACATTGCCGCCGCGTCCCGCGTGGCTGAAGTTCTCATCCCGGCGATCGAACGCCTGCGCGACGCCCTGAACGCCAAAGCGCAGGAATTTGCGAAGGTGGTGAAGATCGGGCGCACGCATCTAATGGACGCCACGCCGCTCACGGTCGGCCAGGAAATGTCCGGCTGGGTCAGCTTGCTGGATCGTGACGTGACGCGATTGAAGCAGGTACTGCCCGGCTTGTACGATCTCGCAATTGGCGGAACGGCTGTGGGCACCGGCCTGAACGCTCACCCGGAATTTGCCGAACGCGCCGCCCGCAAAATCGCCGAGTTGACCGGCTTGCCATTCAAGTCCCATCCCAACAAATTTGCGGCTCTTTCCGCGCACGACGAAATCGTGTTTGCCAGCGGCGCCCTGAAAACTCTGGCCGCGTCCCTGATGAAAATCGCGAACGACGTTCGCTGGCTCGCTTCCGGTCCTCGCGCGGGGCTCGGCGAACTCACTTTACCCGAGAACGAGCCAGGCTCTTCCATCATGCCGGGCAAAGTGAATCCCACGCAGTCGGAAGCCATGACGATGGTTGCGGTGCAAGTCTTTGGCAACGATGCGGCGATCGGCTTTGCCGGCGCGCAGGGGAATTTCGAATTGAATGTCTTCAAGCCCGTCATCATTCACAATTTTCTGAATTCGGTGACGTTGCTTGCGGACGCTTCGCGCTCCTTCGCGGATCATTGCGTCGAGGGTATCCAGCTAAATTCCCAGCGGATCGAACAGAATGTGAAGGATTCGCTCATGCTCGTAACCGCGCTCAGCCCGAAGATCGGCTACGACAAAGCCGCCGAAATCGCCCACAAAGCCCATCACGAGAAATTGAGCCTCCGGGAGGCCGCGCTCAAGCTCGGTTACCTCACCGCGCAGCAGTTCGATGACCTCGTCCGCCCCGAAAACATGACCCATTCCTAGCACCCACCCATCCATGCAGGGCTTGCGCGTTGTGGCGATAAAGTCCCGCTTCGTGGGACTTCTCCGCATTTTGAGACTCCATTGCGCGCTTGATTCTTTGATTACACGCGGCAAAGGTCGCGGGGCGCGTCATCGCACGCGGTAATACTATCGAACACATTCTGGCGTTCTTACGTCCAGCCTGGAACGTCAGCCGAAACTAATCGGTATTTTCGGGGTTTTATCAGCGCCCGCGCGGCAGATGGCTGCCAGGGCGAATCCATCCAGGAGGAATCACACATGAAGCATCGTTTCGTGGGTTTTCTTGCGGCCGCGGCCATGACGTTCGCACTGACGTTTCCCGTAGCAGTTCCCGCGGCTCCGCCTGCTCCAAAGGCCAATGCCGCGACGGCTGCAGCAGCTGCGGCCGCCGAACGCCATCCTGAAATCCGTGACGCCATCGCGGCTCTGCGCAATGCCAGGGAGCACCTGAACCATGGCGCGCACGATTTTGGCGGACACCGGGCCGACGCGATCAAGGCTGTTGACGAGGCCATTCGCCAGCTCCAGATGTGCATGCAATACGACAAGTAAATCCGACAGAACGCCCGATCCGTTTGCAGCGCTTACTGCGCAACCAGGCGCTGCAAACGGATTCCTCTTTCGATCGTCATGCTAAACGAATGAAAAGGAAAAAAAGGAATCTTCGGACTGTAAAGACCCTTAACAGGGCGCTCAAAAACGATCCGCTCGTTATTCCGAGCGCCGAAGACGGCGAGGAATCTGCTGTTCTCCCGACGTTTTCAAAAGTACTTTCCTTTGCTCCGCTCGGACTGAACACGTAGAGGAACTTTTTCAGGAGCCCGTTAGAATCAGGCAGTTTGTTCCGTAGCCTGTTAGAGGTTTTTCGCTAAGGATTTGATTGGGAAGAGTTCGTGTCGGAAGAAGCCGGCGCAGCAGGCGCGCCTTTCGGCGAGGCGATAGGCGAGGCAACGGGTTTGTCAGCAGGGGGTTTGCCGGCGGCAACGTCTTTGACCACCTGTGCCGCCAGTGACTTGCTGATCGGACAGGTGGTGTCGTTGATTCGGCATTCGGCGAGCGTCAGCGTACAACCGCAATTGCATGTTTCGGAATTCAGTCTCTTCAGCACCGCTCTTTTCTGATCGGCAGTCAGCCCGCTTAAATTCACATTCGGAAGTTCGGTTGCCAGCGACGCATTCTTCAGAAAAATTTGTCCGGTATCCTCAAACGTCTCAACCTTTGCATCCACCGGAAGCCCCAGCAGCGAGCGCACCTCGTTGTCATAAACGGTAGGCGGATAAAGCCCAACGTGCTTTTGCACGACGTTGCCATCCTGATTGACGACGAATGAAGTCGGCAATGCCGGCACGCCGCCAAATTCAGCGACAATCTTGCGCGTCGCCATCACCACCGGATAATTGATTCCTTCCTTTTGAACGAACTGTTTCACTTCGCTGGGAGGGTCGTCGTCGAGTGAGACGCCGACGATCTGCAAGCGGTCTTTGTACCGGCTCTCGAGACCGATCAGCATGGGAATTTCCTCGCGGCACGGCGGACACCAAGTGGCCCAGAACGTCACTAGCACGACCTTACCTTTCCATTCCGCTGTCGAAATGGGATTGCCATCAAGATCCTTCGCGTCGAAAGCTGGCACAGCCTGCGGGTTGCTCGCAAACCGAATCACTTCTCGCTCATCGGATTGCGCCGCAGCCCCGCGTGTCGTCCCGCTCTTGCCCGCCGCCCTGACCGACGAAAAAGCAGACCTTGCGCGCATAATACGGCGCACCCGCGCAGTCGCGATTCCGATCGCCAGACCGCACAGCCCCGCAAGAATCACAACCAAAACCAGAAATGATCTCTTCATGATCGGATCCGCTGCCTCTATCGCTGTTCAATTATGCGGCAGCGCCATTGGCGCGACAAGTGCGACGTTTCGCATTTTTTCCTCCTCATTTCCGTGTGTCACGAAGCGTGCCAATCCGGGAATGTCATTCCCGAAACAGGTTTACTCGTTGTTTGATGCGGCCTCACGCAGTTCTAAGCTGTTGAAAATACTCTATTGGAGTAACTGAAACCTTCGGCATTTGGGCCACCCGCTTGCATGGCCTGAAAGTGTGGGTCGCGTTCCAACACGATCCGCACCATCGAGCGACCGGGAAGGAAGGGGCCCTGTCGCGGGATGGAGCGGGCCGTTCCCACCTGCCCTATACTGACATAAGCCGCATAAACATTGGTGATTTGTGATGTCCGCTCCAACTGTACGTCTTTTTGTCCGTATCATTTCCAAGTCTTTCTAACATCGTCTTCTAGCTGTTCTTGACGGGCGCGTACCCACGGAGCGTAGTGCCGGTCAGCTACTTTCACAGTGTTTCCTAAAAGCACGGCAACTCTGTCCAAAGGAATTCCTGCCAGCAATAGTTCGACTGCAAATGTATCTCTGAAACGGTGAGCGTATCCGCTCACAATGCCAGCGGACTTGAACAGGCTCGCAAGCATCGTTTGAAAGTTTGCTACCCGTGTCTTAGGCAAGCCTTCGGCGCTCCAAAAGAATCTTTCGCTTGTTCCAATAGTCGCAAGAGCTTCTAAACAGTCAGGGGGCAACGGCAAGCGAACAGGCACGCCAGTCTTTGCGGAATGCAGAAACAATTTGCCGTCCACGACAGCATCCTGCCGTAATGTCACCGCGTCCCTGATACGCAGACCTGAATATCGCAACAGTAGTACAAAGGCTTTCAGCAACTCAGCATTTCTGCCACGGTAGCCGTCACAAGCCTTTAGGATGCGGGCAAACTCGGTTCGCGTAAAAGGCTGCGTTGGCGTCGATGTGATTTTTGGAGACTTTAGTTTTTTAGCGGGATTTTCTTTCAACCATCCTGCATCGTGACTGAATCGGAACAGCGCACGAAGATTCTCCGTCTTGTTGCGTGCAGCGAAGTTCTTATGCTGCCAAGTAGCGCGGAATTTTCGTAGAGTCTCTAGGTCAAACTGACTGAGATACGCGAACCCCTCGTTTTTTGCAAAGTCTTTTAATCGCCTGAATAGTAATTCGTATTTGTAGAGCGACGGCGGGCGTAACCCGCGAGAACGAGCGTCTTGAATGAAAGACTCACAGGCGTGTTCCAGCGTAATGCGTTGCGACTGTCCGCCTTCTTCCATCTCGCGGATTTTTTTCTCCGCTCGCTCCCAACTGCGAACCTTGAGCGATTGGCGAAGGTACTTACCTTCGAGCGTTCCTTCCATCCAACACGGGCAGTTGCAGCGCCGATAGCGGCGACTTGTTTGATTGCATCGTGAGCCGTGGCGTCGATAGATCGTCAGCATTTTTCTTGTCTACAGGTTCGACAATCTCCGTTGCACGCGGACAGCAACAGATTCGGGAATCCTCAGCGTGCGATATCCCCGCTTGCGACGGTTGCCGTCCTGTCCAACTACCAAAACGCCTGATTCACTCTCGAACAGTTCTCGGATTGTGTCGGGAGAGAAACCCCACAGTGCCGCCAGTTCTTGGACGCTGTAATGAGTGCCGGCGACGTGCGTTGGGTTTTTAGATACGCGCTCGGCAGTCTCTTCAACCATGACGCGCAGCCGCTTCAAATCGTCGTCGGTCAGGGCGAATCGTTGCCAGCCAAACGCATGGACATCGGGTCCCGCGTAGGATTCAAACGCTTGCTTGCCGATTCCAGTCAGACCCGCGCTGGTATCCGCAGACGCTATGCTCGGGCGAAATTTTCCCGTGGAAATCCACAAAATCAACAACCCTTCGTCTATGCCCGATTTTGCAGCCGCTTGAGAAACAGTGAACATATCTCCAATTTACAACAAAGCGCTGACTCAGTGGGCATCCGAATGTTGGACGTGTCCCGCGATGGAACTAAAATCCAGCGGCTTCTTTTGAAGCTGTTCCGCCAATTGTTCGATGGCGTTCACGAGATGCGAGATTGTTTCGGCCAGAACGCGAAGGTCATGTTCGATTGATTCGAGAGTTGCCATTTGTTTTTTCCTTAACGGAGATTTTGCAAAAGAACTATAGTAAAAAATCCGTCGCCTGTGCTGAGGCCGAAGAGGTTCCAACACAGGCCGACGGTGATGCGATGTTTTTAGGAGCGCGAAGGCTTCGCGTTGGAGCAACATCACATCGTCATCGCTCCAATCTCGATTATTTCTTTTCCGAAATAGGGGAGTCCTGACCGCAGACTTTTTTGCCTTTATCGTAGCCGCTCATTCCGCCCCCATGTTGCTCGGCTCCCGCCGATGCCTCGGCAGTATTGCCGCCAACAACACGCCCTTTTGTGCCAGAGAATTCAACCTTGCTATTGCTGCTTCCTGTCGGCTTGGATTGAGTTTCAACGCCCGTCTTTCCAGATGCTTCGTTTTTGTCAGACATTTTTTTATTTCCTTGTTCCGTTTCCTCGAACGGAGAGTGTACACCGCTACAGCCCACCCGATTTTGCATCGGCGCGGACAAAGTTAGAGTTGCTACGAACCTCTGCAATCACGCGAGCAACTTCACGATTGAAAGCCGCAGAGTTTGTATTAAGTTCGGGGTGGTTTAACGCAACCACGGCTCGTGCTTCCGCCTGTCGTTGGGGCAGGCTCTTAGCGGCTGCCTCTTCGCGGATGCTCATTTTATATTGCCGTCCCAACTCCGTCTTTTTGGGGTCCACGCCAATCGGACACCATTGGTATCGGCCGAGAATCTCTTGAGCAAGCAACTCTCGATTTTTTGGCGTATCTTCGACGGTGTGGTGCAGCACAACGGTGCTATTTATTTTTTGAACGCCGCGTGAAGTATCGGGCGGTTCGGGCTGCGCCGTTTCTGTTGGACAAGATTCCAAGACACCGTCTTCGGACAAGGCGCGAAAAGCCACGGTCAAATTCCGAAATGAGATAGGCACGTGCCGCTGGGCAAGCCAGCCAAGCAGCAAATCGCGGTTTCTTGGCGACCGATAGAACTGAGGCGTGTCCGCAACGAATTGTTCCGCCGCGTAAGAGTCTCGATGGGCTTCAATTTCTGGCGACCAACGTTTGGCTTCAAATGGGTCAAGCATGGGAATTACTCGTTCCGTGTGCGCGGGGTCATCGGTAAAACTGTCCATGACTGGTTTGGGATTTGCCATTAGCGTGCGCGCTCCTGTTCTGGCTTGTACTCGGGAAACATCTGCGGAGCGGGTTCACCGCGACGGCGCATTATTTTTTCCAGATAATTGTTTGCCGTTAACCACTCGAAAACCTCGTTGAATAATTCTACCGAAACTTCGCGCCCGTCCGTCGCCACCACTTTCGTGACTGCGTTCGACAGAGAAGTTACGTTGAAGTTGCTCGGGAAAAAACTCGGCGTACTCTTCAGCCATCCAACCAAAAGTGCTTGAAGCGATGCCTTGCTTTGTGACAACGCGGAAACGCGATTGCGAAGTTGTGCCTCGTTCGCACGGTCAGCTTTTTCCTGTTCGACGGCTTGCTTTGCCTCAATCAGTTTTGGGTCCGTATATTTGCGACCGTTGATAACGATGGAGGGTTTCTGTTCTGCCGATGGCTGAAGGTTTCGTTCCTTCGGCAAATTAGCTTTGCCAAAGCGCGATGTCTGGCCTTGAGCGAGTTGTGCTCGGTCAGTAGCCTGTTGACCCCACGACTTTTCTCTCTCAGATTTTTTTACGCCGCGAGCGGCAGCGGCTTTGTCAAAACGATTCATCTCTGCCATTTTTTCTCCTTTGTTTTTTTGGTTCACTGAAAGTTTCCTCAAGAATGCGTTGCTCTTCTACTTTTGCCGCGCGGCACGCCAGACGGACAGATTCATCATCGTCGCTGCCAACGTCCACGGTGCGCACGGGAAGCGTCCCGCTGGCTCGTCTGACATTGAGTGCAAACTTTCTGAGAATTTTCGGCGGCGACTGCTGAATCATTGTTGCTTCCCTTTGGTGCGCTTAGTGAATGGAAATTCGTCACGAATGCGCGTTGCGAAAAAATCGTTCAGCGATTCGCCCTCGGCTTCCACGCGCAGAAAGTCTTGATAAAGTTGAACGGGTACGTTCCTGAACCTATAAAGTGCGAGCGGCTCGCCGTGAAAGCGAACGGACAGTTCAAGTAATCGGGGGCTGTAATGAACGCTCCGAAGGTTCGCACTTTCCACGGAACGCATACGCGGTGCCTTTTTTCTCACGTTGTCCGTGGCAAGTATCTTTGCCGCTGCGTTGTTCATTGATTCTCTTCTTGGAGCCATTCCCTCAAAGTGCGTTCCCGCGACTTAGAGAGTTGCGCACCCAGTTCCGCAGCGGGAGTTGCAGTTGCGGGCGGTCGCACGCCGTCGTGGTTGCAAAACTTAGAACGAAGTTCGTTGCGACGCTCCGTGCACTTCCGCAGCGCGCGCTTAGCACTGTCTCGATACGCATGGCTGTATTCGGCATCGTCCAGAATCTTGCGCGCAACGCGCTCGTCGAGGCCTAACTGCCACAGTTCGACTTCACGGCGGTACGCACGCTCGTCGCCGTGGCAACTTTCGAGCGTTGGCGGGTCGGGATAACCCATCGCGGCGGCTTTTTTTTTTGCCATCTATCGGCTCCTTGGGAGTGCTTTTCTACCAGTTTCGGGGTTAAGGGCGATTTGCCAGTCCTAGCGTGACGTTTTATTCATTTTTGACCCCTATAGAATCAATAACTTACGGACGCTGATTTTGACACATGGCTCTGGACACGTGTTTTGATTAAACCGTCACGCGCAATGGCTTTCTGGCGTTTCCGATAATCACGGTTTCTAGCCGCCGATGCTGCCCGCTTTGCAGCGTCAGGCTTCGATGGTCTGCCTCGGGTTTTTGCCGTCAGATGCAAAAATTCTGACTCGGGACAGGCTCGTTGCTCGTTCAATGCGGCTAAACGCTCGTTCTTGAATTTGAGTTCTTTCGTGAGAATGAAGGGATTCAGCACATACATATTTTCAAGCGACAAGTCAGGAATCGAATCGCCTTCGCTGCACGCCATACACTCTCGCCACCAAATGCGGGCACGAGAAATTTCATCTTTCGCAACACTGAGCCGTTGCATTAAAGACTGCACACCGAAGCGACGCACGATATCCGCGCGGCGAGTCTCGTTTTCAATCACATCGCCTTGCCCGTCTATGTGAAAGCCGACACGTTTTAGAAAAATCAGCCAAAGAGTTTTTGCATTCGGGTCTAGCGCCGATAATTCTGGCGGACAAGACACAAGGTTAGGTGTTCGCGTTTCCATTGTTTCTTCTTCTCCTTAAAAAAAATATGTGCGGCGCGCGGGTCCCTGCATGAAAAGCCGCTCGTCTCGGTCATGACGTATGGGCACTTTGGGTCCCTCTGAAAAAACGGCGAAATAATTTGTCGTTTCGATACTTTGCGCCAAAGGTGGTCGAAGGGTGTGGGGTTGGAGCGCCCCGTAGCGAAGGGTCCTTTCTCGCTTTTTCCCGATGACTGACCAAATCCCGAGCGCGCTTTGCTTACAGATTTATGAATGCTCACGAATGCTCGCGGGGAAAAATCATTCGCAGAAAAACCAGCCAACCAAAACTCTAGGGGGCTGAGGGTGGTTCCCCCTAATCCGAAAGTACTATTTACAATGCAACCTTACTGTGCTATCGTTGCTTGCACGGAGGCAAATTCAAATGACGCCGTCAATCGTAAAGAACGTGATTCGGATGCCCAAGCAGCGAGCAAAGCAGGTTCGCACCCGCATCTCGTATATGAGCAACGAACAGTTAGAGCGTTTCTTGCACGCAGCCAAGGAATATGGTCCACGGGAACACGCGATGTTTCTATTCGCCGTGGCTCACGGTGCCAGAGCGTCAGAAATCGCCAATCTCCGAATCGGCGATATCAACTTCAAAAATGAGCAGGTCCACGTTGCCCGTCTAAAGGGGTCGCTCGATTCCACGCAAAACTTGCTCAAGGTAAAAGGCAACGCGCTGTTCAACGAGGCGGCTGCGCTCAAGGCTTGGCTCGACGTTCGGGAGCCTGACGCGGACAACTACGTGTTTAACAGCCAGAAATCAACCCAGTTGAACCGTGTCACGATTTACAAGTTGTTCAAAACCATCGCTCGGGAGGCTGGCCTCGGCGAGGCGTTACAACACCCCCACGTTTTGAAGCACACCTGCGCGATGCTCCTGGTACGGAGCGGAGCGAACGCCTTCCTAATCAGACAGCATCTCGGGCACCGCTCGTTTGACAGCACCCTTGCTTACGTCAACCCCAGTGACTCGGAAGCGTCGGCGGCATCCATCAAAGCCTTCGCTGCGATCTTTTAAGAAGGCTAAGGCTACAAAGTACCTGTATTGTTGCATTCTGGCGTTTTGGCGGGTTCCAAGCCCTCTGAAACGCTAGACTTATTTTCAGCCTCAAATATGCAACACTACTTTTCGGGGTGATTTTTACCCATCCCGCCGCGAATCCGCCGCTCGCGGACATGCTTCAAAGTAAAATCCAGTCGTTGGCTTCCCTGTTTCGGCGCGGTCCCAACCAAACACCTACCAGATTGCCGTTTCTTCGCATTCCTAGCCGCCACAGCGAACGCACGAGCCACAAATGCACCAAAAGTTTCGTAAAGCGGTGAATAGAAACCAGTTGAGAATTGTCGAAGCAAAAAAAAGAAAAGATGTCGGCCCGAATATTCTAGCCGCCGTACTTCGTACCAAACTCGTTCCTGTGCCCATGTGACTTAGGTGTCTGTCGCCGCAACTCATTATTTTTCTAACGTTTATCCGAGATAACGAGACTCTGAGCGGTCTCGTTTGCGGTCAGGTGCCATCGGAGTGCAGTTTTTTCGCACATCACTATTGCCCTTCCTCAGCCCGCCCTTGGAATATCACTATGTCCGAACAGAAATTGCAGACTGACTCCCCGTCCGTGGGACCGTGGCAGTTTTCACACTCCCTTATTTTGCGGACAGGTGTAGTTTGCTTCTCGGTTGTCGGACAAGAACACGTCGCACCGACAAGATACTCATCGCCGCAAGTCTGGCATTGTTTCGTTTCCCGGTTTTCCTTGCCCGCGCCGTTGGTTTTGACTTTGGGAGAAAGCGAAGCGAGACGGGTTTGAGTTTTTCCGAAGTCATTGCAGGTATCTTTATGGGCAGATATCTTTATGGGCAGTTCAAAAGCACTTCGTGAATCATTAGGTGATTGCATAGGAGAATCATTAGGTGATTGCATAGCAATCGTATCTGATTGCATTGGCTTCGAATCTGATTGCATAGCGTTTCTCGAATCTGATGGCATTGGCTTCGAATCTGATTGCATAGCGTTTCTCGAATCTGATGGCATTGGCGGCGGATTCAGCGTCAGTTCGCGCACCATCGTACCGCCGAAGCGCGACTTCCCCACGTTGCGGACAAATCCCAACGTCTTTAGGTCTTTCATAAAGCGCACAACCGTAGGATTTGACCATCCAAGCCTTTTTGCCAACGTTTTGTTGCTCGGGCAGGCACCTTGCCCAACAGCGTTTCCGAAACTAGCCAACTCAATCAATAAGGCGCGACGTTTTGCCGATTGGTGACGGGCTTTGCGTCCATCGTTTGTATTTTGAAATCTCTCAGCGGCTACTTTATGCGCGTCAAAGAGAAAACGTTTCTTTGTCGTCCCGCTGTGGCGGGACACTGTGCTGCTATTGCTCGGCTGTGGACTCATGGAAATGCTCCCGTGCAGGCTGGGGGAGTGACTCCACGGGAGTAAAATCACTCGCCCCAACATGCGTTTCCTACGTGAGTAGGAATTTTTAGATTGAAATACGTCGTCTGGGTTAGAGTGCTAGGCGAGAGGCACTGCGGCTTAAACGGCGGGGGGAAGCTGCGAACCCCTGTAGGTCACATTGCTTGAATTAGTCTGTGGCAAGCCGTGCTTGCGCATCGTCAGCCAGCGCACGCTTGGCGGCAGGCGAATCTTGCGGCGCGGCTTTTGCTCGAGTATCGTCGTCGGCGGCCAGAATCCGCCCCGCGCTAGTGAGACTCGGCCGCAAATTGTCAGCCCGCGCACAGTACGAAACGATGTCTGTTTCTCTTTGTGTTTTCACGTTCTGTTCCTTTCTCGGCTCGGCGCGAACCCTTATAAACGACAAAAGCCCCATACCCGCAGTTAGCGAATATGAGGCTTCCGATAATCCCCGTGGGCGACACAGGAAACTTTTGGATAAGACGGACTCGTAGGAGTGTCACTTTGCGGGGTTATCGGACTACCGAAATGTCACGCTTCGCCAAGCGGAGGTCCGTTTATTGCACGCCGACGAACACGGCGGAAAGTCTACGAATGCGACAAAGTCATGGTGTCGGCAGAATCCAAAATTCGAGGGGAAACGGCAGACAAAATCCTCTAAACTTCAACATCATTGTACCATGAAACCCTTGCCATTGCAAGCACTATTACGCACTATTTTCGAGCCGCGCCGCAGCGCAGTGCCGCCCACGGTCGCTTTGATAGACAACAGTCTGCGGGGAACCGCTCACCAATAAACCCTTTAGCTGGGCCTATCGAAGTTGCCCGAGTTAAGCAACCATTACCAGTTAGCGCAACTGAGTGAAAGGTCCACAATCGGTGCGTAATCGGTGCGTAATCGCGCACAAACCGCTCGGTTGGATATCTGTCGCTTTGAGCGACAACGGGTCGCGTTCGGCTCAGGCTGATTCAGACTGATTCAGATTGTCCGCCCGTTTTTTTGTACGTGTTTTTGTACGGTGAGTGGGGGATTGTGCCGTTTTTGGCAGTACTAGACATTCTGAAAATAAATAACTTACGTGCTTGCAACGTGGCAAGGCGTTTCGTTCCCACCTGCCTCTGAGAGGGAAGCTAGGATGGATGACCCCATGATTCGACCACGCCTAGGTTGAATCACGGAACGCGGCCTTTGAGGGCTCTTGATCCCAAGCAAGGGCCCTCTTTTTTTACCGAGCTTTCGCTACCGTGCTGCCAATGCCTTCCATCAACAGCAGAAGTTCACCATCTACGTGTGCTTCGTGTGAACGCGTACAATGCATCCACAATAATCAATGGAAAATTCCTTTGGGCAGTCGTTACGAACGAAGTGAGAATCTGTTCTTCGCGGAATGCCAAGAAAACAGCAGATTCCTGGCGGCCTCGGCGCTCGGAACGACAAAGGAGAACTTTCTCTGCAACCTGTCAGGCCGCCGGCACTCGCCGCAAGACGGGAATCCGCGCCTCGCGCAGCACGCTCTCAACCACCGACTCCTTCAGCCGCGATGCGTCGTAATCGAAATGCAAGCGATTGGTTTTCTCGTCGAAGCGGAATTTTTGCAGTCCGTAGGTGTTTGCGAATTGGCCAAGGCGCCGGAAGTCGTTCGCATCCAGCCGGTTCTGAAGCTCGTAGGTGACGGTCATGAAGGTCATGGCGTGAATTATAGCAGGCCTGCGGCGCTCGCTACAGTTTGACGTGGCGCAGGCGCAGCGCGTTCGTGATTACGGATACCGAACTGAATGTCATCGCGGCGCTCGCCAGAATTGGGCTGAGCAGCCATCCGAAGAACGGATAAAGTATTCCTGCCGCGACCGGAACACCGACCGCGTTATAGATGAATGCAAAGAACAGGTTCTGCCGGATATTGCGCATGGTCGCCCGGCTCAGCGCTCGCGCGCGCGAAATTCCGCGCAGATCTCCCTGCAACAGCGTGATTCCGGCGCTTTCCATCGCCACGTCGGTCCCCGTCGCCATCGCGATGCCCACATTCGCCTGTGCCAGCGCGGGCGCGTCGTTCACGCCATCGCCCGCCATTGCAACCACTCGCCCCTGGTTTTGCAGTTGCTTGACAATCGCTGCTTTTTCGCCCGGCAGCACTCCGGCGTGAACCTCGTCGATTTTCAGTTTGCTCGCAACGGCATTCGCTGTTGCGCCGCTGTCTCCTGTCAGCATCACGATACGCATTCCGCCGTGGTGCAGCCGCTCCATAGCCTCAGGCGTGGTTTGCTTCACGGGATCGGCAACCGCTATCACTCCCGCAATTTGACCTTCGGTGGCGACGAACACTACAGTCTGGCCGTCAGCTTCGAGAGATTTCGCGCGCGCCTCGAATTCTCCCGCGACGATTTTCAGTTCCGCAAGTAGTGCGCGGTTTCCCAGCGCGGCGGCTTTACCGTCCACGGTTCCCGTGACGCCTTTGCCGGTTCGCGAATGAAAATCCGCCAGGCCGCCGGTCGCAACGCCGCGTTCGCGCGCTGCCGCGAGAATCGCGGCCGCCAGCGGATGCTCGCTGCCGCGCTCAAGCGTCGCCGCGATTCGCAAGATTTGCGTCTCGGGGCGCTGCGGCGTGGGAATCACCGACGTTACCCTGGGCCGCCCTTCCGTCAGCGTCCCGGTCTTGTCTACCACTAACGTGTCTACCTTCTCCAGTATTTCGAGCGCCTCGGCGTTCTTCACAAGAATTCCCGCCAGCGCTCCGCGACCCGTCCCGACCATGATCGCCATCGGAGTTGCCAGCCCCAGCGCGCACGGGCAAGCGATGATAAGAACCGCCACGGCATTTAGCAGCGCGTGCGCCATTCTCGGTTGTGGTCCGATCGTAGCCCACGTCACAAATGCGATTGCGGCCACGAGCACCACCGCCGGCACGAAATAGCCGGCCACTCGATCGGCCAGCCTTTGCACTGGCGCGCGGCTGCGTTGCGCTTCGCTCACCATGCGCACGATCTGCGCGAGTAGCGTCTCGCTTCCAACGCGTTCCGCTCGCATCACGAACGTTCCCGTGCCGTTGACGGTCCCCCCGGTCACGCGATTGCCTTCGGATTTCTCTACCGGTATCGGTTCGCCCGTCATGATCGCTTCGTCCACCGCGCTTCCGCCGTCGGTGACAATTCCGTCCACCGGAACTTTTTCGCCCGGGCGCACTCGCAACAGGTCGCCTGCTTGAACGTGCTCGAGCGGAATGTCAATTTCCGTCCCGTCGCCGCGAACGAGCCGCGCCGTCGTTGGCGAAAGCGACAGCAGTGAGCGGATCGCCGCGGACGTTCGGCCCCGGGCCCGCAGCTCGAGAACCTGCCCTAGCAGCACCAATGCCGTGATTGCGGCAGCCGCCTCGAAATACAGCGGCACTTCGCCGCCCATCGTGCGAAACGAAGGAGGAAAGATTCCGGGGAAGAGGATTGCGACAACGCTATATGCAAACGCCGTGCCGGTCCCAAGAGCGATCAGCGTGAACATGTTCAGGCTGCGATTTACAAGCGAAGCCCATCCGCGCTGGAAAAATGGCCAGCCTCCCCACAACACAACGGGCGTTGCGAGTGCGAGTTCAATCCAGCCAATCGCACCCATAGATAAGACTCGTTGTAGTGGCTGGCCCGGGATGCCATCGGACATGCCGAGGATCAGCACTGGAACCGTCAACCCAGCGCTCACCCAGAAACGCCGCGACATCGAAGCGAGTTCGGGATTTTCTTCTTCGGCCGCCGCTGCCGTGCGCGGTTCCAGTGCCATTCCGCAAATCGGGCAAGTCCCAGGCTCGGACCGCACGATTTCCGGATGCATCGGGCATGTGTATTCCGTTCGTGTCACCGGCGCAATTGGCGCCTCCGGTTCGAGCGCCATGCCGCATTTCGGGCACGCCCCAGGACGGTCTTGTCCCACTTCAAGGTCCATCGGGCAGACGTACGCAGCCTTACGAGGCGTTGCCGCCGCCTTTTCGGTTTTGTTTGTCTCGTCCGAATCTGCCGCGCGCTCGTCCCGTTCAGGGGTTTCAGAGCCAACGCCGAGCAGCCGGCCATTCCGCAAGGGCGACGCAGTCGACGCGGGAATTCCACCGAGTTGGACCATCCCGTGGCCTGCCGGCATCCCCGCCGGTGAGTTCTTCAAATATTTGCTGGGATCGGATCCAAATTTCGCGGCGCAACCGGCGCAGCAAAAATAAAAAGTCCTTCCATCACGTTTAACCGTCGCCTTGGCCCGTTCGGGCGCAACGGCCATTCCGCAAACAGGATCTCGTTCCATGTCTCCATCCTCAACGCGCGTGCTTGTAAATCAAATTCATAAGTTCGTCGTACACGGCATTGGCCTTCGCGGGGCCGCCTTCGCGAATTGCCTGCGACGCGCAATGCCGCAGATGATTGCGCATCAGCGCCCGGCTCACCGCCCGGAGGGCTTCCTGGACTGAGGAAATCTGCACGACGATATCGGCACAATATCGATCTTCACCAACCATGCGTTGGAGGCCACGAATCTGCCCTTCGATTCGCCGCAGCCGGATCAAGTTCGCGGACTTGATCTCCGGATCCACGGCGGCAGCCTTTCGTTTTCGTCCATTGACCTCGCAGCCGCACGCTGCGTCCTTCACTCTTGGCTTCGCGCTTCGCATGATCCATATACCCCTAGGGGGTATATTAGGGAAGCGACCCGCACTTTGTCAAGTGTCCTGGGCTGTCATTGCGAGTGCAACGAGAAATCCGCCTTTCGCTGACTCGAAAATCGAGAAGGCCTTTCGGCGCGGACTGCGATATTCCGGCGGACGGCATTCGCTCGTTGCGGAAGCCTATTCTTGCTTCAGCACCGACGCGAAGTAGGCCGTCATCTCCGGGCTGGTCCAATCCTGCGCGCCGACGATCTTGCGATCGAGCCGCCCATCCCGGGCGATGATGTACGTTTCGGGATACATCTTCGTTCCATATTGCAGAGGAATTTCTTTCGAGGTGTCGCGGTAAGTCGGGAAATCGATGTGGTGCGTCTTCAAGAATTGTTCGTACGCAGCTCGATCGTCATCCACGCTCACGCCAAGCACGGTTCCTCCCATGGGCGCGATCTTCTCCTGCAACAAATTCAGCGATGACGCCTCCTCCACGCAGGGCGGACACCAGGTCGCCCAAAAGTTCAGCACCACAACCTTGCCGCGCAGGTCGGACAACCGCGCCGCTTTGCCATTCAGCATGAGCGAAAAATCGGCCGCAGGACGCCCGCGCAAGCTGGCTTCCCCGTGCCGGTAATTCGGGCGCGCAAACAAAAAGAGGAGTCCTGCCACGAACGCCAGCACGAGACCCGTTCTCATATTGCGGTTCAACCTGTTCTCCAAACGCTCTATAATAGAGGCATCGGCAAATCGAAAGCGAGTGGTTTAGCAGACCTTCTCGCGCCGCAGGGATTTAACCGACCTTTGGTTTCCGCCATCATTCCCGCAAGAAACGAGGAAGCCTCGATCGCGCGCGCCGTGGAATCGGTTGCGGCTCAGCCAGAGATTGGGGAGGTTATCGTCGTCAACGATCAATCGACCGACCGAACGGGCGCTATTTTGTCGGAGCTATCCGCGCGCGTCCCCAAACTAAAAATCCTCATCGCCGGGAATCTGCCGTCCGGCTGGACCGGCAAGAATCGCGCCGTTTCGATTGGGGCGAAGGCTGCACGCGGCGATTGGCTGCTTTTCACCGACGCCGACACATGCCATTTACCCGGTTCCATGCAGCATGCCTTGCAAGACGCTGCAACGCACTCTGCCGCACTGGTTTCGTATTCGCCCGAACAGGAAATGGAGACCTTCTGGGAGCGCGCGCTCATTCCATTTGTGTTTTGCCGCCTTGCCGCGAAGTATTCTTACGCGCGCGTGAACGATCCGTCGCAACCCGACGCCGCGGCCAATGGGCAATACCTGCTCATCCGCCGCGACGTTTATGAATCGATTGGCGGACATCGTGCGGTAGCGTCCCGGATTCTCGAAGACGTCGCTTTGGCCGAAATTGTGAAGAATTCGGGGCATGCGATCTACTTCTCGGCTTCCGCCGGCGTGGTGCGCACCCGCATGTACCGCGGTTTCCGATCGATGTGGGAGGGATGGAGCAAGAATCTCTACTTGCTCTTGAAGGAAGATTATGGCTTCGATGAAGCCGCAATGCTTGTGAGCCTGGCATTATTATATGTGGCGGGATCTTTGGTTCGCCCATTTTCGGCGCACCGTGTGGCCCTCCTGTGGGCTCTAATGGGAATCTGGCTGATCGCGTGGCATTTGCGATATGCGGTTGACCTGCGCCGGAATCATTTTTCGTTGAGGCTCATCCCATACTTGTTGGTGGGAGGATCGCTGTGTGAGGCATGCTGGATCGCGTCCTGGTGGAAGAACACGCGAGGTTCCGTGACCTGGAAGGGAAGGACGTACCCGGCGAAAACGCAATGATACGCATCACGCGAAAAGTCGAATTTTCCGCTTCGCACTTTTATCACAACCCGAATTTTTCGGCGGAGGAGAATCGCCGCATCTTCGGCAAGTGCAACAATCCGCACGGCCACGGGCACAACTACGTCCTCGAGGTTACAGTCGCGGGCGAACCCGATCCGGCCACGGGCATGGTGCTCGACTTGAAGGAATTGAAAGAAATCCTCCAGCGCGAAGTGGTGGACCGCATGGACCATCGCCACTTGAATTACGAAGTGCCCGAGCTGGCCGGGAAGATTCCCACAACCGAAAATATTGCTGCGATGATTTGGAATCTCTTGGAGCCGAGAATTGCGAAGGGCAAGCTCGATCGCGTCCGCCTCTACGAATCGCCCGATCTTTTCGCGGACTGCATCGCCGAGAGCGCTGAAACAGCGGCAGGGAGCCGCTCGTGAGTGCCACTGCACCGGTGAAAATCTCGCTGACGCGCCGTTATCGCTTCGCCGCTTCCCATCGACTGCACGCGCCAAAACTCAGCGACGAAGACAACCGCCGCATCTACGGCAAATGCAACAACCCTTACGGCCATGGGCACAACTACATAGTCGAAGTCACCATCGCAGGCCCGGTCGATTCGGAAACCGGAATGATCGCGAACCTCGGCGATCTCGATCCGTTCGTTGAAAGTGAAGTCATCGAGCCTTTCGACCGGAAATATCTGAATGAAGAGATTCCCGAATTTCAGGCTAGCATTCCAACCACGGAAAATGTTTGCCGCGAGATTTATCGGCGTCTCGAAAAATTCCCGCATGCGCGGCTCGAACGCATTCGCGTGGAAGAAACCGGCCTGAATAGCTTCGAGTATCGCGGCGAGGGCGCGGAAAGCATCGAATAAAAAGGGGCCACAGAGGAGCAAACGCCAATGAACGAAGCCACGGAAATCGCAATCTCGGAAACAGCAGGCTCGGGCAACATCGCCCAACTCGTTCGCCAGATGCTCGTCGAACTGGGAGAAGATCCCAATCGCGACGGCCTGCGCCGGACCCCGGAACGTTTCGAGAAGGCGCTGCGCTTCCTCACAAGCGGCTATCGCCAGGACCCGGACAAAATTTTGAACGGCGCGATGTTCAGCGTCTGCTACGACGAGATGGTCGTTGTGAAGGATATCGAGGTTTACAGCCTGTGCGAACACCACCTTCTCCCTTTCTTCGGCAAGTGCCACGTGGCCTACATTCCGAACAAAAAGGTCGTGGGACTCAGCAAAATCGCGCGGCTGGTCAACATGTACGCTCGCCGCCTTCAGATTCAGGAACGCCTCACCAGCCAGATCGCCGAGACCATTCAGGAACACCTGAACCCGCAGGGCGTCGGCGTCATCATCGAAGCACGCCATCTTTGCATGGTCATGCGCGGCGTCGAAAAGCAGAATTCGCAAGCCATGACCAGCCACATGCTCGGTGTGTTTCGCGAGAACCAGCAGACCCGCAATGAGTTCCTGTCGCTCATCCACGGCGGGCGGTCCTAAACGCCGCCAGGCCGTCCCTGCATTCCCGCAGATCAACTTCTTCTCGTTGCCAACCCGTACGCCTCCGCACTACAATTCGCCCAGTAATCTGAGAGTAAAAGTGGATACTGGAGTGAATGTGAATCGACGATCTTGGAAATCACCCGTCATTCTTTCAATCGTGGCAGCATTCGCTGTGGCGGGAGGATCGCTTCTGGCTGGCGTAAAGACTAACTCGCGCGGACCGGACGCGAGTCGCGCGCAAACGGCGAACGTTTCGCACGCCTGGGCGGCCCTAGCCGACGATTACTTCGACAGCGTCTATTTCAAATATCAGCCGACGCAGGGAACGTCCGACGGCTTTCATCAGTACGATTCGCAGCTCGAAAATTATTCGCGCCATTCGATCGCCTCGGAAATTCAGGCTCTGCAAGCATTCGAAAATCGCGTCAATACGTTCGACCCCGCCGGACTCGGCCAAACGGAGTCCGCCGACCGCCAGATCGTGCTTTCGAATATCCGCAGCATGCTGTTAACGCTGCAAACGATCCGGCCCTGGGAAAAGAATCCCGACGCCTATTCGAGCGGCGTGACTTCCAGCATTTACACGCTGATGAGCCGCCGCTTTGCATCGCCGGACGACCGGTTGCGCTCGGCGGTCGCGCGCGAAAAGCAGATTCCAGCCGTATTCGCCGCGGCGCGTGCAAATCTGAAGAATCCGCCGCGCGTGTATACGGAAATCGCGCTCGAACAGCTTCCAGGGTTGATCTCGTTCTTCCAGAAGGACGTGCCAGAGGCCTTTGCCGACGCAAAAGATCCGCAAGTAAAGTCCGAATTTGCAGAATCCAACGCCGCCGCCATCTCTGATTTGCAGAAGTACCAGCAATGGCTGAAGACGGACGTGCTCCCTCGCTCCAAAGGCGATTTCCGCTTCGGCGCGGACACGTTTTCGAAAAAGCTTCTGTACGACGAGATGGTGGACACGCCGCTGGATCGCTTGTTGCAGATCGGCCTGGCGGACCTGCGCAAAAATCAGGCGGAATTCGCTCGCGTGGCAAAGGAAATCGATCCCAACAAGACTCCGCGCGAGGTACTGGCCGAGCTTGACGCCGACCATCCAGCGCCCGGCCAGCTTCTGCAAAGTTTTCGCGATACCTTCAGCGGCCTGATCGATTTCATCGGTGCGAAGCGCATCATCACCATTCCTTCCGACGTTCGGCCGCAGGTAATTGAAACGCCGCCCTTCGAGCGGGCCACCACTTTCGCTTCCATGGACACGCCCGGCCCGTACGAAACGCATTCGACCGAAGCATATTTCAACGTCACGCTGCCGGACCCGCATGACACTCCGGCGGAAGTTGCCGGAATCATGGCCCAATTCAATCGGGGAACGATTGTGAGCGTCGCGGTTCACGAGGCTTACCCCGGGCACTACGTTCAGTTTCTGTGGGTGCCTCAGGCGCCGACGAAAGTTCGCAAGCTGCTGGGAGCCTCCAGCAATGCCGAAGGCTGGGCGCATTATTGTGAACAAATGATGCTTGATGAAGGCTACGGCCAGCCCGGAGTTGGCGCGAAGGACGAGCGCGAATCGCGGCTGATTCGGCTCGGCCAGTTGCAGGATGCGCTGCTCCGCGATGCGCGCTTCGTGGTTGCCATCCGCATGCATACGCGCAACATGACCACCCCCGAAGCCGAAGAATTTTTCGTGACGCAAGGCTACCAATCGAAGGAAGTGGCCGAAGTGGAGACCAAGCGAGGGACCGCCGACGCGATGTACCTTTATTACACGCTGGGGAAGCTGGAAATCCTAAAACTTCGAGCGGACGTCATGAAAAAAGAAGGCGCGTCCTTCTCGCTCGAAAAATTTCACAATGATTTCATGCGGCAGGGGTTCCCGCCGATCAAAATCGTGCGTCAGGCGATGCTCGGGAACGATTCTCCCACGCTGTAACCGCGCGGCGCAGGCCGCCCCAAGGGCCCGAAAGCCAGAAAATGATTGTTGGCACGTACAATAGGCGTGTGCTACGATTTTGAACGTCGAAGAGAGGACATATAGCAGAGCAGGGTTCCGCGTTTCAGGGTTTCGAGGGAGGCGAGTTGAGCGAAGTCAAAGCAGAAGTTATCGAGCAGTTCCGGACTCACGCGAAAGATACGGGGTCGCCGGAAGTGCAGATCGCATTGCTCAGCGAACGCATCAGCTACCTCACCTCCCATCTTAAGTCCCATGCCAAGGATCACGCGTCGCGCCGTGGGTTGATCATGATGGTCAACAAGCGCCGCCGGCTGCTGGACTATCTGAACCGTCGCGACCCGGATCGGTATCGCGAGATTGTGGAACGACTCAGTTTGCGCAAGTAGCGCGGCATTCCTGAGCAGCTTTCGAGCTGCGCCTTTCCTAATCGCACAAGCCGATGTTCTTGGGTGTCTCGCGAGCATGGTCGCGTCGCGCGAGGCTGCGCTCCAATGAACCTCCGGCCTTCTGGTTTCTTCCCTCCGGCTGAATTTCCGAGAGTTGACTCTCGTATCTGACAAAAGGCGCCCGGCGAACCGGTGCGCGAAGGATGTGATGAATGTTTGAACAAGTAAGTTTGGAACTCGGCGGACGCACGTTGACTCTAGAAACTGGCAAGATGGCCCGCCAGGCGCACGGCGCCATTGTGGCGCGTTACGGCGACACCGTTGTGCTCGCCACGGCTTGCATGGATTCGAAGCCGGCGGACAAGGATTTTCTTCCGCTGACGGTCGATTACCGTGAAAATAATTATTCCGCTGGCAAAATTCCCGGAGGCTTTTTCAAGCGCGAAGGCCGCCCTACCGAACGCGAGATACTGGTTTCGCGGCTCACCGACCGCCCGCTGCGCCCCCTTTTCCCCGAAGGTTACTCCACCGAGACGCAAATCGTCGCGATGGTTCTCTCCGCCGACAGCGAAAACGATCCGGACACGGTCGCCGTTACGGCCGCGTCGGCCGCTCTCTACGTCTCGAAGATTCCGTTCAATAGTCCGGTCGCCTGCGTCCGCGTGGGATTGATTGACGGCAAGCTCACCGTGAATCCCACCGTGGAAGCGCAGAAGACCAGCCTGCTCAATATCGTGATTGCGGGCACGGATGAAGCCATCGTGATGGTCGAGTCCGGCGCTCTCGAAGTTTCCGAAGATGCGGTTGCGGACGCCCTCGAATTCGGCCACGCCGAAATTCGCAAGATCGTCGCCGCCATTCGCGAGCTGCACAAACGCGTGAATCCAGTGAAAGCCGCGGTTCAGCCGCCCGCGTTCGATGAAAGTCTTTACAAGGACATGACGCAGAAATATGGCGAACGCCTGCGCGACGCGCTCGACACCGCCAAGCATCCGAAGCTCGAAAGCTACGGCCTGGTGGACGGCGTCAAGAAGGAGATTCTTTCCGCCATTCCCGAAGACGACGAAGACAAGCAGAAGCTTGCCTATCGCGCCTTCGAGCGCCTTCGCGAGCGCATTTTCCGCGACGACATGCTGAATCGCCGCCGGCGTCCCGATGCCCGCGCGTTCGATCAGATTCGCCAGATTACCTGCGAAGTGGGCGTTCTCCCGCGCGTTCACGGCTCGGCGCTTTTCACGCGAGGCGAGACGCAGGCCCTCGTTACCACCACGCTCGGCACCAAGGAAGACAAGCAGCGCCTCGATCTGCTCTTCGAGGAAGACGCCTTTAAGCGTTTCATGTTGCACTATAATTTCCCGGCTTTTTCGGTAGGCGAAGTGAAATTCCTTCGCGGTCCCGGCCGCCGCGAAATCGGCCACGGAGCCCTCGCCGAACGCGCTCTTGCCAACCTGCTTCCCGCCGAAGAGGATTTTCCGTACGCCATGCGCGTCGTTTCCGACATCATGGAATCGAACGGCTCATCTTCGATGGCCACCGTTTGCGGTGGATCTCTCGCGCTGATGGATGCAGGCGTGCCGCTCAAATCTCCCTGCGCTGGAATCGCCATGGGTTTGGTTGTTGAAGGCGATAAGTACGCCATCCTCACCGACATCGCTGGCGCGGAAGACCACTACGGCGATATGGATTTCAAGGTTGCCGGCACGCGGCAGGGAATCACGGCCCTGCAGATGGACATCAAGGTTGGCGGCGTCAGCATCGCCATGATGCGCGAAGCGCTGGCCCAGGCGCGCAAGGCGCGTCTTCAGATTCTCGACATCATGGATCCCACCATCAACACTGGCCGCACGGAAATTTCCACCTACGCCCCGCATCTCTACATGCTCAGCATCCCCACGGACAAAATTCGCGATCTCATCGGCCCCGGCGGCAAGAAAATTCGCGGCATCATCGAGGCTACCGGTGTGAAAATTGACGTTATGGACGACGGCAAAGTTCACGTCTTCGCGAACAACGGCACAGCCGCCGAATCCGCGTTGAAAATGATTCGCGACGTCACCGCGACCGCCGAAATCGGGAAAACCTATCTCGGAACGGTCGTGCGCATTGCGGAGTTTGGCGCCTTCGTCGAGATTTTCGCGGGAACCGACGGATTGCTGCACATCAGCGAAATCGCCGAAGCGCGCATTCGCGCCGTCCGCGACGAGTTGAAGGAAGGCGATCAGATTCTGGTGAAGGTGCTTGCCATCGAGGGAAACAAAATCCGCCTGAGCCGCAAAGCCGTTCTCCGCGACCAGCGCGACAAGCAACCGAAAACCGAAGCCGCCAGTTCAGCCACTGGTTCAGCGTCCGAGTAGATCCCGCGTCGACTTATGTGATCGAACGGGAGGCTAGCCACCGCCTCCCGTTTCGTTTCCTCAGGGTTGTGTGACGCGCTCGATCCTCGCCCCAACCGATCGCAATTTTTCTTCGATCTGCTCGTATCCGCGATCGATATGATAGACGCGGTCGATCCAGGTCGTGTTGTCGGCCACCAACCCCGCCAGCACCAGCCCCGCGCTCGCGCGCAAATCCGAAGCGGTCACCGGCGCACCGCTCAGCGGCGTCGGCCCAATGACCACCGCCAGATTTCCGTCCATCACGATGTTTGCGCCCATGCGCGACATCTCACTTCCATGCAGGAAACGGTTCTCGAAAATCGTCTCGCGGATTTGCGACGCGCCGGTCGCCTGCGTTGCCAGTGCCATGAATTGCGCCTGCATATCGGTGGCGAACCCGGGATACTCTTCCGTGGTCACGTCGCCGGCGGCCAGTTTTTTCGCCGCCCGCACGCGCACCTTGCCTCCGCCTTCGCATCGAATGTCGATGCCGCAGGCTTTCAGCTTTTCGATCACCGCGGCTAAGTGCGCGGGCTCGCAATTCGTCAGCAGCAATTCGCCGCCGGTGATCGCGCCGGCAATCAAAAACGTTCCCGCTTCGATCCGGTCGGGAATAATCGTATGTGTTGCCCCATGCAGTCTCTCGACGCCTCGCACGCGCAAGGTTGGCGTTCCCACTCCCTCGATCTTCGCACCCATCTTGATGAGCAATTCCGCGAGATCGGTCACTTCCGGCTCGAGCGCCGAATTTTCAAGAATCGTTTCGCCTTCGGCTAGCACCGCCGCTGTGAGCACGTTCTCGGTTCCCGTCACGGTGATTTTCGGAAAGCGAAACTCCGCGCCGCGCAGCCGCTTCGTGCGCGCCTCCACGTACCCGTGCTCCATCGTGATTTCCGCGCCAAGCTTCTCGAGCGCCTGAATGTGAATGTCGATCGGCCTCGCGCCGATGGCGCACCCTCCCGGCAGCGACACGCGCGCGTAACCGAATCGCGCCACCAGCGGCCCCAGCGTCAGTACCGACGCGCGCATGGTCTTCACCAGTTCGTACGGCGCTTCCGCGTGCGACACGGTCTCCGCCTGGATCGTGAAGGAACTCGGCGGAATATCCGGACTTCCGACGCGGCAGCGCATGTGCGCCAGCAGTTTCGCCATCGTGATGATGTCGCGCACGTGCGGTATATTTTCGATCCGGACAGGTTCATTCGTCAGCAGGCAAGCCGCCATCGCGGGCAGCGCCGCATTCTTCGCGCCGCTGATTCGGACCGTGCCTTCGAGCCTGCGTCCGCCTTCGATTTTGAATCGGTCCATCCTTAATTCCCCTTGAACTTCGGGCGGCCGTCGCCATCCCGGTCGCTTTCCAGCGCCCGCCGAATATTACCCCCAGCCGCTGCGAGCCGCCGCCGCGCCTGCCGCACGTCGCTGTGCGTCTTGAGCATCACGAACGCGAGCGGCAGTTCGTGTCCCGCTTGCCGCAGAGCGTGTCTCGCCGTAGCCGCATCCACTCCCGTCGACTCCTCGAGAATCCTTCCGCCCCGCTCTTTCAGCTTCTGGTTAGTCAGCGACATATGGACCATCCAGTTCTCGTAAACTTTTCCCAGCCGGACCATCGCTGCCGTAGAAAGCATGTTCAGCACCATTTTTTGCGCCGTCCCAGCCTTCAATCGCGTTGATCCGGAAAGCGCCTCTGGACCCGTATCCGGCGCAATCCTTATTTGCGCCTGCCGAGCCAGCGGCGAACGCGAGTTGGAAGTCAATCCCACCGTCACTGCGCCGCGCCGTCGCGCCAGTCTCAATGCGCCAAGCACGTAAGGCGTTGTCCCGCTCGCCGCGATTCCTACCACCACATCGCCGCGCTTGACCCCCGCCTGCGCCAGATCGCGAGCCCCGTTCGAGGCGGAATCCTCCGCCCCTTCCACCGCACGCTGCAGCGCTCTCACTCCCCCGGCAATCACGGCCTTCACCATATCCGGCCGGGTGCCAAATGTTGGCGGCCACTCCGCCGCGTCCAGCGCGCCGAAGCGCCCGCTCGAACCTGCCCCGACGTAAAATAGGGTTCCGCCACTTCCAAACGCGCGCACGATTTCATCCACCGCCCGCGCGATTTCCGGCAGTTCCTGGCGAACGGCGCTCGCAACACCGGCATCCTCGCGGTTTAAGACGCGAAGAATTCCAAGCGTGGATTTCCGGTCGAGGCCGCGCGACCTGGGATTTCGTTGCTCGGTCTTCAGATGTTTCAATGGCTGGCTCAACCCCTATGGACGATTATAGCGGCTCACGAAGCCGCCAGTTCGGCCCAGCAGGATTTTGGAATGGATTGTGCTGAGGAAGTTATCTGTCCGCAAGACCGCCGACTTGGCACGAATAGGATGTGCTTGGCGACCCTTCCATCGTGCCAGAAAACACTCTGCCGTCATTCTGAGGGCCGATTTGTGGCCCGAAGAATGCCTCCTCGATTTTTAGATTGCCCTTCAGAGGCGAGGCTTTTTCCGTCGCGCGCTATAGGCTGCCCTAGCGATGCGCCAGCCCGAGCGCCTGCATTACGGCATCCGCCACCGCAGGGCGAACCTGCAGAATTTCCTCATTGGCGCGCGTCGGGTTCACTCGATTCGTGAGAAGGATCAGAAAAACCTGCTGCCCGGGATCAACCCACAGCGAAGTCCCCGTGAATCCCGTGTGTCCGAAGCTGCCCTCGCCGAAATACTTTCCCGAGGATGAGTTCTCCGTCGGGACATCCCACCCAAGCGCCCGCGCGGAATCGCCGATCGCCACTCGCGACGTGAACTCTTGTATCGTCGCGCGTTGAAGCAGCCTGTGGTGCGCGTAAATTCCGCCGTTCAAAAGCATCTGCGCGAATGCGGCGATATCTCCAGCGGTTGAAAACAATCCCGCATGTCCCGCAACTCCGCCCATGGCCCACGCGTTTTCGTCATGTACTTCGCCCCAGATCAGCCGCTTCCGGAACTCCGTGTCGACTTCCGTGGGGGCAATGTTCGTTCGCAGCGCGCGCGGCGGGTTGAACATCGAATGATTCATCCCGAGTGGGTCAAAAATGTGCTCCCGGGCGTATACATCGAGCGTTTGTCCCGTAAGCCGGTGCACGATCTCGCCCATCAGAATGAAACCGAGGTCCGAATACTCCACCTTGGTTCCCGGTTCATACACAAGCGGCTCGGCCAGCGCCCGCGCAACAACCTTCTTGTATCCTTTCGTATCCCTGAAAAATTGGCGTATTCCGGGCAGGCCCGAATCGTGCAGCATCAGATTTCGGACCGTCACACGTGCGCGCCACGTTGGGTTTGGGTCGGATTTCGCCGCCGCCCCGAATTCAGGCAGATACCGAGCCACCGGAGCATCCAAATCAAGCTGCTTCTGCTCGACGAGCATCATTGCCGCCGTCGTTGTGACCACCGCCTTCGTAAGCGATGCCATGTCGTACATCGTGCCCGCCGTAACAGCGGCAGCTTTCGAATCGCGCGTCAGCTTTCCAAAGGGATGCACCACCAGTTGATTCTTGAATCCAACCGCCAGCACGCCGCCCGGGAATGCTCCGTCCGCAACGGCCCGGTCCGTCACGTCGAACGCCGGCTTTAAGTTCGCGGAAAGCGCTGCCGGAGCGGGTTGCAGCGTCATTGGATTCGCGGCAAGGCTTATTCCATCGCCACGTTTCGTCGTCCCGGGAACGGTAACTGGAATTTTTCCGCCAATCGCCGTTTGCCCGAAAAGCGCCCGGGCGGCGGCCGTTTGCGAAACATCGTTGGTCGAAAATTCCGCCAGCCACGTCTTGGCATTCGGAAATTGCCCGATCAGGTAGGGACTTCCGAACGCGACCACCGCCGTCGGTTTCCCGCTGGCGAGCATCTGATTCACGAACGCTCGCTGGTCATCCGGTATTCCAACGTTTCCCTTGCGATCCGCCACCCGCACGAATAGCGCGAGAATCGCAACGTCGTAAGCATCGGGCGCGGGCAAAGCCAGCGCGCTTACGTTGCAAAATTTCGTGTCCGCTCGCAGCGCCGTCAGCGAATCCACACGCCAGCGTATCTCTGGCTCGAGTGATTCTCCGGGATAGCGGTCCTGGTCGGCCGAAAGCGAAACCAGCAGCACGCGCAGCGGCCGCGTCGCATCGAGCGGCAGCATGTGCTGCGTGTCGCGCAGCAGCGTCACTCCGCGGTCGGCAATGTTTTGCGCTTCCGTCTGAAACGCCGGCAATCCGAACTTCTCATTGATCTTCGGAACATCCACATACCGGTTTCTCTCCAATCCCAGCCGCGCTTTGGCTTCCAGAATCAGCCTCACTGAATCGTCGATCCGGCTCATCGGAATCCGGCCGGACTTCACCGCGTCTTCCAGCGCTTCCATCGCCGCGTCGGGCACGGGCGGCATCAGCAGCACGTCCTCGCCCGCCAGAACGGCGCGCACAGCCGCTTCTCCCGGCGGAAACATCGTCGTCACTCCGCCCATGTCCATTGCGTCGGTCACGATCAGGCCTTTGTATTTCATTTCGTCGCGCAGCAATCCATTCAGAATCTCGGGAGAAAGCGTCGCCGGGATGTTCCCATCGGACTCAAATGCCGGCACGGCAAGATGCCCGGCCATGACGGAACCCACGCCCGCCGCAATCGCAGCCCGGAAGGGAACCAATTCCGTCGTTTCCATCTCCTGCCGGTTGCCGGGAACCACGGGCAGCGACAGATGCGAGTCCGTGCTGACGTTCCCATGCCCTGGGAAATGTTTTGCTGTGGCAATCCCGCCGTTTTCTTCCACTCCGCGGATGAATTGCGCCACGTACTCGGCCACCGCCTGGGGGTCTTCCCCAAATGACCGGGTATTGATGATCGGGTTGTCCGGATTGTTGTTGACGTCCGCATCTGGCGCGAAAATCCAATGAATTCCCGCCGCCCGCGCTTCGAGCGCCGTAATTCTTCCTTCCGCGTATGCCAGCTTCGGATCGCCCGATGCGGCCACCGCCATCGCCGACGGGAACGACGTGCCTTCGTCCAGCCGCATCCCTGTTCCGGTTTCAAAATCGGCGCCAATCAGCAACGGAATTTTCGCGCGTCGTTGCAGCTCGTTTGTAATGATGGCTGTCGGATAAACCTGGCTCTTTTCCACACCCAGCGGGCTGCGCGTTGTTCCCACAATCAACCCGCCGATGTGATTCGCCTCCACTTCGTGCAGCAGTTGTTTGTATTCAGGGCTTTCCGTCGAAGTGAACGCGCCAAAATACACCGGCATCAGCATCTGCCCGAGCTTCTCTTGCAGCGTCATTTTCTTGAGGGTTTTCTCAACCCAGCGAGAGTTGCCGGCCCGTTGCCGCATTTCTTTCGGGGAGTTTTTCTGCGCGCGAGAGGAAGATGTCATGAGTAGGAGCAGCGCCAGCGCCAAAAACCCGAACTTACGCGCAACATCGCTTCGGGCCTTCGTTGCCGACGCCTGCATCTCGCGGTCGTATATAGCATACGGTTTTGCACCGCACAACCGCCGCTCCTCGCGCATGTTTCCTTTTCGTTCCCCACGCTTTTCGGTTTTTGTCGTCATTCTGAGCGCAGCGAAGAATCTCTCTTCGTCGGCGCACGGCCTTGTCCTGCATCTTCGTAGCGCCGGGCTGCCCTGAGAATACGAAAGGCGTCTCGCCGCCTCTCTTAGCAGCGAGGCGGCCTGAGAACTAGGAATAGAGTACATGCGGCGGCATTCGATGCGTGCGTGCGCCACTTAAAATTCTCCACACCAACAAGCGCTTTGCATCAGCCAACCGCCCGGCTAAGATGGCTGCGTGATGTTTGGGGCAAATCCCGCGCATGAAACCCTCGGCAGGGACGCCAAGACCGCGATTTCTAGCCGCTTTCTAATCGCAACCAGCGCCATTAAAATCGTCTGTAACACACTTAAAATAATGCGAGAGCGGCTTGGCTAATCGCAACCAGTCCTGGCTTGCATGGAGCAGCGGAAAGGACAGCGCCTGGGCTCTCCACACCATCCGTCAGCAAGGTGATTTCGACGTCGTGGCTTTGCTCACCACGGTCAATCGCACCTATCAACGCGTCGCCATGCATGCCGTCCGCGAAGAGCTGCTTGAATTGCAATCGGCTGCGGCCGGTCTCCCGCTCGTCAAAGTGCAAATACCTTCGCCGTGTTCGAACGAAGCCTACGAAGCCGCGATGGCGAACGCCATGTCGCGCGCTCGCGCGGAGGGCGTTCGCCACGTAATCTTCGGTGATCTTTTTCTCGAAGACATCCGCGCCTACAGGGAAAAGCAGCTCGCCGCATGCGGCATGACTCCAGTTTTTCCACTCTGGCGAAAAGACACGCGCGCCCTCGCCGCCGAAATGCTCGCCGGTGGCCTCGACGCCTACGTCACTTGCGTCGATCCGACGCGGCTGGATCCTTCATTCGCTGGCCGTCAATTTTCTGCATCTTTTCTGAACGATTTGCCGCCCGACGTTGATCCCTGCGGCGAAAATGGCGAGTTTCACACTTTCGCGAAGGCAGGCCCCATGTTCCGCACACCAATTCGAGTCCTCAATGGAGAGGTCGTGGAACGCGATGGCTTCGTCTTCGCCGACCTTTTGCCGGATGCATCTTCTGGCGTCGTAAGCGCAGGCTCGCAAAGCTCGGCGCAAGTGGGAATTTCTTCCGAGGCGAAAGCCTAATGCGCGTCTGTTCGTTACTGCCTTCCGCCACGGAAATCCTTTACGCGATCGGGGCGGGCGGCTCGGTCGCCGGCGTCACGCACGAATGCGACTTTCCGCCCGAAGCCGCCACGAAGCCCGCGCTGATTCGGCCGCGCGTTGACGTAAAGGCGTCTGCGGCGGAACTCGATCGCCAGGTAACCGAACTTGTCGGACGCGGCGAAAGCGTTTATTCGGTAGATGCCGACCTTTTGCGCGCCATCTCCCCCGATTTGATTGTCACGCAGGATCTTTGTCACGTGTGCGCCGCTTCGCCCGACGATTTAGCGACGGCCCTTTCCCGAATGGACGCGCAGCCCCGCGTGCTTTCTCTTGCGCCTCATTCACTCGGCGACGTCTGGGACGACATCCGCCGAGTCGGCGAAGCTACGGGACATGTTTCCGAGGCGAACGCACTCGCCGTTGCTCTCGCCGCAAAAGTTGCCGGTATTGAGAAACGCACGATAGCGGCCCGCCCGCGCCCTGGTGTTCTTTGCCTCGAATGGCTCGATCCTTTTTACGTCGGCGGGCACTGGGTTCCGGAAATGGTCGAAAAGGCAGGCGGCAGCGATATCCTTGGCCAGGCTGGCGACGCGTCCTTCCGCGTGACCGCAGAAGACATCGCGAAAAGCTCGGTGGATGTGATTGTCGTGATGCAGTGCGGTTACAAAGCGGATAGGAATGCGGGAGACTTCATTGCGCTGCGAGACTCGCAATCATGGCCTGAAGACTGGAACGCGTTGCCCGCCCTTCGCGAGCGCCGAATCTTCGCCGTCGATGCAAATAGTTACTTTTCACGCCCCGGCCCGCGTCTAGCTGACGGTGTCGCGCTTCTCGCCCACATCCTGCATCCCGATTTGATGCCGCTCGATCTCCCCGCGCTCGCTCTTCGCCACCTATGAGCGAGATGAACGGCCTGCGGCGTTTGTAGCGCCGCCCTTCAGGGCGGCACTCCGAGGGTGCCGAGGCCATTGCATCGCGGGAGTTTTTTTACGCAGTCGCCAGTCGCTTTCGCCACTCTCGATAGAAAATCAGCCCAACGAGAATCAGGCCGAAGCCGATTGATGATCGCACCGGCCGCGCGATCCACAGGCTCACCGTCAGCGCAATCGCTCCGGCAACAAAGAGCGCCGGGACGACCGGATATCCCCACGTCCGGTATGGCCGCGGCATATCCGGCTCCGTTCGCCGCAGCCGCATCATCGAAGCAACCGCCAGACCATAAAAAATCCACGTCGCGAAAATAAAGAGCGAAGTCAAATCTTCGAACGTGCCGCTCAGCGCCATCAGGCTGGCCAGCGCGCATTGGAAAATCAGCGCATTGCCCGGAGTGCGAAACTTTGGATGGATTGCCGCCGCGAATCGAAAAAAGATTCCGTCTCGCGCCATCGCATAGTCCACGCGCGCGCCGCTCAGGATCGAGGAATTCAGAGTGCCCAGCGCGGAAAGTGCCATCGCCAGCGTGATCCAGAGCGCCGCTCCGCGGCCTGCGAAACTCTCGAATACGTCGGACGCCACATGCTGCGAAGAAGCCACGGCCGCAAACGGCAGCGCGTAGAAGCACACCGCGCTGAACAGTATAAAAACCACGGCGACAAACGCCACGCCACCGATGAGCGCCCGCGGAATATTTCTTTCGGGATTTTGAATTTCCGAGCCGACCAGATTCAAGTCCTCCCAGCCGTCGTAGGCCCACAGCGAAGCCGCCAGCGCCGCTAAAAACCCCGCCGTCGTGCCCCAGCCGAGCGACGACGGCCACAGCGGGTGAAAAGTCGCCGCGCTTGCGTGAACGAGTGCAAATCCCGCTCCTATCACCGCGATGACGGCGGCAACTTTCAGGAAGGTAAGAGCGATCTGCACCTGTCCTCCCAGCCGCACGCCCAGATAATTCACGATAGTCATCACGATCAGCGCGGCCACTGCCAGCGGCTGCGCCCACGTGAAAACGAACTTCGATTCGTGCCCCGCAAAGAACGGCAGGTGAAAGTGAAATGTGTAAAGCGGCGCCGCGACCACCGGAAACAGAAAGGCGCAAAAGCGAAGCAATCCCGCTGCGATCGAAGCGGCCGATGCCGGCCTTCCGACGATCGAATGCATCCAGCCGAAGAGAAATCCCCACACCGGTCCGAAACCGCGGCGCAGGTAGGCGTATTCTCCGCCCGCTTCCGGCATCGCCGCGCCCAGTTCGGCGTAACTCAGCGCGCCGAACATCGAGAGCAGTCCTCCGACGATCCACGCCGCGAAGACAATCGTGACCGAGCCCGCTTCTCCCGCCATCTCGCTCGGCTTCAGAAAAATTCCCGTGCCGATCATCGTGCCAACAACGATGGCGGCTGCGGCCCAGCCATTCAGGCCGCGAACCAGGCCAAGTGGCTTTTTCGACTGTTCCTGAGTTTCGATGAATGTTCTCCGCGACGCGTGTGGCTTACATCACCGCCGAAGGCGGTTTCGTAACACGCGGACCTCGCCGCCCATTGCTACCCATGCTAGCCAGCGACCCAATCGCAAACGTCACGATCGTTCCCGCGCACACGTACCATGTCCAGGCGAGCGGCGTAAGAAACTTTACTGCGATCATCATCACGAGCCCCGCGACAAATCCGATCAAGGCTCCTCGCTCGCTGGCGCGGCTGTTCCAGGTTCCTAACAGAAAAACGCCGAGAAGCGCGCCGTAAGTGATCGACGCAATCGTCAGTCCCGCAACGAGCACCGGCCCCCAGTGAATCAATCCCAGCAGCATGAGCACCACGCCCCACGCCAGCGTCATTTTTCGCGACCGCGCGAGCGATTTCGCGGCGTTCTTGCCGCCTGCGCCGAGGTCTATGATGCTGGAGGAGGCCAGCGAGTTCAACGAGCCGCTCGCGTTTGACATCGCAACCGCAAAGATCGCCGCAAGTACCAGGCCGGCAAGCCCGTGCGGCATTTCATGCACGATGAACCACGGGAAGATACGGTCTGGGTCGCCCGTCGGAAGCCCAGTCCCCATGTGCTGCGCGTACACAAATAGCATCACTCCCAGCACGAGAAACAGCGCGAACTGGAAAAAGATAATCACGCCGCTGCCCAGCAGCGCCTTTTTGCTGTCCCGTTCGTTGCGTGCCGCGAGCAGCCGTTGCACCATGGTCTGATCGGTGCCGTGGCTTGCCATCGTCAGAAAAGTTCCGCCGATTATGCCGGCCCAGAACGTATAGCTTTGCGTCAGGCTGAATGTGAAATCGAAGACGCGAAGGTGATTTCCGATGGCCGCGCCTTGCGTCACGCCAAGCCAGCCGCCGGGAATTTTGTGCAGCAGCAAGAAAAACGCCGCAACCGATCCCGTGAAATAAAGAACGAACTGAATTACGTCCGTCCAGATCACCGCGCGCATTCCGCCTTCGAACGTATAGAAAAGAGTCAGCACGCCGATGATCAAAATCGACATGCGGTCGCCGGTACCGAACGCCACGCTTACCACTTTGCCAATCGCCGCGATGCGCACGCCTTCGGCCAGCGCGCGCGTCACCAGGAAAACCACGGCTGCGGCCGATTTCATCCGCGCGCCGAAACGCTTCTCCAAAAGCTGATAAGCCGTGTAGAATTCACCTTCAAAATATTGTGGAACGAGCACGATGCAGAGAATCACGCGCGCGATCAGGTAACCGATGACGAGCTGCAGGAAGCCGAGATCGCTGGCGTATGCGATTCCCGGCGTCCCGATGATGGTGAGCGTCGAAGTTTCCGTGGCGACGATCGAGCATGCCAGCGCCCACCACGGCGCCGTTCGGCCGCCCAGGAAGTAGTCGCGAAGATTTTGCTGGCCGCGCCGAAAGAGCGCGCCGAAAACCGTGATGCCCGCGAGATAGAGCACCAGAATCGCGAAGTCGAGGGGGCTGATCTGCATTTCGCCGCGCCAACGGGTCGCGCGATGCTAACCGCCGGATTCAAAGACTGTCAAGCAGACTGGACGCAATGTCACCGAAAAAGTCTCCTCGTAAGCGCCGTTATTTTCTTGGGTTCGATGGCGGCGGCTCGAAGACCGATTGCGTACTTGCTGACGCGAAGGGCGCCGTCGTCGCACGATCGACCGCCGGGGCGTCGAATCCGCTGCGCGCTGGCTACTCAAGCGCTTGGCGTGCGCTCCACAAGGCAGCGGATGCCGTTCTGGCGCAGCAGCACCTTAAACCCGACGACGTTCGCGGAGTTTGCGCCGGCATTGCTGGTGCAGGCCGCGAGTCCGTTGCGAGGCGCGCGGTCGAATCTCTGCAGCGG